>NZ_FOHN01000004.1 GCF_900111595.1 [Clostridium] polysaccharolyticum | reverse complement strand
GTCCGAAGAAAAAAGCCAGGATATCAGAAACACAACCCACATAAGGTATTTCCTAATCTTATCAGGCAGGATTTTTCTGCACCGGATGCAAACCAGCGCTGGTGTACCGATTTTACATATTTGTTTTTAAAAGACGGAAGCGTACGCTATAACTGTGCCATTTTGGATTTGCATGACCGAAGTATCATTTCCAGTATTACAGACAAAGAGATCACAAGTGACCTTGCAATAAGAACTTTGAAGAAAGCTCTCCCGTCACAGCCTAAAATAAAAGGGGAACTGATTCTTCATAGCGATCAAGGATCTCAATATACATCTCATGCATTTACAAGCTATTGTGAATCTGTAGGAGTGACTCAGAGTATGAGCAAGGCAGGCTATCCTTATGACAATGCACCAATGGAGCGTTATTACAATACATTGAAAAATGAACTGATTTATCAGCATGAATATAAAACAGACGAGGAACTAAACGTAGCAATTGAAGAGTATGCATACACATGGTACAACCATGTAAGACCTCATTCATACAATGGTTACAAGACACCATTTGAAGCTAGATATAGTAAGTGAGATGATTTAGGGTGTGGTGTTACAAAAATGCTTGACCACAACACTTTAAAGAAGCTATATATTATATGATAAGAAGAACAAAGTCTGAGTTCCTCATACTCTCGCGACTGGAATGTACTCGAAGGAACTCAGACTTTGCCGTGCCAGATGGGTGTCGCTGTCTTTTAGCTGTCGCTGTTTTTTAGCTGTCGCTGTTTTTTAGCTGTCGCTGTCTTTTAGCGACTATCTTCCTTACCCATCTGTGTGCATCCTGTGCCCTAAAAAAGACCGCTTGTTTTCAATAAAACGGCGGCCTTCTCCATACTGCCTGCTTACTTTCCATTAATCAGTTTATTAATCTTATCCATCACATACACCACATCTTCTTCATGTCGTATGGCACACATAACCGTATCGTCCCCTGCAATAGAACCAACAATTCCATTAATGCTTAAACTGTCTAACGCTGCGGCAACTGCCATAGCCATACCGGCAACGGTTTTTATCACAAGAATATTCTGTGCAGAATCCATAGAGACAAGCCCGTCCGATAAGACACGGACATATTTCTCATATAAGCCGGACTCCTGATTCTGCAGGATAATATACTTCTGGCGGTTGCCTTCCACTGAAACTTTCGTTAATTTCAGCTCACGGATATCACGTGAAATCGTTGCCTGTGTTACATTGTACCCGGCAGCATTTAAACGGTCTGCTAACTCTTCCTGAGTTTCTATGTCAAATTTATTAATTAATTCAATGATTTTGGTCTGTCTTCCAACTTTCATTTATTCACATCCTTTCTGTTCCAAGTTTATTCTTCAATATATCAAAATAGCTGTTTTCCACGATTTTAATCATTTTCGTACATTCTTGTGCCTTTTTAATCTCGATTACATCACCAGATTTTAACTTTTCCGCTTCACATCCATCAAAGTAAACAAGAACTTCATCCTGCATGGATTCCCTTCTTTGCCCGATTTCCAACCGAATCCGGTCCTCCGAAGAGATTACAAAACTGCTTTGATTTAGGGAATGCGGGCATATTGGCGTAACAGCCAATGCATTGATTCCTGGTTTCATAACTGGTCCACCAGCCGACAGGTTATAACCGGTAGATCCAGTAGGAGTTGATACAATAAGTCCATCTGCAACATATGTATCGATCAGCAAATCATTGATATATAAATGCATCACAACAACACGGCATTGTCCTCCTCTGGAAATGACAATATCATTTAATGCATGATCTCTTTTCCCCATCTTGCCACTTGAAGTAATCGAACCGTATAGCATAATCCGTTTCTCCAGAGTACATTCATTCTGAAATACCTTTTCCAGTGCAAACCGGATGTTATGAGGTTCTATTTCTGCCAGATAGCCAACCGTTCCCATATTTACTCCTAAAATCGGAATATCCAGATGAAGCAGATCCTTTGCCGCATGAAGTATCGTGCCATCTCCCCCCAATACAATGGCACACTCCGTATCTTCTGGTATTTCTTCTGCTTTCGTAAAACTGTCACATCTCTCACTGCTTGTGTGTGAGGTCAAAAAACAGGTTTTCCCACGACTTTCAATATAGTCTATAATTGCCTGTGCTGTATGATGATTACTATCTTTTTCACTGTTTACAATGATGCAAAAGCGTTCCATAACCTTCTCCTACCTTTATTATTTATCCATTTGCCAACTGGCTGTGAGACTTTTTCACAAGTTCCCTGATTTCTGTGTCCCAGTCGCTGTTTTCTTCTCCAGATAATTTTAAATGCAGTAAATACTCTATATTTCCCTCTGGCCCTTTAATTGGCGAGTAATCTAATTCACATGGAACAAATCCTATGCTTCTTGCATAATCAATGACTGATCTGATAACTTCCATATGAACTTTTTCATCACGTACAACGCCTTTTTTTCCAACTTTCTCTCTTCCGGCTTCAAACTGGGGCTTAATCAGGCAGACTGTTTCGCCGTCTTCTGCCAGCAGATTTTTCACAGGAAGAAGTACCTTTGTTAAAGAAATAAAAGCTACATCAATAGACACAAAAGATGCCAGTTCTCCAATATCTTCTGGCGTAACATAACGGATATTGGTTTTCTCCATACTGACAACTCTTTCATCCTGGCGAAGCTTCCAGGCAAGCTGATTGGTACCCACATCAATAGCAAACACTTTTCTTGCACCATTCTGAAGCATGCAGTCCGTAAAACCGCCAGTAGAAGATCCCACATCTATACAAACCTTGTCTTCTAATGTGAAATCCCACTGTTCCATAGCTTTCTCTAATTTGTAACCACCACGGCTGACATATTTCATAACCGCACCTTTAACTTCAATTTGTGCTTTATCATCAAATGTCATACCTGCTTTGTCTTCTCGCTGTCCATTGACAAATACGTTTCCCGACATAATAATTGCCTTTGCCTTTTCCCTGGACTGAGCCAGGCCATGTCTTACTAGCAATATATCTAAACGTTCTTTCATAAACTCTCTAAAATCCTTTCCACAATGGAATCTGCATCCATTCCAATTTCTTTATAAAGCTCATCTACGTCACCATGTTCAACGAATTTGTCTGGAACACTGATATTTAACATTTTTATCGCATTTTTCCCTGACTCTTTCAGATAAGACGCAACATGTTCGCCATACCCGCCCCGTTTTACATTGTCTTCCATACAAACAATGATTTTATGATTAACTGTAATGGAATCCATCATTTCTGTATCAATGGGCTTTACAAATCTTGCATTTACCAGAGAGACCTGATACCCTTGGAGTTTCAGCCTCCCTCGTACCTGTACTGCCGTTTTTACCATGTTTCCTACTGCCACCAGCACAATCTCCTGTTCCTTATAAATCCATTCACTTTTTCCATACTTTAGCGTATCCTGATATTCATTTAAACCATCGTACACGTTTCCTCTTGGATAACGGATGGCAATAGGACCGCCAAAATCGGCACAGTACTCTAGCATCTCTTTAAATTCCTTCTTGTTCTTTGGTGCAATAACTGTCATATTGGGGATAGCAGACAAAAAGGACAAATCAAACACACCCTGATGGGTTTCTCCGTCTTTCCCTACTAAACCCGCACGGTCAATGGCAAATACCACTGGTGCTTTATTAATACAGGTGTCGTGCAGAATCTGGTCATACGCCCTCTGTAAAAAGGAAGAATAAATGGCCACAAATGGTTTACATCCTTGCAAAGCAAGCCCAGTAGCAAAAGATACTGCATGTTCTTCAGCGATTCCTACATCAAAACAGCGTTCTGGATACGCCTTCTGAAATCTGGCAAGTCCTGTTCCTGATGGCATAGCTGCTGTAATAGCAACGATATTTTCTCTCTTCTTCGCCAATTCCAGCATAGTATCCGCATACACATCTGTATAAGTTTCTGCCCTCTCTTGTAATTTGTTCTCTCCACTTTTTACATAAAACGGATCAACCCCATGAAATCTGGATGGATTTTCTTCTGCCTTTATATATCCTTTTCCCTTTTTGGTTATAACATGAACAATACATGCACCGTCAACCTTAGATGCCGTCTTAAAGGCTTTCATCATATGGGCAATGTTATGGCCATCAATAGGCCCGATATAAGTCAGTCCCATATCTTCAAATAACATGCCTGGAATCATAAGGCGTTTAATAGAATCTTTAGAACGCTTGATTTTATCCGCGATCCTCTCTCCCGCTGGGGTTTTTGCCAAAGCATAATAGACGTCATCCTTTAATTCCTGGTATTTTCGGTTTGTTCTGATTTTTCCCAGATACAAAGCCATGCCACCTACATTTTCTGAAATGGACATATTATTATCGTTCAGTACAATCATCAGGTTCGATTTTAGCCTGGCCGCATTATTAAGTGCTTCATAAGCCATGCCGCCAGATAAAGCCCCATCTCCGATAACTGCTGCTACTTTATTATTTTTCTGTTCAATATCACGGGCTACTGCCATACCAAGTGCTATTGATATGGAAGTGGAACTATGTCCCGTATCACAAGCATCACAATCGCTTTCTTTTCGCTTTGGAAATCCAGAAAGCCCTTTGTATTTTCTTAATGAGTCAAATCCTTCCTGCCTTCCAGTCAGAATCTTATGGGTGTAAGACTGATGCCCCACATCCCATACCAGTTTATCTTCTGGAAAATCAAGAAATAAATGTAATGCCATTGTTAATTCTACTGCACCTAAATTAGAAGCCAGATGCCCTCCTGTTTTACTGATTTTATCCATTAGAAAACATCTTATCTCCTGTGCAAGCTGTTTATATTCACTAGGATCTATATCCTTTATATCGTTTGCTTTCTTAATCTTTTCTGTTAATATTTTAGACAAATTTCCACCTCATCTGGTCAATTCATGCGGTGAACTAGCATGTTTATTAAGTTCTCAATAAAAGCACTTTCTATTGGAAGAGTGTGTAAAATGCGAACGGCTTCGACAGATAAATCCTTTACTGCCTGCCGGGACTGTTCCAGTCCTTTTAACGTTACATATGTGGTTTTATGATTTTTTTCATCACTTAGAACGGATTTTCCCAGCACTTCTTCCGTACTTGTCACATCTAAAATATCATCTTGTATCTGAAATGCCATCCCTATATTTCTGGCAATTTTTTCAACGCTGCTTATGCTATCATTGTCGGCCCCTGCCATGCAGGCTCCAATCATCATAGATGCTTCAATCAAAGCACTTGTTTTTAACCGATATATAAAATCAAGCTGTTCTTTTGACAATGGCTTGTCTGTATTTTCCACATCTACCACCTGGCCACCAATCATACCATAAATCCCCGCTTTACTGGCTAAAATCTGCAATGCACGATTGCCCATTCTGGTTTGCCTGTAAGCTTCTTTTTCATCAATCCTGCCTTTAGCCAGTTTCTCATCTACAAGATCATGAAATTTTAGTGCTGTCTCAAATGCATAGTTCAAAAGAGCATCACCAGCCAATACGCCAATTGCTTCTCCAAACACCACATGGGTTGTTTTTCTACCTCTGCGGTAATCATCATCATCCATGGCTGGTAAATCATCATGAACCAGCGAATAAGTGTGTATCATTTCCATTGCCGCCATAAACGGCATAACATACGAAAAATCTTCGCCCCCAAATAATCGATATGTTTCTAAGATAAAAATAGGCCTAAGGCGTTTCCCACCTGCATTTACACTATAATTGGCAGCTTCCATAATCACTTTCTGCTGACCTTCTTCTTTTGGCAAATAGGCTTTTAATGCCTGTTCGACCATCTCTAAATCTTTTTCCATCTGTACTTGAAAATCCACGATTACGAATCCCTTTCTGATAATACTGTTAATTTTTTTTCTACCTTATCAATAGAGTCGTTGCATTTTTTCAGAAGTTTCATACCTTCATTGTACAGCCCGAAAGAATCCTCCAGGCTTAAGTCATCTTGTTCTAAACGTGTAATAATGGTATTCAGTTCTTCAAAAGAATCCTCCAGACTCTTTTCTGCTTTTGCCATATAAGCCTCCCAAATGTCATTACATGCTATCTTTTTTCTTGGGTTACTGCAACTGCCACCGCCTGTATTTTCCCATCTGTAACGGCAATTGTAACAGCATCACCCTGTTTTATGGTTTTAACAGTCTTCACCGCATTTCCCTGTCCATCTGTCACAAAAGAATATCCTTTGCTTAGCTTTTCAAGTGGTGATAACCCTTTCATTTTCTCTATATATAATGCAAGCTGATGTTTCTTCTTCTCTAAAACCTGTTTCATTCTGTCATTTAACTTTTCTTCCAGATCACTTGCATACTGCCTGTGCTGCTGGATCTGAAATGCCGGACTCTGGTGTGCCAGCCTTAATCGGCAGTTATCCAGCTGATAACGCTTTTCTTGAATCTTTCTTTCCATAAGACGAAACAGATTGGTTTCGTAATCTTCAAGAACAGCAAATACTTCCTGAATATTGCATACTGCAAGTTCTGCTCCTGCTGACGGAGTAGGTGCCCGCAGGTCAGCAGCAAAGTCGGCAATGGTTGTGTCCGTTTCATGGCCTACCGCTGATATTACCGGGGTTTTGCACTGAAACAGTGCCCGTGCCACGCTTTCCTCATTAAAGGCCCATAAATCTTCTATGGAACCCCCGCCTCTTCCTACGATAAGCACGTCCAGTTTCAGTGCATCTAATGTTTTAATTCCTTCTACAATGGTCTGGGCTGCTCCTTCTCCCTGCACTTTGGCAGGATAAAGAATCAGTTCTGCATATGGATTACGTCTCGCTGCTATGTTCACAATATCCTGAATGGCAGCTCCTGTGCTTGCTGTAACAATACCAATTTTTTTTGCATAGAACGGAATCGGCTTTTTATGTTCCTTGGAAAATAAACCTTCCTGCTCCAGGCTTTTCTTTAGCTGTTCAAACTTCTCATATAGGGAACCTAATCCATCCAGTATAATTTCACTGGCATACAGCTGGTATTTTCCATCCCGCTCATACACGCTGATATTGCCAAATACAATTATGTTCTGCCCTTCTGTCATACGGAAACGAAGTCCGGAACGCTGGCCAGCAAACATGACACATGCCATCTGGCTTTTTTCATCCTTCAAGGTAAAGTAAATGTGTCCTGAAGTGTGGTACTTAAGATTGGATACTTCCCCCTTTACATATATTCTGTTAAGGGCATAATCGGACAGAAACATGTTTTTTATATATTGATTTATTTTTGAAACGGTATACGCATTTCGTTTTTCCATGTAATCCACTCACCATCTGCTGTTTATTAAGCTTACTGTTTTATTCTTGGAACTTATTCCTTGTCTGCCAGTTTTGCTAAAATACCATTTACAAAACTGCGGGAATGGTCTTCCCCATATTTCTTCGCCAATTCAACTGCTTCATTGATTGCAACTCCAACAGGAATTTCATCGTCATATTTCATTTCATAAATCGCAATACGTAAAATAGTCAAATCTACTTTACCCATACGGTTCAGTCTCCATCCTTTTGAGACTGAATCCACCATTTCATCAATCTCCGGTATTTTTTCTAAAACTGCACGAAAACGGTCTGTCACTTCGGAAATCTGTTCCTTAGCCGGAGTCTTTTCTAAGTTGTCAAAATACAGCCCAATCTGCTCGTCCAATTCCTCTTCTTTATAAAACTCCTTATGAAACAGCATACGAAATAAATGCTCTCTAATCTCCCGTCTACTCATGAACGTTCCTCCTGAAATCAATCTTAGTTTTCTCTTTTTAATAGTATAGCCGAAACACGCATAAACAACCCTCAAACATTACATTCAAGGGTTGTTTCTATTATATTCTATTTATCTGAATATAGAAAGATCAAAATTATGATTCTTGATTAATATTTACTCCTGCAATCCTAACATTTACTTCTGTAACATTTAGTCCTGTCATATTCTCGATTGCAGCCTTTACCTTTTCCTGTACGGTTCTGGATGTTTCAGGAATACTATAGCCATATTTCATTGTCAAAGCCATATCTACTGCAACGTTTTGTGCTGTAACTTCTACTTTAACTCCCTTGGATAAATTCTTCATTCCAAGTTTGCTGACAAGCTCATTGGTAATATTGCCAGCCATTGCTTCTACCCCTTCTGCTTCTGTAGCAGCCAGTCCTGCGATAATAGCAACCACTTCATCGGCAATATGAACAGAGCCAATGCTGCCATCATTAAGTTTCTTATAGTTTCCTTGATTATCTGGTTCTTTCACCAATTTGACTACCTCCTAAAAGTATCTTTTACTTCATTCAGAAGAATCCTCTTGAATCATTATAACAAAAGATCCGTTTTTTGCAAATAAAAAATTATGTATCCTATTTTTCCACAACTCCCACTGGTGTAATCACAATTTTATCTGCACAAATACCAGTTTTTCTCTTTACAATATCTTCAATCTGAGCCATCTGCTGCTCCGTCAGATTCTCTGCATTGATTAAAACATCTGCACCATCATCTACACAGCTGATTACAACATCTTTAAATCCTTTTGCTTCTAACAGGATTTCAGCAGCACTTTCTTTTTCTGCTAAGTCTGTCATTTTGATAATACTGCTGATTGCAGACTGTTTCTGGGACTCTGTCACGTTAGCGTTATTTACTACATCCATTAATGTTTCTTTATTTTTCGCTCTTGTCTGCTCTCTTGTTATTTTAGCAGAACTAAAAAAATCAGCATGAATGGTATTGCTTACTAAAACTGCATCGCCTGCTGTGCCATCTTCTTTTGCTACATCTACTGCTGCATCAGCTTTCGAAGCAGAATCATTGGCAATATCCTCTGCAGAAATATCTGCAAATTCATCTTTTACAGCATCATCGGTCATGGTGCTTTTCGAAGCAGGATCACTTGTTACTAATGGATCTGCGGTTACCTTGGTACTAGCAGCGTCTTTGGCTCCATCCATGTCTAAATACAGCTGGTTATCAAGTACCTGCCCATCGTCATTCACGCCTGTCGACTGGTCTGCCACTGTCTGTGCATCTTTGTGTAAACTTAAAAAGTTTTTGCTGTTGCCCTGAGATAATTTTAAGTAGCCAGCTACCATTATCATGAGAACCAGTGCTGTGATGATTACTTGATTGTTTTTTAATATCTTTTTCACAATACCTCCATTCTTGTGCTTTATCCTGTCGGACAGCACTTATATCATCTTCATCACTTTAATTTTATGTGCTGGTACATGAAATAATACCTGTACCGCACCGTTTATTTCATTAATTATTTTCGCATTATCACCTCCTCTTGCAATCACTAATACCCCCTCTACTTCTGGCTCTAATTCCTTGATTACATAGGGCGAAGTTTCTCCCTGGCCAGACTGGGACATTACCGTTTCTTCTGATTTACTGGTATCAGACTCCGTTCGTGTACCCCCTTTCGCATCTGTCTGCGAATTGGATGTCTGCTGGCTGGTATTGTCTTTTAAGGCAACTTGTTCTTTTGAAGATTTCAGCGTAATCATAACTTGTACCTCCCCGATCCCTTTTACTTTCCGTAGAGTATTTTCCAGTCTTCTCTCCATATTCTTAGTAAATGCATCTGCAGAATCTACATTGGAAACCGAAACATCTCCAATCGTATTGGATTTTATTCCATGCTGTTTTCCAGAACTGTCTCCAATATGAAGCAGTCCCGGAGCCGATAACAGAATCAGGGCAATTCCAGCTGTGATTGCCGTAATAATCTTTGGCAATCCTATTTCTTTAATGGAAAATGGTTTCTTGAAACCTTTATCTTCTTTCATTTTCCACATCCTCCTCTACTTGAATTTTAATCTTAGAAGCATCCATTCCATACATATTGGCAATATCCACTATTGCTTCTTTTGTTTCCAATGTATCCGTAACCTTTTTTTCTATATTTTCTTTTGTTCCTATCTTAATTTCTGGAATCTCTACTTTCTCAATAGCACTTGCTTGCGCTGATTCTTCTTCTGCCCCCTTTTTGCACAGAACTTCAATATTTTGAACCTGTCCAAAGGAATCGCTCTCTATGGAATCATCAATGGTTACTTTTACCTCTGTTGCATTATAATCATAGTTTTCCATTACGGAACAGACCTGAGCGGCAATGGTATCCTGATACTGTCTAAGCACTGCATCACTTTGTTTAAGTTCTGCTGCCATAATATCCTCTGATTCTGCCTGGCTAACCTCATATAACTGGTTTTTCTGTAAATTTAAATCCAGCTGTGCCTGAGCTCCAGACAGTTTTATCAGCGGATTTAATACAATCAGGATCATTACTAGGCCACTAAACATTTCTATATATTTTTTATAGCTGCTTTTTCCGAGCATAGACATAAGAACAGATAAAACCAGATAATAAGCAAGCACATTGCGTACTAATTCTTTTAATACTCCCATATATCTCCCCCCTTTATGTCAGACTGGACGTTGAAGTCACAATGACTATGGTAAACAAAAACAATACTGCTGCCACCATCACTACAGACATTAAAAGCTTAGCACTTTTGGCAGCCGCATTGATACAGTTTAGAATACGCTTATCTGAGATAGGCTGTACAATAGCAGCACCAAAAGAATAAATGAGCTGATATATTGCCAGCTTAATAACTGGTACTAGACAGATGACGATTATTACAATCAGTCCCGCAGCCCCTATTGCATTTTTTATTAACAGACTTGCCTGTAAAATGCTTTCCGTCGCCACACGCATGGTATTGCCTACGCCTGGAAGTGCCTGTGCAGTCTTTAACAGAACAGATTTTTTTACTTGATCGGTAACAGGAATAATCAGATTCTGTATCACACTAATTCCAATTACCGCTGCCAGAACAGTTTTCAATGCCCAGGATATGATCTTTTCAAGAAACTCCGACATTTTCGATAACATATCCTGCTTGGTAATGTTATTGGCTAACAGCAATACAAAATAAACATTTATCATTGGCAGAATAATATGAATCAGCAGAAAATCTACGATTGTAATGACTCCCAGTGTGGTTTCGTAAAAAAACATAGATGTTTTGCTGCCTGTTGCAAAAGCAATTCCCATGGCATATGTAGGAAGCAGGGACATCATAAAGTCTTTCAGATTATCAAGGGCAGTTCCTGCGATTGCAGATATTTTATAAAATGTAGCAGTCAGCAGCGTAAACAGCAATAGATAAGTTACATAAAAACCTGTTTCCGCAATCTGGCTGTCTTTAAATACATTGGTAAAACTGGTGAATATCGCTGCAACGATGGCAATCCCTACTAATTGTACAATTGAGCCTCTTTCTTTTCTTAACTGTCCCAGAAAAACATTGCCTGTATCTTCAAGAATCGTTTTTACATTAAAATGCTTTTCTCCTTTTATAAAACCTTGCACATAATCTTTGAAATTAAAGTCTGTCCCATCCAGATTCCCTATCTGAATGTCATCGATTGCTTTCTGGATCTCACCATAATCCAGACTGTCCTGAAACTCCAAAACAATATCAGGACTTTCCGGCATGTCTTTTGCCGTTGCGGCAATCCTCTCTCCTTGTCCTAGAATAATCCAGAAAAAGAAGCAGCTATAAATAAGTATACGCAGTTTTCTTCTCATAACTTCTCCTTGCAGATTAAGCAGATGATTATGCCAGAAAATCACTAATGGTATCCAGAAGCGATAAGATAATTGGCATGCTCATGGATAAAATCGTTAGTTTTCCTACAATTGATATTTGATTAGAAAGTGCATCATGACCTGCATCTTTACATAGGGAGGCAGAAAATTCTGCTATATAAGTAATTCCAATCATTTTCAGCAGAATGGCGATAAAAGTTGGGCTTATTGAAATATATCCTTCTAATTTATCCACGATCGCCATTATGCTCTTTATTTTGGTTACTCCCATCGCAAATATGATCAAACAGGCACTTATGCTTATGTATAGGCCATATTCTGGCCTTCTCCCCTTAAACTGTACTGCAGCTATTGCCGCAATAAGCCCAAGCAGTGCTATTTTAACCATTGTATCACCTGCTATATTTGAAATAAATTTTCTATGGTCCGGAAAAGCTGTGCAATATAAGGCACAATCCACCATAGTACAAGCAGTAATCCTGCCAGGCCTGCAAGGGATGCCTGCTCATCTCTTCCATATTGCTTTAGAAGCTGGCAAAGCACCGATACTAATATTCCAACTGCTGCTATTTTGAAAATAATTGTGATTGACATAAATGGTTCAAACCTTTCTTTCTCATTTTCTCTCTTTCATTTCAGATCATCACGATGGTAATAAAGATTCCCGCCATAATTCCTAATACGTTATACAGTTTTGTTCTTTCTTTTGCAACACTTGCCTGGTCATTAATCTCCTCCTGAAGCTGATTCAAGTACAAATCAATGGTATTAACCTGCATTTCCCTGTCCATATATCCTAAAGTATCCCCAAACCTTATAAGGCCCTCTTTATCATTTCCTGTTAGACTGGTATCCTTTAAATCACTCCAGACGCTTTTCCCCCATATTTCTGAAAATGTCCCGCCTTTGCTTTGATAAAGCTGCTCGGATACATGGTGCAAAAAAGCATGAAAAGCCCCAGGGCTTCTGCTTGCCAGATTACTGATCGCTTCTGGAAGAGGCGTTCCTCCATAACGGATATCTCCTCGCAATATAGTAACGTATTTTTTCAGTTCTCGAAGCTGTTTTACCCTTACATTCATTTCATTGCTAAAATAAAACCCTAATGCAGAGCATGATACTATCGTAAGAATTGCTCCCAATATTTTTAACAGCATTCTGTTCTCCTTTCTAAGCTGTTTGCCCCCCGGAACAATACTGTTCCACGGCTGTCACAAACAGACTCAATAAACCCAATGCTTTTTTTCGCATTTAAAACCACAAACCGTTCAAATATTTTTTCTTTCACCAACCTGCCTATTAATGGTTTTGCTAAAATATCATCAACAGAATTTCCATGAACTGTTGCAAGCATTTTACAGCCACAGTTTATGACATATTCTAAGGCCTGCATATCTTCCTTAACCCCTATTTCGTCTACTGCAATTACTTCTGGTGACATGGATCGTATTAGCATCATCATGCCAACTGCTTTTGGACAGCAGTCAAGAATATCTGTACGCATTCCTAAATCATTTTGTGGCACTCCCATATAACAGGCTCCAATCTCAGAACGCTCATCTACCACACCAATTGCCAGTCCAGGTATCTTTGAATTTCCATTCGATAACTGACGGATTGCATCACGAAGAAGTGTTGTCTTTCCTCCTCCAGGAGGTGAAATGATCAAGGTATGGCATACCTTTCCATCTTCTATAATGTAAGGAAGAATCGGAGTAGCACATCCTTTTACCTGATGCGACAAGCGAATGTTTACAAAAGAAATATGTTTTAGATTTTTCACTCTATCACCGTCTGTTATAGCTTTCCCTGCTACCCCAACTCTATGTCCCCCTTGTATGGTAATAAATCCTTGCCTGATTTCATCTTCAAAAGCATATAAGGAATAATTGCTTATGTACTCCATCGTTTCTCTTAATTCATTCTGACTCACAATATAGGCTTCTTCCCTAGTAGAGCCAAATCCTTGCTGCTTGCTGATAAAATATTCTTTGTTTTTGTATATTACAATCAAAGGTTTATTGACACGTAACCGTATTTCCTGTAAATAGGAAAAATCTATATTGCTTTCATCCATGATTTTTCTTAAATTCAGTGATAATACTTTTAGAATCTCATCTTTCTTTTCCATGCTCGTCTCCCTTCTTAACCTTTCTAAAATATATGTAATATTCAGAATAATATAACTTGAAATTATATTCTTTCTATAATATGATGGTAAAAAGAAAATACAGATACATAACAAATACCTGATTGGAGAATCCTTATGAAAAAAGAAATTACTGGTCACACCGTACTTACTGCTCTGCTTGGAAGTCCTGTATCCCACAGCATTTCCCCACAGATGCACAACGAAAGTTTTCGCATGCTTGGGCTGGATTATGTGTATTTAGCCTTTGACATTTCCTTAGACCATTTAAAAACTACAATAGAAACCTTAAAACACATGCAGGCAAGAGGCTGCAATCTGACGATGCCTCATAAAAACCTTGTCTGTGAGTATGTAGATCATCTGTCCCCTGCTGCCAAATTAAGCCATTCCGTAAATACAGTGGTAAATGACAATGGCATTTTAACAGGACACACTACAGATGGTATTGGTTACATGAAGGCTGTTGAAGATGCCGGACATTCTATTATCGGCAAAAAAATGACCTTGCTGGGTGCAGGTGGTGCTTCTTCTTCTGTTTTAGTCCAGGCAGCACTTGATGGCGTAAAGGAAATTGATGTGTTTAATAGACGTGGAGAGAATTTTAACAAAGCCCAGAAACTCATTGACCGTTTAAACCAGGAAACTGGCTGCCACGTATCTCTTTATGACTTAGAAGATGAAAAACAGCTTTCTGACAGCATCCAGGAAAGTGCCATCTTAACCAATGGAACTAGTGTGGGAATGCACCCTAATGAGGACGGATGCCTAATAAAGAATCTTGATGTCTTCCGTAATGATCTGATTGTATCAGATTTAATTTACAATCCTAGAGAAACGAAACTTATGAGACTGGCAAAAGAACGAGGTTCCCAGACCTTTAACGGTTTATACATGCTTTTATATCAGGGGGCTGCTGCATTTGAATTATGGACAGGACATCCAATGCCCGTAGATCACATTAAGAAACGATACTTTTCAGAATAAAACAGACAGGTTACTATTTATTTAGATTTCAAAAGGCGCTGGCTTTCTGTAACCAAAAGCCAACGCCTTATTTTTTTTTCCTTCCTAATTAGCCATCCAGTCCTGCCGGCGGATTTCCACCCGTTTGATTTTTCCACTAGTCGTTTTAGGCAAATCCTTTACGAATTCTACGATTCTAGGTCTTTTATAACTAGCCAGATTTTCATTTATGTATCCAAAGATTTCTTTCTTAAGCAGTTCTGTTGCAAGTACTCCTTTTGTCAAAACAATGGAGGCTTTAATCGCCTGGCCTCTTGTTTTATCCGGAACGGAGGTAACTGCACATTCTAATACATAAGGAAGTTTCATTAATTCACTTTCAATTTCAAATGGTCCTACACGATATCCTGAGGCTTTGATTAAGTCATCAATCCTGCCCTCGTACCACAAATAACCGTCTTCGTCCCATCTCGCCTGATCTCCTGTATGATAATAGCCATCATGCCACTGCTGTGCCGTTTTTTCTTCCTCATTATAATAACCAGTAAACAAACCGTTTGGAGCACCATCCGCAGTACGAATCACAATTTCTCCCGCTTCCCCAACTGGACAAAGATTTCCCTCTTTATCCATGACAGCAACATCATACAATGGGTTAGGTTTTCCCATAGCGCCCGGTTTGGGTTCCATTCCCTGAATGGCACCTAAAACCATCGTAGTTTCCGTCTGGCCATAGCCTTCATAAATCATATGCCCTGTTGCCTCATAAAATTTATAAAATACTTCTGCATTCAATGCTTCTCCAGCCGTAGTTACATGCTGTAATGAAGATAAATCATAATCTTTCAGATTCATACGAATCAGCACCCGATACATGGTCGGCGGTGCACAAAATGTAGTGATTTTATATTTCTCCACCATATGCAGAATATCCTTTGCACTAAAAGCATCAAAATCATACACGAAAATCCCTGCTTCACAAAGCCATTGTCCATATATTTTTCCCCACATGGCTTTTGCCCAGCCTGTATCAGAAATCGTTAAATGCAGGCCATCCGGATCCACCTGGTTCCAGTATCTTGCTGTTACAAAATGCCCTAGCGGATAGCGGAAATTATGTGCCGCCAGTTTAGCATGAATGCTTGTCCCGGACGTAAATATCATAAGGGCGATATCCTCTCCAGACATTTTTTCTTCTTGGGAAACCGGTCTTTCAAACTTATCCGAAAACTGTTCCATTTCTTCATTGAAATTACGCCAGCCCTCTCTAGAAGCTCCAACAATTATCTTTTCTTTTAACATACCTACTGTCCGGTCTGCTTTTTCAATATATTCCGCTATTTTTCCACTGTCAGATGCCACTACATAATGTACATCAGCTGCCTGGAAACGGTATTCATAATCCTGTTCTACCAAGAGGCTGGATGCCGGGATTGCAACTGCACCTATCTTATGCAGTGCAAGCATGCAAAACCAGAACTGGTAATGACGCTTCAGAACAAGCATGACTTTATCACCTTTTCGTATCCCGAGGCTTTTAAAATAATTCGCCGTTTTAGATGAATAGGCAGCTATTTCTTTAAACGTAAACCTCCGTTCTTTTTTCGTGTTAGAAATATGTAATAAAGCAAGCTTGTCTGGACATTTTTTTGCCAGCTCATCCATTATGTCATAAGCAAAATTAAAATCTTTGTCATTTTGAAATGTAATCTTTTTTAATTCACCATTGCTGTTCTCTTGCGTAACTACATATTTATGTATTATCGCATCGCTACTTAACGGTTTAATCATTCAATTCCACCTTCATCTTCCATTGTTCATTCAAATCTGATTTCCATTGTAGTATAACTTTTTAACCACTAAATGTCAAGGTTTCCAAAACTATATATAATAGTTCATAATATCAATATACAGTTCAAAAAATGGCGCAAACCACAAGATATCTTAATTCTTATGATTTGCGCCACTGTTCTTTCTGATTATGCCTGAATCAAAATTAAACTCTCTTAAGGTATTCGCCTGTACGAGTATCAATACTGATTCTATCACCTGTTTCAACAAATAAAGGAACCAATACGGAAGCACCTGTTTCAACAGTAGCAGGTTTTGTAGCACCTGTTGCGGTATCTCCTTTGAAACCTGGTTCTGTATCCGTAATTTCCAGCTCTACAAATAGAGGCGGTTCAATAGCAAATACCTCGCCATTATGGGAAAGCATTTTAACCATTTCGTTTTCTTTTACAAATTTTAAGGAATCTCCAATAGAATCCTCGTTTAAAGCGATCTGGTCAAAAGTCTCAACATCCATGAAGTTGTATAATTCGCCATCGCTGTAAAGATACTGCATATCTTTCTTTTCAATATGAGCCTGTGGGCATTTTTCTGTTGGACGGAAAGTTTTTTCCACAACACCGCCATTCTTGATGTTTTTTAATTTTGTACGAACGAAAGCAGCACCTTTACCTGGTTTTACATGCTGGAATTCAATAATCTGATAAACGTTGTTATCATATTCAATCGTAAGGCCGTTTCTAAAATCGCCTGCTGATACCATATTAAATAGTCCTCCTTATATTTGACTCATTCCTCTGTTTGCAACGAATCATGCTATGCAAAAACTTACTCTTATTTTGCACTCTTAATTTAGTTTATAATAAACGAACAGATTTTTCAACCTTTTTTTACGAGGTATCTTATCTTTCAAACAGATTCTATAATTCAATCAGATTTTTTGGCGAATTGGTATAATTTACTGCTCCTGCTTCTGTTACACAGATCAGATCTTCAATACGGACCCCGCCAAAACCTTCTACATAAATCCCCGGCTCTACAGTAACTACCATATTCGACTGTATTATTTTCTGTTCTTTTGGAGAAAGCCTTGGATTTTCATGAATATAAAGGCCAACACCGTGGCCCAGTCCATGTCCGAAGCAGCCTTCGTATCCAGCTTCATAAATGCGTTTTCTTGCCACATTATCTATTTCACATCCTGTATAGCCAGCTTTTATAAACTCCAATGCTGCCATCTGTGCATCCAAAACCAGCTGGTAAATGTTTTTCTGTTCTACGGATGCTTTTCCCACTACGATTGTACGTGTCATATCTGAGCAGTATCCTTGATATACACAGCCAAAATCCATCGTCAGAAAATCCCCCTGCTGAATTTTCCTGCTGGTTGGAACAGCATGTGGCATAGCAGAATTCACACCAGAGGCAACAATCGTATCAAAGCTAAGATTTTCTGCACCATTTGATTTTAAATAATATTCAATTAACGCTGCTACTTCAAGTTCTGTCATCCCAGGTTTTATCTTTCCTAAAATTTTATCAAATGCATAGTCACCTATTTTTTCTGCCTGGGCAATTCTCTCAAGTTCCCAAGGCTCTTTTATGCTTCGAAGCTGTGAAACCTCATCTTTCATAGATACCAGACGTTTTACATTCAGATTATTTTTTAACTCTTCATAATCATAATAACTCAGGTTCTGTCCTTCAAATGCCAAGGTTTCTATATTTTCTTCCTGAATCAGCAGATTAATGGCTTCTTCATAGGAACTGTCAATCTCAAATACCTCGTATTCCCTGCTTTCATTTTCTGCCTGTATGGTATAACGAAAATCTGTTAAAATTACTTTCCTGTTTTCTGTTAAAAACAAATAACCATTAGCCCCTGTAAATCCACTTAAGTATCTCATATTACAGCCATCTGAAATAAGCAGTCCCTCTACAGCATATTGTCTCATAATTTCTAAAATCTTATTATCTATATCCATACACCTTTCCTCTAATCCCTGTTATTGTTTTCTTGGTCCTTCTCACACATCATTTTAAAATTACGTGCAATATCCTCCACAATTTCCTCTACTGTTTTTTCGTCCACATCCAGCACCATGTGTGCGCCGTATTCATAAATAGGATCTCTGTATTCTAATAAATCTGCTATTTTTCCAGACACATTGTCTCCTTGAAGCAGTGGTCTTGCAGTATCTCCCTTTAACCGTTCTTCCACTGTACTGCCTTTCACTCTTAAATATACGACAAAGCCGTTCTTCTTTAAGATATCAGCATTTTCTTCTCTAAGCGGCAGTCCTCCTCCCGTCGAAACAACGGTTTCCTCTGCTATTTCCATCAGTTTTTTTACGGTTTCTGTTTCCAGATTACGGAAATACTGTTCTCCGTACTGTGCAAAAATCTCTGCAACTGACATTTTCGCATGGTCTTCAATATAGCTGTCTGTATCCAGGAAACGGTATTTCAATGCTTTTGCCAGTTCTTTTCCTGCTGTTGATTTACCACATCCCATAAATCCTATAAGAACAACTGTTTTTTTCATGTCCTCATCCCCCACTGGTTCTTTTATAAAAGTGCAGCACTGCTTTTTCTAAATACCGCTTTAAAACAATCTGAATTTCTTCTTTGGGATTCATTGGTTTTACAAGAATATTTGGCATCCCAAGCCTTTTTGCACCAAATACATCTGTAAAAAGCTGATCTCCTATAAAGACTGTTGTCTTTAAATCTGTGCCCATCAGCTCCATGGCTTTCTGGTAATTCTTCCTTGACGGTTTGTGTGCATCATAAATGTACAGTACATTCACATCTTTGTTAAATCTTTCTACCCTTTCCTGCTTATTATTAGAAAGGAGGCAGATTTGAAAACCAGTTTTCTTTAACCTCTCCATCAGTTCAATGGAGCGCTTGTCTGCATCAAATCCATGTGGCACCAGTGTGTTATCAATATCAAATATAATTCCCCGGACTCCGCTCTGGTACAATTCTTCAAAGTCAATGACATAAGCAGAATCCACCCATTTATCTGGATAAAATTTTTTAAACATGGAACCTCCAATTACTATCTAGCTAGCATGCTGCTTCTTCTTCCTCAACATACATATAGCTTATATTATATCAACTTTTTCTTTAAAATACAAATCAAAAAAGAGAGAGCATTGGAAACTTTTCAAAACAAAAGCACTTAAATTTGCCTTTCCATGACTAGCAAGCAAAAGTTTGATTTCACATTTTTGTAAAATTCATGTATAATAAGAACTAAAACGAAAGAAAGTCAGGTGACATTATGGCATTAGATGGTATCGTAATCGCAAATGTAGTAAAAGAATTAAACGACACTTTAACAGGTGGCCGTATTAATAAAATAGCCCAGCCAGAGAAAGACGAACTCTTATTGACAATAAAAAACAGACGTGAACAGTACAAGCTTTTGATTTCTGCTGGTGCAAGCCTTCCCCTTATCTATCTGACAGAAGACAACAAACCGAGTCCTATGACTGCACCTAATTTCTGCATGCTTTTAAGAAAGCATTTGAACAGTGCCAAAATCCTTAGCATTACACAGCCTAGCCTTGAGCGTATTGTTGACATTACAATTGAACATTTAAACGAATTGGGAGATGTCTGTGTGAAGCATCTTATTGTCGAATTAATGGGAAAACACAGCAATATTATTTTTATAGATGATACTATGAAAATCATAGACAGCATTAAACACATTTCTGCATTAGTCAGTTCTGTCCGTGAAGTTTTGCCAGGACGTAAATACTTTATTCCAGAAACACAGCACAAGCATAACCCGTTTGAAGTCACGCTTCCAGTATTCCAAAATGAAGTTCTGACAAAACCTATGAAACTGAATAAGGCAATTTACACTTCCCTAACTGGTTTCAGTCCTTTGATTGCCAACGAATTATGCCACCGTGCCAGCTTAGATGGAGAACAGGAAACGGCATCTGTAAGGGAAAGCGAAGGAATTCATCTGTTTCAGAATATTAAGTATTTTCTTGAAGACATTGAACATGGAGACTTTGCTCCAAACATCGTATACGACAATGGTAATCCTGTCGAATTTTCTTCTACTAAGCTTACTTGTTATGAAGAAAAAGAAAGCAGTACATTCTCTTCTATTTCACAAGTACTGCGTGAATATTACCAGATGAAAGATATCGTCACAAGAATCCGCCAGAAGTCCACAGACCTTCGAAAGATTGTATCTACTGCCTTAGAACGTAACCGTAAGAAATACGATTTACAGGCTAAGCAGCTAAAAGATACAGAAAAGCGGGACAAATTCAAAGTCTATGGCGAATTGCTTACAACATACGGCTATGAAGCAAAATCTGGCGATAACTCTTTAACCTGTATCAATTTCTATGATGATAAGGAAATCACCATTCCTTTAGAGGAAACTATGACTGCAATGGAAAATGCGAAGAAATATTTTGACCGTTACAGCAAACTGAAACGTACCTTCGAGGCAGTTACCATTCAAATGAAGGAAACCCAGGAGGAAATCGAACATCTGGAATCCATAAGCAATGCTTTAGACATTGCTCTCTCAGAAGAGGATCTGGTTTCTTTGAAAGAAGAATTGATTCAATATGGTTATATGAAACGTAAATACACCAATGGAAAGAGCCAAAAACAGAAAACAGCTAAAATAGCCAGCAGGCCTCTCCATTTTCTTTCTTCCGACGGTTTTCATATTTATGTTGGCAAAAACAATTTCCAAAACGACGAACTGACCTTTAAGTTTGCACAGGGAAATGACTGGTGGTTCCACGCTAAGGGCATTGCCGGTTCCCACGTTGTAGTAAAGACCAATGGCGAAGAACTGCCGGATCGTGTTTACGAAGAAGCTGGCCAGCTTGCAGCCTACTATTCCAAAGGGAAAGATATGGATAAAGTAGAAATTGATTATACAGAAAAGAAACATGTGAAAAAGCCAAACGGCAGCAAACCTGGTTTTGTAGTTTACTACACCAATTATTCTTTAATGGCAAGACCAGTACTTACAGGATTAACACAGATTTCTGATTAAATAATATGGAGGGGCTTTATGATTTTAGCAGATTACCACGTGCATACTGATTTTTCAAGTGATTCAAAATCTCCCATGGAGGATATGGTGAAACAAGCCATCGCTCTTGGACTGAATCGAATCTGTTTTACAGATCATATGGATTTCGATTTTCCGAAACAATATGAAATGCGTTTTGTATTTGATGCAGATAAGTATCTGGACCAGATAAAACTTTTGCAGCAGAAATATCCGCAGATTCAGATTTTAAAAGGAATCGAGTGCGGCATGCAGACAGGTCTCGGCAAACAATTCGAAGATTTAATACATGCATATGATTTCGATTTTGTAATTAACTCCTGTCATGTACTTTTTAATATGGATCCTTATTACCCTGAGTTTTGGGAAAACCGCAGTGAGAAAGAAGGAGTTACTGCTTATTTTGAGCAAATTCTTGCTAATATAAAAGAGTTTCAGAATTTCGACACTTGCGGACACCTTGACTATGTAATTCGATATTCTCCCTCAAAAGGCAGTGCATTTTCTCCAGCAGATTATTGGGACATTTTAGATGAGATCTTAAAAACAGCAATCGAGACAGGCAAAGGAATTGAAGCAAACACCTCCGGCTATAAATACGGTCTTGGCACTCCTCATCCACGGCCTGAAATTATCAGACGTTACAAAGAGCTTGGTGGTGAAATAATCACCATTGGTTCTGACGGCCACCAGCCCCCACATATAGCTTATGATTTTAAAAAAGCTGAAGAATTATTAAAAGAAATCGGATTCCGATACTATACCGTCTTTGAAAACAGAAAACCAGTGTTTTTAGAATTAGATTAAGAGAAAAAGACATCTGTCCAGTAACTGCATCATACTTGGATAGATGTCTTTACTTTATGTATTTTATTATTGTAATTCGTTTTAGAATTCTTTCTAATTCAGATATGTCATAAGATTAGTTAGTTAGATATTTTATCCATGGGTATTTAGATATTTTGAACTAGCTGATTCAAATCCTGAGAAACTTTTTGTATTTCCTTCGTAAATACTTCAATTCTGTCACTGATACGTGCTGATGAAGTTGAACTTTCCTGTGAACAGCTGGAAATTTCCTCTGTCGTTGCAGAAAGCTGATTGATGCTGTTTACAATGGTCTTATTGGATTCACTGATTGTATTAATGTCTTTTACAATACCATCAATAAGAAGTTTTAATTCATTCATGAAATCACCACTTGTTGAAAAGCTTTTATTCACTTCAACAATTTTCTGGTTCTGCTTATTAATATTTGTTACAGATTCCTGCAAGATTGACATTGTATTATCTGTAACCTGGCTTAATTCTGCAATAATATCTGTAATCTGCTGAGTTGATGTCTTTGTCTCATCTGAAAGATTACGTATTTCGTCTGCGACAACTGCGAAACCTTTTCCTGCATCTCCTGCCCTGGCAGCCTCAATAGATGCATTTAAAGCTAACAGGTTTGTCTGGTTTGAAATCGAAAAAATTGCATTTGTAATTTCAGATACATCACGCACTCTTCCAACCAGTGCCTGAATGATTTGAGTCATCTGGCTTGTATTTCCATTAACACTTTTTGACTGTACTGTTAATTCCTGAGCCAAACCAATACCATTTTTTATTATTTCCAGCACTTCCAGTGTTGTTTTATGTACCGTTTCCACATTTTCCATAGTCTTAACAATAGCCGTCTGTATATCTGTTGTCATATTTGCCTGATGTGTAATCTCGCCAACTGTTTCTTCCGTACTGTCTGCAATAGCCCGCATGGAAGTATTATTATTATCCGCCTGCTGATTGATCTCTTTTAGTTCCTCCATGATACTATTAAATTTGTGATTAATCTCTGTAACAGTAGTTACTACCTGTTTCGCTGTATTTTCACTTTTCTCCGATGCCTCAGCTAATTCGTCATGGCTTTCCGTCATAAACCTGTTCAGCAGAATTGTACCAATGTAATATACTACAAACATAATGCCAATCATCAAAGGCATGTATATAAACTCTACTTTATGAAAAATTCCCAGCACTTTAACCTTATAGGCTATATTGCAAAATGTCGCTATTTCCGTTAATACCGTTGAAATAATAATAAATTTTAAATCAAAATACAGCATTGCCACAAAAATAACAGCAAACATATAGGTATAATAACACGCATCAATAAATATAACCAGTGTTGCACAATAATTCACAAAAAACAAACCTGACAAAACGTACAGTGCCGCCCTTGACGCTCTCAGTTTCAAATATGCAGCACTTTCCAAAGCCATAACGATCAACGTCACAACTAACAGTCCTGACTTGAAATCGCCCCCCATAGTGTAATACATTGCAACATTCACCAGATAAAATGAGCATAAAAACATAACAACAATAAATAATAACTTATTACAACGTTTTATATGACTTCTTAAATTTTCCATTCTCTTTTTCTCCCCTTCATAAATACGCCATAATAGTATAATATATACTATTTTATACCACATTATAACATTCTAATGTTTCATTATCAATAAATTTATAACTTTTCTGTAAACGCAGTAGCATAAAATAAGCCAAATGCACTCCCGTTTTATACTATTTCATAAATTATTGTAATAAATCATTTATTTAGAATACTATTTTTGAATATTCTTTTGTATTTCGCTTTTTTCATCCTGAGCCAATACATTTAACAGTTCTTCTTTTATCCTGTCAAACAGGTACTCAAACCTTTTATCCCCTTTAAATGTCAGCATATTCAAAACAAAAGTATCATTAATCGTTATAATTGCAATATTGCAAAACGTTCTAATAGTCAGTGGCGAAACAAAAATAATTTTCTCTATATTAAATTCTCCATACTTTGCTTTTATAGGAGCAACACCTATATTGGTAAGCATAATAGGAAGGCCGTCTTTTCCAACTGAAAAAGATTCACTGTACGCATCTACCACATTGCTTTCAAAGTCCTGAAAATGATTCGCATCTAACAAACCGTTCTCAACTTTATTACGAACTAAATTACCTATAAGAAGCTTATGCCTATCCTCTAATTTTGCCTTTACCAAATCGTTGATAACGTCAACATTCTCCCAAAAATCTTTCGTCCTGTCATATTCCTGCTGCAATATAAATATATCAACGAAATTGCCCATTTGCTTATTATCATCATCCCTGACGTCTGCAATAACCCCCATTTTCAATGCCTCTTCCAGTGACTTGTTAATGACAGTGGCAACAACATTATTCAATGTTACTTTATGGGATTTGCAAACTCGTAAAAGACTATGTAACTGCTCCTTATCCAGTTCTAATACATGATCTTCAATTTCTCTTTCCTCCCAGAATTTTTGAAATACTTTTTCCCTTTCGTCATAATGAAATATCTTTTTTTCGCCTTTCCATTTTTTATTCAATGATCTTAAAGTAGCCTCAATCAAATCATTTAACTCAACATATTGTTCATCATAAGTATCATCAATTACATTAACACATCTTTCCTGGTTATCTTCAAAATACTTTAATTCTTCTGGGCTATTGAGAATATCTAAAATATCCTGAATTAAAATAAGCATAGATTTTCCGTCTCCACCAAGATGGTGCTGAACAACATTTAACTCTACTCTTTCCTCATCATATGCAATAACAAATCTTACTAAGTCACCCTTATCAATTTTAAATTCCTTTTTACACTCATTGGAAACCAGCTCATTTGTCCTTAAGATTCCTTTATGAACTTCAATCTTAGGTATATAAGCATATTCACGGGGAACGTAAAAACAGTCTCCTTTTGTATCCATTTTTATGGTACAGTTCAGGATATCATGCTTTGCTACTGCCCCTACTATTGCCCTTTTAATCCTGAAAATATCCGGTTTTCCTGACAGCTCTACCCTCATCACTATATGTGCTGCAGGATCAAATAAATAATGTCTGTCAGCTTTAATCTTTGTAATCAATATTATTCCTCCTTAATAAAATACATACTCTTCTCAAAAAAATACATTAAGTTTCTTATAGACTTATATTTTTCCATTTATTATATCATTATTTCATAAATCGTACAACTATTTACTTCTTATATACAAAAAAATACGCTTATATGGAAATTATATACTTTTTCCTGGTTCATATGACATACTATAAAGAAATACAGCATAATTCCCATAAAAGAACAAAGTCTGAGTTCCTCAGACTCTCGCGACTGGAATGTACTCGAAGGAACTCAGGCTTTGCCGCACCAGATGGGTGTCGCTGTCTTTTAGCTGTCGCTGTCTTTTAGCTGTCGCTGTCTTTTAGCGACTATCTTCCTTACCCATCTGTGTGCATCCTGTGCCCTTCTTTTTCAGGGCACTTTTTATTTGATAGGGAAGGACTCGCAGAGGACTTTCTTATCAAACAAGAAAGCTGGAGCATTCTTGTCAGGAACACCCCAGCCACCTTAAAATATATCTTCTCAGATTGCTTGCTTTATCTCCGATTCCGAACTCCACTCGTCAAAGATAAACTCACAAACCGGCTTGCCATATATATAATATCTCTTATCCTTAACCGCTGTATTACGGGATTGTCTTCTATTATTCCAGCACCATATGCCAATTCCTTTCACACAGCTTTTTCTGTTACATTGTATAAATACCTCTTCCAAATATTCCACTTGTTCCTGAAGAGATATTTTTCCCTCCAGCTGCCACCTGCCTGGATCTGCACTCGCACCTATTGTTGACATACATCCACATTCTGTCAAGTAAAGCGGTTTCTTGCAAGACAAGGCTAGTTTTTCTATCCGTTCTAATTCTTTTTGAAAATCCTGTTTTGCAAAACTTCCATTCGTGGCAATAGCATCTAATTCTTTCCAAAAAGGTACTTTCTGTTCCTGATATGCTTCTGCCTCGTAAGTAACCTTGCCTTGATAACAAGATCGAACCTGCTTAATCAAGTCATTCCATGCATCTGGCCTGTCCATTAATTTTGTCAAGCAAGATCCAATATAAAACATTTCACATCTGGTTTTTTCTGCAATCTTGGCATAATGCAAAATAAACTTCTGGTAGCTTTCATACCACTGGTTCCACAAATTCTCCTGTGCCGTACTAGCTTTAAAAAACTGTATGCCGGTCCGGCTGGAACCATCCTGGCAATCTATTACTGGTTTCAAAAATACTTTTAACTCTAATTTTCTAGCATATCGAATAAAATCAATCAAATCAGAATCTTTTGGCATAATTGCATGTTGATAATCAATATATACACTTTTACTATCTTCCTGTAACGCTCCTAAAACTATAATAACCGTATTGCATGCAGTCAATTTTTTCATAATTCGCAAATTTTCTTTTGTCTGTTCCTCTCCTATACACTGATAATTAAAACCTGTATAGTTGATGGCCTTTATATTATTCATATAAATCTCCCCTTTACAAGAAAGATATACCAAAAAGTAGAGCTAATTCTTATACATTTAGTATAGGACATAAGCTCTACCTTTTCAATGAAAATGCAAATAATGTAATTTATTTTGTTGTTTTATGCTACTTGACCAATAAAAGCAAAAAAATCACCATATTGTTTTGTGCATTATTACTTTCGCAAAATTTTAAAAATTATAGAAAAAATATAACTTATCTTAATTCCCTGCCTATAATTGTTCCCCCACCAACAACAATATCTTCCTCATAGAATACAACTGCCTGTCCTGGCGTAATAGCACGAACAGGCTGGTCAAATACAACTTTGACAATATCATCTGCCACTTTTTCAATCATACAGGGCTGCCCTTGATGGCTATAGCGGATTTTTCCTGTTACTCTCATTTTTCCATCTAAATCTTCAATAGACATAAAGTTTAAATGATTTGCATAAAGGGTGTCATGAAATACATCCTGATTATCGCCAATCACAACTTCGTTGGTTTCTGGCCTGATTTCCACCACAAATGCCGGCTTTCCTAAAGAAAGGTTCAAGCCTTTTCTCTGGCCTACAGTGTAATGAATAATTCCCTTATGTTTACCAATTATATTTCCATCCATATCCACAAAGCTGCCTGCATCCGGCACTTTTCCTACTGTCTGCTCAATAAAACCTGCATAATTATTATCTGGAATAAAACAGATTTCCTGACTGTCTGGCTTATTGGCAATTCTAAGATTAATTCCTTTTGCAATTTCACGAATCTGATCTTTTGTATATTCACCAACTGGCATTAAGGTATGTGCCAGCTGGTGCTGTGTCAGATTATATAACGCATAAGTCTGATCTTTTGCAGCTGTAGCTGATTTTTTCAGTGCGTAGCGACCATTTTCCAATTGAATTATCCTTGCATAATGGCCAGTTGCTATATAATCAGCACCAATGTCCAGAGAACGTTTCAGCAAAGATTCCCATTTCACGTAACGGTTACAGGCAATACATGGATTCGGGGTTTTTCCCTCCAGATACTCCTTAATAAAATAGTCAATTACATGATCTTTAAATGAATCTTTAAAATTCATGACGTAATATGGGATCCCTAACTGGTCTGCTACTTTTCTTGCATCGTCTACTGCTGATAATCCACAGCATCCCCCATTTTCTTCCTGTACATAGGATGCTTCATCTTGCCATATCTGCATGGTAACGCCCATTACATCATACCCTTTTTCTTTTAAAAGAAATGCAGCAACGGATGAATCAACGCCACCAGACATTCCAATTACAACTTTTTGCATTAATATTCCTCTTCTTCCTCATGTTCACTAATATCATTTACTGGTTTTTCCAAACCTTCAATAACAATATTGTGTTTTTCCGCATAATCCCACAATGCTGCATGAATGGCTTCTTCTGCCAGCAAAGAACAGTGTACCTTAACTGGTGGCAGTCCGTCAAGTGCCTCCATAACTGCTTTGTTTGTAATCTGCAGTGCTTCTTGGATGGTTTTGCCCTTTACTAATTCTGTCGCCATACTGCTTGTTGCCACAGCAGCACCACAGCCAAATGTTTTAAATTTGCATTCGGTAATAACTCCGTTATCATCAACATCTATATACATTCTCATAATATCGCCACATTTTGCGTTGCCAACTGTACCAACACCACTAGCATTTTCGATTTCTCCTACATTTCTTGGATTCTGGAAATGATCCATAACTTTTTCTGAATACATGTGTAATTCCTCCTAAAGGTTTATTGCTCTTGTTTTTTTATAAAGTCTTCATATAAAGGAGACATTGAGCGTAATTTATTAACGATTTCTTTGATTTTTTCTACTACATAATCCATTTCTTCAATGGTATTGGTTTCACTTAATGTCAAACGAAGAGAACCATGTGCGATTTCATGCGGCAATCCAATAGCTAACAATACATGGGATGGATCTAAAGACCCTGATGTACAGGCAGACCCTGATGAACCGCAAATTCCTTCCATATCAAGCATAATTAACAAGGATTCTCCTTCGATAAACTGGAAACTGAAGTTTGCGTTATTTGGAAGACGGTTTGTTCTGTCTCCATTTAAACGTGTGTAAGGCACTTCTTTTAAAACTCGCTCAATTAAATAATTTCTTGTTTCCGTTTCTTTTTTCTGGCGTTCTTCTAAAGATGCCATAGCAAGTTCTACTGCTTTTCCAAATCCCACAATACCTGGGACATTTTCAGTACCAGCACGTCTATGACGTTCCTGTGCACCTCCATGAACGAAAGAACGAAGTTTTAAGCCTTTCCTTATATATAAAAATCCGATTCCTTTTGGTCCATTTAATTTATGACCACTTGCACTTAACATATCAATATTTAATTCTTCTACGTTAATCGCTAATTGCCCAAACGCCTGAACAGCATCCGTGTGAAACAGGATTCCATGTTCCTTTGCAATTTTTCCGATTTCTGCAATGGGCTGAATCGTTCCGATTTCATTATTTGCAAACATAATTGTGATTAAAATAGTTGTTGGACGAATCGCTTTCTTTAATTCCTCTAATTTTACACAGCCATTTTCATCAACATCAAGATACGTTACTTCATAACCACGTTTTTCAAGATACTCACAAGTATGAAGTACTGCATGATGCTCGATTTTGCTTGTGATAATATGATTTCCTTTTTCCCTGTATGCTTCTGCTGTAGCTTTAATTGCCCAGTTATCCGCTTCAGAACCGCCTGCTGTAAAATAAACATCTGCTGTATTGGTTCCTAGTGCCTGTGCGATTGTTTCTCTTGCATGAGTAACAGCCGCTTTATTCTTAGCAGCAAATTCATATACGCTTGATGGGTTACCAAAGTTTTCCGTAAAATAAGGAAGCATAGCTTCTACTACCTCAGGTTTTGCAGGAGTTGTTGCTGCATTGTCTAAATAAATCATCTTTCCCATATGGATAACCTCTCTTCTCTCACAAAATAGTTTTATATTACAATTTATTACACTTTTTTAAACATGTTCCACCTTATTTCAATAATAAGATTTAATGGCAATAAGGTTTATCTTTTGTGCCTTCTTCTGCCTGCTTAGAAAGCAGGGCTTTTCCTTCTTCAGCCAAATCTGATAGCATTAACGTATCGACTGCCTGGCTGATACTGTCACTAATTCTTTTCCATACAAACTTGGATACACAAAGTCCTGCTCCTTCACAGACACTTTCTCCTCCAGATACCTCCGCACAGTCCACTGGATGCAAATCTCCTTCCAATGCTCTAAGAATGTCTCCGACTGATATCTCATTGGCTGGCTTTGCTAATACGTAGCCCCCCTGTGCTCCTCGAATGCTGTTGACAATGCCAGCTTTACGAAGTTTTGACACAAGCTGTTCCAAGTAACTTACGGATATATGCTGACGTTCCGCGATACTGCTTAATGAAACCGCTTCCGTTTCGCTATTCATGGCTAAATCCAGTACAGCTCTTAAACCATATCTGCCTTTTGTTGATATTTTCATTCCATCAGCCCTTATCTGTTTTATTTCTCCATAGAATCAAATTCCCATTAAATTAATGCCAATTAATTTAATTCCAATTAATTTAATTCTGATTATTTTACTAAGAATTAATTCAGATAAATGTTACCATTATCTTAATAGTTTGTCAAGCTGTTCTATAAAATAATTTTTCTGGCCAATGGTATTGCTATTTGCCAGATAGTATAATTTTATGAGAAAACAGGAAATACAATATTCTTTTCCTTTCTATCATGGCATTTTTTATTTTTTTCTCGAATATACTTAAACAAATTGGTAAGAATGGAACTTTGCATGAAAAAATATACAATCATAAAGGGGACATTAATTTTAACTTTCGCAGGGCTTATTACTCGACTAATCGGTTTTTTTTATAAAATTTACTTGTCCAATACATTAGGTGCTGAAAAACTAGGCTTATACCAGCTTATTTTTCCTATATACGGTATTTGTTTTACCTTATTTGCCAGTGGAATCCAAACAGCCATCTCCAAATTAACTGCAGATGAAAATGGAAAACAGCAGCTAGTCCAAAATCCAGAATTCCGTTCAAGATACAACTTAAACCGTATTTTATGTATAGGAATGTCTCTCTCCTTTGCTATTGCCTCCATTCTTGCAATATTAGTCTATACCAATGCAGAATTTCTTGCTGCTAAAGTATTAAAAGAAGCATCTTGTACTGCCAGCGTAAAGATTTTAGCTTTTGCATTTCCTTTTTGCAGTATATCCAGTTCTATTAATGGATACTGCTATGGCTTGAAACGTCCAGGAATTCCTGCTTCCACACAGTTATTGGAACAGATTATTCGTGTAGCTGCAGTATACTATATGGCTGCTGCCTTCGGAAATGGTTCTGCTGGTATTACTTGCGAACTAGCTGTTATGGGGATTATTTTTGGAGAAGCAGGTTCCATGCTTTTTAATATAGTTTCTCTGTCTGTTATGAAGAAACCATTTCCCACAAAGAAACACTGCAAAAAAACTCCTGTAATCGCGCCTTTGACCACGTATATGATTCCACTTACTAGTAATCATCTAGTAGTGAGCTTATTAAATAGCCTAGAGGCAATTTTAATTCCTGCCATGTTAAGAAAATATGGATTAACTGGTTCAGAAGCTCTCAGCATTTATGGAATTCTGACTGGCATGTCAATTCCATTTATATTATTTCCTTCCACCGTCACCAACTCCCTCGCTGTACTTTTACTGCCAGCCATATCAGAGGCTAGTTCAGAAAAAGACCAGCGGACCATTAACCAGACCACACAGACCTGTATTAAGTATTGTATGATTATTGGCATTTTCAGCACTGGCATTTTTATTCTATTTGGCCAATCCTTAGGAGAGTTTTTCTTTCATAATGCCTTAGCTGGACGATTTCTCGTTATTCTTGGCTGGCTTTGCCCGTTTATGTACATTGCCACCACTCTTGGAAGCATTATAAATGGTCTTGGAAAGACTCATTTAACTTTTATCAATACAGTTACTGGATTAGGCATCCGGATCCTGTTTGTTTTTTATATGGTACCAGACAAAGGTATCTATGGGTATTTAGTTGGATTACTTGTAAGTGAATTAGCCATTGCGTTCTTGAATTATCTATCCCTTCGCAATGCCGTACATATTGAACTGGACGCAATTAACTGGCTTGTAAAACCTGCACTGATTATGCTGCTGTCAGGTACTTTGTTGCAGAAAACATATATCTATATATTAAATCTTGCATTGTTTCCAAACATGGTTACTCTCATTTTCTTCTGCCTAATAACCTTAGGTTTATACATTCCATTTCTATTTATCTCAAAGAGTATTACCATGGAAGATTTTAAGTAAACTGCAAAAGGGAAGCCTTAAAGCTTACACAAAAGCTTTAAGGCTTCCCTTTTTATCCGTTTTTCTAATCCTTATTTCAAAAATCCTTCTACAATCTTGCTTTCCGCTTCACTTTCTGTCAAGCCCAGTGTCATAAGCTTCATAAGCTGTTCTCCTGCTATCTTTCCAATCGCTGCTTCATGAATCAGACTGGCATCTACGCAATTGGCTGTTAATTCCGGTACTGCGCTGACACTGGCATCATCCATAATAATGGCATCACATTCTGTATGGCCTGCACATTTGTTATTTCCTACAATTTTAGAAATAAAAAGCTGCTTTGACTGCTCTTTTGCAACCGATCTGGAAACTACATTGGCACTGGAATCTTCTCCATCCAGATTTACCAGAAAGTTTGTCTTAGCATACTGTGTACCATGGGTCATTAATTTTTCTTTCACAATTAATGTAGCACCTTTTTGCAAAGTACTTTCCGTATTACGATCTGTAGAATCAATTCCTTTAATCTGGGCAAGTTCCATTTCCACATAGCCACCTTCGTCTACATTGACAATGGTAGTCGGATTCATGATTCTGCCTCCCTTTCCGTCTCCACTTCCATAATGCTTTTCCACATAACGGACTTTGGCATTCTTTCCTACAAAGAAACGGTGTACGCCGTCATGCTGGGATTTTGCATCTCCTCCATTGTGGATTCCACATCCTGCAATAATGGTGACATCAGCATTTTCCCCAATAAAGAAATCATTGTAAACCGCATCATTGATTCCGCTTTCTGTTAGAAGCACTGGAATATGTACTGCTTCATTTTTCGTATTGGCTTTGATACGGATATCAATTCCCGGCTTATCCTCTTTTGGAATAATATCAATATTAGCTGTTGTACTTCTGGCAATTCCTTTTCCATTGGCACGGATATTATATGCTCCTCTTGGGATTTCATGAAGCCCCGCTACCTGTTCTAATAATTCTTTTTGTATTCCGTCCATCTTAGCAAGCTCCTTTCTTTCGATTACAGCATGGCTTTGCAGCCTCTAGCATCTGAGGGAGAATTTCATCACGGCTTCCTGTTTTGGACACTTCTCCATCTGCCAATACTACAATCTGATCTGCGATATTCAAAATACGTTCCTGATGGGAAATAATCAGAATAGAACCCTGTATTTTCTCATAAAGTTTCTCAAATACCTCTATTAAATTGTTAAAGCTCCAAAGATCAATTCCAGCCTCTGGTTCATCGAATACAGATAGTTTTGTACTGCGTGCTAAAATAGTCGCAATTTCTATCCGTTTCAGCTCACCACCTGATAAGCTTCCATTTACTTCTCTTTTTATATATTCTTTTGCACAGAGGCCTACTTCTGAAAGATATCTGCAGGCATCGTCAATGCTCATGCTGCCCCCTGCTGCAATTGAAATCAAATCGTGTACCGTGATACCTTTAAATCGCACTGGCTGCTGGAAGGCAAAACTAATTCCCAGATTCGCTCTTTCCGTAATACTCATATTGGTAATGTCTGTACCATCCCAGATAATCTGTCCACTCGAAGGCTTAATAATGCCTGCAATTACTTTTGCTAAAGTAGATTTCCCCCCTCCGTTTGGTCCTGTAATGGCAACAAACCGATCTTTTAACTTCAAATTAATGTTTTTCAAAATGGTTTTCTTTCTTCCATTTTCTTCTATTTCAAAGCAAATATCTCTTAATTCTAACATCCCGTATCCTCCGTTCTGCATATTCTTTCATTAGTATAGTCATATTCCTTATAAATTGCAAGACAATCCATCGGTTTTCCTTTTACGTTCTGTTCAAAACGACTAATTAATACAAATTTTGATACAGTTCAGTTCTATAAGGTTTACATCCTATTTTTATTAGGTTATAGTCAACTTATATTTAGCTAACAGGTTAATCACTAATTCCTGTTAGTCCACAATGTTTTATACGGAAAGGAGAAAATGATTATGAAATTTACCAAAAAAGCAGGCACAATTCTTTTAAGTTCTGCACTTTTACTAAACACTATTACACCTCCATTAAATGCTGCACCAGTACAAGACAATAGCCAAGCTCTTAGCTTCAGCGAATGCGAGGATCTGGCAATTTCTAATGATTTAAAAGTTACAACTTCTATCTGGGGGGAAGAAAAACCTGGATATACTGGTGATGGCTTTGTCTGGATGCAAGGCTCTGGTACTATCACACTTACAATAACAGTTAAAGAAACAGGAATGTACTCCGTTTCTACACGCTATATGCAGGAACTAAGCGAAGAAGGAAGACTTCAGTATTTATATGTAAACGGAAAATCTACTGGTTCTTATATGCTTCCTTATGCGACAGACTGGACTGATTTCAGCTTCGGTGTACATAAACTAAACGCAGGCAAAAACACCATTCAGATTAAGAGTGGATGGGGCTATGCATATTTTGATTCTCTAACTGTTGATGTTGCTAAATTACCTAGTTTAACAGTTGACCCTGTTCTTTGTGATTCAAAAGCAACCAAGGAAACACAAACGTTAATGAACTATTTGACTAGCGTATATGGAAAACACATTTTATCTGGCCAGCAAGAAATATATGGAAGTGGAAATGACGGAAACTATGAACTGGAGTTTGACTGGATTCATGATCTGACAGGCAAATACCCTGCCATCCGTGGATTTGATTTCATGAACTACAATCCTCTTTATGGCTGGGAAGACGAAACTACAGACCGTATAATTGACTGGGTAAATAACCGTGGCGGTATTGCAGCTGCATGCTGGCACATTAATGTTCCAAAAGATTTCCAATCATACGAACTAGGTGAATTTGTAGACTGGCAGAAATGTACTTACAAGCCAAATGACACAAACTTTGACACAAGCAAAGCGGTTGTTCCTGGCACAAAAGAATACGAATATGTACAATTAATCATTGAAGATTTAGCAGAACAGCTTAAGATTGCACAGGACAATAATGTACCTGTTATCTTCCGTCCATTCCACGAAGCAGAAGGAAATGGTGGCGAAAAAGGGGAAGGTGCCTGGTTCTGGTGGGCATCTGCTGGTGCTGACGTTTACAAACAGCTTTGGAAAATGCTTTATACAGAATTAACCCAAACCTACGGCATTCATAATTTAATCTGGGAATACAACAGTTACACATACAGTTCTTCTCCAGCATGGTATCCAGGAAACGATTATGTCGATATCGTTGGTTATGATAAATACAACACTGTTTACAACCGTTATGACGGATTATCTGGCGTGCCTAATGAAGATGCTATTTCCTCTATCTTCTATCAGTTAGTACAATTGACAGAAGGCAAGAAAATGGTTGCTATGCCAGAGAATGATACCATTCCTAACGTGGAAAATTTAACAGTTGAAAAAGCTGCATGGCTTTATTTCTGCCCTTGGTACGGCGAATACCTGATGAGTGAATCTTATAACTACAAAGACACAATCGCTGATTTATATCAAAGTGACTACGTTCTTACTCTAGATGAACTGCCAGATTTAAAAGCTTCAGGTCAGACACCAACTAAGAAACCAGAGAAAACTCCTGTGCCTGCCACCTCTCCTTCTCCTATTGTATCAGAAGCTCCTTTGGTTTCTCCTTCTCCTGCAGTTTCCAAAGCTCCTGTGGTTTCTGAAAAGCCTGTAGTTTCTCCTTCTCCTGTAGTGTCTGAAAAGCCTGTGGTTTCTCCTTCTCCTGTAGTAACTCCAAGTTCTGCAGCAAGCGGCGTAAAACCTGTTGTAAAAGTTACTACACAAAATGGCGGTTCCATTAACCAAAGCTACAACATCAGTGCAGCTGGAACAGATCGTCTTGACTTATCGAAATTAGCAATTCGTTATTATTATGATAAGACAGGCAATAAGGCTCAGACTTTCTGGTGTGACAATGCTGGCTTACAGTTAAAAGAATCTCCTTGGTATGCCAATATCTCCGAGAATGTTACAGGAACCTTTCAGGATGATTACTTAGAAATCACATTTGACACCCCATATTCCATTGCTCCAAACGCTGGAAGCCTTTCCATGGGTGTTCGTTTTGCTCAAAGTGACTGGTCAGGTTACACTGACTTTGCTGAAAAAGACATTGTTGTGTACTATGATGGTACAGTCATTTCCCAATAAATTGATAAATCAAAATCCCCAGTCAGTTTTTCAGTCAAGCTGACTGGGGATTTCGTGCTTTATTATCACTTTGTATAAGTTATTATATATGATACATTTTCTTTCTCCATATCTTCTTCGCTCTTCCTATATCTTGTATTTTTTTCTTACTTTCATTCGAGAAATGGCTTTTGCCATGGAAATCTGTGTATGATAGTATTCTGCAATGGACTGTTTCTGTCTTAGCTGTTCTTGTGCTCTCAGTCTTGCACGTTCTGCACGTACCATGTCAATTTCATCTGGATGCTCTGCTGTATCTACCATAATAATAACACGGTTGTTCATCACATAAGCAAATCCCGTACCTAAAACACCTCTCTCAATACTGCCATCGGCTTTGGCCACACGGATTTCTCCAGGATCCACAGCAAACAGCATATTTTCGTGGTGAGCCTGTATGGCTACTTCTCCGTCTTCCATGGTAAAAACAACCTGAGTACATTTATCAAAATAGAATTCTCGTTCAAAGGTGATAACTTTTAAAAATAACGGATCCATTTCATGACCTTCCTACTTGTTATTTTCGCTCATCTGTTTTGCTTTTTCAATTACTTCATCAATTGTACCTACATTAAAAAATGCCTTCTCTGGATATTCGTCCATTTCTCCGTCTATGATCGCCTTAAATCCCCGGATTGTTTCCTTTAATGGCACATATGTTCCCGGAACACCTGTAAAGTTTTCTGCCACATGAAATGGCTGGGATAAAAATCTCTGGATTCTTCTTGCACGGTTTACTGTTAATTTATCTTCATCTGACAACTCTTCCATTCCAAGTATGGCAATGATATCCTGTAATTCTGCATATCCCTGAAGAATTTCCTGAACTTTTCTTGCAGTTTCATAGTGTTCTTCTCCTACAACATCTGCTTCTAGAATTCTAGAGTTAGATTCAAGCGGGTCCACAGCTGGATATATTCCCTGCTCCACTATTTTCCTTGATAATACTGTTGTAGCATCTAAGTGGGCAAATATAGTAGCTGGTGCTGGATCTGTCAAGTCATCTGCTGGTACATAAACTGCCTGAACAGACGTAACAGAACCATTTTCTGTAGAAGCAATTCGCTCTTGCAGTTCTCCCAATTCTGTTGCTAATGTAGGCTGGTAACCAACTGCGGAAGACATTCGTCCAAGTAATGCCGACACTTCTGAACCTGCCTGCACATAACGGAAAATATTATCTATAAATAATAAAACATTCTGGTGTTTCACATCCCGGAAATACTCTGCCATAGTAAGCCCAGTCTCTGCCACACGCATACGGGCACCTGGTGATTCATTCATCTGGCCAAATACTAGAGCTGTCTTTTGCAATACACCACTTTCTTTCATCTCAGACCAAAGGTCGTTACCTTCCCTGGAACGTTCTCCAACCCCTGTAAAAATGGAATAACCGCCTTGCTCCGTTGCTATGTTCCCAATCAGTTCCTGTATTAAGACGGTTTTACCGACTCCAGCACCACCAAACAGGCCTATTTTTCCACCTTTTGCGTATGGAGCTAATAAGTCTATGACTTTTATGCCCGTCTCCAATATTTCAACAGCAGGACTTTGAGCTTCAAACGCTGGTGGCTCTCTATGAATAACCCATTGTTCTGAATTTTCTATTTCAGGCCCATCATCTATCGTCTGTCCAAGAACATTAAATAAGCGTCCCAAAGTTTTCTCTCCTACTGGTACCTTGATTCCGCTTCCAGCAGAACGAACCTCCATGTCTTTACTAAGACCTTCACTGGCTGCCATCATAATGCAGCGTACCGTATTATTTCCCACATGCTGTGCAACTTCCATGACAGCTTCTTTCCCATTATTATCTACAATTAAAGCATCTCTGATAAAAGGTATATCCGTATCTGGAAACTCTACGTCCACAACTGGTCCCATAACTGCAATGATTTTTCCTTTTTCCATTGTTGTCCCTCTGGATACGAGGCTTTCCTCCTTCCATACTGGATTTTATTTTTTCTGTTTTCGCTTCTTGGCTTTTGCACCACCTATTACCTCTGTAATCTCCTGCGTAATAGCAGCCTGCCTTAGCTGATTATATTCCTTCTTTAAGGTAAATAACATGTCTTTCGCACTTGCAGTAGCAGACTCCATTGCCATCATTCGAGAATTCTGTTCGGAACAGTAAGATTCGACTAAGGCACCATAGATAAATCCATTGACGTAACTGGTAATGACACGATCCATAATATATTCTGCTGGTGCAGCAAGACGTATCTCCTCCTGATAGGTATCAGCAGGTATTTGCTTCACCACAAAATCCTCCTGTTTCATAGGAAGAAGCCGTTTTGTCTCGGTAATCATTGAAAATGCATTTTCCATTCTGGTATACACAATATATACTTCATCCAGCTCATTGTTCTGATATAAGTCCAAAACATAATCCTCTAGGACACGTGCCCTGTGAAGGGTTGGTTTTTGTACCGTATACATAAAGTGTTTATCTACTTCTAAATTCTCTTTCAGAAAGAACTGACGTCCTGCTTCTCCAACGGCGAATACTTTGTTGTTTTTTCCTTTTTTCAACAGTTCATGCGTTTTTTTGATGGCGTTATGATTATACGCTCCTGCTAGTCCTTTGTCTGCAGTAATGACGATAAAGCCTCTTCTTTTTTCTTCCTCAGGAATCGAAGTATTCTGTTCAAAGAAAATACTGTGTACTTCTGGTATATGGCGAAGCAGACGTGCAATAACAGACTGTAAGGTAAAGAAATAAGGTTCCGCTTCTTCTAGCTTTTTCTTGGCAGTGCGAAGCTTAGAAGAAGATATCATATACATTGCACTAGTAATTTTCATTGTATCCTTTATACTCTTCATTCTCTTTTGAATTTCCTTCGTATTTGCCATAGCTTAACCTCGATCTTTAAATTCATTGGCAGCAGTTACAATGGCTTGTGCAAGCTCATCTGTAAGCACTTTGCTTTCATTGATTTCCTCTACAATTTCCCGGTGCTCCCGTTCAAAGAATTCCAGCATATCCATCTGAAACTGTTTTACCTCCTTAACTGGCACAGACATAAATACCTCGTGACTGGCTGCACATAAAGTAATAACCTGTCTTGCAAGACTCATTGGCTGGTAAAGTGGCTGTTTTAAAAGTTCCATCAAGATATGGCCGTACAAAAGCTGGTTCTTCGTGCTGGCATCTAAGTCCGAACTAAACTGGGTGAATACCTCCATTTCACGGAACTGTGCCAAATCAATACGAATGGTACCTGATGCCTTCTTCATTGCTTTTGTCTGGGCTGCACCACCAACACGTGATACAGATAGCCCTACATTTACAGCTGGCCTCATTCCTGAGAAGAACAAGTCTGATTCTAAAAAAATCTGTCCATCTGTAATGGAAATAACATTGGTTGGAATATAGGCCGATACATCTCCCGCCTGTGTCTCTATTATTGGAAGTGCTGTCATAGAACCACCTCCCAGCTCATCTTTTAGCTTACTAGAACGCTCTAACAGACGAGAGTGAAGATAAAACACATCTCCTGGATAAGCCTCTCGGCCTGGAGACCGTTCTAATAAAAGGGATATTGCACGGTATGCAACTGCATGTTTGCTTAAATCGTCATATACAATCAGTACATCTTTCCCATTGTACATAAAATATTCACCTAATGCCGTTCCTGCATAAGGTGCAATATACTGCAATGAGGCAGAATCACTTGCCGTAGCTGACATGACAATGGTATAGTCCATAGCATCATGGCTTTTCAGATTATTTACCAGTTTTGCAACAGCAGATGCCTTTTGTCCAATGGCAACGTAAATGCATATGACATTTTTTCCTTTCTGATTGACTATTGTATCAATAGCAATTGCAGTTTTTCCTGTCTGCCTGTCCCCAATAATAAGTTCTCTCTGTCCACGGCCTATAGGGAACATAGAATCTATGGCTAGAATTCCTGTAGCCATAGGCTGGCTGACACTTTGCCTGTCTACAATACCAGGTGCCTCATTTTCAATAGGGCAAAAATCACTGGATTCAATCTCACCTTTTCCATCTATGGGAGCCCCTAAGGCATCCACTACTCTTCCAAGAAATGCATCACCTGCTGGCACTCCTGCTTTTCTCTTGGTTCTAGTAACCTTCGTTCCTTCTTTAATCTGCGTATCCCTTCCAAAGATAATACAGCTTACCTGATTTGGCTGAATATCCAGAACCATGCCTTTCACACCATTTTCAAAGATAATAATTTCTCCGTACATAGCGTGCTCAATTCCATAAAGGACTGCAATCCCATCACCAGCCCAGATAACAGAACCAGCTTCTTGTTCTTTGCTTATCTGGTCATATTGTTCTATTTCACTTTTTAGAATAGAAATAATCTCTTCTGAACTAATTGCCCCCAAATCTTCACCTCCTGAAATCCTTATTGGGAATTCCCATATACCAGTTTCTGTTCCAGACGTAAAAAGCGTCCTCTCAGACTCCAGTCCATCTCTAGGTCTCCTGCTTTTAATATGAAACCGCCCACCAAAGCAGGATCTTGTATCTTACGAATGTGTACTTTTTCTTTCTGGAAACGTTTTCTTAGATAGTTTTTGAACTGCTGTACCTGCTGTTCACTAGGTTCTGTCACATACATAAGTTCTGCTGCCAGCACATCATTTTCCTGATAGTAAATTTTCTTATAAGCTTCAAAAATCTGTGGCAAAAGATTGACAGACTGATAATCACAAAGCAGTTTCAGAAAGCCATGCACCGAGGGAGCAAAGATTTTTTCAATTATCTGGTGTTTCTGCTGTTTTGGAATAACCGGACTTAGAAGTGCTTTCTGCAATTCTTGTGTTTTCCTGTATTTACGCCTAGTGTCTTTCATAGTATCTGGTGTAATGCCCAACTGATATAAAGCTTTTGCATAGTTAATTGCGATCTGGGCCATCTATACCACCTGCTTCATCTAAAAACTGATTGTATAATGCTTCGTCATACTTAGGAGAAGCATTTCGGCCAATGACTTTCCCTGCTGCACACATAACAAGGGTCGATATCTGGCTTTCTAATTCCTTAAGCATCTTGTCATGCTCCTGTTCCATTTTTTCTCTTGCAGCTTCTAGCATTTTCTCTGCCTGTTCTTCTGCACAAGAAAGTCTGCTCTCATATTCTGTTTTTGCCTGTTCTCTAGCCCGTTCCACTATCTGTGCCGACTCTTCTTTGGCATTGGCTAACAGGCCCTGGTATTTTTCTTTCATCTGGCCTGCCTGTAACTGTTCTTCTTTTGCCTCATGAAATCTGGATTCTATCAGTTCCTTCCGTTTATCAAGGATTGCCTGAATAGGCCCAAACAGAAAACGGCGCATAAGAAAATAAAGCACAAGGAGATTGACTATCGTTGCAACAATGTTCCAGTCTAACCGAAGCATTCCCATAACTTTCACAACCTTTCGTGTATCACTTGTTCTAGCCTCATATTATCCTAAGAATAGAATAATCAGAAGTCCAATTACAAAACCATAAATAGCTGTTGCTTCTGCAAGGGCACAGCCAAGTAACAGGGATTTTGAGATCTTGCCGTCTGCTTCTGGCTGTCTGGCAATGGCATCTACTGCCCTTCCTGTCGCTATCCCAATTCCTATACCTGCTCCAATACCTGTTAATACAGCAATAGCTGCTCCAATCGCAATAGCTGTTGACATACGATTACCTCCTTTATTCGATAGCCTCTTTCATAAATAGAGAAGTCAAAAATGCAAATACATATGCTTGTATAAATCCATCAAAAATATCAAAGTACAAACTAAAAGGAACTGGAAGAACCCAAGCACAAAGTCCTCTTAACAATTCCATTACAACAAAGGAACCCAGCACATTTCCAAAAAGCCGCATACACAAAGATAACGGCCTTATGAACAGTTCCAGTATATTGATAGGAACCAGAAGCGGAACTGGATCTGCAAATGCCAGAAGCTTGCCGGCAAATCCCCTTGCATGAAAGGAAGAATACTCAATAAGCACGATACTCATAATGGCAAGAGCCACTGTTACACCAAGGTCTTTGGTTGGCGGTTTCAGTCCAAAAAGCCCTATCATATTGGCAATGCCAATAAACCAGACAATGGTAATGAGATACGAAATATAACGTCTTCCATGTTCTCCAAGCATATCATCAAAAAAATGATAAAAAAAGGAATACCCTGCTTCCATAGCAAGCTGCTTTTTCCCAGGATTTTCAACTTTAAGATTGCGGACAAAAAGAATGGACAGACCCACCATGATAGCCATGATTATCCATGTAACTACGACAGATTCTGCAATTTTAATTCCTCCTGATACTGGAATGGTAAACACAGTTTCGACGTTCAGTTCCTCCATTAGATTAACTGCGAATTCTTTCGTTTTGCTCACTTCCTTTCTATCCTTTTGCACTTTCTTCTGCACTCTTAAAAAATATAACGCAAAAAATGAGGTGATTGAATACTTTGGTAGTATCTATCACCTCAATAGCTTTTATTCGATTTCTAAACTGGATAATGTTTCATTCCTTTTGTTTCAACAAGGGTATTTTCCAAAAGCTCATACTGACGGCTGCATATTTTTTCAAGTTCGGGATCTTCTGTAAGTAAAATCGTCGTAATATCTAATGCAGGAAGATTACTAATGATATCAATAACAGGATCTGCCTGGCTTTTATTCAATTCTTCCAACGATATCTCAGCTATTACAACCTTAGGCATATTTACAATCGCCCTCGCAATTTTTATCCGTAATTCCTCTCCTGAAGTTAATGTCCAGAGTTCACGTTTTGCTGTGTCATGAAGTTTTACAAATTTAAGAGCTTTTAAAGCAATTGCTTCCAATCTGGACTGGCCACATCTAGAGCTGTAATTTAGGGGAAACGATACATTTTCTATTACATTCCATTTAGGAATTAAAGGAAAAGAATATGATACACTTCCAATATTTGAATTTCGAAAGGCTGCCATCTGTTTATCCGACTGATAAGGCAATGGCAAAGCATCAATAAAGTAGCTGCCACTAGCAGGTATGCTTACTCCGCTTAAAATATGAATCAGTGCAGTACGGGCTTTTGTTTCTTTGGCTCGAATCCCTATGATGCTTCTTTTCCCAGCAGCCAGATTCAATTGTTCAATTGGCCTGCTCATAGAATGCTTTTTACTTGCTTTTTGCTGGCTCACTTGATGTAATTCTACATATTGCATTATCTTTCCCACCTTTCACTAAAAGGATGTAACTGTTTTATAAGAACAAAAGAACACATAGAAACAAGAACGTTTAACAGACAGCATATAAACATGCCCGCAATGCTATAACAAACTAAGTCACGAAATGAATTGCCTGTATGTAAGACATTATAAAAGAAATCTGTAAAATTTACATACAAAAGATTCATACTTAGTGAAATTACCAGCATAATATATTGTTTCGCTGTTATGTATGTGATCAGCATTCTGTAGGATGCTCCAGCTACATAATAAATCAGGTACTGCTTTCTTTTCAGCATAAAATGCAGACAGGTACTGGCTGTTAAGATTCCTGCAAAAAGAAAACCTATTAAAACAGTGCGAAGACAGGTAATGGAAACAGGAATTACTTTTTCATTTTTTGCTCCAGCAAGCAAAAGGACTATAAGGAAAATAAAGACACTATAGAATAAAACATATATCAATGTAAGAAAAGGTGACTCCCATAATAACTCTGTTCGAAATTTCTTTTTGTTCATGTATTCCCCTTTGTGTAATATGATTTCTTTTTATGTATATGCATAGGGGGAAGGAATTTTGTCAGCATTTACTGAATAATTAAAATTTTCTCATCTTTTAGTATATACTTTTCCGAATATTTAGTTAAGATACCTAACGAGATAGATTAACTATTTTACTAATTCATCAATAATCAACGAAGTTTTTCCTTCTGTCTCTTCGTTAATCTCAATATACACTACTGCATCTCCTTCGCCTTCTAACGTAATATCTTTTTCAAAATTATCATCAGCTGTCACTTTTTCTTCCCACAATTTCTCTTTATTAGAATTTTCAACTTTTAAAACGCAATCACCAGAACTCAGTGTCACATTCCATTTCAATTTATACTCTGCTCCCTTTTTCATCGTAAAGTTATCCTTAAAGCAATTATATTGTTCCTCATACTCCTCTTTCTCAATATGATATTCACAATTTAGCACTTCTTTGATCTTCGACTTTTTATTTCCTTGAACCTTCCAGATAAACAGACCTAATATTATAATTATTGCTATTAAAATAACTCCAATTATCCTCTTCTTAATCATTCTTTTCATCTCCTACTATTTTCCCATCAGACAACGTTATAATTCTTTTTGTTTTACTGGCTACTTTTTCATCATGTGTTACTAAAATAACTGTCTTTCCAGTTTCATTTATTTTCTTAAAAATCTCCATAACTTCCTCTCCAGTTTTCTTGTCTAATGCACCTGTTGGTTCATCAGCCAGAATAATCTGATTATTGCTTGCTAATGCTCTTGCAATTGCAACTCTTTGCTACTGTCCGCCCGATATGTGGATTGGAAGCTTGTTTTTTAACTCCTTTATATTCAACATTTCTAGCTTTTCCATGATTATCTGTTTACGAATTGCCTTCTTTACATTCTGGGCAAGCAATGGAACCTCTATATTTTCATACACTGAACAATGATTCATTAGAGCAAACTGCTGAAAAACAAAACTAATCTTTCTCTTTCGAATATTATGCAGCTGTGTAATAGGCAAATTATGGATTTCTATATCATCAAGAAAGTATTCACCATCTTTAATTTGTAATGACACATGATTCAATGCCTTTTCTTCAAAACTTTCCCCTCGGTAAACTTTATCTATACACTCTAACCGGATCATCACTCATTTCCTCCTATTAATTCTACTGGTTTCATCTTACTCATTATCATGACTGGTGGAACACTTGCAATTATAATAATCAGAAGCGTGATTAACACCATAAACGGTAATGTCAGCTGGATATGTATCTGACGTATTAATCCTGAAAATGCTTTGAATTTATCCTTTAAGATCAAATATGTTCTGATTGAAAAAGCAATTCCCACAGACAGAAAAATTATGTATGCATTTTCAAGAATAATCTTCCACGCAATGTCTCTTCTTGAACAGCCATTTGCATACAAAATGCCAATTTCTCTTTTTCGCATTAGAATAGAAACAACTGCAGATGAAGATATAGCAATGCTGGAGAAAAGCACAAAAACAAATGTAATCAGAAATGCAGTATTCATATTTTCACGATATGATTCTTCATAATCTTTAATGACCTCTTCCATCGGCACAATACTGACTGATAATCCTAATTGCTTAGCTTTCGTTATAATTAAATTCTTAATATTCTCCGTTTCACTATTTGATTCTAGCAAAAGAAAAGATGTTGATAAAGTACACAGAGTTGACATTACTCTATTGTCACTTTTGTCTATTTCATTTTGACTTCTTGCTGCAATTATTTTGTAATTTAATGAAACTACACCAGTTCCTACTGCATCAACATCACCAAACCATTTCTGATCTTTTTCTAAAATACCAACCACTTGATATTTTTGTCCATTACTTTGCGATGTTATTATTGTTCCTGCCTTCAAAATATCTCTTAAGCCATATCCCACTAAAACTGGTCGTATATTTTCTTCTTTATACTTTTTAAAGTCAGTATCTCCCACTATTGTTTTCAACTTGCACAACTGCTCCATTCCATGATTTACATAAATCACTTCCGATAAACCTAATGTCTCCATACGAAAAGTATTGGCATATGCTTTTCTATTAATGTTTTGATATTTTGGGTTATTTTTTAACTCTCCAAAATATTCACTACTCTCATCATAGCTTCCTCCAGCATATATCCCGTCAACTTTGTCTATGTATTGCATGAGCTGATTCACAGAATTTATGAATCCGTCTGTCTCTTCAATATAATTAAACTTAATCTGTAACGTATTTTCTTTCCCATATTTCAGCATTCTGCTAAGCTCAATCTTGTGATAAATGAAACGAAACGAATTGGAAGCCATTTGATCTATAAGAAAAAAAGAACAGATACAAACCGAACAGATCAAAAAAAGCTTCCAGCGAATTCTTGCCATCGACCTCACTGTAAGCATGATAAGATTTCTTAACTTCATATATTTTTTTATCCCCTTCCCTCAGTTATAGCTTGAGCTGGAGTAATTTTCATTAATACAATTTATAATGCTGAATAGATATATCACAAAAACAACTACAACACTTGAATTATCCATGGCATACTGCAATACATCCATATCCTCATCAACCTGCCGTCCTTCTACATTAATCGTATTAGAAAAATCCGTCATATTGCTTTTTATATGATTATATGCATCATATGTGTTATTCTTATCGCTATTAATAATAACATTTATATCGTCACTATTCATTATTTTCTTTGACATTTCTCTTGTAAGACAATTCTCATATACAAACACATAGCCATTTGAACCGAATTCCTTCATCGTTCCAATAACTTCATATGCAGTTCCGTTCATTTCGATATACTTTTTTGAGTCTTTTACAAATGTACAACTCTCTAAACCACTTCTAATTACAGCCACATGTTTCCCGCTAACTATTTCTTTTTTGGTAGGAAGCCTGCCAGTATTCAAAAGGATTTTTAACTCTATTGCATTCTGTAACACTATGTCCGCCTTAACATTTCCACTAGCTCCTTCAATACAAGCATCTGCTACCAAATGTACATTCACTTTTTCTGGCACTTCAAATAATTGAGGAGTTAACTGCCTCTTATCTGTATTCTCTACATTTAATCTTGTTGTTTCATTATAACGAGCCTGCTTGTCTTCATCTGCTGCTTTCGTTACTTCATTATAAATACTTAACCCATCAAACAGCATCAAAAATGCAACCATCAAACCAACGATAACATAAAACGTAGATAAAGGATAACGAAATACCTTCTTGCATTTAACTAACATCTACTTTAACTCACATCCTATTCACCTATACTTCTTCTGGTACATAAATTATAAAACAACTCTTTTTCTATTGGTAAATGAATAAAGAATTATTTTATACACAAATATGTTTTTTTACCACTTTGTTACTCTATTAAAAATACATTTTTTTCTCTTATTATGTATTATTCTTCTTCTGTTAGTGCTTTAACTGCATATTCTACTGTATGTTTGCTATTATCTATTGAATGTCTACTTTGATAGCAATATACATCACTATAAGAGAAATTACACTCCGCATAAGATGGATCGCTATCATATTTATATTGATCATAACCCGATTTATTTTTCCAAAGTTCTAAACGAACTGCAACAGGATAGCTTCCTGTTGATTTATCTGTATAAGCAGTAGCATCATCAGAGTCCAAAATAGCCCAATGAAAATCTACGTCTAAAACAGCTTTAGCTTCTGTATCCTTGTAAAATAATGATTTTGATGCAGCTGACGCTGTGATTGAACCTGCTACTAATACAAGTGCCATTGTTGAAACTAATAACTTTTTTCTCATAATTCCCTTCTACTATATATTCTTTATTCATTTACAGAGCAACATTACCAGTTTATGGTATTTTTGTCAATATATCTCTTTAATATAAAAAATAAATACGCCCCTTTCTAACATAAAACATTTAATAAGAATATATTATTTTCATTTTTTCAATCTTATTCGCTTTTTCAGTATCAAATAACAGAAAATATCAATATTATAATAGTAATAATTCGATATTTTTCTCCATTTGGATGATGATATCTGGGAGGTATGTTATGAAACCTGCCAAAACAAAGGATAATGGCTCATAATCCACTTGCTGCAGGTACTTTTATCAAAGAAGTCTCTCCATCTTTAGTAAAAGAACTTCGCAAGAAGTTAGATAAAAATCAGAACAAATAAAAAGTGCCCTAAAAAAGAAGGGCACAGGATGCACACAGATGGGTAAGGAAGATAGTCGCTAAAAAACAGCGACAGCTAAAAAACAGCGACAGCTAAAAAACAGCGACACCCATCTGGCGCAGCAAAGTCTGAGTTCCTTCGAGTACATTCCAGTCGCGAGAATCTGAGGAACTCAGACTTTGTTCTGAGAATTCAATTTCCATTGGAAAGAAAAATTATTTCACAAGTTTGCCATCGTAGTAAACTGCTGCTTTTCCATCTGTAATGCCATCAATGCTAGACCAGTCAGCGTTGTTCATACGAGTCATGATAGTTAATGTTCCTTGATCTGGTTCAATCGTAACTGCATCATCTAATGTAATTTCTAAGTAGTAACCTGCATTTGTCTTAATAAACTGTGCATTTACAGAATCCTGGAACTGATGATACCAAGGATTGTTATTGTAAAGAACACCTGCATAATCACATACAAACTTAATATTTTCAACATCTGCATCCGCAATGTAATAACGCAACGCTAACTTAGAAGTGTCAATTGCTTTTTCACCTTCTAATGTTAATTTATATGTCTGTTTCATAACATTGCCTTCTACATTTGTGTCTACATCTGTTTTGATTGCCGCATCAGAAACTTTATCTGCGTTATTAACAAAATCCAATTCTGCTAGTGCACGAACTAATGGAGAGTTCCAGTAAATATCTACTTCATTCGTAGAATAAGATTCTGAATGGTCTAAGTAACATTTTGCTGGGGCTTTTCCTTGAAGATAAGCCTTTGCATAATTATCTTCTAAGTTTTTATTAGGGCCACCAACTAAAGCACCTTTGATTGCTTCTCCAGCTACGAAAGAAGGTCTGTGATGAGGATTCTGTGGTGCAATTTCACCATATCCTGTTACATAGGAAGTACCTGCAGCATTTTTACCAAACACATAGTTGACTTGCTCATTTGCTACTGCAAGATAGCTTTCGTCACCTGTAATTTCATATGCATCTGCTAAGTAAGCAGCAATACTCATGGTATTTAAGTTACTTCCCCACCAGTAATCTTCTGCATTGGCATTGCCATAAGCATCTGTTTTTGCTCTTTCTACATAGCTGTCCGCTTTTTTTATGATAGTTTTCTTGATTGCTTCTGCTGTTGCTTCATCCTGATTTTTTGTGCTTAAGTAAATCTTATTACCATAGCTTCCTACTGTCTGCCATCCGTATTCAAACTGAACGCCCTTTGCTACTGCTGCTTTGAAATCATCATGGTATTTTTCATCACCAGTTGCTTTATAAAGAGAAGCGGCTGCCCAGTATCTTTCATCTGCATCGTTCCAGTCACCATATTCTCCTGTACTGATACCAGCAGGATTTGTAACTTTTTCATTTGGTTTATCTGCAAGATAAGCATATGCTTTTTCACCTGCTTCTAACAAGGTGTCCGCAAAGTCTTTATCAATCTCTTTAAATGTTTCATATCCCATGCCCATAACAGCAGCAAAATCAGCTGTTGATGTATTCGTAATAGGACAGACAATTAATTCACCTGTTTCCTGATCTGCTGGAATAGAACCTGGGAAGTTAGCCGTTGTGACTTTATGGTAAACACCACCATTTTCCTTGTTCTGCATCTTTAATAACCATTCCATCTGTCCACGGATTTCATCAATCAGGTCAGACTGGCCATTTCCACTTTCAGGAATATTGAAGTCATCTGTAAAGGCATCTGGATTTGCCTGGTAAGCAAGTAATAAGTCTGCTACTGCTTTTGATGTAGCAACTACATATCTTCCGTAATCACCAGCGTCATGCCAGCCGCCTTCTACTTCTATAAACTCATCTGTTCCATAAATACGGGCTTTTTGCTGGTGACAGTCACCATGAGCAAACTTACCACCTAATTCTTCACTAATTCCATCTCCACATCTTTGTAAATAGAAGAATCTCATAACATCTTTAAGTGCATTATCAAATACATGTTCTCCAATTTCAAATGTTACGGATTTTCCTAAGCCTTCTACTTCTACATAGTATTTTCCTGGCTCTGTTACAGATGTGAAATCTGCTATATAATCTGTTTCATCTGCTGCTTTTGTATAAATGCCTTCGCTTAATTCGCCTTCAAATACAACACTGTCGTCTTCTGCATTTTTAACCTGGAATACATTTGTCTTGAAATCACCACGAACTACAGCTTCTTTCTTAGCATCTGGTTTGAAACCAACTTGATTTAAGTTGATTGGATTTTCTTTTTCTTCCTCTTCTTCTTCGTAAACAATAGCACTGCCATCGATCAGACGTAAATCAACATTGTCAATTGTTACTGTATGAGGCTCTAAATCTTCATCATCATAGATACCCATGTTGAAGAATAATGCTGGAGCTTTGTCTGTTTCATCTGTCATGGTAAATGTAATTGTAACTTTTTGTGTTTCTTCATCTACTTGAATTTCATCGCTTACATATGCATGGTAATCACCACCATTTAACTGAATACCATATGCAAGTTTACGAGCAATTGTAGAATTAATATCAAAGGATAACTGGTATTTACCGTTTTGATATAAGGTAAATCCAGAACCACAGCTTGCCTGTACCCCATAATTAACACCACCAACACTTGTGATGTCACATACTAAAGCACCATCTTTTGGACGGATTTTTGCTTTACCACCTTCACAGGTGTAATTGCCCCAGTTACTTGTATCGCCTTCAAAATCTCCACTTTCGATTAAATTTACGTTTTCTTCCTGTTTCTTTACATTGCTCTTGATTCCACTTGCATCTACTAACTGTAAGTCTACATTATCAATTGTGATAGTATGTGGATCTAATTCTTCTCCATAGTTACCCATGTTAAAGAACAATGCTGGCACCTGATCGGTTTCTTCTGTCATGGTAAAGCTTACAGATACTTTCTGGGTTTCTTCATCAACTTTGATATTATCACTTACGTATGCGTGATAGTCACCGCCATTCATCTGAATTCCATAAGCAAGTTCACGTCCGATTGTAGAACTGATATCAAAGGATAATTTATATTTTCCACCTTGATATAAAGTAAATCCAGAACCACAGCTTGCCTGTACCCCCCATGCTACATCACCAACCTTTGTAATGTCACATACAAGAGCACCGTCTTTTTGTGCAATATCCGCCAAACCGCCTTCACATGTCATGCTGCCCCAGTTATCCGATACTTCATCAAATGTACCATTTGGCACAATGTTTACATTTTCTTCGTATTTGGAACTTGAACCAGATTCCTTGATTTTGCTTCCATCAAGCAGTTCTAAATCTACATTATCAATTGTTACTGTATGTGGATCTAATTCTTCTCCATAATTTCCTAAGTTAAAGAATAATGCTGGAACAAGGTCTGTTTCTTTTGTCATTGTAAAATCTATAGATACTTTCTGGGTTTCTTCATCTACAGAAATGGTATCATTTACATAAGCGGAATAATCTCCACCATTCATCTGGATTCCATATGCTAAAGTACGTCCAATGGAAGAACTGATGTCAAAGGATAAACGGTATTTTCCACCTTGGTATAAACCAAAGCCTGAATTGCAGCATGCCTGCACACCCCATGCTACGTCTCCTACTTTTTGAATATCGACAACTAGTTTGCCATCTTTCTGTTCTACCGTAGCTTCGCCACCTTCATTTCCCCAGCCATTCCAGCTGTCGGAAACTTCATCAAATGTACCGTTTGGCACTAAGTTTACATTTTCCTCCTGTACTGCTGCTGAAACTTTTACTCCCTTAAAGACTGGTGCCACAGTAAGAGAACCTGCAACCATTACTCCTGCTAAAAGGAATGCAATTTTACGTCTCATATTATGCATATCAATACCTCCTCAAAAATTTTCAATCAATGAACGGCTATGTACAAACACGTCGTTTTAACCTTTATAACGTATTTGAAAATAAATGAAAAGGCATTCTGATTAATCTGTATGTTTAACATGCATATTATGCACTATTACATGATATACTCAACATTGCGAGTTAAATTGTTCTTTTCCTCTCTATTTACCACTATCTTTCTATTTTCCCATTTTCTATAAATTAATTTTACATTTTTACATATCTTAGTGCAATAATCTGTAAAGCAAACTTACTCCATGACAGATATCGGTTATGCTGAATTTTCAGCTACCTATTAAGATACATTTCAATGGCCATAATTACACAGCCTGAAGAAATGGCCAACGCAATCCTCTTCCTGATATCTGACGACTCAATCTATATAACAGGCAATATTCTAGATATGGCAGGTGGATTTAGAATGAAAATACCACAGTTTACTAATTACATTCTCCTACTTCCATTTTCCTGTTTTAATAAACATATCCACTCTCTTCGTTGCTCTATCAACTATTTTCTCAGAATATCCTATATATTTTAACAGTTTAATTGCATTTCGAGTATAGGAGCGATCCTTATATAGTATATAATCACTATTAATTCCGTCTTCTGCTACACTCTCTTGAAAATGATAATTATCATATATGCCCTCCAAAATATAGGTTAATTCGATATCATGACTTGCCGCAATACATATAGTATTTTTATTTGCTAAACTGCTAAGTATCTCAGATGCCGCACTAATTCTTTCTATTGTATTTGTTCCTCTTAACACTTCATCTAAACAGCATAAAACAGGTATTTCACTCTCTGTTGAGCATACAATTCTTTTTAGCGACTTTATCTCCGCAATAATGTTATTTTATACTTTTATTTCCTTGTATAAATAATATTCAGAGAAATTTGGCGTATCTGAATTAAATTTTATGCCTACAAAACGAGTTTCATTTATCTCAATCTCTCCCAATGAACCACACAACTGCCCGTTTCGCCCGTTCTAACATTTCTTCTTTTATTTCTTTTTCCTCATTCAATTCAAAAATCCAGCTATCCTCAATGCCTAACATCCCTTTTGTCAATTGCTTTGTTTCACGGACAATTTCTCCCCATTTTAACATATCCCACCGATACTGGTCTAACATATATAAATAGAGGGACATCCAGACTACCAGCGTACTATTGGTTTCCTTGTACTGAAATTGTTTTTCCAGTTCTTCACTAAAGGCAAACTGAATTCCCATTTCTTGAAATTTTTCTTTCTGTCTTACATAGCAGTCCCACACACTTCCAAAGGTAATCCCATATCGTTTTCCTCTCTCTGATATTTTATGCTGTCTTGGAGCACATACCCCTGCCTGTAAATATAGTGCTTCTTTTACCGCCTTTTTTACCACATTTCCAATCAATTCACCAAGCTTACTATGCTCTCCTGCATCTGTAAGGGCATGTACCGATGTACTGTCACATATCAGAATGGTTCCATCTGTCCCTGAACCTGTTGCGAAATCCTCTGAATAAAGGCTTCCAATCATTAATTCTTCTATTGCCGCAGCCTTTGCTTCCGTACAGGTTACAAGGGCACGGGTTAGTACACCTGGTGCAAGGTTCTGGTTGATTTCCAACAGAATGTTAATTGTTCCTTTCGTAATTTTCTCTGCTGGATTTATCATATGGTATTCTCCATCCCACTCATAATAAGATGCCAGATCCCCTGCACGAACAGCATTTTTATCAATTCCACCTGTTACAGCTGCGGTTACCTCCAGTTCTTCAAAAGCTTCTGTCTGAACCGATAGAAATTCCACCCATGCAGCAGTACTAAGCCCTGTGACTGGTTCTTTCATAAGCCCAATCTGCTTTGCATTTTTTTGAAGTTCCTGTTCATAAGTGTCTTCCGTCAAATCACAAGCATACTGATCTGCCAGACAATTAAAATTAAACACTCCCTTTATATCTTCTCGCAGGCCACCATTTAATACCGAAGTACTAAGAACCCTTCTTCGGTCAGCAAATTCAATCCAGATACCCCGTTTCTGGTAATAAAGCTTATCTCCATTTTTACAAGTATATACCAGCTGTTTTCCCGTTCCATTGTCTTTTAAAATCATTTTTTTCTATCGTTCCCCTTCATTTACTTCTTCATAAAATCTAATCTAAAGTTATTATACCAAAAAGCGAAAAAAATGGTAGTTTTCTAGGTAATATCCATATTATAATAGAATTAGCTTATCTGGTTTATAGATAAATCAATAACTAAGAAAGGAGGGTCGCATTACTTCAGATAAGTGATTTACGAGGATACATATAAGGAGGTTATTTTATGAAAAAAGGTACTAAAAAGTTTTTAGCGGCAGCGTTAAGTACTATGCTGTTTGCAGCTTCCCTTACTGTTTCTCCAGTAAAAGCAGCAGCAGATACAAACCCTGACGTTACCCTGACAACTAATGTTTCAGGAAACATCTCACAAAACTACATCATCAAAGCTACTCAGTCTGTGGACTTATCCAAACTGGTTTTAAGGTATTATTATTCTAAAACCAGCAGCAAAGCTCAGTCCTTTACTTGTGACAGTGCTGGTATTTCCATAAATGTAGCACCATACTACATGGATTATTCCAAAAATGTAGCTGGTACTTTTAAAGATGGCTATCTGGAAATCGGCATAAAAGAAGCATATTCTTTAAGCAATGGAAGTTTATCTTTAGGTATCCGCTTTAATCAGAGTGACTGGTCTTCCTATGAAAACTTTAAAGAAGTGAAATTTGAAGTTGAGTATAATGGAAAAGTTATCAGTACTGAAAAATACAGCGCAGATGCACCTGATCCTAGTACAAATCCTAGTGTGGCTCCTAGCGTAAAACCTAGTGCAGCTCCTAGCATAAAGCCTAGTGTGGCTCCTAGTGCAGCTCCTAGCGTGGCTCCTTCTGCTGCAGCCAGCGGATGCATTTTACCTAAATGTGATGTCGATAAAAATGGCCCATTTGCTGTAACCATCGACAAGGGTTATGGTCCAAACGGAAAAGCATGGATCGTAAGACCTTCCAATCCTGGTACATTAGGCGTTACAAAACACCCTATCTTTATCTGGAATCCAGGTGGCGGTGACAATGTTTCCTTATACGAAGGACAGATGAAAAGATGGGCTTCTCAAGGTTTTGTAGTATACAGTGAAGAATCCCAGTGGTCTGGCCAGCAATGTGTAGACGGACTAAAATGGATGATCGAACAGAACGAAAACCCACAATGCCCTCTATATCATAAAATGGACGTAAATAAAATCGCTGCTGGTGGTTTCTCTCTTGGCTCTGTTGGTGCTTATGAAGTAGCAAGCGATCCTCATATTGTAACAACGATTCACTGTGATGGTGGTTCTTTTGATGGTTTAGGACATACAAAATGGAGACATCCAACCTGCGTTATGAACGGTTTAGCGGATGGTGGTCTTGCATCAAACAACACAAATCGTGACTATGCTGCTGCATCCGTACCAATCTGGTATGGCGGCATTATCGGTGGCGGACATGGCTCCACTGTATGGGATGGTGGAGATGCTATCACTGGATGGTTAAGATGGCAAGTTGCAGGCGATACAAGCGTTGCAAATATGTTCCTTACACCAAACGGAAGATTCAATACAGGTAAATTCAAGAGTCAGTGGAAAAACTGGTAGGACAACAGGCTAGACGGAAAAAAGGAAATGCACCATGCTTTATGGCTGCATTTCCTTTTTTATATGTGCATAATTCTAATATATACCCTATGGCTTAGTAGATTACACTTACGTTTTCTTTACTTAAAGTACCATAAGATGACCAGTTATTTTTTGCAAAACGTACGTTAATGGTACAGCTTCCCTGGCCTGGCTGCAATACATGGCTTCCGGAAATAGCAATACTTAATTTCTGTCCGCTTATGGAAGCTGTTACATCACTTCCAATGGAATCATAGTATGGTGCAACATTTAGAACAAGTGCTGCAGAATCTACAAATACCGTCTGTGCATCAGAAGACATTCCATCTGCTGTATATTCAATCTTTAACTTAGAAAGATCTACCGCTCCACCTTGTGCTGTAATCGTATAAGTCTGGGAAATTGTGTTTCCATTGTTTTCTGTTTTCACAGATACTGCTGGTTTTGAACCATCAGCTGGTTTTACAGAAACCACTGGAGTTTTACTTGCTTCTGGAGCTTTACTTGGTGCTACACTCGGAGCTACGCTTGCTTCTGGCTGCTTACTTGGTGCTGCGGAAGGACTTGCGGCAGGTTTATCGAGACGTACCAGCTTCCACTGCTGATTCATGCCACCGTTTTCACTCCACTGAAGTACATTTCCACCATTATCTAAAGATTCTTTCTCAACATCTAGCAATTTACCACTATTTACGTTTTCAAATGTGAAGTAGCCATCTCCTGTACTTCTAATGAACCATCTCTGGTTGGATTGTCCATTGTCGCTCCATAAAAGAACATCTCCACCATTTGCTGTAGATTTTTCTGCTACATCTAAGGCTTTCTTCGCATTTACATTGGATACTACATAACCTGAACCAGTATCAGAAATTGTCCACTGCTGGCTTGTCTTTCCATTATCATCCCACTGAATGACTTCAGCACCATTATCTGTTGCGTCTGAGCTGACAGCTAATGCTTTTTGGCTGTTACGGTTGATGATTTTGTAAGTTCCGCCTGAAACTACTTGTGATTCACCTGTTTCTTCTGCTGGATAAGATGGCTGTGTAACGGCAGAACTTCCATCTCCTTTTGTTACATAAATACGGTAACCGGAACTTGCATTGCAGTTATTTACATTTACAGTAATCTGTCCATTTACTACTGCTACATTCTGGTTTGATACAGTTGTTGGTCCATAGGAAACCGTATCTTTGCTTACCCAGTCAATTTTCTCAACTTTTACATTGGCTGCTGATCCAATAAAAGATGGAATATTTTTAATTGTTGTACGGATAGTACCATCATTTGGCCCACCGAAAATGAAACTTATGTACTGGCTGTTTTTATCTACGCATGCAGCACCATCTACTAATTTGCTGTTGTCGTTTGGAGGTGTAACATAAACCATATCACCTGTCATGTCGCCATACCATTTATAGAAATACCATCCTGCACCTTTTTGTGTATCTGTTGCAAGAAGGCTTCCTAAACGTCCTGGCTTTGGAACAAACCACCAGGAAATCATAGCACTGTCTACTTTATAACGTTCGAATTTACCGATAAAACGTGCACTGGAACCTGGCTGTCCTTCTAAATCATGGTTTACATCACAGTATTCGTTGATACTGATTGGAAGTTCACGAATACCAAGTGATTTTTCAAGATTACGATATGCTTTCAAGTGGCTTGATACGTTTTCTACACCACTTAATTCGTGCCAGCTCATAATATCTGGAAGACAGTTGTTTGCCTTACAGTACTGTAAGAAGGAACGCATACGGTTTTCATTATACCAGCTGTCACATGGTCCAATGATTTTTTCACTTGGATCTGTCTGGCGAAGAACATTGTAAGTCTGACGCCATAATTCATTGAAATTACATCCGTTAGAATCTTTCCATGTTCCGTCTGGCTCATTCCAGATTTCATAACCATACCAGTTTGTGCATCCAGAAGCTTTTTTGTCAATGGCAAATTGCCTGATCTGGTTTAACCAGCTTTGCATGCCTGGCCATTTATAAGGCCAATATGGCAAAATGTCAGCCAGGTCAATGGATACAAGTGCACCTGGAACACTCTGCAGTTTCTTTGCAACTTTAATTGCATCTCCAAATGGATGCTGGTTTCCATTGCCGCCTCTAGCTGGGTTACGTACTACAAACGGATGGATTGGCTTAATTAAATTATTCACATCCGCTGGCACATTTTCAATAATTCCGTATAAAGAACCATTGGCACAGTGTGTTGCACCACGAAGTACATTGTTACAGTCTACTACCATTACGTTAGCAGCAGATACTTGGGTTACATTGCTTACTGGTATTGATACTAATATCAGCACTAGCGTTAGAATTGCCCCTAATAATTTTCTCATTACTATCCTCACCTTTCTTAGCATTTTCACTAGTTACCTAGTAACTGTTACCTAGTAACTATTATTATAAACTTGTATGCAAAATACTGTAAATATACCTTTTCTGCTAAAATTCTTTATCTATTCTGCCAATGTTCATATACTGTACCCCAAAAGCATCTCTTCTAGTGCCATAAACCAGCATTATTTTCCCCTAATTTCTGCAAGTTTTTTAGTGATCCTGTCTAACACTTCTATCTGGTCATCCATGTTATTTACATAATCGTATTGATCAATATTAATCTTGAGCACTTCTGAAGCTTTATACTGAGTTTCCATCCATTGGTCATATCCTGACCAGAGAATTCTATAATAATCCACTAAACTTTCGTCTAGTTCATATCCACGGCCTCTTTCCTGAATTCTTTTTAAAATCGTTTCAAAACTCCCTGTCAAATAAATCATTAAATCTGGAGCTTTTTTCGGAAGTTCCTCTAATTCTTCTAGCATATTCTCTAACAGGCCTTCATACATCTGAAACTCCAGATCACTGATTCTTCCCAATTCCTTATTGACTTTTGCAAAATACCAGTCTTCATAAATGCTACGGTCTAACACATTATTTTCATGTACTAATGCTTTTTTTATTGAACGAAATCTCGTATTTAGGAAATAGAGCTGCAGCAGGAACGGATATCTTTTTTTCTGTATCTCTTCTTCTGTTGCTGTATAAAATAAAGGCAGTATTGGATTGTCATCTACACTTTCATAAAACACTTCACTGCCAAGATGTTCGCCAAGTAGTTTCGCCAGGCTTGATTTACCCGCACCAATCATTGCTCCAATTGTAATCACCAATTGTTCTCCTTCCATTCTGTCGTCCCACGTTGTATTTTACCCATAGAAAACAATTTCTATGTTCCCTCTATTCAATCTAAAATAAAAGCAGAATCCGAAAGAATACCCTCTTTAAAGTATCCTGTTTTCCCTTTTCTATGAATAAGCTTTGCTATTATAACACAAAAATCCTAAGATTGCCTTAGGATTTTTGTGTAAGATTATTCCTCCGTATAAACACGTTCCACTTTGGACAATTTTCCACTCTCTAAACTAAGAAATGGATTATATGTAATGATTTCTTCTTTATAAGTTATGGTTACTTGTGCTGATGGAACAATATCACTTTTGTTACAGCATAACAATACTGGCTGCTCTGTCTCCGTCAGTAAATTTGACACTTCCAGATTGCCACTTTCTTCATTGAGATTCACCTGCTCCACCTTGAGCTTTGTTCCAATATATTTTGGAATAATAGCGTACCACTCGCAGTTATCATGTTCTGCTACAATTTGAAAACTGCCGTCTGGGATATTATGGTTTTTATTGAATTCTTTTAAATTCCGATTCATTTCCTGATTATCGCCACCAAGAAAAAACATGGCTGCCAGTACATCCTGTCCTTTGTCATCAAAGGTATAATAAGGAGATAAGTTCGTTTCTTCCTCTGCATCCCCTTGTTCTGTAACAGCCAGTTCCTCCTGTCTAGCCGTATCTTTATCCTTCTTTTCTAAAGAAGAACATCCTGTTAATCCAATCAGAAGGCTCATAACTAATAAAATGACAAAACTCTTATATTTCTTCATACTTTCTACTCCATTCTTATTATATTGGTTTCATTATAGCATGTATGGAAGCAGAATGATAGAAAGCAAATTTTTTACGATATCCTATTTTGCTTAATCCAAAATACTATTTTTAACAAATTTATTTCGTTAATTTTAAGTAAAATTAACTTTGTTAAACTTACACAATTGTCTTTTCCCTTCTTAAGAAGCATTTTAACATTTTTACTAGTTCTATGCTTACTTCAAATAATAAATCCAACCTATTTACTATTATGTAGCTTTTTCATACATAACATGTTGTACATATCCACTCATTTTATTGTATAATATAGGTGGCATATAAATCATCCATTAAAGGATGGACATGCTAATAAAGAAAGAGGAGGAAAGAAAAACAGCCTAATGCAATTATGCACCAAAAAAAACGATTTTAACTAGGGGGTTAAATTATGAAAAAGATTTTAAGTACATTTTTATCACTCGCCTTAGTATTAAGCCTGCTTACATTTGCTCCTGCAAAAGTAGATGCAGCAAGCGTACCAAGCAACGCAAACTTACTTAATACATACGGCAGCTTATTTGGACATGTTGGAACATGTGTAACTCCAAACCAATGGAATGATTCCAACACAAGAAACTTTATCAAAGGCCAGTACAACAGTATTACTATGGAAAATGAAATGAAACCAGATGCTGTATTAAGAAACAACACAATGTCTGTTTCCCAAGCAAAAGGACAAGGTTACAATATTCCAAGTAATTACTCTGAATCTACTGTTCCTACATTAAACTTCAGCACAATTGACAGTATGATGAAAAATGCTTATGACAATGGCATCCAGATCCGTTACCACGTATTAGTCTGGCATAGCCAGACTCCTGACTGGTTTTTCAGAAGCGGATATTCTTCAAACGGTGGTTATGTAAGCAAATCTCAGATGAATGCCAGAATGGAATTCTATATCCGTTCTATCATGGACCACGTTTATAACAGCCGTTACGGAAATGTGGTATACTGCTGGGATGTTGTAAATGAATACATGCATGCTTCTAACTCAGGATGGCTAAACATCTACGGTGCTGTTAATACAAGACCAGACTTCGTAAAATTAGCATTCCAGATTGCTCACGATGAATTAGTAAAATTCAACAAACAGAATTCCGTATCTTTATTCTACAATGACTACAACACCTATATGGAATGTGACAAGATTATCTCTATGGTAAACTGGATTAACTCCAACGGAAAGATTTGTAGTGGTGTTGGTATGCAGTCCCACTTAAGTTCTTCTTTCCCAAGCCCAGATTACTTCAATCAAGCCTTAACCAAATTCCTTGCTCAAGGTTACGAAGTACAGATTACGGAACTTGATGCCAAAGGAAATAATGATTCCGATCAGGCTAATTACTACAAACAGATTATGACAAACATTCTTAATGCTAAGAAAAAAGGCGGTAACATTACTGCTGTTATCTGGTGGGGTCTTCATGATGGTGCTTCTTGGAGAAGAGGCGAAAACCCATTATTATTCTCTAGCTTAGGTGTTAAGAAACAATCTTATAACGCTGTATTACAGGCATATTTTGACGCTGGATTCAGTATTGGCCAAGTAACTGCACCATCTTCTGCTCCTGCAGTATCCACTCAGCCTCAGGTTTCTGTTGCACCTACACAAGTAGTGCCTTCTACTGGCAAAATTACAGATGGTACTTATTACATCAAAAATGTAAATGCTCAGAAATACTTACAGGTAGCTGGCAACACTGGTGCTGACGCTCAGAACGTTGAACTTGGTACAGGTACAGGTGTTGCAGGGCAAAAATGGACTGTAACAAACAATTCTGACGGTACAGTTACACTTAAGAGTGGTTTAGGAAACTTTAGCTTAGATGTTGCTAACGCAGCTGATGAAGACGGTGCTAACGTTCAGATTTACTCTTCTTGGGACGGAGATGCACAGAAATTCATCATCAAAGAAACATCTACAGATGGTATTTACCAGATTGCTACAAAAGCAAGTAATGGTACAAAAAACTTAGACGGAAGCAACTACGGCAAAGAAGACGGAACTAACATTCAGCAATGGTCTAACACTACAAATACGAATCAGCAGTGGATCTTTGAAAAAGTAGGTGGAAGCACATCCGCTTCTACAGCTCCTGCTTCAAAAGCTCCTGTTACAGTTTCACAGGCTCCATCTGCTGCACCAAGCCAGGCTGCACAGACAGGTGGTAACGCAACTGACATTGCAAAATCTTACATGGCTAAACTAAATGTTGTAAATACTTGTCCATCTGGTGCTGATCAGAAAAAAGGTGGTGTACAATACGGAAGCACTACAAAGAAAACTTATTATTCTACTACAACTGGTGGAAACCGTAAATGCAACGTAATTCTTCCAGCTAACTATTCTTCCTCCAAAAAATATCCTGTAATGTACGTTTTACATGGTATTGGTGGAAATGAAGATTCCATGATTGGGGATAATATCGTTGCAATCCCTGCAAATTTAGCTGCACAAGGCAAAGCAAAAGAATTCATCATTGTTTGCCCAGACCAATATGCTCCTGCTCCAGGAACAGCTACATCATTTGCATTTAATCAGGCATACTTTGATGGATACGATAACTTCATTAACGATTTAACAAAAGACTTAATGCCATACATTGAAAAAAATTACTCTGTTGCAACTGGTAGAGAAAACACAGCAATCTGCGGTTTCTCAATGGGTGGACGTAATGCTCTTTACATCGGTTATGCAAGACCTGACTTATTCGGTTATGTTGGTGCATTCTCTCCTGCACCTGGTGTAACACCTGGTAATGATTTCTCTGGAATGCACAAAGGTTTATTCTCTGAAAGCGATTTCCGCATCAAAGATGAAAGATATGTACCATATGTAACATTAATCGCATGCGGAACAAATGACTCTGTAGTTGGAACATTCCCTAAGAGTTATCATGAAATCTTAACAAGAAACAATCAGCCTCATGTATGGTTTGAAGTACCTGGTGCTGACCATGACAACAACGCTATCAATGCTGGATACTATAACTTCTGTTCCGCTGCATTTGGCGTATTAGGACTTAACAATACACAGACTTCACCTTCTGCTGCTCCTAGTGCTGCTCCATCCGCAGCTCCTAGCATTGCTCCATCTGCTGCTCCATCCATAGCTCCTAGTGTTGCTCCAAGTGAAGCTCCTGCTGCTGGCGTAACATGTGATTACAAAGTTACAAGCGACTGGGGTTCAGGCTGGCAGGCTGAAATCACAATTACAAACAAATCTGGCAAAACATTAAATGGCTGGACATTAACATTCGACTACAACAGTGAAGTTGTAAACGGATGGGGTGCAGACTTTGTAGGACAAAGTGGTAAAACAGTAACCGTTAAAAATCCATCTTGGGATGCAAATCTTGCAAATGGACAATCCGTAACGGTATGCTTTATCGCAAATGGTTCTGACAAGAGTGCTCCTACTAATGTAGTTGTAAAATAATATCTGCTCATATAAAAAAGGATCGCTAGTGAAAACTGGTGATCCTTTTTTTAAGCATTTCCTTTCCTCTCCTCAATTAGAAACTATCTAATAAAAGAATAAAATTCTTACGGTTTTCCTATACTAAACTTTGTGTATACTATAAATAGAAAAGAGGAATATCATATGTTTGGAGCCAAAACAGGAACAGAAGGATTAAAATCCGATTTAGCCAAAATTCTTCGTGAAGAAGGAAGTCTTGTAAAAGAATTGTCACAGGTGGCAACAGAAGCCGCTGGATTACATGCCCGCTTAGAGACTATTGAAAAAGCCCTTGAATCCAGTCCTGATTCTTATAACAGCAAAGAGGCAGATGAAATGGAAAGCAAAGCCAAAGATAAATATACCAGCGAATTAGAAAACAGCATGAAAGCCGATGCCAAGGATAAAGCCAACGGATAATTTTGTACCTGGCAGATTCAAAAGAAAAAGCCACAATCTTCTTTCATTGTGACTTTTTCTTAATTATTCATTTTGATATGGAATCCGGACAATAGCCTCTGTCCCTTCCCCTAATACGCTTTCTATCTGCAGAACGCCACCACACATACTTTTTAGCCGGCTCTTTACATTATGAATGCCTATATGGCTTCTTTTATCATCTAAAACAGCATTTACATCAAATCCAACTCCATTATCCTTTACCGTGATTTGATATCCATCTTTCGTTTTCTCTGTGCAAATCCAGACAGTTCCCCCATTTTCTTTCTTTCCTATGCCATATTTAATAGCATTTTCAACAATAGGCTGTATCGTAAGAGTGGGAATTTCAAACTCTTTTTCCTTAATATCATATATTACATGGACACAGTCTCCAAATCTCTTTTTCTCTATCGCAAGATAATTCTTCACATGTTCCAGTTCCTTTTCAAAAGGAATACTCTTTTTTGTAGTCAAGGAATCAATCGTGTTTCTTAAATACGCCGCAAACTCTCCAACAGTTTCTTCCGCCATCATTGGATCTTTTACACATAAATACTGAATTGCCGTTAAGGTATTGTAAATAAAATGAGGACTAATCTGGGACAGCATTACCTCAATCCTTAAATCTGCCATTTCCTTTTCCTTCTGCTCACGGATTTTCCTATTCTCTGTAATCGCAGCTAAAAAAATAAAAATCATGCATATAGTCAGGCAGATATTTAATAAAGATATTCCATAATAGAACATCAAAACACAAGCTGTCAGCATAGGTACAGCCAAATATGCAATCAGGGAAAACAGCATAATCTTCGACAGTCTTTTCCTGTACTGAATAAGCAGAGTAAAATCCAGTACGCAAGGAAGCATGCCTACTATTACTGACAGTGCATACATAGAATTACGATGGTACACATTATTCTCATCAAAATAATAATACCAATGTGTAAACTGCGAAATAATCAAAAGAAGGATGGCAGCCGTTCCAATTATGTAAACTAAATGCACCCGAATTGGGACATTTCTAAATTTTCTTCGTTCACCAGCAAACAGATAGCTGCAGATATATGCATGATAAAAAATCGTAATCAAAATGCTGAAAAAAAACACGGTAAAATTAAAAATTCTCACAGAGTAATATCCAAATTTTCCCAAGTATCCTCGATAATACCAAGAGCCGGCATCTGCAATTAGTAAAAATGCATTCGCTAGCTGCATGCTAACCACAATTCTTAGTTTCTTTTTTTCAAAAGCACGGCCTAGAAAAATGCAGAATGCTGAAATAAAACAAAACACACTTCCCCACAGTTCTAAAGCAATATGAATCATTCTTGTATTAATCATGTTACAATAGCAGTCCTTTCTAACTTTCTTAGATCACTATTGTAGCATGCTATGCAAACATTCGTAAACTAGTTTTCTTGAAATAAAAAGCCGGCAAATGTCCTGCCTTCCTTAAATGCATCTTCCTTTTCAATGGTAATAAATTTCATCTAATGTAATTTCTGTTCATCAGACCAGAGATTCCATCCTTCCCCAAGCAGAACAGATACAATATCTTTCTCATATAGCATTTCTGTGGAATATTCATCCATATCAAGAGAAAGATACTGATATAGCAATTCATTAGAATCATATTTCTCTTTCATCAAAAGGCGTAACGCATTTTTTAACACTTCTTTTCTTTCTTCTATGGGCTTCCCTTTTAAATCCTCCCATTGTTCCGACAGCATCTTCCGGATGATGAAACGTAAAACAACACTGGCTACATTAATCAGCAGTTCCTCGTATTCTTCATGATAATTAAGAAGTGCCTTCTCTATCAAATCTTCAGGCAAAGCACTTAAAAAAGTCTGTTCTGCCTGAATACAGTTTAGATATGCGTAAATAGAATGTATTCCTTGCAGCTGATATACTTGGCCAAGCACTGGATAATCCAATGTAAGAATCCTGTTCTGTGGTTCAAACTCTATATTATAGTATTTAAAAAATTCTGGCATTCCTTTTACTACCGTCTCATATAAGGCACGATTTCTGTAATAAGAAAATCCTTCCATGATTTTGTCATATAACGAAAGACTTTCTTTCACCTTTTCCTTTACACACTGATAACCAATCTGATACCGTTTTTCCGGATCTGTGGACTCTGTTGTATTCAGGGCCGTTGTACTGCTGTTTTCCGCTTCTTCAATACAAAAAATTGCTGCCTCCATTAACTGGCGTGCCTTTTCATAGGGTATAGAACTGCTTTCCCCTGAAGTATACCGAACCGCCAGTTTTTCTACAAGAGGCATTAGTTCCTCCATTTCAAAATGCATCTTCTTCCTCATTTCTTTGCTTTCCTATAAAACGCGTCGTTCTCATTCGCACACTTCTTGCAAATGCCTCTAAACAAGTTTCCTCTAAATAGTCCAGTGACCCCTGGCAGTCCCCATCAAAATACTCCTTCATAATATCCAGGAGTTCATCATCTGAAACATCATCTAAGGATTCATTTTTATATAAATAGAAGATTTCTTGAAGTTTTGTGATATATTCCACATAATTATCTTGATAAATGTAGGGCGAGTCACAAAACGTATAGATTAGTTTCGTTAAGATACCTTCTCCAAACTCGATTCGTTCCTGTTCTTTTAAAGTGCGTTTTCTTTCTTCCAATAGCAAAGAAGCTTCTTCTTGTGTAATTTCAATTCCGAATTTCCTTGTATAATCATTACAAGCTTCCAAACGGCTCCGTAACATCTGACTTTTATTCTGCAGCTCCCAAAATGGATCTTTTTCCATCTTACATCACCTCACATTAAGTTTTCCTCAGTTTACTCCACCCTATATGCACTTACAAGACTTTACATTTTCGCAATTTTGTGGTAATATATAGGCAGAAAAAGCGATGAATTTTTTATTCATCGCTTTTTCTATGCAACAGGAGATTTCTCCTTTTACAGATTTATAATTTTTTACTTCTGAATTTCTACGGATTCTACGCAGTTATTCATAAGCATAGTAATGGTCATTGGACCAACACCGCCTGGTACTGGAGTAATAGCACTGCAGACTGGCTCAACATCATCATAATCAACATCTCCGCAAAGCTTATTATTTTCATTACGATGAATACCTACATCAATGACAACTGCACCTTCTTTTACATATTCTTTTGTAATGAATTTTGGTTTTCCTAAAGCAACTACTAAGATATCTGCACGTTTTGTAATTTCTTTCAGATCTTTTGTTCTGGAATGACAGACAGTTACGGTTCCATTTTCACGAAGCAATAACAATGCCATTGGTTTTCCTACAATGTTACTTCTTCCTACTACGACGCATTCTTTTCCTTCAATTTCAATATTAGAACGTTTCAGCAGTTCAATGATTCCAGCTGGTGTACAGGAAACAAAACCTTTTTGTCCAATACTTAACGCTCCAACACTTTGTGGATGGAAACCATCTACATCTTTTTTTGCAGAAATCGTGTTTAATATTTTATTTTCGTTGATATGTTCTGGCAATGGAAGCTGAACCAGAATGCCGTTCACATCATCGCGGTCATTTAAGGATTCTACTAATTCAAGTAACTCTGATTCTGTTGTTTCTTCTGGAAGTTCATATGCTAAAGAACGGATTCCAATGTATTCACAGGCTTTCTTTTTGTTCCCAACATATACAGTAGATGCAGGATCCTTTCCTACCTGAATTACGGCAAGTGTAATCTCTACACCGTCCTCTTTCATAGCAGCTACTTTTTCTTTTAATTCGTCTTTCATTTCCATGGAAATTTTCTTTCCATCAATTCTTAATGCCATAAACCGTCTCTCCTTCGTCATGATATATGTAATACTTCACTACGAACATTCTATAATAAATGATATGGTGCCGCAAGTAAAACATAATAAATTGTTTCTAGTTTTATTGTTTTATCACAAAAACAGGAACTGGCGGATTATTTGGGCGATTGTAAAATTCACTTTTTATAATCACGAATTTTTTCTGGTCTACTTCTTTTAAATACTCTAAGATGCCATCTTTTTCTTCAAAACCAGTGTCTTGTCCGCTGTAAATGCACATACTTAGAATTCCTCCTGGTTTCAGTGCCCTAAGACCTTCTTCAATGGCTTTAATGCTTGTCTCTTTTCTAGTTGCGCACTGGTGATCTCCACCTGGAAGATAGCCAAAATTAAACATGATTCCATCTACGGATTCTGGTTCCACATATTTCATCAAATGTTCATGCCCATCTAACACCAGCTGGCAGCGTGCTCTTATACCTGCCTTTTCTAATCTTTTTGCTGTGTGGTCAATGGCAAGCTGCTGCACATCAAATCCGATTACCTTGCCACTCTCTACACCTTTGCATAAAAACTCGGTATCATGGCCATTGCCAACGGTTGCATCTATATAAAGACCATCTTCCTTTAACCATTTACGAAAGACATCCTGTGTATATTCTGTAATTGTATATCGCTTCATCTCTCTTTCCCTCCTAGCATTTCCTAACTGCCATTATATCTAGTTAAGATAGAAGAAGCAATATGTTTCATTATTTTAAAACATGAATAATATTTTTTTTAATGGAAATGCTAACTACAAAATCTAAATAATGTTATGGAGGCTTTTATGAAAACAAGTGTTGATCAAGATACATGTATTTCCTGCGGTGTATGTGTATCCATGTGCCCAGATGTATATCAGTTTAATGATGATGAAAAATCAGAACCAATTGTAGAGGAAATTCCAGAAGAGCTTCAAGACGATGCAATTACAGCAAGGGATTCCTGTCCTGTAGATGCAATTGATATTGAGGAATAAATTGAAAGAAAAAAAGAACATGTTGTATGTAAACGAATATATCTACATGAAACATGTTCTTTGTAAAACCAAAAAAATCCCCTTTCTAAAGCAGAATCCCTTAAATCTCATACTCCTCAGCCAGTGCCTCCTGATATCCCGCAACTTTCTCTCTCCGCATACATTCCACAACCTCACTTAACTCCACCGACTGAATCTTATCTAACTTAGTAAGGCTTCCTTTACTTATCACCTTATCAGACTTAGCTTTCACATAATCCTCAACCCTATAATGCCACAAAACCAGTTTGTCCTGATACCTTCCCTTTAGCTTATCTCCAATCTGAAGTCCTTCTGGGTCGAAGTCTCCTGAGTAATATAAGACACATCCACCTTTTACCAGCAAATCTAGAAGCAATAATGACGTAAACATTAACTGCCCACTGGTGCAGACTGCCGTAACCTTTTTCGCTTTATATTTTTCAATAAACACACTGAACACACTAGGATTCTCGAATACATAAACCTCTTCGCTCTCTCCTAGTGCCTCCACCACATCACGCATTTGGCAAAGCATAATTGTGGCAGGCTCTTTTTCCTCCCAGAAACCTTCCATTCCTTCATGAAGTTTCCCATTCCTTTTACGCAAATGCACCCCATACGTTACCGTTCGATTGGATATTTCATCGGAAAGAAGCCCCACTTGGAACATCCATTCCATGCGCTTCTCTACCTCATACTGTTTGTCACCTAGTTCCCACATTTTCTGATCAATGGGATGCATTTCCAAATAAGCCTCTATCAAATAAAACAGCAGTCTGTGAGCTTTTGTTCCCACATCAAAGAAATGTGGATTTCCCGTAATATCCGCAGCAAAAATATCAAGTCGTTTCCGTTTTTCTTCCCACACAGGAAATGCATCAGCTCCCTGCATTGCCAGCGTTAATGTATCAAAAAGCAGATCAGGATCTTCATGATAAAACTGTCTGATATAAGAATAAACCGCACCACCTTTTTGCCTCACTGTGCGAAACCATCTAAGACTAAAGGTATCCTGAAATCCACTTTCTATCCTGTCAAGAAATTTATTCCACTGCTGTTCTTCCCGCCGCTTCTGTTCTTTCTTTGATTCTAAAGATTCCCCAAAGTAACCCTCTATAATATCCTCAATTTTAATATGAGCAAATTTCGTTTCTCCAAGTGCTCTTTGAAACTGCTCTACGGATATGGTTACTGTTCTGTTTTTATGATAAGGCTTTTGAAAAAATCCTTCCAATGCCTCTTTTTCCTCTGATGTGAGACTGGTTAATTTCACATTTCCTCCAAAATAAGACAGGCTAATGTATTTGTCCCGAATCCCCAAAAATAATCGTTCAAAGCCTGGTCTGGATCGAAAATATCCAACACACTTCTCTATGTCATCATGATTGCTGTTCAACTCGTTCTCCCACACTTTCTACATATTCTCTCTGTTTTCCATTCCATACGAAGGAAATGACTGTTACATATTTCACATTGCCCGGGCGCAAAAGCTGATAAATCGCAAGGCTTGGTACGGTTTCATAATCTCCATATAGAATCTGGGAGTTGATTATAAAATTAAATTCAAATTCCACCATCAGACGGAACATATCCTGAATGTTCATTTCATCCACACCGGCAAATGCTTCATCCAAAGATATCAGTCTTGGAGCATCTGTTCTGGCACCGTCGTATTTGGACGCAACAGCAGAAAATAGTGGCACATACATGGACATGGCTTTCTCTCCACCACTAAAGGTAAAGAATACGCGGTTGGTCAATTCCTTTTTATTCTCTCCTGTCTTCTTGCACTCTAACGTAAATTCAAACCATTTGCGGTAATCCAGAACTTCTTTTACAATCATATGAAAGGACTTTACATTTTCTTTCTGCTCTAGAACCTTTCTTGCCTCTGCGATTTTCGAGCGGAAATGACTGGACAGTTTCGTAAATTCCTCTTCTCGCATAATTTCTGTATCCTGTTTTAACAAATCTACCAGTTTGCTTGTGTCTAGCTGGCCTTCATGTTCTGCCCGCTTTGGCTTCCATTTTAAGCTTAGTGTTAAACCGCTTGAAGTTCGCATTTTGCCCATGTGTTCATTCATTTTACTGACCCATTCCATGCTCTTATAAATCTTAGCACGTATTTTGCGGCTGACGGTATTGGCAAGAATGTCTTCAAATAATTCTCTGTCCTTTTCGCTTAGTATATTTTCTTTTTCCTCAATAGCATGTTCCATTCGCTGTGACAGTTCCAGAAAGTTCACAGAAGAATACTGGTATTTGGCCTTAATATCCAGCCTTTTTCTTATGCTTCCTTCTTCTGAATCCACTATGAAAGCAGGTTCTAAGGACAAGTTATAATCATTCAGTGAACTTTTGTTTTCATAAAATACGTTCTGAAGTTTTTGCTGGAATTCTTCTGTTCTGCCATCAAAAGAAACGTCTATTTCCTTTAAACAGCAGCCTGCCTTTTCCATACAATTCATTTGCCCTTGGATATTTTCCAAAGGAACATACTGTAACTGCAGTTCCATCAAAAACATTTCTTCTGCTTTCGTTACTTCCGCTTTGGTTTGTTTGATTTTCTCTAGTATCTGGTTGCGGCCCTGTTCTGTCTGCCTGATTTCATTTTCCAGTTTTTCATGGTTTCTGATGTGCTGTTCTAAGTCCTTTGGAATTTCTCGAAGCCGGTTAATACATTGTTCCAGCTCTGCCTTAAGTTCCTCATAGCCTTGGATATTTAATTGTTCTGTCACTGATTGCAGCTGGGCTTTTAGCTGTTTTTCTACATTTTTTAACATATTTAAATCTCCCAGAAGTTCCTCCAGATCCTGCTGTATATTTTCTAGCTGTTCAGAAAATGTCTTACGATTTTGAGTACTGTTCTGATATTTATTATGAGACATTTGCAATTTATGAAATGCCTGTTGATACTGCCTGCTGTCCTCCAATGCTTCTTGGAAAATGTCTAGGCTTGGTGCTAGATGGACTTTATCTGCTAATTCCTGTGCCTTTGTACGGATATCTTTTAATTTTTTTGCCTCCTGCTGTTCCCTTTCCTCCTGCTGTTTTACCTCTGCCTGGCTTCTATCTAGTGCATGTCTGGCATCCTCTAGGGCTTTCATAGCAACTCTAAGGTCTGCATCCTTTGGAAATCCAGCCTGTTCTTGTGAAAGTTTTTCTAACTGCACCTTCTTTTCTTGCTGGCTCTCCAAAAGAATACTTTCTTCCCCTTTTTCCTGTTCTAACTTCTTTTTAAGCTTTTCCACCATTTCCCTACAGAACTGTTCTCTGGCATTTGCACCAATATATTTTGCTGTATAAGTTCCTGTAACCGTACCTGTTACAATTCCCATTCGGTAAGTTCCATCTTCTGCAATTCCAGTACAGCCCTCCATCTCCTGTGCCATCTGGTCACAGCGGACAATAGCTACTTCTCCTAAGATATCTGAAACCTGCTGATAAAATGCGCTGTCTGAAAGACATTCTATCTGAAAAAGGGAATGGAGATTCTCTTTCACCTTACTGGCATCACCAAATAAATAACGGTCACAGCCGCCATTTTCCATTCCTAGTACGGTTTTCTGGAACTCTTTTGGAATAATCAGTGCATTCAGAATACCCATTTGCAAAAGTGCTTCTTCTAGACGATTTGCCCTGTCTTGTGAAAGTTCCTCTTTAAAATCCACTACTTTATAAAATGGCGTAAATGGAATGTTCTTTTCTTTTAACTGTTTTCGATTCTCTCTTACTTCTTCTTGGCATTCTGGCTCTGGATCCGTTTTCCCTTCCCATTCTTTTAATTCCTCTCTGGTCTGCTCCATAACCTTTTGCAAGTCTTGTAAATTTCTTTCTATGACATACATTTCGTTATTAAAGTTCTGTTCCACTTTAAAAAACGGATCCCGCATCATCTTTCTCACATCATCAAAGTCATGTTCCATAGAAAATACTTGAATCATGCCTTCCATTTGCTGCAAGGTATTAGCATCCAGCACAAGATACTGGTTTTCCTGATTCCACCGATGGATCTTTTCCACAAGTTCGCTTTTTATCTCCGTTAGCTGATTATCTGTCTGATAATAAGTTGTCTCACATCTGTCTCGCCTGATTCTGCTGTCTTCTAGCTGCTTTAGTACCCTGTCATAATTCTGGCGGGTCAGATTCATCTCCTCTAATTTCTGTTTGCCCTTTTCTAATTGCTCCCGCAGTTTCTCCACCATACTCTGATGAGTTCCATAATCATAATCTTTCTCAGGTGAATCCATCAGATCCCGTTTCATAAAAGGAAATTCAAGTAAATCTAAGTTTTCATGATAGGCTTCCATCTCTTCTAAGAACTCCCTCATTTCCTGCTGGAACTGGTAAGCCCGATCCTCTTCCTCTCTCTGCTTGTTCTCAATCTCAATCTGCTGTTCTTTCTTACTGGAATAGCTCTTATCCTTCTCCTGTAACTTTCTTTTATTTTCTGCCAAGTCCTCTGCTAATTTATGTTTTTCCTCTGCTAAACCATGAATATTACTGCTAGATAAACTGTTCTTTTTCTTCTCTAAAACCTGCTGTTCCCCTTTTAACTCTTCCACCCTGTTTCTTGCAGCCTCATATTGATTCCTGCTTTGGCCTAATTGCTCCTCAAGCCTGTTTTTCTCCTGTTCCTGCTTCACGCATTCCTTTGTAACCTGCAAAAATGCCTTTGCCTTATCACGTAACACCGCCTGATTGTATTTTTCATATTCCTTTTTAATCTTATTAACTGCTTGAAAGCTTTCCTTTAAGCCATCCAGATCCATTTTTAAATTATCCATATTTTCAATGGCTTCCGACATAGGACGTAAATCATCTTCAGACAAAGGTGCCAGGGAACTGCCCAGAATCTCATTTAAAATGGATGGTTTAAAATCCTTAGACAGTTTTGGTGTTCTAAGCTGAATCAGCAGGTCAATTAATTCCTTATATTCTTCTATGGTGTCAAAGCCAAAGATCTGCTTGTTCACCATCTCCATATATTCTCTCTGGGTTTCCATTACCCTTCCGCCATCACCAATTCGGTTCTTTAACTCCTGTTTCGTAAAACTAAGTTTCGTTTTTCCCGCCTTATAAAGCGGAAAATCCTTATTGGCCCTTCGCCCATCCAGAATACAGAAATACCAGGTATCTAATTCCTTATTTTTCCTTGCACGCATTCCAATTCCAATGGTTAAATAAGCATCTGTATCCATTCTTTTAAATTCCATATATAAATAGCCAGTACGTTCTTCTCTGACATCATTTTCTTCTAATAAATAATTCTTCATTTTTCTGGCATTGGAACCAAAAGGGTCCAGTCTTTCTGGCCGCATATTGCCATCTAGCAAAAGCGGAATAAAACTCTGCATGGTTACGGATTTACCTGAACCATTGGAACCTCTCAAAAGCATTCTTCCATCTAAAAAATAGAATTCTTCTTCATCATAATACCAGAAATCCACTAATCCAATTCTATTCATCTGCCATCTGCTGTTCATGTTCCTGTCCTCCATCCTGATAATCTTTTGGATACCGCCCTATAAGTTTTCCTGCAATCGGATATATCTTAACTTCTTCCTCCTGCTTATTCACAGAAAAAAAACCATATTGTTCCATTTTATTCATTATAAGACTAGCAAACTCCCTGCTTTCCATCTCCCTGTATTTTTTCAGAAATCCATTGCCAAATTGCCGTTTGCACTGCTCTAAAATGCTTTGAAAACTGGATATTGAGATCCGTATCCGTTCGTCTTCTTCTGGGGTAAGCCTTCCTTCCTGAATCTCCTGATTAATAAGCTGATTGGTGAGCAGAATTGCATCGGATACTGTATTTGCCTCAGGAAATTCCTTTCCAATGGAGGCATTTTCCCCTACTGTCAGATAAGCACTGGTTCTGTGTACTTGCAGTTCACAGTCAAAATATCTATTAAAATCATCCATAATCAGATTCCGGTAATTCTTTATATAGGCAAATTCTTCGTCACTTTCTCCCGATTTGTACACAGCAGGAGAAAGGAGCAGATTGCGGTAAACCTTCTGCCTTCGGATCACGCCACGTTCTTCATTGCCTTCTGTCCACTCAATTCCTTCGTAATCCTCAATACTTTTCAACTGGCTAATATCTGTCGCAAAATTCCGCATGAAATAACGGGAAACCCCTGTATTTTCGTAAAGAACTTCCCCATCTTCCCGTTCTCTGAAACTGTCCTCTGTTCCATCATCCACCAGAAACAGCTGATTCTGAATGCAGAATTTCAACACTTTTATCAGATTTCTCCGATAAGAATACGATGTCCAGTCAATGGCCTCTTCTTTGTGATTTAATTTGATAAACTCTGTAAGCTGTGACAGCACAAACTGTTCTTCCATTTCTTTATCCTCTAAAAATGCCAGAATCAGGCAGAGAAATTCATAATGAATGGGTTCTGTAAAATCCTGAATTCCCATCCAAGGCTGTGCCACCGTCGGTATTTTCTCTAATTTAATCAAATACGGATTCACAATGACCTGATACCCTAGCTTTTCTGAAAAAAACTTCTTAACAGAAGGCAGCTCATCTTTTACCCGATAATACAGCTCTTTCTCTTTCGCCTTTACAATCCAGCGCTTAGAAAGCAATACCTCCATTACATTCATGACTGTCCCTCCTCTTCAAAAATGATCCGGTAGGACGGCATCTCAAATACTCCGTCAGTGCACTTTACTTTGCACCGTTCCCCTGCTTCTCCACCAATAACCCGATACCTCTTGCCATCTTCCGTTTTGGCTACACGGCTTTTGTTCTCCAAAGCCTTGGAGAGCCAGACCAGAAAAGTGTCTCGCACTTCCGGTTCGATTATCGGCAAAGTGGCAAAATCCAAAACCTGTTCCTTAATATATCCTTGCAGCAGCTTTTTCTCCCGCTCCACTTTTTCAAGCGTCTTCCGCTTCATTTCCTCTTTCAGTGCAGCCCTCTCTGCAATGCCACTTCGCTCCGCCTTCTGCCGGTATGTCCGGATTCTTGGCGCAATGATAAATTCCGTAGGACTTTCCTCATACACACCACTATTAATGCTTTCCGTATCCCTTTTAAAATCCCCTTTTAAATGAAATGTTTTTTCCACTCCAAACACACACGCCGCTAACTTATGGCAGTCCGCTATGGAAGCTTGTCCATGAAAATCCGATAAGACTTTCAGATATTCTTCTTTACGGCTTGCCCCACCATGTCCAAGACTGCTTAACTGGGTTGCATATCTGGTAATCTTTCGTATCATTTCATTGGTCATCTCAAATACTTTACTGGATTCTGGTTCTTTTCCATCTGCCGCAACAAACCATCTGTAAATATTATTCCATCTGCCAACAGCATTTTCCATAAATAATACTTCGTCTAAATCTCCATTGGTACGTGGAATTGTTTTTTCATGTTCCAAAACTTTATGTAATATATGATTACACTGTTCCTGATTTACTTTACGAAGACATCCTTCAATAGGTCCACTGTGATATTGCAGGCTTTTGACAAATTGGCGCAGATATTCCAGAAACTTGTCCTTGAAGATAAGAAACTGCCTTGTCTTCATCATTTCTTCTGCTTTTAAACTATTTAATTCTCTGATATAATCCTGATAATTGCGATTGAGTTTGATAAAATCATCATTCAGGCTCTTCCACCAGCTACTGGCTTTTTCATTGGAAGCGTGTTCCATTTCTGTGATTTTCACAATCTCGTTGCGGATTCGTTCCACTAGGGAAGGTTCAAGAGATGCTCCTTCTATTGAAAGATTTTCCAGACGAATAAGCATTCGTTCGATTTCCACAGAGTATTCTGAGAGCTGATATCGGTATTTTCTATTTTTAAATGCGTCGATGGATAGCACTTTTTTGGTATCCTGTACGGCATATAGGTTTTTCCATTCACACAACTGAGTTAAATCCTGCTGGCATTGTTCCTCGGTGTATTTTTTTCGATGGAAGTATTCTAAGGTCATGAGTTCTTCGTAAATATCGGTCTGGTAAAGCCAATACTGAAGTTTTTCATACTGTTCGTAGAAATAACGCATGATCGTGCGGTAACGGTCAGTATTATCGGTTGCAAGATATTTGGTTTCGGTTACCTGTTTGGTTGTTTTGTCTGATAAATGCATGATTTGAATGTCCTCCTGAGGTGGAATGAATTTGTTCTTAGATTAGTATACCATGAGCGGCATTGCATTGGCAAAAAGTAATTCTTTTAGAAAATATCCTTTTAATGTGTTTTTTATAATCTTTATATTATAAACATTTTATTCAAAATACTTCTCTCTTATATAATTTGCAACCTCCTCTATTTCTGGAAATAATGTTGCTCTATTTATAGAAAATTTATCCAATTCATTTAATATTTGCTTTTTTGCTTTACACGGAATCAAATAAATTTGTATCTTATTCTCCAGCTTATCAAATGCAATTGCTGGCTATACAGCTTAGAATATATGCCATTTAACGCCAGCAGTTCTTCATGATTCCCTTGCTCACAAACCTGGCCTTCCGAAATAACAGCTATCTCATCTGCGTCTTTTACTGTAGACAGTTAATTGTTCCCAGATATATAAATGCAACCAGTACGGAAACTCCGCTAATAATCAGGTTTTCTGGTCCATGATGTGCAAACTCACTGATATCTATTAAATCATTGGTCATTCGGGACATAATCTTTCCTGTATCGTTCTTATCGAAAAAGCTATAAGGAAGCTTTTCTATATGTTCAAACATATCCCGTCTCATCTGTGCCTGCATTTTCACTCCCATAACATGTCCCTGATATTGAACAAAATACCGAAACAGCGAACGGATAAAATAGTTTATCACTTCTGTATTCCTTTCTTGTGGCAAGCTGCCTCAAATATTACATTACTATGAATGATTACTCCAGCTAAACTTTCTCTCGCTAGATGGTGCAGAAAGGGAAAGACGAAGCAGAATTTCCACTTCATCTTTCCCAAATTCTTTCATTTCTGTCCAGTCGCTATCAAGGTTCCATTCCCTGAATCACATCACCATCATACATCATAACAATGGTATCTCCACCAGCAAAGGAATAATCATTTGACTGATCCATATTGCCCCAGTTTGCATTGGCAAACCGGGTGTCTAAAGCAATGTTTTTTCCTGGCTGTAATTCATATTCTAAGTCTTTGAAGGACATTTCCATGTAGCATTCATCCCCTCTAATCGTAACGAAATCAGCCTCAACACATTCTGCTGCACGGTAATACCAAGGATCTCCATCTAACTGCATACCTGCTGCATCACAATAAAATCTCTGCTCTGCTTTTGAATCTTTTGTGAAGTAATAGCGAACAGTTACTTTAGATAAATCAACTGGCTTTGTTCCTGTATTTTCAATGACGTATTTTCTCTGGATGGTTGTTTCTGTGTTCGCTCCTTTGCCATCTACACGCATTACAAGGCTTACTGCATTGTCTGGATCAATCGGTGGTTTTACAGGAACTGCTTTTTCTTTAAATCTTGCTGTAATGGTGTATGGTTTGCTTGCAACTTCTATTCCATCAAAAGTTACCGCTTTTGCTGTTACTACAAGGTCTTTTGTCTCCTCATCCTTTGTCTGTTCTGGCATGTATGCTACCGAATAAGGAGCTGTTGTATCGACACCAGCTTTTTCCTCATTTACATAAAATTCCACACTAGATACGGTATCTCCATTTTTCACATCGGCTTTTAAGGTAATTGGCTGGATTCCATTGGTGAAATTGATTTCTTTTCCCTCTGCAATGCCTTCTACACTGGCATTTACCCTAGGTTTTACGACTCCATTGCCTGGCTCGTCACCGTATACACGTTTTCCATCGTAATACATCGGAATCTTGGATGTAGAAGTGTATTCTTTTCCTGCAAGGTCTTCATGGCTATAATCGTTCGATGCATCCCAATTGCTCTTCCACTCAGAATCCTGTCCTGCTACAAGCGTAAACATCATGTCACGTTTTCCATGGAACGCAGCGTTCCAGGTGATTTCCACATAATAAATTCCATTTTCTTCATCCCATGCAACTGGTTTGCTAATAGAGGAAGCAACACCATCTGCAATGAATGCTTCATCGTATAAAATAGCGGCACTTACATCTTTGATAGACTGATGGGCATGTAATAACTCTGCTATATTAAAGAAATAACGAACACTTATTCCAGAAAGCCTTCTTGGAGGACATGCTACGTCATTGTGAATACGGATAGATACTTGTGAACGCTGGTCATTATCCTGCTCCTGTGCTCCTTCTATATAAAATGCATTGGTATCTTTTTCCTGTGGAATGGATTCCATAGGTTCCTGGCCTTCTCCATATTCCGCATAGAGTGCTGCTAATGCACCTACAAATGCTGCATTGTAATCAATTGCCACTTCGTTAAACACATAGTCTGTCCGATCGTCATGGTAATCATCCGAAGCATTTGGACCTCCTGCTAACGCTCCCCATAAAATATGGTGTGGATTCACCGGATCTTTCATATCATTGGTTGTAGAACCATGAGAAGCTCTGTGGTGAGGGTTCTTTGTAGAATTCTCTGCATAGCCTACTTCGTAGCAAGTGTTCATTGGGTTGTCCCCTAATATGTAATCCATCTGGGATTTGGACCAGTCAACAAATTCCTGTTTTGCTTTGTACTTATTGTAGACTTGTGCACATAACTGAGCAGCAGTATTGTAACGGCAGGATCCCCATGTAGTTAAGACACGAAATCCGCCTGGTGTTTCCGTAAGATACCCGCCATTGTGATCTTCATGCTCTACTCCTGAAAAATATTCGATATTCCAGCGGAAGAAGTTCCAGATCATTGGATCGTCTGTAATAGGAGCTAATTTTGCAAATACACCGCCCCATACCGTATCCCAGGAATGCACCCACATGTTCTGCCAGATGTCATTTCTAGTTTTGATAATTTTGCTTATGAATCCTGTAAAGTGTCCTGAATCATCAACATCATAAATGTCTGTGATATAATGCTTGTCATTTGTTGCGATATTTAGCCAGACTGCTGCCCAGGACAGTTCGTCATCATCATAGCCTGAATCATAGAACCCACCTGAGAAACCACATCCTCTGTTTTCTTTGGCAAATTCATATAATGCTTTGGCTGTGTCTAAGCATTTCTCTGCGTATTCTGGCTCTGTGTCTTTAAAGTTTAAATAATTGACTGCAAGAGATGCGGCGGCACCTGCACATTGATCCGCTGCTGGTGTTTCACTTGTTGCAAGCCAGACAGGCCTTGGCGTTGTCTGGAATTCCGGACAGCCCCAGTAGGTATGATCGGCGGCACCATCCCCAACCTGATAGCAGAATGCTACTACTTTTCCATCCGCATCACGAAATGTACAACGCATAAAATAATCATTAAAATGCTTTAAAATATCTTCTATGTGTTTCTGTTCTCCTACTTTTACATAGGAATCCCTGAACTCATAGTATCCCCATCCTAATGTGGAACCAGAATAACTCTGTGGAAGACCAAATTTTACGTGATCCCCAGCATCATGGAATCCACCGCTTACATCGATACATCCATCTCCATCTGGATCTAATACATCTTTGTGTTCGTCAATAAAAGACTGTGACAGATTGGTTCCATGAAGCTCTGTATCCTTTGGAATCAAAGGTACTTTTGCATCCTCCATGTGGCATTCATAACGATAATCCAAGCGTCCGTCCTGTGGACCACACATGTTAGCATCGTAAAAATACATAGATAACTGAAATGCTTTTGCGTAGTTATAACCAGTATCTTTGTTCTCCTCTGTCTGTCCTTGTACTGCCTTGACAGAAATGCTCTGATTTGGCATTGGTGCAATGACCACCGCCATTGTAAGTGCCATCATTGTGGCTAATCCCCTTTTTAACCATCGATGTTTCATACAGATTCCTCCTCTAAAAATTTTAATACTCATTACTGGTGTTATGTCCTCCTAGTAAAAAACAGCTTTTACAGGGAACACACCAGTTTATTATAAAGCCTTTCCATTTTATGGGCAAGATATCTTGAGTAAATGGCAGGTTAAAACAGCTTATTGTGTCACCGTTTTTCTTATCTATGGCATAAACACCTGTATATTTTAGAGGTATTCAGAAAAATATCCCTAATCTTTTAGTATATCAAACTTTTTTATATGGTTTATATAGTATTTATTAGCCATATATTTACACGCATTATTCTGCTATACTACTTTTGTATTGCATGCTTTACACAAAAATTTACTTATTAAGGAGGAATATTATGAAATTGAAACAGCGGATTTTTTCATTTGTTTTATGTCTGGTACTTACCATGTCTATGGGGAATGTATCAAAACTGCCACTTATTCAGGCACAGGATATTGCAACATCTGGATGCTGGATTGATCCAGGAAATTATACCAAATTCTGGTTTAATGTCTCTACCAGTCTGGATGTATATGGAAACCAGGGAACCAAGGATAATCCCTATGAAATCAGAACCGTCAAGGATCTGGCAGGACTGTCTTATTATTCTAATGTATCAAATGTTTTCTTTGAGAACAAATACATAACTGTTACAGCCAAAAGCCTTGATCTGGCAAGCCATTACTGGTATCCGATAGGATTAACCAATGTATTTTGTGGCAATTTTGACGGTGGAAACTGTGTCATAAAAAATGTGTTTATGGGAACCAGTTCCAGCTATTGCACGTACCAGTATATGGGGCTGTTTGGACGGACACATGGAAATCTGTCCAATCTTACAATTGACAACATGATTTACTATTCCAAAGCACTTCAGGTTGGCGGCCTTACTGCACAATGGCTGGGAGGAAGCATAAAAAATTGCAGTGCCAATGGACAGATTACAGATTGCGGCTCTAATTCCGACCATGCTGTGGGAGGACTGGCTGGATACCATGCTACCAGTGGTACTTTAATGGAACATTGCCATGTTATGGTGAACATCACAAAAGAAAACAACGGCTATTCATCATCTTTTTTAGGTCAAATAGGCAGCCTTATTGGCGGTATAAACATATCTAATACCGTTGTATCTGACTGTACTGCAAGCGGTACAATTAGTGTTCCACTGTATCATAACGTTAGTGGACTTATTGGCTATATAAATGGATCCAATACCGTTATAAGCAATTGCAACTCAAGCACGGCAATCACCTCTTCTGGATCTAGCAAGGTTGGCGGTCTTGCCGGTTCTGTTTATTCTGAAACTTCCATTACAGATAGTGCCTTTACTGGTTTTATTAACGGTAAAAACAAATCCAGAATAGGAGGTATAGCTGGATATATAGACGATACCGCTTCTATCAAAAACTGCTATTCTACTGCCTCTGTAACGGGTACAAGAAACTGCGAAATAGGTGGACTAATTGGATACTGTGAAAATGCGACCATATCCCAATGCTTTTTTACCGGGACCGTTACTACAGGTGAATGCTGTAATGTAGGTGGTTTTATTGGATACTCTGTAAATGCAACGGTATCGCAATGCTTCTCTACTGGAACCGTTACTGCAGATAAAGACTGTAATGCAGGTGGTTTTATTGGATATCATGGTAATTTAAAGGTTTATAACTCATATACCACTAGCAACATTTCAGCAGGTAGTTCCTGTAGTGTAGGCGGTTTTATCGGAAGTGCTTGTCAAGATTATGTTAAGTGTAATTCAATCATAGAAAACTGCTATGCCTCTTGTTCCATCCGTGCAGGAAAATCTTCTATTGTTGGTAATTTCTATGGAGATACTAATACTGATTATGTAACCAATACTTTCAAACGCTGTTACTGGAACAAATCCTGCCAGCAGATAGTAGCAGATGAAATAATTCCAGATGCTTCTAAAACGGGTGTAAGTTATAATTCTTTTCCTACAGTGCAGGCCGCTTCTGCCACTTATATGCAATCCGATGATTTTGTAGCAGATATGAATGAATATGTAAACCAAGCCACAGCAAACTACAGCAGCTGGACCCGTTCCGATAGCATAAACGATGGCATGCCATACTTAACGCTCTTCCAGGCTGTGCTAAAACTAAATACATCTGCTGACAAAGAATTTGATCCAAACGAAACTTCAACAGATCAGCAAGACTTTAACGTATATGGTATTATGGAGTTTCCAGAGTTTTCGGAATTGCCAGATTCTCCTGAGCCAACCACTTCTTCTACACCAAAACCAGATAAAATCAGTGTCAATTTAGAATGGGGTTCTTTGGAATATATTTATAAATCCGGTGCATATAACACAGAAACAAAGAAATATGCTGACGGTGTCTGGAAGCCAACGGAAGCAGGTAAATCTGACATCATCCGTTTAACGAACCGTTCTACTATGGATATTCAGGCACTCTTTTGCTTTTTGCCAAATACCAAAGACAGCACCAACTACCAAAACCTTTTTGGAACCTTCCAGGATGCTTCTTTACAAACGCCATTTACCGATCCTTTGACTTTATCTGCAAAACAAGGCAATGCCGTTATATCCAATGACATCCAGCTTTGCATCGGTGGAGTTCCAGAAGAAAAAATAAACAAGGCAAACAAAGAAGTGATTGGACAAGTCATTTTAACAATTAGCCCAGAAAAGGGAAAAGAACCTGTGCCAAGTCAGATACCAGAAAACACCGCTTCTGGTGAAGAAACAAGTCCTGCAGATATGTCAAGCGAAACACCAACACCTACGACAACAGAACCAAGCGAATCGCCAGTTCCATACATTTCTGATACACCAACAACAGAACCAAGCGGATCGCCAGTTCCATACGTTTCTGATACACCAACACTAGAACCAACTGGATATCCAGAACCATAAATGGGTTACTAATATAAAACCTCTTTATACGCACCTGCCTGGAAACCAATCGTGAAAAACAGCAATTTCCATACGGTGCGGCAAAGTGTCTTCCTCCTGTAAATAAGGAAGAAGGCACTTTGTACAGACAGAAAAAATACTATAGGAAGGAGCATTTTTTATGAACACCAAATCCAAACAAATGCCAAGTCGTTTCGCAGGCTATAATTCAGGCATTATCGCAGACTGCCATGCATTCGTCTCCTGCAAAAAGAAATCCGCCACCTTTTGTAACGAAAACAAAGGAACCTTAGAACGTTCTTTTCCGATAGATCACCCATGTCCAAAACAAGATTATATCCTTTCCCCATCCCAGCCAGAAGATCCCGTTCTTTCTATCCATACCAAAGAAGATCTGCTTTTATTAAGAGAAAAAGTAAACGCTGGAGATAACACTTACCAAAATGGCACTTTCCTCCTTATGGAAGATATCGATCTGTCCGGCATCAGCTGGATTCCCATAGGTGCTTCCGAAGGAACTCCATTTCAAGGCACTTTTCTTGGAAACGGCCATGCCATTCACAACTTGTCCGTACAGCAAAAAGAGCCTGTGGCTGCTGGATTATTTGGCTATATTTCTCATGCTGCCATAACCAATCTTGTTCTTTCTGGCCATGTAAAAGGCAAAATGGAAGCAGGACTGCTTACAGGCGTAGCAAACGAAAGTACTATAACCAATTGTTACGTAACGGGATCTGTTTTTGGCAGACAGGCTACCGGCATGTTTGCAGGTTATAATACAGGAGAGATCCGAAACTGTTATGCCGAAGGGAAACTTCTTGCAAAAACCAGAATGCTTCCAGTCGTTCTTTCTTCCGCTGCCTCGCTTCTGGTTATTGGAACTATCGCTATACTGTTTCACCATAAAAAACTCAATACTCCTGATTATTTTCCTCCAATCCCAGTAGATACCAGTGTTACACGGATCGATCATAAAAAATCAAAGACAGGGAAAAACAGCATATCCTGCGATTTTGCAACAGAACTGGTTTCCAATAAAAATGGCATGACTCGAATTGATTTTCGTAATCCTGGCGAATCCAATCACCATGCTGTCATACAGCTTCAGATTCCCGATTCCGAACTGAACGCCAGATTAGGAAAAACAGGCCGCACCAAGAAGGAACAGTCTAAACTGGATCATCTGAAAGCTTATAATCCAGACACCTACCGGGTAATCGTTGCCGAAAGCGGTTCTATTCCACCAGGATTTTCCCTGCCATCCATTCCACTTAAGAAACTGCCAGATGGAACAGAACTTCCAAAAGGAACGTACCATGCGATTGTTTATTTATCCTTTTATAATATTGCCACCAATTCAGAAGCAATGGTTCACACCCAGTCACCTGTTACTTTAGTAATCCGCTAGACAAACAAAGTCTGCATTCCTTAGGCTCTCCGTGGAAAGATTTCTTAAGGAAACGCAGACTTTGCTTATATGACCTTGGCTGTCATACGAAATGAACGTAACCGTTTTTTAATACAAACGTATGGATTAATATAGATCTTTCCATCCTCAACACATACATACTCACCTGGCAAATTACAATGCGTTTCATATGCTACTCTCCTGAACTATACCAAAATCCTTATAAATAGGGCTACTATAAAAAGAAACCGCAGATATTTTAATGGAACTGCTTTCAGCACCACTTTATTGCCTGGTATAATTTGCCTTTCTTCAAAAGGATGTATTACCTCTCCAACATAAGCGGCTTTAACAGTCCGGCACCCTTTATCATCCAGTTTAACAAGTTCTGGCGGCTACTCTCTATGCCGTACCGTTCGAATTCCTGTTCCTGGCGGTAGAGTGGCATTGCATTTGTGTATTTCTGGTTTAGTATGTATGCCATCATGCTTGGGGATACCATGCTCTTTGGAATCATCGCCTTTATTGCCTGCTGCATGAACTAGATACCGAGAGCTTGTGGAACATACAGCTTGTAGACACCGATTTCAATCAGGATTTCTTGTTCACATGACTGCTGGATTCCATTTGATTTTAGATCAAGTGGAAGGAATTTTACTTCCTGTTGTTTGGCATGGTACTCATGCATCCATCTGGAAAAAGTGGAAAGCTTTGACTTTCCGCTTGCCAGGAAGTTTTGGATATGCTGTTCCCGCTCTTGCTTCGTTGTGAACTTTCTTTTTTTATTGATACTACCTCCTATGGTTTTGATTTAGTATAATGGAAAGAAGCGGGAATGGCAGGCGTATCTGAGTTGACGGTTCTCTATGGTACATCCTTCCACATGCTATAGGGCAACTCTATCTATTCATCTATTCTGCTTCTTTGATATAAAACTACGTATGCTACAATGCATACTACAAAATTTACTGCAAGAATTACTACATTTTCTATTTTCATTTGCTGTCCATTTACAATATAGCTCACTTGCTGTCCATATAAAAACTTAGCTACCTTCTCAAGACTTTTATTAAACGAAACCAACATTGGCAAAAAGGAAAATACCATCGCTAATGGAACCGCTACTCCATTGGCAGCACTTGCACTCTTTGATTTGGTTCCAATACACATACCAATCAATACCGATATAATTCCTCCAGCTAAAGCTGCGACATAGAAGGAAATAATCTGGTTGGTTGTAAAATCAGATAGAAAAATGAATACCGTTCCTGTAAGCATATTGCTTAGCAATACAAATATTGCAATGCTAAAGAAATACTCGAATGGTCTAACTCCTGACATAATCAATACACGCAGTGTGTTTTTCTCCTTTTCTTCCGATATGAAACTGGCAGTTGTAACAAGTGGTGTAAATACACAATGCATAGTAGCAAAAATCATGACAAGGTATTCGGAGACATCCTTGGATACGGATTGTGTCAGAATAACGGCTATCACTGGAAAAACAAAGAATAAAATCAATACTTGCAGATTTTTACTTACATCTTTAATCTGTTTATCAATAATGGCACCAATATGACCTAAACTTAGCATTACAATAACCCCCTTCCCGTTAACTGCTTAAATACCGTCTCTAAATTTGGCTCTGATGAATGAATTGTTTCTACCTTATTTGCTTCAAAACAAGAACTAATCGTTGCTGCAGAATCTGGCCTGTTAGGAACAACAAGTTCCTTTCCATCTTTACAAAGAATTGTAATCATGTTCTCTGTATTATACTTCCTGCATATTTCTTCTGGCTCTCCATATTCCACAATATATCCTTCATTCAATAACGCAATTTTATCACACATCTGATAAGCTTCTGTCATATTATGTGTTGTCAGGAAAATAGTTGTTCCATGGCGTTTTAATTCTAACAAATAGTTATGAATTTCTTCTACAGTCATCGGATCCAGCCCACTAGTAGGCTCATCCAAAAATAATAGTTTTGGCTTATGCAGAACCGCCCTCGCTAATAGAAGTCTCTGCTTTTGCCCTTTGGACATTCTTCCTGCAGGCATTTTTCCTACTTTATTTAAGCCAACTTTATCAAGAATTACTTTAATCTCTGATTTCGGAACACTATATAGCTTACAGAATAACAATAAATTATCATAACAAGATAAACGTTCATAGATTCCACAGTTATCAAGAACCATTCCAACCTTGCTATAGATTTCTCTCCCTATGTCTTTGCAATGCTCATTAAATACTTTTGCTGTCCCCTGATAACCAATCTGTCCCGTTAAAATTTTAATCAATGTTGTTTTTCCTGCACCAGATGGACCTAATAACCCAAAAAACTCACCTTCTGGAATTTGCAGTCTAATCTCATTCAGAACATCTTTAGAACCAAATGATTTACTTAAAGATTCCAATACAATACAATTACTCATCTACATGCTCTCCTTCTACATACTTTTTCTGATACTTCAAAAGTAATTCTACATATTTTTTGCTTTCCACTTTAATTTTCAGTAACATTATTGATGTACTTGCTATAAAGCTTCCTAAAACTGCAAAGATAAATGCAATCCATGCTTTCACGTTATCAAGGGGAAACCATTCAAAGACCAGTACACAACCTACGATTCCAATACATATGATCAGTATCATCCACACAATACGCCATAGCTGTACCATGTTGCGAATGACTATATCCGATAGAAAAAAGTTCGAATCGAAATAATGAAAAATACCATCAAAAAAATTGAAAATTGTCGAAATGGCAATCCCCTTACTGCCAAGTTAAAAAATCTTTGAGATTTCTTTTGCTCCTTCTCCAATCAAAACAGAATGCACTGTAATGGTAAGAAGTGATATTGCAAAAACTACAAGTACATCTGTAAAAAAATCAAATGCCGTATTCCTTTTCTCCATCATTACTTCCACCCCAACTTTCTTTTTAATCCCTCAAGTTTCATAGTAAATGTTTTTATCAAGGATAGCAGTCTTTCAATCTCTGGGCTGATTTTCTCACAATTGATGACATTCTCTATATCTTGAAGTGATTGCTCCGTATTGATTCGTATTTTCATCAATTCACCCCCGTCTTGCTTCTAACTATAAAGAGAAATGATTTCATTTTCAAGCGTTCCTTCTTATCTTGCCTTTTTTGCTTACTAAGTTGCATTTTTAACAAATTCCGATTTCTCTATAATCACAAAAGTAAAGCCATGAGATCCAAATCAACCCAATACTTTACAAATTCTAAATTTCCACTATCGTTTCTTTTAAAGCTCGTTGTAGCAATTCCAGATCATTTCTGGTATTCAAATTCATATATTGACTTCCTACTATAAAGGATGAAATATGCTGTTTTTGCTCAACTAATAAATTAAAAAGCCCAACCAGTTCTCTCTCTCCTCGTATTGGATTCACTGGCACTTGACCTAGCATATCAAGAACTTTTTCTCCAAACAGCACATTTCCAGTTCCCATAAAATTATTATACGGTTTATCAGGCTTTTCCAAGAAATCAATCATATGTAACTGCTCATCACAGTGAAATGTATATGTCTTTTTCACTAATTCAATGTTATCTGTCTCAATGATTCCAATCCTACACATATCATCAGACTGTAAAAAATCCGTTACCGATTCCTGATACCGATTATCCAGAATTACTTCATCACCCAGCACCATCATAAAATTGTCGCCTCGTAATGCTTCTGTTGCCGTTTCCAATGCATGAATCAATCCCTTTTGTTCGTACTGCCTGCAATAAGTTATCTTAATGCCTGCAACTTCATTTCCGATTATTTTCATGACTTCCTCTGCCCTATATCCAACCACTACGACACATTCTGTAATTTCTTTTATATTACACAGTCTTTCCACAGCATATTGTACAACCGCTTTTCCATTCAACTTGATTAAACACTTATTTTCCCCTTGTGTAATATCATTTAACCTTTTTCCTCGACCTGCTGCTAAGACTAATCCCTTCATTTGCAACATCTCCTAAATATATTCTAACTGCTTTAGCTACTGTTCTTCTTTTGACAAACTGCTTATTGATAGTGATGCAACTCCTAATGCCAATAACATAACTGCTTCCTTTGGTTTTAATGCATCTAATCCTAAACATACTAAAGTTCCAATGCTTGTGCCAACCGCTACAGCCTTTAACACCTTATTCACTACATCCTTCATTTTCTTCATCCCTCTTTCTTTTTTGTATAACCTCATATTACCTATTATTTTTGTCTGAGATTTAATATTCTTTTATAGAATATATAAAGCTGATTAAAATCTTTATTCAATAATTTATATAACCTACGCATTTTATCACTGTTCTGTACTTTCATTTCCTCATACGTTCTAAAATCATTTTCATTTATTTCATTGAATCCCCAAAGTCTCGCATTGGAAGTCAGGTTATAGATATTTCCTTCTCTGAATGCATTTTTATTCTCCACCATCAGTTCAGCATATGTTGTTCTGTCTTTTAGTAACTCTATCCCATACCGTTCTGGATATCGTCCAATCAAACTATTAGGAACAACAAAATATTCATTCATCCAAAAATTGTTTACTAAATCATTATGCTTCTTAATGAAACTATATGTTGACATAAATTCCGTTTCACGCTCATACGGTAATCCAATGATAACCTCTAAGTCTGCCCATATTCCTACTTGTTTACACCACTCAAGAACATGTATTGCCTCCTCTAAGTTAAGACGCTTATCAATAAGATTGAGTATTTTTTCATCTCCTGTTTCAAAGCCAAATACAAGTTTGCGACATCCACATTCATATAGGATCTGGAGTTTTTCCAGAGTTAAACCATTCACTCTTCCACAATCTGACCAGTAGATCGTCAAATTCCGTTTCTTTAGCTCATCTCGAAATGCTTTAATAAAATTCATAGAAGAAGGAAAATAATTATTTAAAAAATAAAAATAGTTGGACTGATATTTCTTTGATAAAAATTCAATATCATCTACTACCTGATTTACGTCACCCACAATCATATTACTTCTATCCGTATCACTTTGAGTACAAAATGCACATTTGTAAATGCAATTGTAGTTAAAAATATACGGAATAATAAGTTTTCGTTCCTTTGTCTTGGTAAGATTAAACTTCTTTACCACATTCATCAGTTTAAGTGGAAAGCGAAAATACACTTCCTGATTTTCTTTTTCAGATTTAGTAAACGGATAAGTATAATCATTCATATCAAGGTTACACCAATTAGGTCTTGTTATAATAGGTGCTCTCTCCATATTCGCAATTACTTCATCATCTTTTATTCTAAGAATCCCATCCTTTGTTTCCAGATTAAGCTTCTCTGGATCGGTATTCAAACTATTAATAATCTCCCATATGATTTGTTCTCCTGGACCTTTTATTACATACCTAAATTTCGCAACAAGAGTCATCAGTAATTCCCTGTAAAAGTCTTTAAAAATATACAAATAGGATATATTATTACCACCTATAAAAACAGGCTTTCCCGTTTGCTTTTTTAGATACGCCCCAAATAAGAAACCTAGATGAATCTGAAGCATAGAAAAATCTGCTCCAATAGAAATTCCATAAGCATCATACTCTTTCCAGGAATCTCCTATAATCATTTCTACAACTTGATCAAGTTCAGAATCCTGTCCTGTTTTTAAATAATGAATTACTCGATCCTTATCATATATTAATGCAATCCTATCCAGTTCTTCAGATGAAAAAGTACGATTTGTAACCAACTTACTCGTATCGTTTATGGTTACTGAAATATTTCGATCTTCTAAATAAGAAGCAATAATTCCCATAGCTAACGAAAGTGAAATTTCATTCCCTTTTTCTACGATCATTTGCTCATCAGTCACCAAAATCAAATTAAATTTTTCTATCATTTGCTACCTCTTCTTTTTACTCGTTTATAATATGATTTACGATCTGAATAGGTGATTTCAATTTCTCTAAACTACACTTTAATGCTGCTACTCGCTCTGTTATCCTAGCTCTTTCCTGTTCATTAAATAACAGTTCATGAATAACTTCCATTGTCTCATTCATTTTAAACTGTTCACGCATACAGACAATATCAGCATATGGATTGTTCTGAAATACTGGTTTTAAGAATTCATACCATCCTACCGGAAGCATCATATATTTATACATATGAATATCTTCTAATTCTGCTGCGTAATTGAAATTACCAAAGCTTTTTTCTTCTATTTTATGCGGGAACACAATGCTATTAATTATGTTTACACACATGATTTCAGAAAGTGCTAATCTTATCATAGAAGTAGATGTCATATTTTTTCCAATATATAAATCAGCAGTCATAGCATATTCATCAAACTGTTTGGCTGGCATAGAATCATAGCAATGAATATTTGAATAATCCCTGAAACCTTCCGTTTCCTTTCCAATACAGATAATCGTATAGTAAAAAGATAATTGAATTATCAACTCATCAAACAGCCTTCCTGAAAAATCAATAAAATGTCCAACCTTCTCATTTTGAATATGACTTTCCTGCCATTTTGCATAAGAAACTAAAATAATCTTTTCATTTACATGAAATCCGTATTTTTTTCTTAACTCTTCCTTGTTTTTTTGCGAAGTATCCAGCAGCTTATGTACAACAGAGTATCGATAACCTAATTCATTTTCTTTATTTTCAGGATTAATTAATGGACACGGTAATATCTTTGCTCCATAGTCCTTGATATCTACCTTATTAGGAATAGGACTTACAAAACCATACGTATCCATACATTTCCGTTCCAGACTCCAATTATAGATATCAAATGTTGCAAGCTTCCCTCCGAATATGTCAAGATCTTCTCTTAAAATTCCATAATGCTTATCTGCAAAACTATAATTCAAAAAATCTGACAGAATCACTACTTCTGGGCAAAAACTGTGCTCAACTTCTGCCAGAATAATCTGATTAAACTTTCTTGATTTTGGAATCCATGTAACATATTTAAATCCTTTAGCTTCTACATTTTTTTTATGGGTAGGCGGAATAATGAAAAGAACTCTGTTTTGTAGATTTTTCAGTTCTTCTGCAAATTGTATGGCAATAAGCAATTCTCCAAATGCCCAATAACTTGTAACAATAAATGCAACTCTCATATTTATTCCGTTTCCAAAATAGGTTTTACGTTTTTAAATTCATCCCAACCATATTTTTCTATATACTCGTTATACATTCCACCACATAGTTTATCTTTCTTATATATACATTTTTCACACATTACTCCTAGTGTTCTCGTTTTGGATGTCATAAAATCCGCATAATTAGGAAGTACAAACATATGATATAGAAGTTTAAAATTTGAAGCTTCCCAATCAACTATGTATTTTGTATAATCACCTAGCATGCAAGGTGCAAATCCTTCCAATGTTACTACAGTTCCTTGAGATTCTACATAATCTACCGCCTGCTTAACCGGCTCAATTATATCTGTGAGTCGAGGTGCAACTTCTTCAAAATTCTTGTATGCGCGCCCAGCTGGATGCATTGCAGAAATATTGATGTGATCCACCTTTAATTCCTTTACAATAAATTTTATAATATCAACTAACTGGTTCCTATTTTTTTTATACACAACTGTATTTGTTCTGACTTTGGCACCCAATTCTTTTGCATTTTTAATTCCCTGTATAATTTCTCCTAACCAAGTCTCATCTACATTGGCCAAGTCTGCCATTTCCTTTTCAGATATCGTATGAAATGAAGTTACAAATGTTTTCACATTTAAGTCAATAAGCTGTTGTGTAAATTCCTTATCTTTTAAAGTTCTTGCATTTGTCTGTAAAGATACTTGAGGATATCCATATTCCTTAATCATTGTCAGAACTTCAATAAAACCTGGCACGATAGTAGACTCTCCTCCATGGATATTGACAATTTCATATCCTTGTCCACTATTTTCTTTCAGGAATTTTTTTATTGTTTTCATATTAACGGCTTCTTTTCTCTCCTGATAAGAATCCACAACACAAAACTTACAAGACTGGTTACATTGATCTGTTAAATGAATACTTAACCCCTTCATTAAAGTCCCTCCATTTCCAAAACAACCCTACGGTTAACAAAATTACTCTTTGTTCCTATTGGTACTACATTTTCATTCATCTCTCCACCTATACATTCACCGTCTTCTTTCTTTACATATAGACGTCCACTGTATATGGATTTGCTATTTTTTGTTCTTCCCGATTTTGCATCTTTCATAAATACACTGGATGGTTCTGCATAGTAATCATATATCCAACATTCTTTTCCTTCATATAGCCCATTACCTATTAAGCGTACATAAAAATCATCATTATAGTAATAAGATGTGTCCGAATACTGACCAGCTCCAATTCCAGTATTTTTCTTCGACAGTTCTTCCAACCTAGTATATTCTTTTGTAATGTTACTGTCTCTTCGACGTGTATTGATCAAACACAGATATGAATCAAACGATATAATATCCAATACCTGCATAATAAGTAAATACACACTTGGGAGTTTGGGATATTTACTGAAGCATTCTTCAAGAGTGGGATAAAACTTTTTTTCTGAATTACCATGTTCTTTTATAATCCTGTAATACTCATCCAAATCTATACTATAAAGCGTATTATAGAATTCTGCTCCTTTTGCAAATGTCCAGGTTTGAAATTTTTCACTTCCCGATGCCATATATTCCGTACTCTCCAATGTATACTTTGCAAGCCCTACCATTGGATCAATCATCTCATATATCTCTCTAGTAAACTTACTCTGTAAAATATCGGTTCTAACAGAACCATTTTTCATATCCACATGATAATTCTTCATGATTATATGAAATCTTCTTTTACTATTTAGTTTTACAAAATTGATATTTCTGCTTTCACTCCCCATTGTATATCTTAACCTTCCTATTTATTTTCAAATATAGCATTTAAAATCTCATTTGAGCTTAATAAACTCTCATACTGACTTATAAATCTCTTGTTTTTTTCCCTAAGCTCATCTCGCAGTAATTCTTCAAACAGCATACATCTTAACTTTTCAACCGTCTTACGAATACTAAAAAACTCTACTCGTTCAAAGGTTTCTACATAAGGATTATCTTCCAGCACAGTTTTAAGAAAATAATTCCATCCAAACATGCTGGCAGTAAATGGATAGACTTTTTTTACATCTTTCGCCATCTCCTGATACCATTCTGGCATCTCCTGTACTTTTTTTTCCAGTCTCATATAATCAATTATCTTCGCATTATTAAACACTAATGATGGTATACCAAACATTATTGCCTTACTTAACGTAATAGATACTAGATTAAATGTTACATACAAATCTACGGACTGAAGAACCTTCTCGAATTCATTCACAGGTAACCCATCATAGTATACATATGTTACTTTTCCCTCTTTTGCAGGAATATTATTTACACTGCTGCCTACGTGAAGCAGTGTAATATCTTCATCTAAGAGTTTTAAATATTCGAATACCATTATTCCAAGCCATTTCATTACTCTATTCTGTGCCGCAAATGAATAAGCTCCCTGCAATTCCCACTGGGATGTTGTAAGAAATACTATCTTCGACTTACCATCTGCTTTCGCATATTTTTTCCGAATCTCTTGACGTTCCTTATCACTCACTCGTTCCCGCAGATTAAATATTCGGTAGTAGAATTCGTTCTTTTTTTCACCTTGCCATAAAGAAGTCTCTGGACCACTAGTCATTGTTAGTGGACAATTTTTTATGACATAGTCACACTGCTCTAACAAAGGAGGAAGTTTCTTTCTAAACATACCATAATAATCCAGTTGATAGCCTGCTTTTGTATATTCGTATTCATCAAGTGACATAATTGGAATCCCTAATTCCATAAGTTCTTCCATATTCAGTCCAGTCCATCCTTGTGCATACTCAAAGATAAATACATCAAATAACAAGATTAAATCATATTGTTGTTCCTTTATCAAATTAAGAAGAAATTCCCTATTTTCGCTACGAGACTTTTCTCTCGAAATTGTAAACGTTGGAAATGTCTTCTCCTTTTTCATTACCGCTGTCTTTCCATCTGGAACAATAAAATGACTACAATATTTTTCCTTATCCAGATTGCTTTCAAAGGATAATGCAATACTCAATTCTCCTGTCGATATTTCTCCTACTACTATGTATAATAACTTTTTCATAATTCACCTTTTTCACGGTTTTTATTCCACTTACTAGAAGAATTTTTTCAGAACACTTTCCACAAGTTCCAGTATATCATCGTCTCCTGATCTCTTTGCAATATTTCTAAACTCATACACAATCCCTATAAAGAAAGCATGTAAAATGGTAATCTTATCTGTATAATTATCCATGACTCTCTCAAGAATTTCTTTCGCATATTTTGTATTGTCTTTTGTATAACAAAAATGTGCCAAAAGCACTTCTGAAATAAGATAGTATGGCATCTTTTCACATTCATTCTGTTGCTTAATTAATATTTCCATGCTATTGATAAAATCATTCTCATCAAAATTCATGTAGGAGTAGATCTTGTATTTAAGAATCCATAATATCCAATACTCCGGCTTCTCTTCTAAAGTTTCATTAAGTGCTTCCACATTACTAAAAGTAACCTCATATACAAAATTAGTATCTCCCAAATCTGTCTTTCCATTTGTTAAAAACCATTTAAAATAAGTATATGCAACTGCATTTTCATAGTTTGTAGTATCCTTTTCAAATTCTTCTCGAAGCATCTTTAATACATTCTTATCTTGTCCTTTTACTCGTGCCAAAAAAGAACTTGTCCCAATAACCTGTTCTATCTTCTTATCGATCTTTATGAATTCTATCTTTTCCATCTCGCTTTTCCACTCACCTTTCGCATCGCAACTATTCCTTCCCTATAATTCCAAAAAGGTTTGAAGCCTTTCTATACCCAAAGATACCAAACCTTATTTTCTCCTTATCTAATTTCTATAAATCATCTTCATCATAATATTCAATAGGCATACTATCATCAATATCTGGTGTATAAACTGCTGATTCTGCTGCAAAATATTCTGCTATATTTTCTGGTGTAAGCTTGTCATAATCCTCCTCTGATAGAGAACGAATCATAATTCTGGCAATTCCGCTTACGCCATACTCATCAAGCACCATATCTGGCGATTCCACTAATCTCTTTTTAAAGCTTTCATCTGTAATAGCTTTCTCCATAATCTTCTGTATGGATTCTGTGTTTGCATCTAGACTTCCTGTGTTTTCTAAATTCTTATCTTCATTTCCCATAAATAATACCTCATTTCTTTTTAATCATTATATGTTAATAAGTATTTCTACCCTAATAAGGTACGTAACATTTTATTGGCTTGTTCATAAACTTTATCCTTATCAATAGTATAGAACTTACCATCTTCATAAACAATCTTTCCATTAATCATGGTCATCTTTACATTCTGCTTGCTTCCACTATATACAAGATTGTTCACGATATTATTAATAGGCTGCATATTAGGCTGCCTCAGATCTATCATGATAATGTCAGCTTTCTTTCCTGCTGCTATACAATCACAATCATATAATCCCATAGCCTTAGCAGAACCTACTGTTGCCATATATAACATCTTGTCTGCTGAACATGCGGCAGGATCTTTTTGCACTGCTTTCTGCAAAACCGCTGTTAGATACATTTCTCGAAACATATCCAGGGCATTATTGCTAGATGCTCCATCAGTTCCTATCCCTAACATAAGATCATGTTCTATCATTTTTGTTACTGGAGCAATACCACTTGCTAATTTTGTATTGGATGCACTATTTATTACAACATGAACCTTATGATCTTTAATCAGTTCCATATCTTGCTCGCTTAAGTAAGTTCCATGGAATGCTCCACCGCCATACTGATATAATCCCAGATCTGTAAAAAGCTCTGTCGGGGTTTTTCCATACTTTTGTATGCAGGTACTGACTTCCTCTTGTGTTTCTGAATTATGTACATATACTGGTGCCTGATATTTCTCAGCCAGTTGTGCTACCTTCTCCATAATTCCAATATCTGTTGTATATTCTGCATGAAATCCTAGCTTGTATGATATCATATCACTACACTTATTATACTTTTGATAATACTCTTCTAATATCTCTGGAGATTCTTTAAAATTATTAATTGCTCCACATAACACGGTTCGAAAACCAGTCTCCAGAGATGCCTTAATGATAGCATCTGGCTCATAATACATATCAAATGCAGCCGTAATTCCACTTGTTAGATATTCCATATATGCCAATTTTGTATAAACACACACATTTTCTGGTGTTAACTTAGCTTCCAATGGAAATATTTTCGTATTTAGCCATTCAGAAAGACTCATGTCATCTGCTAATGATCTTGCAAATGTCATAGGACAATGGGAATGTGCATTTTTAAATCCCGGCATTAAAAGATTCCCTTCTACGTCAATCTCCTGATCAAATGAATCCCCCGCAATTTTACTTTTCCCTACATACTCAATTATAGAATCATTGACCCACAGTTCTCCTTCAATAATTTCCTTACTATCCGGATTCATAGTTAGAATCTTCGCATTACTGAACTTTATCTTCACACAGCTCCCTCCTTATGCTTTACTCTTTCCCAATTTCTATAACCAAATCAAAAATTACCTTACTCAATATATTTTCTATCTTTCTGGAATTAACAGATACTTCTTCCATTGTTAATTCATTGTCTGTCATTCCTGCTGCCATATTGGATACGCATGAAAAACAACAGATTTTCATTCCAGCATGTTTGGCGGCAATTGCTTCACATGCTGAACTCATACCAACTAAATCAGCCCCCATCATTCTATACATTCTAATTTCTGCAGGACTTTCAAAACTAGGTCCTGATGTTTGCAGATAAATTCCCTCTTCTAATTCCAGTCCCATTCGCTTTCCTACTTGTGTTGCAAGATGTCGAAGCTTTTTATGATAAATTTCCCCCATATCAGGAAATCGAATTCCTAATTTTTCTATATTTCTTCCTCTCAGACAGTTTGGAACAAAACTTGCTATATGATCTTTCACCAGCACAATTTGTCCAGGATGATAGGAAAAATTGACTCCCCCTGCCGAATTAGTCAAAATAAGATATTCTGCTCCCATCATTCTCATTATTCGAATTGGTAAAACAACTTCCTGAATATCATAACCTTCGTAATAATGTACTCTTCCTTGCATAATAATCACTGGTATGTCTTCTATGTAACCTAATATAAATTGTCCCTTGTGTCCCTCTACAGTGGAGATTGGGAAATCCTCTATCTCCCAATACGGAATCACTTTTTCTATCTTAACATTTTGCATTACATCGCCTAACCCAGAACCCAGTACAATGCCGACCAGAGGCTGAAATCGTGTGTGTCCTCTTATTGTTTCAAAACACTTCACTAATTTATCATACATATGCTTATTCTCCTATTTTGTAAATAAATATTAACATTTATTCTTTTCTCTTGTCAATATTTTTATAATTTATATAAATGTTTAACAAACTTCGAATTATTAGTTAATTGATGCTTAATCAAAATATAACCATCAAACGACACTTATTTGATGGTTATATCCCCCCCTCTAAAGAATTACTTATTTAATTTCATGTTCCTCGACTGCATATATTGTTGCTGGTTTTTTGTTTTATTCTCGAAAGGCCTTTTCAGCACTCTCCAATTGGCTCCTGCATTATGCACAACCGTAACCAGCTCACCCTCATCCGTAAAAATAGATCCATCCTTCTCTACATATCTATCAACATTTGATACCATAACAAAATTGTATGTCTCGTCTAATGAAACTCTGTTTTCCTCCTTCAAAGCATACCATTCATAATTGAAATATATTTGATCCACACCAAAAAATTCTTTAGAATTATTCTGTATCTCGTCTGATACTTTCAAAATAATTTCTTTCATTAAATTTCTAGGTCCACATATAACTCCTGAATTTCTAACTTTTTTTCCTGATAATGCTTCCTTAACTTTATCTTTTACGTCCTTATTGATTTTATTCATACAATAATCAGAAAAACTGTCTTCCCCAAATATTCTTTTTTCTTCTACACATCCTATCCCATTAATTGTATTCTCAAATAAGCTATCTAATTTATCTTGAAACCAAACATCTGCTCCATCTACAGTCATAACGTGCGTAATATTTTCCTCAAAGCCATCAATCACGTTTGGAATATCTATGTATCTGTTAGAAAAAACCGGAACAATCTTATTGCATTTGTAAACTTCAATTTTAAATTTTTCTTTTAATCGTTCCACATCTGTTTGATCCATCCCATAGTCAAGCACGACAATTTTTCCCTTATAATTTATCTTATCAACCAAAGATGTCAAAAAATCATACTCAAGATTTTCTACAAAATAGCCATCCATATACGTAATAATTGCCGTATTCCTCTGATCAATCATTTATTATTCCCCCTTACAGTTTTATTATAATTCTATATTTTCATCATTATATCACAATTATTTCCACGCTTCAATACTTTGTCCTTTCTTGAGTTTTCGTAGTTTTATCCACAACTGTCTGATTTTTCATATGCTACAATAAACAGATTCCAAAAATTGCCAAAAATATAAGGAATCCTATTCCTTTTTGATGTAAAATAAAGTCCCCATAACAAAATCATACTAAACAAAAAGAAGGAGGATTCCCTGTAGTTAATTTTACATCAAACACCTATACTTTGAAACGGGAAATTTTAAATTTCACCAATAAAATTTCAAAAAAGCTTTCTAAACCGGACAGAAAATTTTCTGCCGATATGACCTACGACATGCTCGTAGCTGGAAGCTGCCTTCTCACAGACATCTTTGATCAGCTTCATGAGCATTCCAAAAAGATTAATTCTGTTGAACGACTGACCAGACACCTTAATAAAGGCATTCATAAAAACGCTTTGAAATCTTACTTATCCCTGGTTCGCACAATGGTTCCAAAGAATCCTATTATTCATATTGATGACAGTGATGTGATAAAACCAGATGGCTACAAGTTCGAGGCTCTCGGACTCGTCAGAGATGGTTCTAAAAGCACACATTTCAAAAAGGATATTTACCTTGTGCTTGTTTATGGTATCACTGAGCATCCCATGATGCTGGCAACAAATAAGGAAATCAAATCCAAGGAAGATGTTCTTGCTGTTGCAAAACATTACTTTTCTAGGTGGAAAATTGAAGAATATTTCCGTTGTAAAAAGCAGATGTTCCAGTTTGAAAATTTCCGTGTAAGGAAGCTGAAAGCAATCAATGCCATAAACTTCTACATTACCCTGTGCATGGCATTTCTGGCCCATATTTCCATGAAACCAGACACCAATGCGCTAAAGGTTGCAATCATACGAAAAACAGACCCAATAAAAGAAAAGGTCCATTTCTGCTATTACCGGTTAGCTAAAGGCATCTCAAGCATACTTATCTTTGCAAAAGAGGGCATCAGGCTTTGTTTTCGGACAAAACGTCCGGCATACCGTCAACTTTGCCTTAAGCTGACTGTTTAAATAGATAAAAGAATACTTCTCCCAAAGCCCGGCTCCGGTGGGGTTTATTAAAGTACCTCTAATTAAGAAACTGCTATTCAAAATCATTCAAAAATTAAGCAGATTGGTGCTTTGGGGAGATATATTTGTTTTGGAATTACAATTTATGAAAACTCAAGATCTTCCAGGTTCTATCCCCTGAATCACCTCCTGATCATACAACATAACAATCGTATCTCCCCCTGCAAAAGAATAGTCATTGGTCTGATCCATCATTGACCAGCTGGAGTTACAGCATCTTGCATCACAAGAGATCGTCTGTCCTGGCTGTAATTCATAATCCAAATCGGCAAAATACAGTTCCATATAACGGTCCTTTCCACTGATTGTTCCAAAATTAGCCTTTACATGGTCTGAAGCATCATAGTAATAAGGAGCTTCCTCAATATTCATGCCTGCAGAATCACAGAAGAATGACTGATCTACCGTAGATTCATTGGTGTAATAATAACGGATTTTTACCTTGGATAAATCGACTGGTTTAGAACCAGTATTGCGGATAACATATTTTCTTTGAATCGTAGAATCCATATCAAGGCCTTTTCCTTCTACTTCTAATGCAAGGCTGATTTCTCTGGAAGGATCTATCGGCTGTTTTACCGTAAGCATGACTGGAGCACAACCTGCTGTTCTTCCAGAAGAAAGAATGGCTTCTGCTGTAATCTTGACTCTAGTAAGACCAGAACCATTTGCAGAATACCCTTCCGGTGCTGTATAGGTAACTTTTGCTCCTGTAGAATCTCCTTCCCCTATTTTTTTGCCATCTGCATATACGATAATCTTGGAGAAGCTGCTGCCCTTAAGAGGAGAAACGACAATATCTGCACTGTTTTCCCCTTTTGCTGTATCCAATAAAGTTCCATTGTCTGGACTTGTAATTTCAATCATTGGATCAATTTTCTCTAGAAATCTTGCCGTTACTGTATATGGCTTGCTTGTAACAGTAAAACCGTCTGAGGTAATCACGTCTACTGTTACTTCAAGTTCTTTCGTTTCTTCATGAAAAACTTGTTCCGGTAAATACTCAGCCGAATAAGGTGCTTCGGTATCAACGCCAGCCTTTTCTCCATTGACATAAAATACTGCTTCTGTCACTTTATCTCCATTGGAAACGTCAGCATGTAACGTGATTGGTTTTATGCCATCCGTAAAAGAGATTTCCTCTCCTGCTAAAACACCTTCCACACTTGCTTTTACAACTGGTTTCACTACGGATTCCCCTGGTTCTTCCCCCCAGGCAAGTTTTCCATCCAAATAGATAGGAATCTGAGGTGAGGACTGGAACTCGTCTTCTATGATAGTTTCATGGCTGTAATCATTAGCTGGATCCCAATGTGTCTTATATTCAGAATCTTGCCCTGTTACAATCGCAAACTGGATTTCACGTTTTCCATGAAACGCTCCCTTCCATGTGATTTCCACATAGTAAATCCCCTTATCTTCATCCCAGGCAACTGGTTTTCCAATCGTTGCTGGAATCCCGTCAAGAGTAAGTGCCTCATCATACATAGTAGCGGTACTGATATCTTCAATTGTCTGATTGGCTTCTAATAATTCAGAAATATTAAAGAAATATCGAATGCTAAGTCCAGACACTCTTCTTGGAGGGCATGCGGAATCATTATGGATGCGAACGGTTACCTGTGTACGTTCTTTATTTTCCTGTTCCAGTCTAGCTTCTCCGTAAAATGGTTCTTCGTCTTCTTCCTGAGGAATTTCAGCAAGAGGCTCCTGGCCTTGTCCATATTCTGCATATAAAGCAGCTAATGCCCCAACAAAACCTGCATTGTAATCAATTGCTACTTCATTGTATACATAATCGGTACGATCATCGTTATAATCATCTCTTTCCCCTGGACCGCCAGCTAATGCCCCCCATAAAATATGATGTGCTACTGCTGGATCTGTCATGCTGTTTGTAGTAGAACCATGGGAAGCTCTATGATGCGGATTCTTCGTGGAATTTTCTGCATAACCTACTTCAAAACAAGTATTCTTTGGATTGTCTCCTAATATGTAATCCATCTGGGATTTACACCAGTCAACAAATTCCGGTTTTTCTTTATACTTGTTATACACTTGTGCGCACAGCTGAGCCGCTGCATTGTAACGTGCAGACCCCCATCCTGCTACAACACGGTAACCTCCTGGTGTTGGTTTCATAAAGGTATGGTCATTGGATTCTTCATGTGGTACTCCTGACCAGTACTCCACATTCCAGCGGAAGAAATACCAGAATAATGGATCATCTGTCACTGGTGCTAATTTTGCAAATACACCGCCCCATACAGTATCCCAGGAATGTACCCAGATATTTTGCCAGGTACTGTCTGTTGTCTCGATAATTCTGCTTAAATATCCTTTATAGGTACCTGACTCGTCTACTTCTGTAATATCGGTAATATAATCTTCCTCACCAGTAGCCATATTGAGCCATACTGCTGCCCATGACATTTCATCTTCATCATAACTGGAATTATAAAATCCGCCTGAGAAGCCACAGCCTCGGTTTTCTTTGGCAAATTCATATAATGCCTTTGCCGTATCCAGACATTTTTTGGCATATTCTTTATCGGTATCTTTAAAGTTAAAGTAGTTAATTGCAAGTGAAGCTGCTGCTCCTGCACACTGGTCACTGGCTGGTGTCTCACTAGTAGCTAACCAGACTGGTCTAGGAGTTGTCTGGAATTCCGGACATCCCCAGTAACAATGGTCTGCCGCACCATCCCCTACCTGATAACAGAATGCTACTACTTTGCCATCTTCATCTAAAAATGTAGAACGCAGAAAATAATCATTGAAATGCCTTAGAATATCTTCTATATGTTTTTGTTCTCCTACTTTTACATAAGAATCACGGAACTCATAGTAACCCCATCCTAATGTTGCACCTGAATAACTCTGTGGAAGGCCAAATTTTATATGATCGCCAGCATCATGAAACCCTCCACTTACGTCAATACAGCCATCTCCATCTGGATCCAGGACATCTCTGTATTCCTCAATAAAAGCCTGTGACAGATTCGTTCCAACTTCTTTTTCGTTTTTAGGAATTAAAGGAACTTTCTCATCCTCCATGTGACAGTCATAACGGTATTTCAGACGTCCATCCTGATGGCCACACATATTTGCATCATAGAAATACATAGATAACTGAAATGCTTTTGCGTAGTTATAGTCAGACTCTGCCTTTCCCTCCGTCTGTTCTTCTGCCTGCTGTTCTGCCTCTTTGGCAAAAACTTTCTGTTTTGGCATTGGTGCAATGGCTGCCGCCATTGTAAATGCCGTGACTACTGCTAGTCCCCTTTTGAACCATTGATGTTTCATAAGCTTTCCTCCTCATAAAAATAAAATAATTGAATTTCTTAGGCTCACAGCACCATAAATGTATAAAATCATTATGCATTTTATGGGTTGTTTTAATGCCCGTGCTCATTATAATACTTTTCTAATATAATGAACAAGTTATCTTGACTGAAAGGAGACTTATCTTGATTTATTGTGCAGTTGTTTTCAGAAGAGAATTCCAAGTGGATAAATATTCTCTTTTTCCCATATAAATTCTCTTTTTAAACTGTACTTGACACTGCCTTCCAGCCATGCAATACTTGTATTATAACTATATTCATACTTTAATTGGGGGGCACAAAAAGCTAGTAGTAAAAACTATTTTTTAAGGAGGGTAAACTATGAAAAATGCATTCAAACGTGTTATGCAATGTTGTCTAATGTTACTTTTTATTTTTCTATTACCACCTGATAAAACTTATGCCGCAACCTGCACTAGTGGGGAATGGCAATATGAGTTTAACAGTACAGGAATAACCATTCTAAAATATTTGGGAAAACCAAATTATGGTCTGGGCGTTCCTTCTAAGATTGACGGCTATACTGTTACAGAGATTGGTTCCGGCGCTTTCAGCAATATGGATACTCTGTATGGGGTTGGAATTCCTGCTACCGTAACCAAACTTGGCAATGGCTGCTTTTCAGGCTGTCATCTAAGTGAAGTATCCATTCCTGAAAGTGTGAAAAGTTTAGGCTATGGCGTATTCAGCAACAACAATTCATTAAGCCGCATCACTTTCTTGGGAAATCCAGATGTTCTTATGGATGGCTGTCTTGGTGACACCAAAAAAGAAGTATACGTTTATCACAGCGCAGCCAAAGTAATCTCTTTCTGTACAGCCAGAAGCAGTTATCTTACATTGAAATATATGAAAACAGATGCTGAAATTGCATTGGAAAAAGAGAATGCCGCTGTTCCAGTGACATTTACATATCAGGATAAATATGGCTCATGGACGTTTAACCGAAGTACTGGTACTATTACGAATTATAACGGAACCGTACAAAAGGCAGCTGTCCCAGAAACAATCACTTGCAATGGCTATCGATATAACGTAAAAACCTTAGGAATACATGCCATTCATGACAATAAAACCCTTACTGAATTAGAAATAAATACACCTTATATAGACACCGAGGCTGTATATAACTGTTCTAATTTAGCGAAAATCTATCTGGGTTATTCTGTTAATTTTCTTGGCCCATATTGTTTCTGGTCAAATAATAATTTAAAGTATCTAAGTGTATCTTCAAACCCAGTAACAGCCTCATCCATTATTCAGCCGAAAGAAGATATGTATGTCCTTTGTAATTTCCTGTCTCTTTATATGAGGTATTATTGCTACACCTATCACATCAAAGACAGTAATGATGACATTCATATGGATCTAAGTCAACAGTGTTCTTTCCGAGATACTATGATAAATGCAGCAGATGGTCTTTCCAATACTAAATATTTCTTAGACAGTTTAAAAGGCAGCGGCTTTATAAGTGGTAATTATACCAAGCTAAGTGATCAGCTGGATTCTTCCTGGAAAACATGGGTTAATTCGCTTCCAAAAGATCAGTATTTTGCTGTAACAGGTGAGCGACGTAAATTTACAGGAAAATAGAACAGCTTTTGATATAATATAGAACAAAGTGTGAGTTCCTCAGACTCTCGCGACTGGAATGTACTCGAAGGAACTCAGACTTTGCCGTGCCAGATGGATGTCGCTGTTTTTTAGCTGTCGCTGTTTTTTAGCTGTCGCTATTTTTTAGCTGTCGCTGTTTTTTAGCGACTATCTTCCTTACCCATCTGTGCGCATCCTGTGCCCTTCTTTTTTAGGGCACTTTTTATTTGATCTATTCCATCTTAATCATCTGTTTCAATTTATTCTGTACCTCATCAATTGTCACCGCAACCGTATCAATGGATGCGGTCGTTTCTTGGGATGATGCCGCTAAACTCTGTGTCTTTTCATTTACATCACTGACAATCTCTGAAAGCTTTTGCATATTCTCCAAAAGCAATTCGATTCGTTCCTTAATCTCTTTATTATTCTGATTGGAATCATCTGCCGCTTTCTTAGAATGTTCCGCCAGAGTATTAATCTCATCTGCAACAATGGCAAATCCTTTTCCTGCTTCTCCTGCTCTTGCTGCTTCAATGCAAGCATTCAGTGCAAGCAAACGGGTCTGGCTGGCGATATTTATTACGTCTTCATTATTCTTGTTCAGATTTCCAATACTTCCCCCTATCTCATCCAGTGCATCCTTTAAGTCAGCAGAAAATGCCCGCACTTCGGACATTGACTCTGAAATAGACATGCTATCTTCCGAATTGCCCCTGCTTCCTGTTTCAATTGCCTGCACAACACTGTCTATTTCCTCAAAGCTTTCATTGATCTGAGCAACAATTTCATCTTTTCGTTCTTTTGATTTTGCCTGCTGATCATGAACTTTAGTAAGCAGCTGGTCAATGGATTCTTTCTCATTAATTGCTAAATCTCTTATATAATAAACGCAGTTTTCCTTATAGTTATACCCGTTAAAAATAGCAGATACCATCATATGGCATTTTTTATATCCACAGCCATTGCAGTTAATATTCTGCTTTTTCTGAGTATTTTTCATCATGGACTGGAAAATCTCCTGTTCTTGTTCTATTGTAGGCTTATAAATTCCACATTCCGCACTTCTGTCTGTATATCTGCGGATGAAGTCTTCCAGTTTTAATTCTTTAAACTGTTCATTTAAAGCTTTCAGCCTATTTTGCGGCTCAAGCATTTTACTCCATGCAGACACTTTTCCTTTCTTTCTTTTTTCTTCATTTTTACTAGCCTTCCTGATTCTCTGGATTGCCATATAAATTTCTTCATTATCTGCATTTTTCGCCTCCACTCCAGTTCCATGCAGACAGCCTCCAGAACAGTTTAATGCATCTATAAATAAATATGGAGTCATTTTTTTCGTAATCATTTCCTTATTGTTCTTTAAATAATGATATAAATGGTTTTCACCTTCTACCTGGCGTATGCACGCATCTTCACCAAGAAACCAGCAGACATTTTCTTTCAATCCGCCTGGCATAGGGTAAATGGAACCTAATCCATATTCTATTTCATCAGTTATTGGAGTTTCCTTTACAGAATGTTCTTTTAGATATTGAACCAGATGTTCAAACGTAACAGAATAGCGAATATCCCCCCCACAATTCGGATCGTCTATCTCATTCTTTTTTGCAATACAAGGACTGATAAATGCTAAGTCATCTTCTATTTCCATATATTTTTTCGCATAAATTGCACTACACATCATCGGTGAATGGACTGGCATAAGCATTGGTATCACTTCTGGCATATATTTTTCAATATAGCCTACTACTGCTGGACATGGCTGCGAAATTCCTCCGTAAAACTGATTTTCTGTTATGTACTTTATATATGCCCATGTAGTAATGTCTGCCCCAAATGAAACATTAATAAATCTATTAACGCCTAATGACTTAAGCTGTCCCAGCATGGTTTTATATTCTTTTTCATAATTTGCTTTAAATGCAGGAGCTATCAATATTGAAATCTTTTTTCCTGACTGAAGGTCTAAGAAAAATCTTTCTGTATCATCAGCAAACTTTCTGGCATCATGTCCGCATACATCAATACAGGCCCCACATGCAATACATCTTTCCCCATTGACTATAATCCGGTTCACACCATGTTCCGTACGTTTCGCCACATTAGCACCTGGGCAGGGACAAACACCTATACAGCGATTACATCCCACACATTTATCCAGCGTATATATCAGTCTTTTATCCATATTCCCTTATCTCCCTCCATGTAAGCTCTTCCATACAACCTTTTTACGAACAAGTTTCTTCTAACCGATACCCCAAGATGTCTAATTGATAAAATACATATTAGTCCTAATTATACTACTTATTACTATATTGATAAATAGAAAATTTACATTTTTTCATTTTTATCTGCAAATTTTTCACAGAATATAGAGAATCATGAAATATGATATTTTCCTACATAAAAAAAGAAATCCAGCTTACACTATTTAAAGAAAGGACGGTGTAGACATGAAACAATCCAGTCAAAACAATAATTCTTCAATGCAAGATAAGTTCTCCAATCAAAATAATTGCGATAAGTATAGTTCTATAGAACCTCTGCCAGAATCCTCAAGACCAAGACGTGACGGACCTGGGGGAGAAGACGCAAAATAAATGATTTAGAAAACTGCAAAAGGGAGGTGCTGCACAAATTTATCAATACAGCACCTCCCTGGTTTTTATTTCTTCTATGCCTACTTGCACAATTCATTGCATCACCTTCCACCCTATAGAAAACCAAATAATTTCCGCATACCAAAAATCTATAATCATTTTACCTTTAGCTTGCTCATAAACTTTATCTCGGTCCCATAAACCTATCCCCATTTAGATGTATCATATGGTCAGGGTTTTCAGCAATCCAAACCTCTGTCTCCCATGCTAAATCTTCAGAAAATTTCTTATATGTTCTAAAATCCCCAAAAGCTGTTACATATATTTTGCCAGCTATAACCTCCTTGGTCATCTGCTCTATCTCTATAATGCGTTTTGCATCTATTGGTCCAGCAGATGTAACTGCCTCGACAAAGTAAATCCAATTCTTATCCTTCCGGTACAAAACAACATCTGGCATTTTATCATGTAATGTTATTTCAAATCCAAGCTTCTTTAACTTATTTAAATTCTTTACCATATCCTTTTTAATTGTGTCCCCAACATAGATACACTCTGAATCAGGAGCAAACCTTGGTGCAAATTCTTCTAAAATTGCTTTCTGTAATTCATTATGCTCGCCCGGTGAAAATTCATACTCGTCACCATTGATTTTCACTGGCATTTTCTTAAGTTTCTTCTTTGAACTATATATTTCAACAAGGCTTTCATAGTGTTCCAAAAAATCGTTCAAACATACATCATATTCTATCGTATCTAAATTTCTTAATAAATTCACCGCTTCTTTTGTAAGCCTATACATAAAATTCGGGCTATTCGTTGCTTTTCCATTATCCTCTACCAATGCTGCTGTCCTGAAATGATGTAATGCGGACTTTCTGAATGTCTCTCTGCTATTCTCCTTATAGTCCTTTTCATAATACTCATTGGTAAACTGGATAATATCATGTATTTTCATCCAGTAATTGCTTGCTTTAGACCAGCTATCCCCTTTTCCAATGTTGGCTAATGCTAAAATCACAAAACAACAGACATCTGACTGCTGTTTCTCAGGCATTCCAACATCCTGCAAAAATTTTTTTACTTCATTCTTCTTACTCATACGTATTCCTCCAATATCCGATCACAGACTTCCTCAGACAAGTCCCCTGCCTGTATCAGTTCTTTTCCCATGCACTTTATGCTCTCTTTGTCTGGAATAGGCATTGCATTTATCTCTGTTGAATTCACCTGTGTTGAACCGTTTAGTATTCTATAATATTTGTCATATAAAGTCGAATTAAACACAACATACAGTCCGTATACCATACATCTTGACAACTGTTCCGATACACCAGTAATAAAATTCACTTTATTCTGGGTACTGATATAAGAATAACCCTTATAGTTCTCAGCTAAATATATCCCACTCTGCAGTCTTCTCTTTTCTTCCTTCGATGTAAATCTTTTCACTATTAGATAATTGCAGTTATCCTGAATCAATGCTCTTTTGTCTGGAATCACATATTCATTCTCCCTCTGGATAGGAAATGTAATCAATCCGTTCTGTATATGCTGGGCATATATAAGTGGAACTGCATTATCAGTCTCCTTTTCTCTTAAAAGTTCTCTGTTCCTAAAATCAACTACCAGGCCAGTTTTCATCTTTGCTCCTGCTTTTTCTAGCGTCCCCTCTAATCTGTTTACTCTTCTTAGTACAGCCAGTTCTTCCTCATTGGTTACCAGATACACGTATCTTTCGTCACCAGAAACTACAAGATTATATGGCACTTCCAAGGTTTCAATATTGTGATAATCATCATTTGCATTGGACGAAGTAATTCTAATCATTTCAGGCTGCTTCGTTGTCTTTCTGATTTTTATTATCATGGTTTCCTGAAGAACTGATTCTTTATCAAATACTTTATCCCTGCTTACAAATAAATGCATCTGTACCAAAACTCCTGATGAAAACAGATATTCTCGAAATTTTTTAAAATATGCCCCAGATGTCCAGGATCTAGGTATGATATATACCATTTCCGAACCTTCCTTCAAATTACATATCGACATAGCAGCAAAAAGAAAATACATATTTGGAGCACCATAACATATTTCTTTCATGCAAATTGCTTCTTGGGCATTCTTTGAAAGTTTTAAATACGGCGGATTAGCTATAATCAGATCGTACTTCTGTTCCCTTTCTATATCTGTACTTCCATTAAATACTTTTTCCTGCCTTACTATATAATTTTCTTCATACAGCCTTACATCAACTGCCATACTTGCTTCATCTTGTATAAGTTTCAAGTTCTGGCGAAGTAATTCAATTACGTTTTCATCATTTTCATAACATGTCAGATGTATTGCAGCTGCTGTCCCTTGCCTTTCTAATTCCTCTATCAGAGCACACGCTAAAATACCAGTCCCAGCTCCTGGATCTAAAATATAAATTTCTTCTTTCTCAGGAATTGCGAACATTTTGGCCATATACATAGCCGTTTCTTTACTTGTAAAAAACTGCCCAAATTGCTTTCTAAGATGTTTGGGCCTCTTCTCTATATATTCATTTGTTTGTTCTATGATTCTCTCAAGCATTTTCCACTCCATCATTTTACATAATAGGGATACTTAAAGCCCTTCTCCCATTATACCCCATACTGCATCGAAAGAAAATAGCCAGTCTGCTTCCAAATATGCTGAAATAAAAACTATTGATATTATTTTCTTTTTCAGTATCTAGTATTATCGTATAATTTTGGTGTCACAGTGACACCCCTAATTAAAGCGGAAAAAAAGCACTCATGATCTTCCTCTTGTTATTGACATTTATCAGCTGGACTATTCGATTTCATTGATTCCTCTTTACAATATCTTGGAGCAGCAAAAAAGGATAACCCACATTATTCTGATTATCCTTTTTTCATTGCTTAATTCAATTGTGGTTTTTCCATTATTTAATTATTTTTTGGCTCCAATCATTTATCAATTTACACTAAAATACATCAAAATCTACCAAATAGCTGTTCAAACACATGATTCTATAAATCCCTTAAATTCAGCTATTTCAAGCATTATACTACCACTCATAAGGAGTATTCTGGTACACGTAATAATTCACCCAGTTCGTATACAATGCATTACTATGCGCCCTCCACCGAAGCAGCGGCCTCACATTACAATCCCCGTTCTCATAATAATTCTCTGGCAGGGCAATATTGATTCCTTTGTCCAGATCCCTCTTGTATTCGGTATCTAGCGTAATTCTGTCATACTCAGGATGTCCTAGTACAAAAATCTGCTTTCCTTCCTCTGCAATTGCCAGAAACACTCCTGCGTCCTCACCCTTTGCCAGAACTGTAAGCTTTTCTTCCTTTTCAATATCCTCTGTCCATACCTCGGTGTTTCTACTATGTGGTGCATAGAACACATCGTCAAATCCACGAACCAGAGGACATTTTCTATGGTAAACCTGATGTTCGAAAATGCCGAATTTCTTTTCCTTTAAAAGGTGTTTTTGTATTCCAAAATGATAATACAAGCCAGCCTGTGCACCCCAGCAGATATGTAATGTAGAGGTGACACTTGTTTTGGACCAGTCCATGATTTGGGTAAGTTCATCCCAGTACTGGACTTCTTCATATTCCATCTGCTCGACTGGTGCACCTGTGATAATGAGACCATCGAACTTCTGGTTTTTCACGTCAGAAAATGTCTGATAAAACTTATCCAGATGGCTAGTTGGTGTATTTTTGCCAATGTAGGTTGCTGTAGTCAAAAATGTAACATCAACCTGCAGCGGTGTATTTGACAAACTGCGAAGCAGCTGAACTTCCGTCTGTTCCTTTAACGGCATCAGATTTAAAATAGCAATTTTTAAAGGACGGATATCCTGTGTCATGGCACGGTTTTCATCCATCATAAATATATTTTCTTCTTCCAGAATTCTCTTTGCAGGTAAATTATCTTGTACTTTTATAGGCATGCTTTCACCAACCTTTGTAAATTTGTTTGAATCTTATTTCCTTCAATCATACAAAACATATTATAACAAACATGTTCTTATAAATCTAGTTTTTACTCTTTTAACTTTTATCTAAATCACACATCCTAATAGTTAAAACAGCTGCAGAGACTGTCTTTGCAGCTGTTTTACTTATGTATCTTATAATTTCTAATTCTAAACGATTCTATTGTAACAGAAATGCTAATGAAAGCAAAGGATTTCAGAACATTTTGCACACTTTAACCAATGGGTTTGCATATAAACAAGTTGTTTTTTTCATCATTTTGCTATAAAATTAAATAATATTCACCGATATATATGTGTTTACATAATTTTTTTACAAGTAATCTACTTCTAGTCGGCTTATCGTATTCTACAGATTCTTTATTAACCGATTACAAGGAGGATGTTTCAATGAAACGAAAGAAATTTACTGACATTTCTATGACTCTTTCCCACAAAATAAAATGGAGCCTGAAAACAATCCGAGGAAAAGTTACCACTATGGGAGTTTTGGCTATTTTGGCATCTCTTGTGATAGGTTTCATTGGGATTGGCTCGATTAATAGAAATGCGGTAAGCAATGAAATCAATTCACTGATTGGACAGGTCAGCGCCCTGCAGTATAAAAACCAGTCTTTAGAAGCTCTTTATCAGTATTATATGGATCCATCCTATCTAGACACTATTCTTAGCAATCTGAATAGCATGCAGAAAAATGCCAGGAAACTGAATACCATAGCAGGAAAAACATATCAGTCTCAAGTAAAGGAAATCTTATCAGATATCCGTATTACCAAATCTAATTACAAGAAACTGATAGAATACCACAACTCAAGAGGTTTTACCAAATCATTGGGCATGTACCGCCAGTTTTGCAACGCCAACAATGCAATGGCAGCAGATGTACAAAAACTTCTCGATGGTGCTGAATGGGTGGAACTGAAATGGAATTATACCAATAGCAGCACCAAGATTACCAGTCCCAATATTACGATTGATGGCAAAAAATATGTGCACTTAAAATATAAAGATACGCTTCCTAAAGTTGGAAAACGAAATAATTTAGTATTGCGGCTTGGTGGAATTTTTTCTTATGACAGGAGTTACTATATAACCAACGTAAAACTTTCCAACCACAAGCAAACTGTGGATGTCAACTTATATGATCAAGACGTAATTCCATCTGGAGATGCAGTGGTGTCTGCACAACTAGACAACTTCCATAAGGAACCTGCCATTAAATTAAAGAGTAATTTTGATGCCTCTGGTGGCAAATGGCAAGAATGCAATGCGCAGATATCCATTGAGAAAGAAAATATACAGGATTATGATACCTTAGAATATGACCTGTATCTTGAACCTTCTGACCTGGAATTCGACTGCCAGTATGGAGGTGCCATCGTTGGCATCTATGACTTTGTACAAATGACACGTACCGTGGCATCTCAAATGCATGATTACAGCATGCTGGTTGTAGAAGGAAAAGAAACTCGGACAATCTATCAAGAACTTCTTAGCCTGTTCCGTGTTCTGGAGGAAAGCATTCCTCGTTATTCTAATGTAAAATCAGCAATTTCTGCCTCACTAACTGACTTGGAAGAACAAAAAACTCTGCTTCATTCCATGAAGACATATGATGATGAGGTATTTGAAATCAAGCATAAAAATACAACTGCTTTTGATTCCATGACTGAAATCTGCGACCAGATTACCTCTTCTACTGCCAAAGATATGGAGCAGGTCAGAGATAGCAGTATTGTTTCCTTTATGCTTATTCTGCTTCTAAGTGCTTCTGGCCTTGTACTTTTCACCACTGTTATCAGTGGCAGCATTCAGAAAAACATGGCTGCATTTCATACTTCTCTTAACGAAATAACCAATGGAAAGATTTCTGCCCGTGTCAATGTTCCGTCTATTGATGAATTCAGCGAGTACGGCAAAAACCTGAATCATTTTCTAGATACCTTTGAAGGAACCATTCAACGTCTTCAGGGAATTTCCATTCTGCTTTCGTCCTCTGTGAATCGGACGATTCAGAAACTGGATTTGGATTTAGATTCAGAACTGGCAGATAACTCCCAAGACCACACAGAAAAGGGATCTTCTGTAAATGGGTATAGCGAATCCCAAGAGGCTCTAAAAGCAGAAATTCGTGAACTGCAGAAACTTTCTGAAAATCTCCAGTCTGCCTTACAGTTTTTCCAGATTGAGGACTGACTATGTGTTACGAATTTTCTATAAAGGCATAAAAGTGCTTTCACCCTTAAAACTAAGGATGAAGGCACTTTTTGATTGACAGTTTTATGCTTCCCCTAACATAGCAATAAACTCTTCCTCCGTAATAATCGGAATTCCAAGTTCTTTTGCCTTCTTATTCTTACTGGAATTAGACATATTATCATTATTAATCAGATAATCTGTCTTAGAGGTTACGGAGCCAGTCACCTTTCCGCCTCTCTTCTCAATAACCTCCTTTACTTCATTACGATTGGCGAAATGATTCACCGAACCAGTTATAACAAAAGTAATGCCATCTAAATTCTTTTCTTCAATGGACTCTTCTGCAGCAAAAACCAGCTCACCCACTAAACGCTCGATATGTTCCATTTTCTCACTGTTTCTAAAAAAATCCACAAATGTTTCTGCAATGACATCACCAATTCCATTGACTTCCACAAGCTGATCTGCGGTTAAGGACTTAATTACATCCCAGTTATTTCCATACTGTTTAATAATTAATTTTGCCGTAGATAACCCGATATTACCAATCCCTAATGCATAGATAAAGTTTGGCATTCCCACTGTTCTAGACTCTTCGACAGATTTGATTAAATTATCATAGGAACGTTCTCCGAATCCTTCCATTGTAATGATAGAATCCCGGTATTCCTCTAAATGATACAGATCCGCTAGTTCCCTAATAATTCCACTCTGCACAAACTTCTCAATTGTTGCCTCTGAAAGGCCATCAATGTTCATGGCATTCCGGCTTACAAAATGAGAAAGGGATTTTATCTTCTTTGCAAAGCATTCCGGATTGACACAATATAAAGATTTTACTCCATTTTCCTCTTTAATCTTAGTCTGGTGTCCGCACACAGGACAATGAGCAGGTGGTGTAACCGTTCCACTCTTAGTCAGGTTTTCCTCTATTTGAGGAATAATCATGTTAGCCTTATATACTTTTATGGTATCACCAATTCCCAGTTTCAGGTTTTCCATTATACTTACATTATGGACGCTGGCACGGCTTACCGTTGTTCCTTCTAATTCTACTGGCTCAAAGATTGCAACCGGATTAATAAGACCAGTTCTGGATGCACTCCATTCCATTTCCTTTAAAGTGGTTTCCCTGATTTCATCACGCCATTTGAACGCAATCGAATCCCTTGGAAATTTAGCTGTTGTTCCTAAAGAATGTCCATAAGCAATATCATCAAGTACCAGAACAAGACCATCGGAAGGCAAATCATAAGTTTCGATTGCCTTAGCAAAATATGCTACTGCTTCATCCATAGTTTCTCTTGTGACTTCTTTATTTTCCACCGTATCAAAACCAAGACTTCTTAACCAGTTTATCTGTTCTAAACGGCTGTTTTTAAAATCCACATTTTCCGCCTGAACCAAAGTAAATGCGAAGAAATTTACCTTTCGTTTCGCAGTAATCTCGTTATTTAACTGACGAACTGAGCCAGAACATAGATTACGTGGATTTTTGTATTTGGCATCTGCTCCGGCAGTCTGGTTCATTTCCTCAAAGTCTGAATATTTTATAACTGCTTCCCCACGCAGAATCAACGTATCTTTATAGGTTATTTCCAGCGGAATGTTTTGAAATACCTTTGCATTGCTGGTAATGACTTCTCCGACTTCTCCATTTCCACGGGTAACAGCTTTTACAAGCTTTCCGTTTTCATAAGTCAAAACAATCGTTAAGCCATCCAGCTTCCAGGACAAAAGCCCCTTCTGGCTTCCTAGCCAGCTCTTTAACTGTTCTGCATCCTTTGTTTTATCAAGGGAAAGCATACGCTGTGCATGTCTTTCCTTTGGAAGTTCACTAAGAACTTCATAACCAACATTTATACTTGGGCTGTTAGATAACACAACGCCTTCTTTTTTCTCCAGTTCCAGCAGTTCATCATAAAGCTTATCGTATTCGAAGTTACTCATAATTTCTTCTGCATCCTGATAATACGCTTTACCCGCCTTATTCAGCAGACTTACCAGTTCTTTCATACGTTCCATATTTGTGTTCATGCTAACATCCTTTCCCATCCTTTTTTCTGTCTTTGCCTTTATTAAGAAGCACATTAAGCTGCTTCCATTCTGCATCTGATACATTACGGTAAGTACCTGTCTTTAAATGATTAAGCTGTATGTTCATAATACGTACTCGCTTTAGTGTCTGCACACGGTAGCCAAAATACTCGCACATTCTCCGGATCTGCCGATTAAGCCCCTGGGAAATGATTATGCGGAATGTTCTGTCATTTACCATGATAAGGGTACAAGGCCGTGTTACCGTATCTAAAATGGGAACTCCCGCCTGCATGCCTTCTATGAATTCTTTTGTTATCTTTTTATTGACAGTTACCACATATTCCTTTTCGTGATAATTGCTTCCACGAAGTATCTTATCTACAATATCTCCTTTGTTGGTTAAAAGGATCAGACCTTCGGAATCTTTATCTAGACGTCCAATTGGATAGATTCTTTTTCCATAATTTAAATAATCTACGATATTATCTTTATCCTTTTTGCTTGTGGTACAGACAATGCCCCTTGGCTTATTAAATGCAATCAGTATTCTCTCCTCTTCCCTTTTTAGAGGCTTGCCATCTACTACAATGTTCTGGCCAGGAATCACTTTTTGCCCTAACTGTGCAGCAGCTCCGTCTATTATTACTTTTCCCTGTTCTACCAGCCGGTCCGCTTCCCGTCTGGAACAAAAACCGGAATCACTCAAATATTTATTTAACCGCATAGGCTCGTTCTGTGCCATATTGCAACTCCTCTTTTCTTCTGGTTATGGATAGTTATGAAATGGGCGTTACCCTTGGCATAATCCCCAAATGGCAACACCCATTCATTTATTCTGCTTGAGAAGAAGTTTCAGAATCCTCTGCTGACTGGTTAAAGTCCGGCATATCCTTATTCTTTTCCTCCTCTTCTTTTTTTGCCTGATTGTAAAATGCATTCAAATCTTCATCACTTGCAAGTGCTTCCTTGTATTTTTTCTGCACATTGCCAATCAGTTCTTTTACGCCTTCACATTTATATACGCTTTCTCGATATGCATTCTGTTCATCACTTAAAACGCCATTAAAAATAACATAATTGCCATTCTCATCTTTATTGACATACAAAGCGGTCAGTCCAGGTGCAGGTGTCTTTATATCTTTTAATTTAATGTCAGTATAGGCTAATGCTACATAACTGTCCTTTTCCTGTGCTGCTACTGTGTACACATCAATATTCTCATATCCTTCTACATAAGTGCCTAATGTTTTCAATTCTTCTTCCTTGACATTATCTACATTGCTGACTAAAGTTCCCAGCTTGTCTATGTCGCAGGCAACCCTTGCTGCAAAATACTCTTTAATCAGTTCATTTATTTCCGGATATGCATTCTTTTGAACTTCCATATCTTCTGATTCTTTACTGTCTTCGGAAAAACTGTCATCTGTAACAGATACACTGTGTTTCGCTTTGTGATTATGTCCTTTTCCACTCTGATTCACGATAGTAAATGCAATTCCTCCAATACAGATTGTTCCCACTGAAATTGCCACTGCCAGTTTTTTATACTTTAATTTCACTATTATCACCTTTTTTCCTATGTTTAAAGCAACGATGTCTCATGCTATCCTGTCACTTTACCATATTCATCTTAACAAATAAAGCTTAAAAAAGCAATAACATTAAACCTTACAATTATGTATCTTCTGTGAAGTTACATGTTTTTCAAACCCTCTCTAAAAATTGTATGGGAGGATATTTTTTTCCGTTTCTAAAAAAACCTCTTTACATTTCAAATAAATAACTATATAATAGGACTGTGTGTTTTGTACACAATCCCATTTACATTTATGCATCTGTAGCTCAGTGGATAGAGCAGTAGCTTCCGAAGCTATGTGCCGCAGGTTCGAATCCTGTCAGGTGCATTTTTTGTCCCGATTTATGCTTTGATTTACTCAAAACCATGTTTTAAAAACATGGTTTATTTAGTCTCTGCTGACAATTCGTCCTTTCCCTGGAACAATGATAACATACTTCATTGACTAGTTTCTGGTCATGAAAAAATGCACTTACATTCTGCAATGTGGTTTCTGCAATATTCTCTAGGGCTTCGCTGGTTAAGAATGCCTGATGGGAAGTGATTAATACATTTGGGAAGGTAACAAGTCTTGCCAGAATATCATCCTGTACAATTTTCTCGGAAAAATCTTCAAAGAATACTTCCGATTCTTCTTCATATACATCAAGTCCTGCTGCTCCAATTTTTCCACTCTTTAACCCTTTTAATAAAGCGCTGGAGTCGATTAATGCTCCACGGGACGTGTTAATAATAAAAACGCCCTCTTTCATCCAGTCAATGGCTTCATGGCTCACAATATGATAGCTGTCCTTTGTCAGCGGACAGTGCAAGGAAATGATATCTGATTTTCTGCATAACTCCTCAAATGAGACATAATTGTAATCAGAATCTTTTACTGGATATGGATCATACATCAGCATATTCATTCCAAATCCACTACATACCTTGATAAAGGTTCTTCCGATTTTTCCAGTTCCCACAATACCAATGGTTTTTCCGTGAAGGTCAAATCCAATTAATCCGCTTAAACTGAAGTTAAAATCACGGGTCCTGATATAGGCTTTGTGCAATTTACGATTTAACATCAAAATCATTCCCATAGCCGCCTCTGCCACAGCGTATGGAGAATACGCCGGCACACGTACCACATGTATTTTTCCAAACGCATAGCTGAAATCAATGTTATTGTAACCTGCACAGCGCATTGCAATCAGTTTAATTCCCTGATTATAGAGAACTTCTAAAGTATCCTTGTCCAGTTCATCATTAACAAAGGCACAGACACAGTCGCAGCCCTTAGATAAAACTGCCGTATTTTTATTAAGCTTAGCCTCGTGATACTTAATTTCGCATTGAAATTGCTTTTTTAGTTTATCAAAATAAATTCTGTCGTAAGATTTTGTATCGTAAAAACTGATTTTAAACATACGCACTCTTCCTTTTCTCGCTTTTTAAATTAGGTTTTGCAAAAAAAGAAATCCTATTCATTTAAAAAATATGAAATAAAAAAGAATTTAAAATACTTGGAACGACCTCATTTCCGAGTCGTAAAGATAAATATGACTGGAGAGCACTTCCTCCACTGGAACTTGATTCTGATTTACTTCCTGTACTAATTCTAACAGTTTTTCCACGTCTATTTCTTCCTCAAAAGGCAATAAAATCACTTCATGAATGCTGCTAGGCAAAATATAAACCCTTCCACCTAATTTTTCTGCCAGTTCATGAAACTCCTCCTGATAGAGCATAACCGCAGCCCCGTTGATTCCCTGCTGATTGGTTACCACATACATCGTTACATGCTCCTCATCTGAAATCTTTACTTTCTCTATCATCTCTGGTCCCGCAAGCTTTTGTATCACTTCTTCTAACGTGCTAAACACCAGCGGAAAATGGCTTGGCGTATTTTTCATAGCATGCTGCAGCAGACATTTCACATCTGCCTGCCAATGTTCCATAATAGCATTGCTGATAGGAAGCATAGATACGGTATCATCTTCCAGCTTTACCAGACTGTAAAATGTAACCGCCAGATCCAGAAAACGTATATAGGGAATTTTAGCAGCCAGCCTTTGGTTTTCTTCGTAATTGATTAGCCGAAACACAATCTGCCCCTTCTGATTCTCCCATGTTAAATCCAGTTGCAAGGCCTCTCCATCTGCTTCCTGTAATGCTTGCTGATATGTATTCCAGATTTCTTTGCAAATGGCCTCAAAATCTTTCTGTTCCTCGTATTTCTCATAATATCCATTGAGATAGATATTCGGTGTCACCTTCTGTCCTTCCTGTTTTAAAATAATTCCATTCAGATGCACATTGTTGTTTTTCGTAACTTCATTGACTCGAATAGTATACTCCTGCCCAAGCTTACCTTCAAAATGCGTCACCACTGCCTGCACAAATTCCTTAAAATCCATTCTCATTTCCTTTCCGTATTTACAAGCACGCAAAAAAATCCTTATATTCTTTCTACCATAATTCTCTGGATACCACGGATCAGAACTGATCAAGATGGGATATACGATATGTACTGATGAAACTTTTAGGACTTGAAAAAAGAAAAGTTCTTGTAAATACTACCAATTATTTAGTTTTGTAATAATACTATCAAATCTTTTCTTTCTTTTCAAGCCCTTTTTCTATTTTGTGCTGCAAAAATGCTGATGCAAACCTGACTTGGTATATAGAAAATCCAGATAAGCCAGAAGAACACTGCCTCCACGGAAACAGGAATGCCCAATAAAGCAGAATTAGACAAGCCTACACAGATGTCACAGCAAAAAAACATTATCAGACCAGAACTAAACAAAGCGTGCTTTCCAAAGCCTTTTACTGCAAGCAGAACATTTCCAGAAAAGGTTACTCCATATAAGCATATCAGGAAAAGCATCATAGAATGCTGCATGGTTATAAAATACGCAGCCCCAAATAATACAATTGCACACAAACAATTTACTATAATGTAATATTTCCACACTTTTTTTATACCTTTGGTTAAATAAAGAAAATAGCAAATCTGAGTAATGAAAAATGCGGTGATTCCCATTTCCAAGTGCTTGTTCTGTAAAATCAAAAAGATGTCCGCTAAACAGGTAAAAAACAGCCCTAATAGGAAAAACCAATCGGAATGGTTTCTTTGTTTGTTTTTGGCAAAGTAAAAGCTTACATAGAGAAAGCACAAAGCTACTGCTCCATAACGCAGATAGTTTATCCATAATCCATTATAAAACTGACTGAAAAACAGCAGCACTATTTCTGCAAGAACAAATAAGCAAGTTATGATTCTGTCATTTTGTTTCATTGGCTGACTCCTTAGAGGTATTTTTCTTTTAAAGTTCTGTTTTTGAAATTTTCTAATAACGTGCCAGCTTCTTGGGCTGGAATTGGTCTGCTGTACAAATAGCCCTGTGCTTGATTGCAGTGTGCTGATTTTAAGAATGCTACTTGTCCACTATTTTCCACGCCTTCTGCAATTACTGCTAAATCCAATGTCTTTGCAAGGCGAATAATGGTGGATACAATCTGCTGATCACTGGTATTTTCATTTACCCGTTCCAAGAAGCTTTTGTCAATTTTCAAATGATTTACTGGAAGGTTTTTTAAATAATTCACGGAAGAATATCCAGTCCCAAAATCATCTAATGAGAAGGTTACGCCCACCTCCTTTAGCTGCTTGATAATCTGAATCGTATAATCCATGTTTTCAATTGCAATAGATTCTGTGATTTCCAAATCTAACCTGCCTGGTTCAATTTTTGTTTCCTCAATGGCTTCCTGTACCATTTCTACGATATCTGCATCCTTAAACTGCCTTGCGGATAGATTTACCGCTATACTGATGTCATGAAACCCTTCTTCATCCCAGCGTTTCAACTGTCTGCATGCCTCAAACAGTACCCATTTTCCTATAGGAACTATAAGCCCCGTTTCTTCTGCAATCTGGACAAATCCGTCTGGGGTAATGATTCCTTTTTCGGGATGTGCCCAACGGACTAATGCTTCAAACCCTACAATTCTATCATAACTCAGATCAACCTGTGCCTGATAAAACACTTGGAATTCATCATTCTGCAAGGCATTGCGCAGTTCGGACTGTAATTCAATCCTGCTTAACAGGGAACTATTAATAGTTTCATCGTAATAACAGTATGTATTTTTGCCCATTGCTTTAGCTGAATACATGGCCGCATCAACATTTTTAATAAGCATCTGTGGTGTTTTGCCATCTTTCGGAGCAAATGCAATTCCGATGCTTATCGTAATGAAAAATTCTCTCATGGATAATACAAACGGATAGGTAAACAGATTTTGAATTTTTCGGATTTTTTCTTCATAAAGATCCGTACATTGAATATTTTTTGTCAGAACAATAAATTCATCTCCGCCAAAACGGGCAAAGTAATCATTTTCATCTAGAACCTGTTTCATCCTGTCGGTTACATCAATCAGCAATTCGTCACCGTATGAATGTCCCAGTACGTCATTGATATTTTTGAAATTATCCAGATCTATATACATAATGGCAATTTGGCCATCTTTTTCTATGGCCGCCATTATCTGTTCTAACTTTTCTGAAAAAGAAATCCGGTTTGGCAAATCTGTTAGATAGTCTATGTGCGCTAACTTCTTATTGCGTTCTTCGCTTTGCTTCAGTTCTTCGTATTTCCTTGCCAGTTCTATTTGAGCAGATTCTGCTTTTTTATATGCCTCTTCTAATTCTATATAGTTTTCCTCAAGCTTTCGCTTTGCAGCCTTAGCTTCCCTCTCTGCTATATTTCGTTTACGAACATTCATAAGCAGTACTGCCATTGCTATTACCAGTATGATTAAAATGAGTGCCAAAATATCCACATACATAACATCTATAACTGCAGCAAGAAAAAGGAGTCCCCTTTTATCCATACTCTTAATTACCTCCACTGTCTAATTGATAGAATCTTTCCATTATCCTACATTATTTTAACATAGTATATGGTATTCAGCAAGTTATAGGAATATTAATCCTGCTTATACATAAAAAAAGCGGCCACATCGTGGTCGCTCTTTGATTACAATAAAATAACTATTTATTCTGTAAAAATTCATCAATTCCCTTAGCTGCTGCTTTGCCAGCCCCCATAGCTAAGATAACGGTTGCCGCACCTGTAACAGCATCTCCACCAGCGTATACGCCTTCTTTTGTTGTCTTTCCATTTTCTTCATCTGCTATGATACATTTCCATTTGTTTACTTCCAGACCTTCTGTTGTAGAAGAAATCAGTGGATTAGGGCTTGTACCAAGTGACATGATAACCGTATCAACGTCAATTACATATTCAGAACCTGCAACTTCAACTGGTCTCCTTCTTCCAGAAGCATCTGGCTCGCCTAATTCCATTTTTACCACTTCAATTCCTTTTACCCATCCATTATCATCTACTAAAATCTGCTTTGGATTGGTTAAAAGATCGAAAATGATTCCTTCTTCTTTTGCATGATGTACTTCTTCTACTCTGGCAGGAAGTTCTGCTTCACTTCTTCTGTACACGATATGCACTTCTGCACCAAGTCTTAAAGCAGTACGGGCAGCATCCATTGCCACGTTGCCGCCGCCAACAACTGCAACTTTCTTGCCTCCAGCGATTGGTGTAGCATAGTCATCTTTGAAAGCTTTCATTAAGTTGGATCTTGTTAAATATTCGTTTGCTGAAAATACGCCGTTGGCATTTTCCCCTGGGATTCCCATGAATTTTGGAAGACCCGCACCAGAACCAACAAATACAGCATCAAAACCTTCCTCTGTTAATAACTCATCAATTGTAGTAGATTTTCCAATTACTACATTTGTTTCAATCTTAACACCTAAAGCTTTTACATTTTCAACTTCAGAAGCTACAACGGTCTGCTTTGGAAGTCTGAATTCAGGAATACCGTAAGATAATACACCGCCTGCTTCATGTAACGCTTCAAAAATCGTTACGTCATAACCTGCTTTGGCAAGATCGCCAGCACATGTTAAACCTGCAGGACCTGAACCGATAACCGCAACTTTTTTGCCATTTAAGGATTCTGCTTTCTTCGGTTTAATACTGTTTTCTCTTGCCCAGTCAGCTACAAATCTTTCCAGCTTTCCAATAGAAACCGCTTCTCCCTTGATTCCACGGATACATTTGCTTTCGCACTGGCTTTCCTGTGGACATACACGTCCACAAACAGCTGGCAATGCTGAGTATTCGCTGATTATATGGTAAGCTTCTTCTATATTTCCTTCTTTTACTTTGGAAATAAAACTTGGAATGTCGATGGATACTGGACATCCTGTTACGCATTTTGCATTTTTACAGCCAAGACATCTTGTTGCTTCGTCTACAGCTTCTTCTTTATTATATCCTAAACAAACTTCTTCAAAGTTTTTTGCACGAACTTTGGGATCCTGTTCTCTGACAGGTACTCTTTTTAACACATCAACTGCCATTTTATTTTCTATCCTTTCTCCTATTTATCGCTACATCCGCATCCGCCATTTTTGTGGGTTGCACCTTCTTGAGCCTGCAAAACTGCACGTCCCTCTTCTGTTTTGTACATCTGCTGTCTCTTCATGGCTTCATCAAAGTTTACTAAATGGCCATCAAATTCCGGTCCATCTACGCAGGCAAATTTTACTTCTCCTCCAACTGTCAGACGGCATGCACCGCACATTCCTGTACCGTCTACCATAATAGGGTTCATGCTAACGATAGTAGGAATATTTAATTCTTTCGTTAACAGGCATACAAATTTCATCATGATAACTGGTCCGATAGCAACAACTAAATCATATTTCTTGCCCTGATTGTTTACAAGATCCTTGATCTGGTCGTTTACATTTCCCTTAAAGCCATATGTACCATCATCTGTACAGACATATACATTTTTGGCCCATTGTTCCATTTCTTTATCTAATATGATTAATTCCTTGCTTCTTGCACCAATGATACAATCTACATCATATCCATTTTCTTTCATCCATTTTACCTGTGGATATACTGGGGCAGTTCCAACACCACCTGCAACAAATAAAATATTCTTTTTCTTTAGTTCTTCTGGATCTTCATCAATTAATTCAGATCTGCATCCTAATGGCCCTACGAAGTCTCGGAAGGAATCGCCTTCTTCATAAGTTGCCATAATTTTTGTAGAAGCTCCTACTGCCTGGAATACAATAGTAACTGTCTGTTTTTCTCTGTCGTAATCACAGATTGTCAAAGGAATACGTTCCCCTTTTTCATCCATTTTTACGATTACAAACTGCCCTGGATAGCAGGACTTGGCAACTCTAGGTGCTAAAATATCCATTAAATAGATATTGTTAGCTAAATACTGCTTTTTTACTATTTTAAACATGATTTACCCTCCATTGATTCTATTGTACCTACCATTATAATTTAATTTGGTAAAAAAATCTACCCTCTTTAAAAATTATACGAATCTACTGTCGACAAATAGCCATTGGTGTATCTTCTGTCAAGGCTGACATCCTTGCCAAACCAGACTGGTGGTACAAAACGGTTGGCTGCTTCTTCGCTTGCAAATTCTACTTCTACTAGCCTAAGACCTTCTAATTGCTCTTTGAAAATGTCTAATTCTGCTGTGAGTCCTTCTTCTAATGGAATCAGATAACGTTTTTTCACAATCATATGATTATCTGTCTTGGCTTTTAAATGCAAAAAGGATTCTTCGTTTAATGGAACTTCTACCTCATTCTCTACTTTTGCAGTACGGTTTTCATCTTGTCCGATTCCGAATTTTGATTTGTAAGTTAATAGATAATTTTCGTTGCTTTTACGGATACGCAGGGTTGGGTTGTGGGACAGGTATCCTTGTTCAATTATTTTGCACTGGTATTGTTCTAACTGGTCTGGAAGCTGTTTTACTAAAAATTTTCTTTCGATTTCCATTGGGGTGCCGCCTTTCTTGTGGGTTTATTTTGCTATTTATATTTTCAATTTATAGAATACTACATAATGAAATCATTATACAAGGGACAATTGGTTAAAAGCCTACTCTCTTTTTTATATCCATAATTTTTTTTTTCTCTCTCTAAATTAACAATTAGTTTATTTAGTTTTTCTATTTCTTTTTTAATTGTTTCTATTTTTTTATTATTAAAACTTTCTGTATTTTTGTCATTATATTGTTTTATCCATTTATTAATTTTTTTGTCAAAAGAAGTTTCTCCACGGTTGACAACATTATCTATCTCACTGATTATATTATTATGTTTTTGTGTCTTTATATTGATAATTTCATCAACTATTTTATTTTGAAACGCACCATGCCATTGATCTGGTGTTGTAACCCCTTCTCCTAATCCATACCTTTTCTTATTATTGTGCATTTCTGAAAAAATACCTTTTAACAGACTTTCTTCCATGCAACAGTATTTAAGTCCTGCCCGTTCAGCTACTTTCTTACTACATTTTATATTGTAATAACCTTTTCCATTTTCAAACAATGCTAAAGGTATTTTTGAACCCAACAGTTTTTCATATGTGGGCATTGTATCTAAACCACAAATTTCCGACACTTCAATATTAGCTTTTTCTTCTTGTTTAAGTAACTTTTCAAACCTTATCCTAATATTCTGTTTTATATTTTCAAGTCTCTTTTCTCTTTTTACTTGGACTTTTTTCAAGCGTTCTATGTGATTGCTAATATTAACTATTTTTGCATTCAAAAATTTTTCATCATATGTAAAACTCCTTTCATGGTCTTCATAGTCATATTTCGCTTTATTTTTGCTTTCATTCTTTTTATATTCTTTAGATATTTCGCTTTCATTTTTACCATCTTCCATATATTCATATGAAGATGCCCTTTTCTTAACTAATTCTTCTATTTTCTTTTTTACTGTACTCTTATTTTCTTTTACTTGCAGCTCAAAACCATCGCTGATTACAGTTCCACTTGAAAATGGTTCACCTTGCAGCTTTAACCAGTTTATCAAAATACCTACCTCTTTATTGTGTACAATATTGTTACTATGAAATTTATCGTTAGCCTGACCTTGAGCCATTGAATCAGCACCTGCAGAGGCAAACTTTCCTCCTGCTATACTTCTTTTATCAGTAGTAAAATGTAGTCCAGCTCCCAGTATCCCCTTTATTTGTTCACCACTTCTATGTCCATATGCAACACTATTCCCATAATAAATAAATTTATTTTTAGTTTTTAAACTATACTTTCCATTTCTCTCCCCTCTTTGAAGCATACTTGACAGTACATATTCTTTCCTATTCCCTTTTCCATATCCTATTCCCGACTGCATATTATCTAATAACATCATAGAGGTTAAAAAAATCCTAGGTGAACGTGTAGTCTCTGCTCCAAATAAAGCTAATGTTGTCTGTTTCAATGTATCATCTCGCTTACGAGAACTATATTGCTTAACAATGCCAGCCCCAATACTAACACCATTTTGAATCCACCCCCTCATTTTTTTTGCATCATCTTGCCCCTTTACAGATTCGTTTTTCAAAAGCTCTGCTAACTCTGGGTACGAACCTTTGTATTTATTTTTAGTTCCCTTTTCTCCTTTATTCTGATAATATATATAGTTGTTCTTATCATTTCTTTCAAATTCTGTTCCACCAAAAATTATTTTTCCATTACCATCATTTACTTTCAAATTAATAAAAGTGTCATAGAAATCTTTATTACCATTCGATAACGGTTTTCGATTATCCGTTATTTTTTTTAAAATTCCCCATAAATCACCAGAAGTAATCACACCGTCCTTGCACCTTATCCCTGATTTCAACCTCTGTATAACTTTCGTTCCCCCAGCCCCACTGCTTTTCTTAAGCTGCAAACTCTCTCCGCTGCTTTCACTCATATCCTTAGCCCCACTCTGCTTACGATTCCTAGAAAAATCAATTGCCTTAAACTGGCTCGGCTGGAAAGACAAATAAGCCTATGCATTCCCTTCTCTTTCTGGAATATTATGTGATTTTTCCTGTTTTGCCCCTTTTTCCTGCACGCTAACATTACTTATTTTCATTCGCTCCTCACTATACATTACCTTCGCTCCTCCATACAAAATCCTTATTATGCAAACTATATCATATCATTCTATATTTCACAAGAAAAGCTCCTTTCTGATAAAATCCTGTATCTGTTTTTATCCGAAAGAAGCCACATTTTTTTACATTTCTTATTTAGAGACTAAGTTCCTCATCCCCCACTTATGAATCTCTGTTTTCCTTAACTTTTTAAGTTACATTTTACTTTTTTCATAATTTGTCTGCATACTTTATATACAACATAAATCAAGGCCAAAAAAATGATTACTGAGATAATACACATTATAATCATAAATTCCTTTACTTATAGAATAATAGAATTATAGCATTGTATATTTCAAATGTAAATATTGCACTAAACCTTCCAACAATAATCAGACTTGCCAAACCTAATCCAAATCAAACATGGATCTTCTAAGTGCCTTAATCAGCACACTGTCTGTAATGGTTTTTCCTTTCTCCGTAGCCGTCACTTTCATAATAATGTTTACATTGGAACCTTCATTTAAATACTTAAAAGGGTACTCGTAAATATAATCTACCTCTGTGCTTACACAAAACTCCTTTTCCTCTAGTGCGGAATCGTCATCCAGAAACCTTTTATTATTCTTATACATTTCCAATGGCCCAGAAACAATATTGCCGTCTCCATCGGCACTATAAAAACTTAGTTTAAGGACCGGGCTGCTCATACCACTTGTAGTCAGATTAAATTCTACATCCTTTTTCCCTAATACTTTATCTGCTTTAAAATCTACATCTCCATATAAAATATACGCTTTACCACCTGCGAAATCATTTACTTCATGCAGATTCGTAACATTCAGATCAACCGAACGGACAAGTCCATAGGCAGAAATAATGGTATTAACAAATAATTTCACTTCGTTATCATAATTTCCATTAAAGCTTTCGGCTGATATCCCACTATAAAAAACACTGTCGTTTCTCCATAAGTAATAGTTATTCCTTACATCCCTTGGAGACACGCTATAAGGATTGTTGCTTCCATCTCCATCCAGACAGAAATACGCAACGCCGTTTACTGCTGGCATGCCTTTTTGTTCCACATCTGTCTGATAAATTCCACTCTTAGCATGGAAGCCTCTTGTTTTCTTAGCTGCATCCATTTCAATTACATACGGATATCTTGCCACCTTCGCTTCGTTTATTCTAGAAATGGCATTCGTGCTTTCTATATCACTGCTTAAGCCATTAAAATACTTGGAGTTTGAAAACTTACTGATGACACTATAGGTAAAGGCCATCTTCATGGAATCTGCCACCGCTTCGCCCTCTTTAAATGCTCCATAACGGTCCAAGCCAAGCAAGGAACGTACCTTATAGTTCATATTGGTTCCCCAGTGTCTGGCATCTGCCGTATCATTATAATAAGTCAAAGCATCCTGAGTAAAAATAATGCCTTTCCCTTTTCCAGCAGCAATTGCCAGTTTGTTAAGGAGTCCATCTGGATCGGCCAGTTTTTTATTGGAATCAATAAATCCAACTAAAATCACATCATAATCGTCTATGTTAAAAATATCTGGATCCTTGAAATCAGTCGTCATAATGTCTTTGGCCTCTACATCAATCTTAAAGCGGTCCGTTACAGCTCCACTTAAGGCGAATCTCTTAAACTGACTGGCTTGTGTGGAACTTGAGGATAAATCCATACTAGGATATTTTGTGAAATCCGATAGCTGTAATACTTTTATCTGCTCTTTGGAACCAGAACACTTCAGGTTCCAAATCTTACAGGAACGAACTCCCGTTGGCTTTCCAGCATTCAGTTTCACAATTTCCAGTTTTACCGAAACGACACCCTTCATGGCACTTTTCGGTATCACTGCTCCCGAAACGGTTACCGTATTCCCCGCTGTAAAGGTTACATGCCAGATAGCGTCTTCATAGTTTTCATTTCGTACATAATTGCCATTCTTCTGCTCCCACTCATTGTATATGCCATTATGGTCTCCATCTACATACAGATATGCTCCATAAGATCCAGATGCATGCCTTACATTGATTTCAAGACCTGCCAATCCACTAGTAGTAATAGAAGCACTCCCCCCTTCAGAATACTCTTGCACTCCTTTCGGATCAGTATCCCAGATTTGTGGCTTGCCAAGTAGTACGTTTGCTCTGCTTAACAATCTGTTTCCTTTGCTATCCTGAATAGCAAATTTATCTGACACCGAAAACATTCTGTCTTTTCCTGCCTTTTCAGAACACAAGAAATCATATATTTTGATACCACGACTTAATTTCCCAGAATCCAGCAGATTGGAGGCATATGCTACTGGATACCCAGCGTCCATAAATGCTTTTACTTTGTCAGCCATTCTGTCCGTAATATCATTCCCTGAATACCGGAATGCATCACCATTTACACCTGTCCCCTGTGCAAAACTTAAATTATCCTCTGTATCCACTTGAATTCCTGTATAGTAGATGTTTGTTCCCATCATTTTATCTACATTGCTTCCAAAGTAAATCATATCATATTCACTATTCAAGTCTTCCACTATACCGATAAACTCACTCATGGTCATTTTCACCACATGTATTTTCAGACGGATATCTGCTGGAAGCCATGTCTTTACGTCCATTTTATCCAAAGTGAATTTATTATCCGGCTCTACATCCAATACTCTTAATTCAGGACAATACTGATTGTAAATGGTAATTGCAACATCACGAGAATCGTTTCCTACGTTTTCACACCATTTTTCATCTCCAGTTACAGGAATCCTGTTTCTTAGGGAATCCGATAAAGCTATTTTACTTAACAGGCTGCTCTGTTCACCAGCACCATGGGCAAATGCACAGACCGTTGTATCATAATAATTTCCTACAAAATCATTGTTTACAGAATCACTATAACCGTTTTCCACTTTGGCAACTAATGCATCCCATTGTGACGATTTTCCCGGAGTCAGATAGCGAACCAGTTCCTTTATGTTCCAGAAATCATTCCATCCAGTTTTATGAGAATCTACAAACAGCTTATCATGGGCTTTTTCTGCGTTTATATATTTCTCATTCTGCAGATAAACGGTTACGGAAATGGCATATCCTAGTTTCTGAATATTGGTATGGCCTTCCATTTCCCCTTTTAATGTATAGCCAGGAATGGTTAATGATTTTTCATCTAGCAAAGCAAATGTATACAACTTTTCAACTACATCCATAGATAAATCCGTGCTGTTCGATCCCGTTTTAAAAACAGGGTATTTGCCACTATTATAGTACGTTCTGGTTAAGGTACCTTTCAGTGCACGATAGCTGTATTTCTCGTATAACATTAAAAGCCTGTTGAAATAATCATTATTTCCTTTGGCAAAATCATCATGAAGATACACATAATCGCTTTCTTGAATCAAAGCAGGATTGGCATTTATCTGGGCTGGTTCCACAACTAATACATCGACCCACTTATTCGTTATGTATTCCTGAGTCTGCTTATCCGATAACTGTAATGCTTCTTTTAAAGTGGTTTTCACCAAAGCATTCTGATTCCTTAATTGTTTTCTGGCAGAATCCCATTTTAATACACTATTGGTATTATGCAGAATCTGTGCCAGATCTCCTCTGGCGTCCTGTTCTGAGATTTTTCTGATATCAACAGGTTCTTCTCCTGCTATACCATACCCTATCTCTGCCATGCCACGGTAAGGCACGATCTCTAATATTTTAAACTTGGCATCTGTCCTGTATGCGGGAACATCATCCAGATTCAGTGCATCCGCATCATAGCTTCCCGAAATCGGTACTTTCCGTTCCTTGGCCTTCTGGCTTACTACCGTAGGCAGCCAGCTCTGAACTGTCACTGCAAGCAAAACAATCACTACCAGACATGCAGCACAAACGGTGATTTCCTTCCGATGTCTATTCAAACGTTTTAACATATAACATCCTCTCCTAAACTCTTTACAGCAAGCAATTACATTGGGTCTATAAATGCATCTTTTCTCTCTACGTACTGGTTTCTTAATGTAATGGAATCTTTTGACTTCATTTCTTTTCCGTTAAGGTCAAATAAAAGTTCAAATTCCACATTATGCAGATGCGTATCAATGTCTACGTCGAAATCCTTAAGATACTCTCCTAAGAGCTGGCCTGCAATTATATTAGAGGTTCCACCAGAAAGTTCCATAGAAATCTGGGCTATATCTGCACTACTGGCCGTTGCATCTACTTCATAATAATACAGCTTTCCAGATGATTTTTGATAATACAAAATCTTTTCTGTTTTTGTGCTTGCGAAATTCTTATCCATATCCATGACATAAAAGCGAATGTCTCCAGTTACAATATCCTCTTTCTTTTCCAGATTGTCTGCTTCCATTGTGATAGTCAGCAGCTGATTCATAACAATCTGAGATTCTTCCTGCACATGAATAGCTGTTTCTGCTTCTCTACAAATTTTCGTTCCTGTAAAGATGAAGTAAGTAACCGCAAGCGCCACTATGCTAAATAATACGACTCCCAGCATCAGCTCAATAATTGTAATGCCTTTTGTATTCCTCTTCAAAAAATCATCTCCTTTCTTCTATGGTTCTATTCCAGTATATGCTTTCCAGTTTTTTCCACTAGTTTAATGGTATATCCCTTGGAACTATCTGTGGCTATTCGCAGACTCTCATAAATCGTTGGACCTGCAAATGCTCCCGTGCTTCTTGCAAACTGGATTTGCAGCTTAGAAGAACCTGAAAGTTCTGACTCTTTTCCACCCTTTTCTTTATAAAACAGGCGTATTTTCCTGCCACCTATCTTCGTTCCCTTATCTTCATCAAAGGTTTCTCTGGTTAGACTGTAATACAGCTCTCCATCATGCCGGTACAGGTAAAGGCTCCAGTCCCCTGCCTTACTCATTGTGGTCATTTTAGCCGTTTCCATTTTCTGATTTAACTGTTTGACGCACTTCTTCGTATTGGCGTATTTTATATGGCCAGATAAGGAGAAAGCACTAACAGACAGTACCGCCATAATAGCCATACAAATGATTGCTTCGATTAAAGAAAATCCTTTCTCATTCAGATGCTCCAAATTATCCAGCATACTCCTCACCTCCATATCTGACTATGCATTCTTCTTCCAGTTTTCAAATGCAATCGCTTTGCCATAATCCGCACTATCGTCCCCTGCTGCACCTTTCGACGCATTATCGTAACCATAAATGTATTTTCCAAGTTTATTTCCATTATTCTGACAATAACCAAGCAAATCCAAAACCATCTTTTCATCTGCTATTATATTGGAATTGGTAGAAAGTTCAATTTTCCCATCTGCTACAATCAGACCTTCAAACCGAACTGCATCTACCACAACATTACCAGATGCAATTACCAGACCTGCCATTCCAGAGGTTACATGAAATTCCTCCTTACTGCTTATATATACATTGGCAGCATTATGATACAAGGCTGACTGTATTCCTGTATGATCAATTACTTTTGATCCTTTTTTTACTTCTTTCATATTAAAATGCATATTTACATAAGGTTTATCTGCGATATTCCCCGATGTATTTCCATCTTCACGTAAATTCAGCTGAACCGATTTATATTTTTGGGTAAGCTGTGAAGATTCCGTATCCATATCGTGAATTTCACCTTTTTGTATTTCAAATGCCCCTGTAGAAGGATTCTGATACAGGAAATCCCCCGCTACTTGCAGACGGACAAAAGGTGCCGTCTTATATTTCATATTGTATTTTCCACCTTCTAAACGGTAAAACTGCTTGAAGCTGTCTTTCAAATCTCCACCATATTTTCCGTAAAACCATTCAAAGTACGCATTGGCACAAGCTTCATTTTTGAAATTCCAATAAAAGTTCACCATTTTCATACCAGAAGTACCTGGTCCCTGTCTATAATAAATAGGACGAATCGGCATATCATCATCCAGCCATCTGCGGATATGAGCCGCATCTCCCTTGGAAAAATCAACAATATCCTGTTTCATTTTAAGACTCAAGTGAGGTGCACTTGCGTCATAAGAAGCATCTGCATGATAAAGACTTGCTGCATAGGCCTGAATAGAAGCCTGATCAATTGGATTGGACGGAATCTTTAAATAAGATTCATTTGCAATCAGATATGCCCCTTGGTCATATTTCACTCCAATGGACTGTCCTGTCATAATATCCATCATAGTTCCACTTTGTTCCTTTTGTGCCTGTTCGCCCGCTTCCGCATTGCCATCAACCGTATCACTGCTGCTTACAAATGCCCTGCCAAACAGAACAAGGTTATCTAATCCCGTCAAATCAAGGCTTACATCTCTGGCATTTATGGTAATAGCACTACTTCTGTCTGACATAGTTTTGCCGCCAATACTAGATTTTCCCTTATACGAGAACCCATAATAGGATTTCTTTAAATCCACCGTACTGTAAGGTGCTTTCATAAGCAAGTCATCCTGCACTTTGGTTATGGCATCTATTGAGATCTTGGGAGTAAATCTGGCAGGATCTCCAACTCCAAATGTCCTTATGTTTTTTGCCCATACTTTGGCATTTACAATGCTAAGCTGTCCAGCATTATTGGCAGTAATGTTTCCTCTAGTGGCAACTAGGTTATTGTTCCCGTCTATCTCTAAATTGCCAGTACCACTTTGTACAAGAATACCTCCAATGTCTGGATTTACCTTATCTCCTGCTCCTGCTATACTTGGAGGTGTTTCTCCTGCATACACACCACCTGTTACATGGACCGCCGAAGTACAATCTATAAGTTCATCAGAAATTAATGCAAACTTTGCAAATGTAGTATCTACCCCGCCTGCAGATGGAAAATCCATTACAATGTCTGTCATGATTTCTGTTTCAAACCCATTTGCCTGGGTATAGGTAATGGATACGTCCTTTAAAATTAAATAATCATATGTATAATTTCCCTCCACATCTTTTGCATGTTCAATAATACCTGCCATATTAGGAGAACCACCTACAAATGCCCCTACTGTTACGTGGTCTGCATCAGCAGAATCTGTACTAATAGAATTCACTCCATCCTTTAATTTTGAAACCTGATAAGAATCCGAAAGCTCCGTTGTATTTGCAGGATTATTATTTAACATCTGTGACAGGGCAATCATATATTTCTTTTTATAATCTTTACAGCATTTTTCCCAATCTGCACTTTCCGCCTGATAATTCTTTACAAGCCAGGTATAAGCTGCCGCCATGCTTTTGGCTGAATATTCCTCCAGTACAGCTGTCACTTCATTTACCACTGCTTCATCCATATAAAAATTCTTTTTTGATTTATTATTGGCTGTTTTTAAGTCAATATTAGTAAAAGTGATGGATAAAATCAAAGCACCCAGAATTCCCAGATATGCAGCACCAATTACAACCATAATTAAACTAGAACCTCTGTCACCCAGCCGTTTTTGTCTGGACCTCATATTATTCCCCCCTTGTCGAAATCATACTGCTATATACTTTTCCGTCTCGCTTTCTGGATACTTCTACTTTTATTTCGTATCTCCTTGTAGAAACTTCTTTATTCGTATAAGCAGCATCGTTTGAAACACTATAAAGAGCTGCACCTGCAGAAGTATTTACAGGTACGGTTGTAACCACATGAAGCAGATGAAGATTGTCAGAACCTGACTCCACCATATTAAAATGATTCACTGTACTATCGGCACCTTTGCCTATCATGTAAAAAGTGGCATCTAGCATAGCATCATTTTTCACGGTAATTTTATCTCTCTCTCCACTATAATCTGCTACATAAAACAGATATAGATTCTTCAAAACAGAAGATAATGTTACATCGAAGGACTCACTTTGTTTTGAATCAGAGCCAAAAAAACAAATCACTTCTCCTGATATATGGGTATTTCCTGTTGCTGTATCTTCTTCCAGTATCACTTTGACTGTACGTGTAGTTCTCTCTTTGACATACCTTTCGCTTCTTCCTGAATGACTTGCAAAATCACAAATCACCCATTCTGGTATACTGCCTATGTTAAGCTGATAGCTGGAAGCAGATTCCAGAGAATAGATTTTTTCCAAAGGTTTTGCATTGATCCCATCTAATCCACTTGTTTCTGCCACCGTAGAAGTTTTCGACACATCCACTTTTACATTAAAATCACAGCACTTGTTGCTAGCTGCCAGAAATTCTTTTTCCATATGAATCGACGTCCATGTATCCACACTTAAATTATCTGTAGTTGTATAATCAGAGGCTAAATCCTCAAATGTTTTATTCTTAAAGTCTTCCATTACCAGCTGAGCAGCAGAAGTTGCCTCTTGCATGATTTTCGTTTCCTTACTTGCTTTGATAGACGATATAAAGCTGTTTGTAACTGGAATAAAAATAATGCTTAAGATAACTATCGCTACCATTGCTTCTACGATGGAAAATCCGTTATCATCGATTTTTTTCCTCTTTTTCATGCAATATGCCCCTCTCATTCTTATTTAGCATCAAATGTTCCGAATATGTTTTTCACACCAGATGGCATTCTGATATCTGGTTGTGCATATTCTTTTGGACTGCCTTCTAATTCATACATTTCATATACAACAGAACCTTCTAGCAGACCACTTTCCTTTGAAAAAATAAGATTCATATTATCCATAGTCATTCTGCCATCATAGGAATTTATCTCTTTTATCATCTTTTTTAATGCGGAATAAGACATGTTTTTTATCTGGGTTGTAACCTGGGTTTTATAAGCAGTTATAATACCATCCGAAAATCCAGGCTTTTCTGAATGGTCTTGCACTGTCTGTGTTGACTGGGTATTATCAGCGGAAACTTCTGTGCCTTCTGCTACTGGGTAAAAGAGTCCGTTCATTTCTGCCACAACAGATGTAAATGCTGTTTTTCCCAAAGCTACATCTAAATTATACATATCATAAAATACTTTTTCTGGTGTTACTTTACTTGGATACTTTTGAGCAAGAACATTAATCTTTGCTTCGCATTCTTGTGTATCTTCTAAAACCTGCTTTTTATTTTTATCTTTTTCTTTTAAATCCTCTAAACGTGTTTGTAATTGTAAGTTTTCATTTTTCGTAACAGCTGCACTATTCAGTAACCCTTTATATCCCACAAAATATGCCAAAGCTACCGCCAATAACATAATAAGCCCTAATAATGCCTTCTGATCTCTTTCTGATAATTTTTCAACCTTCATGACCATTCCTCCTACTTGCTATCTTCATTACTGGCATCGTTATTTTCAGCCTTATCCTCTGATCTATCTGCTTCCAGTCCTGCATATATGTCTGTTTCGCTAAAATCAGCAGTAATTTTAAAGGTAATCGCTGGAACACCTGAACTTCCTTCACTTGATGTGCTAGAATAACTATCTACCTGCAGATTTGTTAAATAAGGAATATCTCTTAAATTAATGAAAAGCTTTGAAATTGCCAAAGGTCCGCTTCCTTCTGCCTCCATAATAAGCTGTTCCTGATTTACAGTCAGACCTGTCAAATTTAACTTTGCTGGCAGTTTTTCTTCTAAATCTTCTAATATCTTATCTAGGCAGTCTACCTTACTTATAGTCCTTTCATGCATTTTATTCAGGTTCTCATACTTTGCTTTTGCTGCATTATAATTATCATAAATCACTTCAACCCCTTGAAGTTCATTAATATCGCTCTTTAGCACATTTTGCTTTGCAACAGACTGAATCTTTACAAATGCCATTGTGCCAGCAAAAACTCCACATAATACACAAACAAATACGCAAGCATTTTTCCATGACTTTACATCTGTCTTTTTCATTCCGAGACCAGCTTTTTGCTTTACACCAAAATTTACTGGTGCGATACCAGCTCCCACGCAGGCAATATAATCTACTTGTTCCGCAGGAGTAAGGATTACTTTTTTATTGAATTCAGCAACATAGATATTATCTATTTTCTTTGTTTCAAACCCAATTTCATTTTTTAACAGCTGAACAATACCTTGAAAACTTGAACCAAAGCCACTGACATAGATATAGCCGATTTTCTTCGCTGAATTCTTAGCTGTGAAGTAATCTAATACACGAATCATATTATTTACTAAGAATTTTAAGGATTCTGTCACATCCTCTTTTGCCTTGATTTCCTTCCTGACCTGATCATACCCTTCAGAAGCACTCATAAAGGTAATATCATTGTCTTTCTCTGGCTCAAACTGATAATTAATTATTTTTTCTTTCTTTAAAAGAGCAATTGCTGCCTCTTCTGATTCCACATGGAATACTTCATTTCTGCTAACCTTCTCAACAATTTCATTGGAACCATATGGGATAATTCTTTGTAATAACAGATTTTCATCTTCAATAATATTTACCAGCGTTGTATTATCATTAATGTGAACGAAAATATTGACTCCCTGATTCCATTGTCTCTTGGCAACCTGATAAAAACTGTTTCCTATATAATCAATTGCTTCCACTTGAATTCCCATAGCTGCAGCCAGATTATAATAACTCTGTATTAAATTGTCTGGTGCTGCTAATAAGAGAAGTTTGATTTTTCTATCCTGTCCCTTTGCCTTATCTTCTTTATTTAGTATGTAATAGGAAATGTTATAATCTGAAATATCAATTGGAAAATAATCTTTTGCCTGTAATTCAACAATGGACTTTATCTTATTCTCGCTTACATATGGAATGTACACTTCTCGATTGGCAATCTTTGTTGAATTCACTGTAAAAACTGCATCTGTAGTTTTGATCTTATGTTCAATCAGCTGCTGGCGAATGGCAGCACCTAAAATTCCTTTATCTCGGATATAACCATCTTCAAATGAACCTTCTGGAGTTGGGAATGTAATGCAGTTGTACACAACAGGAGTTACTTTTAACCCTGCCATTTCACAAATGCGAGTATACCTTAATCCTATTTCAATTGATAACACTTTTTTTGCCACGTTATTTCCTCCCTTTTTTCAACCATCATTATAAATGGCATAATTCTTCCATTACGCAATTTTGACTGAATCAATGCTCCGGAATAAAAGAATTATGCTAAGCATATCATCAAGTACCACTGAATAAACGGATTGCCTGCAAATATTGCACATAAAATGCCACCTGCCAGATAGGGTCCCATAGCAAGTACATTTCCTTCCTCTGATACTTTCATACGTATGCTATGAATCACAGAACCCAATAAACATCCTGTCACAAATGCAAATAAAGCCAGCTGCCACCCTAATAGCAGGCCAACTACTGCCATGAGTTTTACATCTCCTCCTCCAATAGCTCTTCCTTTTGAAGCATAGTACAAGATTAGTAAAAAAATGCTAATACTAAAAAAACCGATTACATACTTTAACCAGTTATCTCTGTCGGCTATCACCTGCACTATGCCAAGAATGCCAATCCATCCATTGAGCACTGGTGGTATCTCATAAGTTCTGAAATCAATCACACTAATAACGATTAAAATAGAAATCAGTCCACAGTATAGAACGCTTTTTAATTGAAATCCATAACAAGAAAAAACACCAAGCCATAATCCCCCATTCAATAACTCTACAAGTGGATACTGAATTGAGATTTTCGTTCCACATTTTCTACACTTTCCCCTTAAAAACAAATAACTAAAAAGAGGCACAAGATCATACCATAAAAGCGGATATCCACATTTCCGGCAATGGGAACGTGACGTAATTCCTTCTTTATCAGGTATTCGGTAAATACACACGTTTAGAAAACTTCCAAAAATAATGCCGTATAAAAAAACAATTCCATATAATAAGATTTCCATGTTACGTCCTTTCCAATCCCAGCAGACCACTGGCCTGCCGGGAGAATATGCTCTAATCCCAAAAATTACTTTCCGATTCAGGTGGAAGATAATTCTTCAAATACTTTATCATATTTCGTTTCAGACACTTGAGTTGTTACTGTTACCTTGCCATTTGCATCTCTGGCAATTGTAATTGAACTAATGGACTTGCCAGCTTTGGATCCCATTTTACTGATAACATCTGCAAGTGCTACTGATGCAGGATCATATCCTGCTAATTCATAAAATTCGCTTTTTACTTTTTCAAGTGCAGTATCTGAACTTGCTGCTCCACCAATCACAAAAGTATACTCTGCTGTATCATTAAGCGCATCTGCGTTATTCGCAAAAGCAGTTGTAGCATTGGTTAAGAATCCACTTAGTACCTGCTTATCTTTTGCCTGTTTTGATTTTTCAATATAAGGTACAACCTGAGTTCCAACAATTCCGATAAGAATTGCCATAATAGCGATAACAATGATTAACTCAATTAGGGAAAAACCTTTGTTACCAAGTTTTTTTGTGTGTTTCATTTCTTCTCTCATAACACATTACTCCTTCTTTTTATTTATTAATAATAGTATGTTAAATACTATATTAATCAAATTGAAATTTGTTCCTATCAAACCGCATTTCCAATGGAATTATATAATGCAAACATTGGAGACATAACGGCTAACATAATGGTACCGACTATAATTGCCAGTACAATAATAATAATTGGTTCCATAATAGTTGTTAATGCTTTTGTGGTATTCTGCACATCTTCTTCATAAAAATCTGCAACTTTATCCAGCATGCTTTCCATGTTACCAGTTTCTTCACCGATTCGAATCATACGAAATACCATTGGAGGAAACTGTCCACAGGCTTCTAATGGCTCAGATAAGGCAACACCACGTTCAACCTCATCTTTTGCCTGTTTTAAGGCTTCTTTAAAAATCTCATTGTCAACTACTCTTGTAGTTATCTCCACCGCATCAATTAATGAAATGCCAGATGCAAGCAGTGTACTTAAAGTTCTTGTAAAGGTAGCAGATGCTGACTTTTGTACAAGTTTTCCAAACAAAGGTACTTTTAATAAAAAGGCACTAAGCTGGTATCTTCCTTTATCCGAGTTTCGGTAAAGTACAAACAAAACAACTAACAGTACAATAATACAGGCTAAGAGAATTCCATTATGTACAATAAAATTACTTATGTTCATAACCATTTTCGTTATAGCAGGAAGTTCTCCATCTATGTCGTCAAACATATCCATAAAGCTTGGAACTACTTTTACCATCATAATAATTACAACTGCTACTGAAACCAGAATAACCATTATCGGATATATCATGGCATTCTTTACGGTAGATCTTAACGTATCGCTTTTCTCAAAATGAGTCGTCATTCGATTAAGAGCAACCTCTAAACTGCCAGAAGCTTCTCCTGCTTCTACCATGTTCACTAGTATCTCTGGAAATACCTTTGGCTGGCTTCTCATGCCATCTGCAAGGCTTTCACCTTTTTCCACTGCAGTCTGTACTTCTCGGATTGCCTTAGTCATATATTTGTTTTCACTTTGCTCATACAGCATTTCCAATGCATTTATAATGGTGACACCTGCATTGATAATACTAGCAAACTGACGGCAGAAAATTGCCAGTTCCTTGGAGGATACCCTCTTTCCAATGGCGATATCCAGATCCTTTGAAAACATAGTCTGTTTATTCACACTAACTGGCGTAAGTCCCTGCAGCTTTAAAGACGCCATTATCGCATCTTCATCATTGCCTTCAAGACTTCCTCGCTTCATTTTTCCATTTTGATCAATTCCTTCATAGTCAAAAATCGGCATATTCTGTCCTCCCTTGATTCTAGTAAAGTTTTCTTTCTAGTGCAATTGGATCCTGGGAATAGTTCAATGCATGTTCTGCACTTATCTTCCCACTTAGGTATAAATCATAAATTGCATCATCTAATGTCTGCATACCCATTTTTTTCGACGTCTGCATCATGCTTGGAATCTGGAATGTTTTATTTTCACGAATCAGATTTTTGATTGCAGGCGAACCAAGCATTACTTCAAAGACAGCAACTCGTCCCTTTCCTCCCGTCGCAGGAATTAATGTCTGACTGATTACTGCTTCTAGGACTGTGGCAAGCTGTATTCGAATCTGCTGCTGCTGATTTGGCGGAAATACATCAATTGCCCGGTCAATTGTTGCTGCCGCCCCGATTGTATGTAAGGTTGAGAAAACGAGGTGTCCTGTTTCCGCAGCGGTAATCGCTGTAGAAATGGTTTCAAGGTCTCTCATTTCTCCTACAAGAATAACATCTGGATCTTCACGCAATGCGGAACGCAGTGCGTGTGAATAAGAACTGGTATCCAAGCCAACTTCTCTCTGGTTCACTATGGATTTATTATGAGAATGCAGATATTCTATTGGATCTTCCAGCGTAATTATATGGGAAGCATAATTACGATTTATCTGATCGATTAATGATGCCAGAGTTGTGGTTTTTCCACTTCCAGTCGGTCCAGTTACGAGCACAAGCCCACGCTTTTTATTCGTAAGATCCAGCATAGCTGGCGTAATGCCCAAAGCATCTGGTTCTGGTATGTCCATACCAACCAGACGTATTACGCAAGCTAGAGAACCTCTTTGTTTAAATACATTAACACGGTATCTTCCTAATTCTGGAATAGAATACGCAAAGTCCACCTCTCCGAACTCATCCAGAACTTCTTTCTGATGCTCTCCTAAAATCGGAGAGATAATCGTTTCTGTATCATCTGGCATAAGCTTTGGCAGATCTATACTCTTCAAATCGCCATTTATCCTGCATTTTGGAGGAACTCCTACTGTAATGTGCAAATCTGATGCCCCGTTGTCTTTTGATATTCTTAGCAAGTCATTTATTGTAATCATCTATATTCCTCTCATGTCATCACTTTATTATTCGTATGCAATTCTCTGCATCTCAGCCATTGATGTAGTTCCATCAATAACAAACTTCGATGCTGACATCTTTAATGTGTGCATTCCCTCTTTCAGTGCAGCACGTTTAATATCATCTGCGTTCCCCTTTTTACTTATAATATCTTTTATGGATTGTGTAACCGTCATAATCTCATAAACACCGATACGCCCCATGTAACCGGTATTATTACATTGCTGGCATCCACAAGGTTCATAAATCTCTAAAGGAAACTCCTTTGGATATTCCAGCTGTTCCTTTTCAAAATAAGTTGCATTTCTTGGCTTTTTGCACTTTGGACAAAGCCTTCTTACCAGACGCTGTGCAATTACACCAATAACGGAATCTGCAATCAGATAGGATTCAATCCCCATATCTTCAAGACGGGTAATGGTACTCGCTGCACTGTTGGTATGCAACGTACTTACTACTAAATGCCCCGTAATGGATGCTTTTACTGCGATTTCTGCTGTCTCCCCATCACGGATCTCTCCAATCATAATGATATCTGGATCCTGACGAAGAATAGAACGCAGGGCGTTGGCAAATGTCATATCTGCCTTATTATTTACCTGGACCTGGTTAATACCATCAATATTAGCCTCGACTGGGTCTTCAACTGTGACTATATTAACTCCATCCACGTTTAACTCACTTAATGCTGTGTATAAAGTGGTAGACTTACCACTTCCTGTAGGACCTGTTACAAGAATGATTCCATGAGGATGACGCAGAATATGATCAAACGCCTTTAACTCTTCTTCATTAAATCCTAATTCTTTTTTATCTCTTGTAAGTCCCTGTTTTGACGTAAGACGCATAACTGCTTTTTCGCCATAAACAGTTGGCAATACGGAAACACGGATATCGTACTCTTTTCTATCTACCACACTGGTAATACGACCATCCTGTGGTTTTCGTTTTTCAGAAATATCCATGCCGCCTATAATTTTGATTCGGGTCATGATTGCAGAAAGCAATTCATTTCCATAGTTCATAATGGTCTTTAAAACACCATCCACCCGGAAACGGATTCTAACCTGATATTCCATTGGTTCAATATGTATATCACTGGCTCTTTGCCTAACTGCCTGCTCAATTATTTTATTAACCAGCTGAACAATAGGTGCATTGTTAATTTCATCTTCCAGATTAATGGTTTCCTCTTTTTTAACACTATTCTTACGCTCTTCCTGTTCCTTTGCAAACTTTTCAGCCGCCTCCATAGCTTCATTATTGCCATAATATTTATCCAATGCCGCAATAATATCTGCTGGAGTTGTTACTACAGGTTCAATCTGCATATTGGTTAAAAAAGCCAAATCATCAATAGCGAAAATATCCATCGGATCAGCCATTGCAACTCGCAGCTCATTCATATTCAGCATGCTGTACTCAAATGGAATAACACTGTACTTTCGCAGTACCGATTCTTTTACTAATTGCAATATCTCATCCGGTATCTCAATATCCTGAAGCTTTACAATATCTACCCCAAGCTGTCTATGTAACGCTTCTGCAATATCCGTATCCGTTATATATCCTAAATCAATCAGGCTTTCTCCAAGTTTTTTGCCAGTTGCCTTCTGGTTATCCAATGCTGTAAGCAGCTGTCCTTCTGAGATGGAACCGCTAGAAACTAGTAAATCGCCTAATTTCTTTTTCTTCCTTCCACCTTGGTCAACAATTCTAGTACCCATGTAAAATCACCCTCTAATTCGTAAATGTGTGAAGGAATTTGTACCAACTTCGTTAATAGTATTCTAACAAACAACGAAATCTACATCAACCCTCTGCAATTTATTTTACTTAATGAATTAAGTCATTTACCAATTTCATGCAATCTCATTAAAATTATATGTCAATTTCCTTTATTTCGCCTGCTCTGATGCTTTATATCACTATGTATATATGGGATACTAGAATTTTATTCCATTATTTCACCAAATCTTCGTAAAAGCTTATAGGTTCATCGTAAATACAATGACCTGTTTCAATGATTTCTCCATTGGCGGTTATTAAAACAGACTGAAGATGAAAGTTTTCTGCTAATGAATTTACTATGCATCCCATCATCATAGTTTCCCCGGCAGAACCGGCCTGTTTCATGGCATCTAGAAATGCACCAGACAAGTCAAGCTCAGCTGTCTTCTGTTCAGGCTCAGAAGCAAGTCCATCTTCATAAGAAATGTATTCTCCATTCGCTTTAAATAGAATCTTAGAAATTTCAGTCCCCTCTGGCAGAATCTGTCGGTCTATTAAAGTCTTTATAATGCCTTCTGGTGTTTTTATCCCTTGTACAGTTGCAGGTATCAGATATTGAGCATCCTCATCTGGCTGGTATATTGTAAACTCTTGTGCAGCTGGCGCTACAGTATCCTCCACATTTGAATCGGAAGGTTCTGATGAATATGCAGTTTCTGGCAGAACACTCACTTCTGCAATGTTTCTTGTAGTTTGTTTTTCCGTTTTTGTGCAGCCTGCACTCATTAGAAAAACACCTCCAATGACCAATGTGAACATGAATCTCTTCCACATAATCTTTCCCCTCTCTTTCCTTTTTATAGGCACATTATAACATGACCTTATTAGAAAATCAAAAAAGTACTGCCAGAATTTTTCCTGACAGCACTTTCCCACACTAATCAATCTTCACTTTCATATTTATTTTTCAGCTTCTTCAATGCCTTTTTTTCAATCCGGCTTACATAACTTCTGCTTATGCCAAGCATATCGGCAATTTCACGCTGTGTTATTTCCTGGTCATCATACAAGCCATAACGCATAATAATAATTTCCTTTTCTCTCGCACTGAGAATATCATCCAGAAACTGATATAGTTTCGAAATATTTTCCGAAAGTTCCATAGCCTCAACTACATCTTCATCTACTGATTCGATGATATCAAGCAGGTTAATCTCGTTTCCTTCTTTATCAGCACCAATTGGTTCATACAAATAAACATCCTTTGACTGTTTTTTGCCATTTCTGAGCATCATAAGTAATTCGTTTTCGATGCAGCGTGAAGCATACGTTGCTAAACGAATTCCCTTCTCGGCATCAAAGGTATCAATCGCTTTTATAAGTCCAATTGTCCCAATGGAAATAAGATCATCAATCTCTCTTTCATTCGTGTTATATTTTTTTACTATGTGAGCAACAAGCCGAAGGTTACGCTCAATGAGCACCTCTCTTGCCTTCTTGTCTCCGTCCTTACACAAACGAATATAAAGCTGCTCCTCTTTGGTGCTTAGTGGAATTGGAAATGACTTCAATATATAAGCACCTCATCGTTACCAGTTTCCTTCTATTTTATGAGGGTTAATATAAATTAGTGCATTTCCAGCTAATTTTTACAAAAATATTTTATTGTTCTTCTTTTTTTCTTAATATATCAAAGGCATTCAGTTCCACACCAAGATCTACATAGATTTTCTGTCTAGGATGTGGACAGCTTTCCATTTCGTTTCCTTCTTCATCTGTAATACGTTTTACAGTAACTTCTATATTCTCAAAGTCTGGTTTCATGATTTCAATGGTATCGCCTGCACAGAATTTATTTTTCTGCTCTAATCCATATAAGCCTTCCTCATTTTTATCTTCAATTAAGCCAAGATACGTATATCCTTTCGTATATGTGTTATTTTCATATACCTGAGATTCGCTTGTAGTCTTGCCATAGAAGAATCCAGTTGTAAACTGACGATAGGTACATTTTGCAATTTCCTCCTGATAATGCGGAATCTTGCTTTGATATAAAGCAGGATCTTTATAATAATCATCAATAGCTTCGCGGTAAGTTCTTGCAACAACGGCTACATATAAAGCTGTTTTCATTCTGCCTTCAATTTTTAAGCTGTCTATGCCAGCATCCATAATATCTGGGATATGGTCGATCATGCACAAATCTTTTGAATTGAAAATGTAAGTTCCTCTTTCATTTTCATATACAGGCATGTATTCCCCTGGTCTTGTTTCTTCTACGATATGATATTTCCAGCGGCAAGGGTGCGTACATGCCCCCATATTCGCATCTCTGCCTGTCATATAATTACTTAACAAACATCTTCCTGAGTAACTCATACACATGGCACCATGAACAAATGTTTCAATCTCTAAGTCATCTGGAATATTGGCACGGATTTCTTTGATTTCCTCTATGCTTAACTCCCTTGCCGATACCACACGGCTTGCCCCCTGGTTTTTCCAGAAATTAAAATCAGCATAATTCACATTATTTGCCTGTGTACTGATATGCCGTTCAATTTCCGGACATACTTCTTTGGCAATCTCAAACATGCCAGGATCTGAAACAATAATCGCATCCGGTTTTACTTCTTTCAGTTCTGCAAAATATTCTCTAGCTGCAGCTAAATCACTGTTATGTGCGGTAATATTAGCTGTTACATATACTTTAACACCATGCTCATGTGCATATTTTATGCCTTCCATCATTTTATCTTTGGTAAAGTTCTTTGCATTGGCACGCAGACTGAAGATTTCTCCACCAATATAAACGGCATCTGCACCATATTGTACTGCAACTTTTAATACTTCTAAGCTGCCTGCTGGAATTAATAATTCAGGTTTTTCTCTTAATGACATAGTACTTGTCCTCTCAATCTATCTATTTTACTAGTTTTGTACTTAATGTTACTCCATCCCCAATCGGTAATACTACTGTCTCAAAGGAATCCGAATGGGTCAAGGCATATAAATATTCCCGCATGCGGAAATGAATCGTTCTGTTTCTTCTTGTAACTGCGTAACGTGATTCTACAATGTCACCATCCTGCAGCACATTATCTGATATTAACAGTCCCCCCGGACGTAGTAAATCGAAAATATCCGGAAGAAAATTCAGATACTGGCCTTTGGCAGCATCCATGAAAATCATATCATACATTTTTTCCTGCTGTTTCAATGATTTTAAAATATCCGCAGCATCTCCTTCCAGTATAGTAATCTGATTCTCTTTTCCTGCTGTTTTCCGGTTTTCCTTTGCCTGCCGGATACGTTCTTCCATTTTTTCTATTGTCGTAATATGAGCTTCCTCTTTTATATACTGGCTCATAAAAATAGAAGAAAATCCAACTGCTGTACCAACCTCCAGAATACTGTCTGGTTTCTTATTGGCAATCAGGAAACGCAGAAGGCTCTGGACAGGTTTCTTGATTATAGGTACATATTCACTTAACGCTTTCTTCTCTAGCTGACGTAAAAACTCTGGTAATTCTTTATCTAACGAATCAATATACGCCGCAATTCTTTCATCAGTAATCATGTCTTCTCTCCTGATTCTCTTACATTGGAAAAGGCGAGTACCTATTAGTTTCCTAATAAATACCCGCATCTTCTGAAATCTATCTAACTTTCCTCTCTCAGGTCTGCACCTGGATCCGTTATGGTTCTAATAATGTTGCCATAGTTCATGGACGTGTTCAGCTTATATACACCTGGCAAGATGGGGGCAGAAGCATTTACCATAAACTTTGCCCGAATAAAAAAGGAATCACTATTCTTTATGACATGTTTATGTTCTAAAAGCTCTGCAATCTGTTTCGTCGTATCGCCTCGTCTTATTGTAATCATTACATCTGTTCCCGGTTCCTCTGCTACCGTATCATTACCAAAAATCTGATAAGAAAATGCATAGACATTTCTGGTAATGTAGATAGTACCTAAAATAATAAAAATGTGAAGCAGAATGCCAAATACCAGCTGAAAGGAAATACGGACGCCTTTTTGCCATTTCTTCTCTTTTGCTGATTTCGCTGCCATTTATCTAATCCCCCAAAAAGTCAATATCCATCTGTACACTATCAAGGATAGTATGGTTGACAAGTTTCATCATATTACTAAAATGCTTTTCTGCGATTAGAAATTCTAACGTCAATTCATTGCTATGAATATCACTAAACTCCCTACGCAAATCTTCCTGCATATTGCTGTAATCCTTCACATTTGACAAATGGATCTCAAAACGGCGTTTTCGATACTCATTTACTCTTTTTAATAATTCAGGATTTTTCTGTATCTCCGAATACAAACGTGTATAATCCTGATACGCTTTGCTCTCTTTGATTTGCCCAATTAATAATCTGGTAGCTTCCTCAACCTTTTTCATACTTGTATACTCCCTTGATTCTTAAACTTCCATAATGATTGGCAGAATCATAGGATCTCTCTTTGTCTTTTTCCATAAATAATCACTTAGAGAATCTCTGATTTCATTTTTGATTCTTCCCCAATCTGTTACATTATGGCTCAAACATTTATCTAATGCTTCATTTACGACATCACGTGCTTCATCCATAAGATTTTCTGATTCTCTCACATAAACAAATCCTCTGGATACGATATCTGGTCCTGCCAAAATCTGATTGCTGTATTTTTCAAGTGTCACCACAATAATAATCAGTCCATTTTCGGACAAATGCTGTCTGTCCCGTAAAACGATGTTTCCTACATCACCAACTCCAAGGCCATCTACTAAAACTCCAGAAGCCGGAACGTGATCAATTACTTCACCTTTTTCGTAGGATAATTCCAGCACATCCCCAGAAGAAATAATAAAAATATTATCTTTTGGAATTCCCATACCCTCTGCTAACTCGGCATGAGCAATCAGATGCCTGTACTCACCATGAACTGGTACTGCATATTTAGGTTTCGTTAATGCATAAATTAATTTAATTTCTTCCTGACAGGCATGTCCTGATACATGAGTATCCTGAAAAACGACTTTTGCACCTTTCATAGACAGCTCATTAATCACCTTGGAAACAGATTTTTCATTTCCTGGAATTGGTGTAGAACTAAAAATTACGCAATCACCTGGTTTTATAGTAACTTTACGATGAATCGATGCTGCCATTCTTGACAATGCCGCCATTGCCTCACCCTGGCTTCCCGTTGTAATAAGCACAATCTGGTCATCTGTATAGTTTTTCATCTGTTCAATGTCAATAAGAATGTTATCCGGCATAGAGATATAGCCAAGTTCAGAAGCCGTGGTCATAATATTCACCATGCTCCGTCCCTCAATTACAACCTTGCGCCCGAATTTTTCTGCTGAGTTAATAATCTGCTGAACACGGTCTACATTAGAAGCAAATGTTGCTACAATAATTCTGCTTTTCGCATTTTCTGCAAATATATTGTCAAATGTTTTTCCCACTGTCCGTTCTGACATAGTATAACCTGGTTTCATTACGTTGGTACTGTCACATAACAATGCTAAAACACCTTTTTTCCCAATCTCACCAAAACGCTGTAAATCAATTGTTTCTCCATAAACTGGCGTATAGTCCACTTTAAAGTCACCTGTGTGCACAATAATTCCTGCTGGTGTATAAATCGCTAATGCTGCAGCATCTGCAATACTGTGGTTCGTACGGATAAATTCAATACGGAAACATCCAAGATTGATGGATTGCCCATATTTAATAACCTTTCTCTTGGTTGTCTTCATTAAATTATGCTCTTTCAGCTTATTCTCAATGATTCCCATCGTAAGCTTTGTTGCATAAATCGGTACATTCACATCTTTTAATACATATGGAATACTTCCGATATGATCTTCGTGGCCATGAGTAATCACAAATCCCTTTACTTTTTTGATGTTTTCTTTCAAATATGTGACATCTGGTATGACTAAATCAATTCCAAGCATTTCGTCTTCCGGGAATGATAACCCACAATCCACAACAATGATTGAATCTTCAAACTCAAACGCAGTAATATTCATGCCGATCTGTTCCAGGCCGCCTAAAGGAATAATCTTAACTCCTTTATCTGATAATTCTTTTAATTTCAAAATAGCACCTCCATAAATAATTATGTACTAAGTGCCGCAAATGCCCTGCCGCATTTGCCATTAAGAAAAACCAGTTTTCATTTTATTCAATTTTATTCTTACTTGGATTATTTATCTGGATTCCTCATAGTCATGCTCACTACAGTTTTTACAATAACCATATAATTTCACTTCATGATCTACAACACGAAAGCCAAGTGAATTCTGAATCCGCTCCTCTAACACTTCTAGTAAATCATCCTCAAATGTAAACACCGAATGACAATTCAGACAAATCAAATGATGATGATGATGGCTTCCTTCCTTACCACGATTACCGATTTCATAACGTACAAAGCCGTCATCAAGATTTAATTTATCTATTACTTCCAGTTCTGAAAGCATCTGAATGGTACGGTATACCGTTGCCAGTCCAATCTCAGGATACTTTTCTTTGACCAGGCCGTAGATTTCTTCTGCTGTCAAATGTTCTCCTGGCCTGTCCTCTAACACTTCTAAAATAGCTATTCTTTGATTTGTCACCTTTAACCCATTCGCTTTTAGCAAATTTTTAAAATAATCTTGTTTAGGCATCTTCTCACCTTTTCACAATAAAACTCGAACTAATTCTTCTTACACTAAGTCCATATCAAATCTTTCTATAATATTTTTATATAATGGCATAATCTTATTTTTTTTATTCCAATTCAATATCTAAGTCATCTGCCAGCTCCGTAAAGACTTTTGAAAGTGCTGCTAGCTGCTCTTCGTCTTCTACTGGCTCATAGACTGCTTCTGCAGCTTCAGGTTCTGAAACATCTGCTAAAATCATAGCGTTTGCCTCTTCTCCTTCGTTATCATCTGCAACTAATAAGTAATTCCTTCCGTTAATTTTTGTTTCTTCTAATACATAAAATTCAATTTCTTCTCCATCTTCTGAAGTAAAAACTAACTTTTCACTATTTTCCATTCCAGTCTCCTTAACTTTCCTGCTTCTGTACGCTTAACCAATCTAAGTAACCTTGCAAAATAAATACAGCGGCTACTTTGTCCACAGCTTTTGCACGGTCTTCCCGTCTTACATTTCCTTCTATCATAGCTCGATGTGCAGATACTGTCGTAAGCCGTTCATCCCATAATACTACTTCTATGCCAAGACGGTTTACTAATTTTTCACGAAATGCTTCCGACTTCTCTGCCCGATCGCCTATTGTATTGTTCATATTCTTAGGATATCCCAAAACAATGCGGTCTACTTCATATTCCTTTACAAGCCCTTCTATTCTTGCTAACGTCTGACGCAGCTTATTCTCGTGTTTTCTTGTAATAACTTCAATTCCCTGGGCAGTTATATGCAGCTGGTCACTAATGGCCACGCCACAAGTTACTGAACCAAAATCCAGTCCCATTATACGGCTCATAGTAAATTCCTATCTATATAATTCTTCAAAAGTTCTTCTAATATTTCGTCACGGTCTACCTTCATAATCAGGCTTCTTGCCCCTTTATGGCTAGTAATGTACGTAGGATCACCAGACATGATATAGCCGATAATCTGACTTACCGGATTATATCCTTTCTCTACCAGAGCTTCATACACTCTGGCTATCATTTCACTTACCTGAACCTCAGGTTCCTTCGGTATCTTAAAATACTGTGTATTATTAAATTCCTCCATTTAGTCACTTCCTTACCAATGTTCCTTTTTATATCTTCCGATCACGCCATTATCTATATATTAATATAAAAGAAATAAAATAGCAACCCTTTTCTAAGTGACGATGTATGCCTTAAGAGTTTTCACTTCTTTTTCTTTTTTAAACAGTCCTTCTTCTTTTATTCTTATTTTTGCTTGCAGACAAGGACTCCTTCACCCATTACGTGTAATGGATTTACTATCTGGATCTGATTTGCCAGGTCTTCTCCATTGGATTTTATGGCAAATTTTACATATCTTTCGTTATGACCTGTAAAATACTTTTCTCCATCTAATTCGGTTTCTTCTTCAAATAAAACAGTCTGCCAGCTTTCTAGCATCTTTTCCTCATATTCTTTACGCATCTGTTTCTCTAATGCAATTACTTCTTCACTTCTTAAAGTCTTTATATTCTCTGGAACCTGATCTGGCATGCTTTCAGCCTTAGTTCCTTTTCTTGCAGAATATTTAAATACATGCATCTGTGAAAAATGTATCCGTTCCAGAAATTCTTTTGTCATCGCAAATTCTTCTTCCGTCTCTCCAGGGAAACCTACAATAATATCTGTTGTAATTGCTGGGTCTTTATAATATTTTCTGATAATCCCTACGTTTTCTTCAAATTCTTTTGTAGTATAACGGCGATTCATTCGCTGCAGTGTTTCGTCACATCCACTCTGAAGAGATAAATGAAAATGCGGGCAGACTTTATCTAATTTTGCTAATTCTGAGACAAAATGTCCTGTAATGATTCTTGGTTCCAAAGAACCTAAACGAATTCTCTTGACTCCTTTTATTTTGCTGATTTCACTCATTAAATAAAGCAATGGTTTTCCTTCTAAAGATATGAAATCATATTTTTCTTTTCCTTCACGGTTACACCATGGTTCTAAATCTATTCCATAAGAGGATAGATGAATTCCAGTCAATACGACTTCCTGACAGCCGCTTTCTGCTAATCTGCCTGCTTCTAAAAGGATATCTTCTGCCTCACGGCTTCTGACACGTCCTCTTGCAAATGGAATAATACAATACGAACAGAACTGATTACAGCCATCCTGAATTTTAATTATCGCACGAGTTAAGGCACCAGAAGTATCAATTTCTAATTTTTCATAACCTCTTTCTGTATGGATCTCTGGAGTAAAATGATTACGTACTTCGATTCCATTTGAAGCCATATATTCTTCTACAGCTTCCACTACATTTCCTTTTTTGTTATTGCCAATAATCAGATCCACAGCCACGTCTTCTTTTACACTTTCTCCCGCTGCCTGTACATAACATCCTGCAGCAACGACAATAGCATTCGGATTTCTTTTCTTTGCTTTATGAAGCATCTGTCTGGATTTGCGGTCTGCCATATTGGTAACCGTACAGGTATTTACAATATAAATATCTGCTTCATCCTGAAAACTTACCAGTTCATATCCATTCTTCTGAAATAATGTTTCCATTGCGTTTGTTTCATAGGAGTTTACTTTGCATCCTAATGTTAAAAATGCGACTTTTCCTTTATTTATGTTCATTTCACTCTTGCCTTTCTGCTCTTCTACAGTTCTATATCTACATCTTTTCCAGCTCTGTTCCACACTAATATGCTAGTCTTTAAAACACTTTGATTTCTCATTTTTATCTACATTGTATATTGACTTTTATACCCCCTAAATGTACTATATAAACATAGAAATTAAAAAGGAGGACTTCATATGAAAACAGTAAAAATTTCACTAAATTCTATTGATAAGGTTAAAACTTTCGTAAATGACATTACAAAATTCCAGTCCGATTTCGACCTTGTTTCAGGAAGATATGTTATCGATGCAAAGTCTATTATGGGAATTTTCAGCTTAGACTTATCTAAACCAATTGATTTAAATGTTCACGCCGAAGAGGATGTTCAAAAAATTCTTGATGTACTTGCACCTTATATTGTAGAAGAATAAGCAGTATTGCTTATTCGTGCATGTATGGGGGAGGATACAACGTATCCTCTTTTTTTATTACACCTTTTATACCTGGATACCTCAGCGGTTCTTTGCATTTTGGCATACTATCTATCCCCTGCATAGAACCGTTGAAGTATCCTTTGCTGTTTTATATACGTTTCCGATTACTGAATCTGAATTTTTTCTACTGTCTCTAAGGCTGTCTTTACAAGTTCATCAATTTTTTCTTCTAAGTTACGTTCGGAACGTTTGATAATATTTAAGTTTGGTTTCGTAACTGGGTGTTTCGCTACAAAGATTGTACAGCAGTCTTCAAATGGCTGTATAGAAGTTTCATATGTTCCGATTTTTTCGGATACCGTAACGATTTCCTGTTTATCAAAACCAATTAATGGACGGTACACTGGCAAAGTACATACTTCATTGGTAGCTGCAAGACTCTGCATGGTCTGGCTGGCAACCTGTCCGATGCTTTCTCCTGTTATAAGGCCTAAAGAACCGTCTGCCTTCGCAAGTTCTTCTGCAATCTTCATCATATAACGTCTCATAATAATCGTAAGTTCTTCGTGAGGACATTTTTCATAAATATATAATTGAATATCTGTAAAGTTTACAATATTTAATTCAACTGGTCCTGAATATCTGGATACGATTCTGGCTAAATCAACTACTTTCTGCTTTGCACGCTCACTTGTGTAAGGTGGTGCATGGAAATAGGTTGCTGAAAGCTTAACACCACGTTTTGCAATCATGTATCCGGCTACAGGACTGTCAATTCCACCAGATAAAAGAAGCATCGCCTTTCCATTAGTACCTACTGGCATTCCCCCTGGTCCTGGTATTGTTTTTGAGTAGATATAAGCACGGTTTCGGATTTCCACATGAATTCTTACCTGCGGATTACGCACGTCTACTTTTAAGTTGGGGAATTCATCCAAAAGATATTCTCCCATATCCATGCAAATCTGTGGAGAAGTACGTGGATAATTTTTATCTGCACGTTTTGCTTCCATTTTAAACGTAAGTTCTTCGCTTCCATACACGTTTATAACATAGTTTTTTACTGACTCTTTTAAACTTTCCCAGCTTACATCTTCTACTAATACAACTGGACAGATCTGTGCAATGCCAAATACCCTTGACATTGCTTCTAAAGCATCATCGTAGTCAAATTCACCTGTTGCTTCTACATAAATTCTTCCCTGATCTTTGATAACCTGAAAGTCACCTTCTGCTTTTTCTAAAGCAAACGCAATCTGATTCTTTAATGCATTTTCAAAAATAAAGCGGTTTTTCCCTTTAATTCCGATTTCTGCATATTTAATTAAAAATGCCTGAAACATATTTTTCGTCCTTTCCCTTTCTTAATGCCTTGTAAATCTGCGAAGTACCGGAAGCAGCTCATTTAATGCCTTTACTGCATAATCTATTTCGTCTATTGTGGTTGTTACAGAAAAACTGAATCGAATGGTAGAGTCTAAAAGTTCTTTTTTTACTCCAATTGCCTGTAATGTTCCACTAAGCTGTGGATGATTGGAGGCACAGGCTGAACCGCTTGATACATAAATTCCCTTTTCCTCTAGTGCGTGAAGAAGCACTTCGGCACGAATTTTATCAAAACTTACACTTACTACATGAGGAGCTGTTTCCCTGATTTCAATTCCCTCTATTCCGTTAACTGTAACGCCATCTATTTTCTTTACTTCTTCTATAAAATGCTCTTTTACCTGATAAAGGTGTTCCACCTTTTCTCCATGATTTGTATAAATTTCTTCTGCTGCAGCACCAATCCCTGCAATTCCCGGTACATTTTCTGTGCCGGAACGCATGTTGTTCTGCTGTCCTCCACCATGGATAATTGGCTGGATTTTTACTTTATCACGAACGAACAGCACGCCAATTCCCTTTGGTCCGTGTAACTTGTGACCGCTGATAGAAAGCAGATCAATGCCTGATTTTTTTGGATAGATTTTGTATTTGCCATATGCTTGAATCGCATCTACATGAAATAAAGTCCTGCTATTTTTTCTCTTGATTATCTTGCTGATTTCTTCTATCTTTTCGCAAGTTCCAATTTCATTATTTACATACATAACAGAAACCAGTATGGTATCCTCGCGAATGGTTTTCTCCAGCTCATCCAAATCCACAAAACCGTTTCTGTCTACGGACAGATAGGATACTTCATATCCTTGTTCCTCTAAAAAAATAAGAGGATTATGCACTGATGCATGCTCTATTTTAGTCGTAATAATATGTCTGCCCTGTCTTCTGTTAGCAATGGCACTCCCTATCAGTGCCATATTATTAGACTCTGTCCCCCCAGAAGTAAAAATAATCTCCTTTGCCTCTGCTTTTAAAGTTGCTGCTATAATTTCTTTTGCCTTTTTCACATACTTTTCCGCTTCAAAGCCTTTGTTGTGCATAGAGGAAGGATTCCCATAACTTTGGTCCATAGTTTCCTTCATGATTGATACTACGCACTCAAAAGGCCTTGTAGTTGAAGCATTATCCAAATACGCTTCCATTTTGCCAAACTCCTTTTTTTCCTTTCAGCCAGGATTACATGGTCTCCCGTATCTGTTCTAATTCATACATAAAAATAGAAAGAATGGTCAGGCCTGCTGTTTCCGTTCTCAAAATACGTTTCCCTAATGTAATCGCCTGAAAACCTGCTTCTTGTATATCCTCTATCTCTTTTTCGTCAAAACCGCCTTCTGGTCCAATAAAAATACCAATTGATTTCTTCTGGCATGCTTTCTTAACCTGTTTTACTGTTGCAGCCATATTTTCAGCCTGCTCGTAAGGAACAATACAATACTCCAGTTCCTTGCCATACTGAACTGCTTCTTTAAAACTCATGACCGTGTGAATCTTTGGAATCATCCCTCTGCCTGACTGTTTTGCAGCAGAAGTTGCGATTCCCTGCCAGCGTTCCAGTTTCTTTCGTTCCTTTTTCTCATCTTCTATCTTTGCAACACAGCGTTTCATAGCAACCGGAATCACTTCGTGTACACCAAGTTCAACTGCCTTCTGTATAATCAGTTCCATCTTATCTTTCTTTGGAATTCCCTGAAATAAATACAGTTTTGCCGGAAGTTCTGATTCTGTATCATTGATCTGATTAATCTTTGCAGTTACTTCCTCTTTATTCAAAGATGCAATTTCACAATAATAATCTTTTCCCTCACGATCACAGATTACAACGTGTTCTCCTATATCCATACGTAAAACATTTTTGATATGGTTTACATCTGAACCAGTTATTTTTATTTCATTTTCACAAATTTGACTTTTTTCAACATAAAACCAGTGCATTTTACAACCGTACCTTTCAAAAGAATACTGATATCTTATCATTGAACCTTCAAAATGTCAATGAAACCACCTAGGGAGTTACTTACATTTCGCCTGGAAGGAGAACCAGTCCCCCATCTGTGTAATTTTCACGATTTCAAATCCATTTTGAATCAAAGCTGCTTCTACTTCATTTTTTTTGATATCAATAATGCCTGAGGAAATAAAGATTCCATCTTTCTTCATAAATTTTGATACGTGAGCGGATAACGGAATAATAACATCAGCTAAAATGTTTGCTACAACAACGTCATAGGCACCTAGGCCTACTTCTTTTTGCAATGCTCCATCATCCATAAGATTTCCTTCATATACTTCAAATTTGCCATCTTCGATTTGATTTACTGTGGCATTTTCTTTTGCAACTTTAACTGCAATTGGATCGATATCGGTACCTGCTGCATAGGCTGCCCCCAACTTAAGACCAATAATAGATAGAATCCCACTTCCACATCCGATATCCAACAGCTTTGTATCGCTATTAAGATATTCTTCCATTCCTTGAATCACTAATTTGGTTGTTTCGTGAGAACCTGTACCAAATGCAGTACCTGGATCGATTTCTACCACGGTATCTCCTTCTTTTACTTCCTCTAAAGTCTCCCAAGTTGGTTTAATTACGATATCCTCTGTTACACGGAAAGGTTTGAAATATGCTTTCCAGTTGTTAATCCAGTCTTCATCATCGGTCACTTCAAAAGATAACTTACGCTCTCCTAAATCTGTAAATTGGGCGAGTTCATCCAAACCTTCCTGAATTGCTTTTTCCATTTCATCTATATTGCGTTCCATATCTACATAGGAACTGATAACTGCCCTTCCATCATCTGCTCCTAAATCTGGTACGATATCAATAAACATGCTTTTCTTTTCCTCTTCGCTTAATGGTACATGATCTTCAATTTGAATTCCTTCGAATCCTAATTCATCAAATAAACAGCTTATTAAATCCACAGCCTCTGTGGTAGTAACTAAGGATACTTTTCTCCATTTCATATTTTCTTTCCTCTTTTCTTTCTACTTCCGTTTATGTTCTATATTGAGTATACCAATCCTGAATATAGGCAAACATTTTTTACACACAAAAACATAGGGTGTCAAAAGAGTTTTCTTTCAAACACCCTACGTTTTCTTCTAATAGCAAATGCTAAATAGCATTTGCTATTTAGCACTCTTTATTTTTTAAAGAATTTCTTTTTTCCTTTATGATCATGTTCACTATCCGTAGCAGACTGTGCTTCTGCTGTTACTCCTGTCAGTGATTCTTCAAATTTTCTCAGCAGATCTTTCTGTTCAGCAGATAATTTTGTTGGCACCTGTACTGCTAAAGTAACATAGTGGTCTCCACGTACTGCTTTATTCCGAAGCGTTGGAACACCTTTTCCACGCAAACGTACTTTTGTATTCGTCTGGGTACCAGGTTTCACTGTATAAATTACTTCGCCATCTATTGTCTTAATCTTCACGTCCCCACCAAGTGCGGCTGTTGCATAAGAAATAGGTGCTGTAGATATAATATCATATTCCTGACGAATAAACACTGGATCTCTGGATACTGCTACTTCTACTAATAAGTCTCCTCTTGGACCGCCATTTACACCTGGTTCTCCTTTTTCACGAATACGAATGCTCTGGCCATTATCAATACCTGCTGGAATAGAAACCTGAATCTTCTTACGTGAAGCAATATATCCAGAACCATGGCAGTCTGGACATTTTTCTTTTACTACTTTGCCTGTTCCATGACAATCCGGGCAAGGCTGCACATTTCTTACCATACCGAATAAAGACTGCTGGGTATATACAACCTGGCCTTTACCACCACATTTTGAACATGTCTCAGGAGATGTACCTGGTTTTGCACCTGTTCCATGACAATGGGAACATTCATCTTTTAAGTTTAATTCTAATTCTTTTTCTACACCAAAGCATGCTTCATGAAATGTAATACGGACACCGGCTCTTACATTGGCACCTTTTTGTGGACTGTTACTTGCTCTGCGGCTTGATCTTCCGCCACCAAATAAGTCACCAAAGATATCTCCGAAAATATCTCCCATATCAAAATCACTATAATTAAAACCGCCTGCACCGCCAGAACCTGTAAATGCTTCATGACCCATCTGGTCATACTGCCTTCTCTTATCTGCATCACTTAATACAGCGTATGCTTCTGATGCCTCTTTAAATTTCTCTTCACATTCTTTATCTCCAGGATGCATATCCGGATGATATTTTTTTGCAAGTACTCTATATGCTTTTTTTATCTCATCATCCGAAGCCTGCTTGGAAACCCCAAGGACTTCGTAATAATCTCTATTCTCCGCCATTTCTTCCACCTTCCTGCATCAGCAATTAGTCCCAATCTAATTGCACAAATAGGCCGTCAATTTTGACCGCCTATTTATTATACCGAAACTTTCAAAAAAATCAACTGTCCCCAGCCGATTTTTCTTTATAGCCATAACAACCATAAGCAAAGTGCTGCGCACAAATGCTTATGGTCAGTTCTTAAACGTCTATAAAACTCCTAATACTCTGATGGGTCGTTATCTTTAATTAAACTTCTTTGTAATCTCCATCTACAACATCATCTTGATATGAAGTGTCTGCAGACTGTCCTTGGCTCATGTCTGGACCAGCACCTTGAGCTGCTTGTGCCTGCTCATACATTTTCTGGAATAATGCTTGAGAACCCGTCATTAATTTTTCTTTAGCAGCTTTCATTTCTTCCACTTCAGCTTCTGTCATAGTTTCTGGATTTGATTTTTCTACTAACTCTTTTAAGCTATTTAAATCAGCTTCTACAGCTGCTTTTTCGCTAGCATCTACTTTATCGCCAACTTCCTGTAAAGCTTTTTCTGTCTGGAATACCATTGCATCCGCATCATTTCTTGTATCAACAGCTTCTTTACGCTTCTTATCCTGTGCTTCATATTCAGCAGCTTCTTTTACTGCTTTTTCGATGTCGTCATCAGACATGTTTGAACCAGAAGTAATTGTAATGTGCTGTTCTTTGCCTGTTCCTAAATCTTTAGCAGAAACATTTACGATACCATTTGCATCAATATCGAAAGTAACTTCGATTTGAGGAACACCTCTTCTTGCTGGTGGAATACCATCTAATCTGAATTGTCCAAGTGTTTTGTTGTCACGGGCAAATTGTCTTTCCCCTTGTACTACGTGGATATCAACTGCTGTCTGGTTATCTGCTGCAGTTGAGAATACCTGGCTCTTCTTTGTAGGAATTGTTGTATTTCTTGGAATTAATGTTGTTGCAACACCACCCATTGTTTCAATGGAAAGGGAAAGCGGAGTAACATCAAGCAAAAGGATGTCGCCTGCACCAGCATCTCCAGCTAATTTACCACCCTGAATAGAAGCACCTAAAGCTACACATTCATCTGGGTTAAGAGATTTAGAAGGCTCTTTTCCTGTTAATTGTTTTACTTTATCCTGAACAGCTGGAATTCTTGTAGAACCACCAACTAATAATACCTGACCTAATTCCGAAGCTGTTAAACCGGCATCTCTTAACGCATTCTGTACAGGTGTTGCTGTTCTTTCCACTAAATCATGTGTTAATTCATCGAATTTTGCACGTGTCAAGTTCATATCGAAATGTTTTGGTCCTTCAGCAGTTGCTGTAATGAAAGGAAGGTTAATATTTGTAGTTGTTGCAGAAGATAATTCTTTCTTTGCTTTTTCTGCAGCTTCTTTTAATCTCTGAAGTGCCATTTTATCTGCTGATAAATCAACACCTTCCTGTCTCTTGAATTCTTCAATCATGTAATTTGTAATCTTATTATCGAAATCGTCACCACCAAGTCTGTTATCACCAGATGTTGCTAATACTTCAATAACTCCATCACCGATTTCAATGATGGATACGTCGAATGTACCACCACCTAAATCGTAAACCATGATTTTCTGTTCATGTTCATTATCAAGACCATAAGCTAAAGCTGCTGCTGTTGGCTCGTTAATAATACGCTTTACATCTAAACCGGCAATTTTACCAGCATCTTTTGTTGCCTGTCTCTGAGCATCATTAAAGTAAGCTGGAACTGTAATTACTGCTTCCGTAACGGATTCACCAAGATAAGCTTCTGCATCAGATTTTAATTTCTGAAGGATCATAGCAGAAATTTCCTGTGGTGAATATTTTTTATCATCAATTGTTACTTTATAATCACTGCCCATGTGTCTCTTAATAGAAGAAATTGTTTTATCTGCATTCGTAACTGCCTGACGTTTCGCTGGATCTCCAACTAATCTTTCACCTGTTTTTGAAAATGCTACTACAGATGGAGTTGTACGGATACCTTCTGCGTTTGTAATAACGACTGGCTTGCCACCTTCCATAACTGCTACACAAGAGTTTGTTGTACCTAAATCAATACCAATAATTTTACTCATGTCTATACCTCCTATTTCTTTGCTCTATCATCTAATTTAATATCATCTATTCTAAAATTAATTAGCTACCTTAACCATACTGTGGCGAACTACAGATTCTTTATACATATAACCTTTTTGGAATTCTTCTGCAATGATATTTTCACCAAGTGAATCATCCTCAACATGCATTACTGCGTTATGAAGGCTTGGATCAAATTCTTTTCCTACTGTCTCAATTACTTTTACTCCAGCATCGTCAAGAACTGTAACAAACTGTTTGTAAATCTGTTCGATTCCCTGTGCGAAAGCACTGCCTTTTTCCTCCTCAGAAATGGAATCTAAGCCTCTTTCAAAATTATCAAGCACTGGAAGAATTTTTTCAATTATTGCTTTTGCACCAATTTCAAACATTGCACTCTTTTCTTTTTCAGAGCGTTTTCTAAAGTTATCAAATTCAGCGATAGTTCTCATTAATTTATCATTTAATTCCTGAGCTTTCTTATCACCCTTAGGTACATCCTCTTCCTCAGCTTTTTCTGCATCAGCTGTCTCTGCATCAGCTGTTTTTTCTTCTTCTCCTTCTGCTTGTGCATTCAGATTCTGCTGTTCTGTATCTAGGTTTTCCTGTCCTGCATCTTCTGCTGCAGTATCGTTTTCTTCCACTTTCGTTTTTTCCTTCTGCTTCAACTTATTTCCACCTTTCCTAATATATTGCTATTCATTCTTAAAAATATCATCTAGCTGGCTCATTAGCGACTGTAGTGTTCCTACAACTTTTTCATAATCCATTCGTTTTGGTCCAACAATTCCAATCTTTCCATATACTCCTTCTCCCACCTCATAAGTTGCGGTAACGACGGAACAGTCTTTCATGGATTTGACTGGGGTTTCATCTCCAATATAAACCTGAATGCCTCTTTGCTCTTCTGCATCCATCTTATCAGTGATTAATTCCGTAAGCTGTTTTTTCTCTTCAAACGTATATAACAGTTCAGTTGCTTTTTCCGTATCCCTTAGTTCTGGATATTTAAGAATATTGGTTGCACCACTGGTATAAATTTCAACATTCTCTTCTTCCCCAATTGCCTGAGCAATTGCTTCTAAAATTTTATTGATTAAATCACCATATGGTCCAGCCTGTTCTTTTATTTTTTGTATTAACGCAATATTTATTTCTGTTAAATCTAATCCTTGAAGGAAAGTATTTAAGATTATGTTTAATTTTAATACAATTTCTTTTTCTACAGGTTCTACTACATCTAAAATTCTGTTCTTTACAATATTGCCTTCGATAACAATGACAGCCAATATGTGATTTTCGTCCACTTCCGTAAGCTGAATAAACTTCACAGTACGATGTTTATACTGAGGTTTTGAAACCATTGTCGCATAATTGGTATTAACCGCTAAAACCTTCGCAACCTGTTTTAACATGGTTTCAAGCTTATCTGTCCTGTCTATCAGAATTTCCTTCATTTCATTCAGCTCCTGAACTTTTTCGCCCATAAGCTGATCTACATAAAAGCGGTATCCTTTGTCAGAAGGAATTCTGCCTGCTGATGTATGAGGCTGTATAATAAATCCCATATCCTCTAAGTCTGACATTTCATTGCGAATTGTGGCAGAACTTAAATTTAAGTCAGTATATTTTGAAATCGTTCTCGAACCAACTGGTTCTCCTGTATCCAAATAGGTTTTGATGATAGCCTGCAGAATCTTTTTCTTTCTATCATCTAAGTTCATCTTGTCACACCCTTCTAAACCTTCTTCTGACTTTCTCATTCTGTTTAATTGTTAGCACTCATCAAGCAAGAGTGCTAATATCTTTATAGATAAAATACCACTATAAAAAACCTTTGTCAAGTAATTTTATTAATTTTCTAAGCAAAAAATACAGAAGCCATTTCTTACTGCTTTTCAGAAATCCTGTTAATCAGACAGAAACAATGTAAATACTTCATTGCTTACATCAATCCCCTTCTCTGTTAACCAAAGCAGATCTTTTTCTTCTTCCATAAGTCCAAGTTCTTTTATCTTTCGTAACACGCTCTCATATTTTGATTCCATTGTCACCCCAAATCGTTTTTGAAACTCTGATTTACTAACACCTTTCATCATGCGAAGTCCCAAAATCATAAACTCTTCCATTTCACTTTGCCAGTTAAGAGCTTCTTCTAAATTGCAAACACTTTTATTTCTAGAAAGCTTCTCCAAATAGCATTCCATCTTTTCCTCGTTTCGATACCTTTTTTTCTGAATTAACGAAGACGCTCCTAAACCAATTCCTAAATAGTCAATTCCAGTCCAGTAAGTAATGTTATGCCGGCTTTCATATCCTGGTTTTGCATAATTTGAAATTTCATATCTATAATAACCTGCTTGTTCTAAAAGTTCCTTTGTTTTCTGGTACATAAGCCGGTCTAATCCTTCTTCTGGTAATTCTTTTTTCCCTTTTCCACTTCCATACAATTTGTAAAATTCCGTTCCTTCTTCTACTATTAAGCTATAAGCGGAAATATGCTCTGGTCTAAGTGAAATAACTTTTTTTAAGGTGGTCTCCCACTTTTGCAAGGTCTGGCTGGGCAGTCCCGACATTAAATCCACATTAATATTATTAAAACCAGCTTTTCGTGCAAGTTTATATCCTTCCAAAAATTCTTCATACGTATGGATTCTGCCTAAGTTTTTTAATTCTTCATTATCTGCAGACTGAAGCCCCATACTGATACGGCTAATTTTTAAATCTAGATATGTTTTCAATTTTTCTTCGGTTAAAGTCCCTGGGTTCGACTCAATCGTCACTTCTCCATCAGCCATCATTCTGTCTCCTGCCAGTTCCCATAACCCAGCCATCACTCTTGTAATTTGTGATGATGTTAATATAGAAGGAGTTCCACCACCTAAAAAGATACTTCTTATCCGATATTCTTTTACAAGTTCTCTGCACTGTTCCATCTGTTTTTGCATCATATCAATATATTGGTCTATCTGTTCTAAATATTCTGGCCCAGATAAAAAATCACAATACCTGCATTTGCGGGCACAAAATGGTATGTGTACATAAATTGCAAGTTCTTTCATAAAAACCTCCTTAAAACACCAAAAGCAAAGGGAGGCCTAAACGCCTCCCTGCAATTATTCGTCATCTAATTTCAATACACTCATAAATGCTTTCTGTGGAATTTCTACATTTCCAACCTGCCGCATCCTCTTCTTGCCTTCTTTCTGTTTTTCAAGAAGTTTCTTCTTACGGGAAATATCTCCGCCATAACATTTTGCCAATACATCTTTACGCATAGCTTTTACTGTTTCACGGGCAATGATTTTACTTCCAATTGCCGCCTGAATCGGAATTTCAAATAATTGCCTTGGTATCTCCTCTTTCAGTTTCTCGCACATCTTTCTTCCACGTTCATAGGCTGTACTTGCATGTACAATAAAGGACAAGGCATCCACTTCTTCTTTATTAATTAAAATGTCCAGTTTTACAAGTTCAGACCTTTCGTAACCTTTTAATTCATAATCAAAAGACGCATAACCTCTGGAACGAGATTTTAAAGCATCAAAGAAATCATAAATAATTTCATTTAATGGCAATTCATATTTTAAAAGTGCCCTTGTCTGTTCCATATATTCCATTCCAAGATACACGCCCCGCCTTTCTTGGCATAAGGTCATAATAGAACCTACAAACTCCGTTGTAACCATAATTTCCGCACTTACAACCGGTTCTTCCATGTAGTCGATTTCAGACGGTTCTGGCAAATTGGATGGATTTGTAATTTCCAAAACTTCTCCATCTGTTTTATATACTTTATATACTACGCCTGGCGCGGTTGTCACAATATCCAAGTTGTATTCACGTTCCAGACGTTCCTGAATAATTTCCAGGTGCAGTAATCCTAAGAATCCACATCGGAAACCAAATCCCAGAGCGATACTAGTTTCTGGTTCAAATTGCAATGCAGCATCGTTTAGCTGCAGCTTCTCAAGGGCATCCCTTAAATCACCATATTTGGAACCATCCGCTGGATACATGCCACAGTAAACCATAGGATTTACCTGCTTATATCCTGGAAGTGCCTGTCCGCAAGGATTATTGGCATCCGTTACAGTATCACCAACCCGGGTATCTTTCACATTTTTTAAGCTGGCTGTAATATAACCAACCATACCTGCCGAAAGCTCGTCACAAGGAATAAACTGGCCGGCCCCAAAAATACCAACTTCCACAACTTCTGCCTGTGCCTGAGTTGCTATCATTTTCATTAAGGTACCTTTCTTTACGCTGCCATCAAAGATACGGCAAAAAATAATAACTCCTTTATACGGATCATAAACAGAATCAAAAATCAGTGCTTTTAATGGTGCACTTACATCTCCTGATGGAGCCGGTATTTTGGCTACAATCTGCTCTAATACATCTTCAATATGAATCCCCTGTTTCGCTGAAATCAAAGGGGCATCTTCTGCATCCAGCCCAATGACATCTTCAATTTCTGCTTTCACACGATCTGGTTCAGCACTTGGCAAATCAATTTTATTAATAACTGGCATAATTTCAAGATCATGGTCTAATGCCAGATAACAGTTTGCTAATGTCTGTGCTTCAATCCCCTGAGCAGCATCTACAATCAGAATCGCCCCTTCGCAAGCTGCAAGGCTTCTTGAAACCTCATAATTAAAATCGACGTGCCCCGGAGTATCAATCAGGTTAAAAATATACTCCTGCCCATCTTTTGCCTTATAGACGATACGCACAGTCTGTGCTTTTATGGTAATTCCACGTTCTCTTTCTAATTCCATATTGTCAAGAATCTGCGCCTGCATTTCCCTGCTGGTAAGAAGACCCGTTTTTTCAATAATACGATCTGCCAATGTTGATTTTCCATGATCGATATGCGCCACAATACAGAAATTTCTTATTTTACTTTGTTCAATCGCTGACATTTGTACCTCTTTCTATCCATTCATTTTATCTGTAAACTTGTTAGACAAGCTTCTTTTCATATTTTTTTCAAATTTCATTGTCTGTAATTATAGCATAGTCCTTTTATTCGTTCAATACTTCGTTTAAAACGTCTGCCAAAGGCTTCATTGCATTTTTTGCTTCCTCCACTGTATTTTTTTCTGTTCCCATTTCAATCAGCAAGGATTTATCACGCAAATGCATATTATACCGAAAACTTTTTAAATAATTCTTTGTCGTAAGAGTCGGATATAATTCCATTGCTTTCATCTTCATTTTCAGACTAAAGGCTAAATTTTTCTGTAGTCTCGGATTAGGAATGTCTGCTCTATCTGCTCCAGTTGCTCTACGGCTTAATCCATTAAAAAATTTAAAAACTGCCGTCGGTTTGCCATCTATGATAGTTGTTTTCTTAGAACCATCATTTGAGGCATCTCGATGCAGGTCTATCACAACTTCAATAGAAGGATACTTTTTAAGTATTTTCGTAATCCCCTTTCTTGCTTTGTCGTATGCCTTATTTCGATTTAGCCGGCCATTTACTACATCATAGGATGTTTCATCATGAATGACATTATAGCCGTACTCCTCCGTTAAATATTTTGCCAAAGCAGTTCCTGCTCCAACTACAGAATCCTTTTTTGTACCGTCACTATCAATAAATTCTTCCGATGCATGTGTATGATAGATTAAAATCTGTGGTTTCTCCGAATCCGTTTTCATAGTACAGTCCGTTTTCAACAGGTTTTCCACTTGAAATACTTTCTGGTCAATGCTAGTGCTGGAATCTACTATGTAAAAATTATTTATTAAAAACTGCAGACTTTTCGTTGATTTTAACTGTTCCAGTTTTTTTTGGTTCATTGCAAGTTCCTGTGAATAAAGTGCCTGTTTTCTGCTCTGTTCAAAATAACTTTCTCCGTAAATACTGCCGACTTCTGTTGATTCATTATTTTCTTCTAATGCACGATCCACTATAATGGTGTGATCTAAAATACTTGCTTCTTTTACATTTTCTTTCTCAGCTTCAATAGAAAGTTCCTCAACTAGATCTAGTAAGGTTGCCTTCTTTTTACCCAGATTATGTTGAAGGAAGCCAAGTTCCCACGAGACAAAGGACCTTTTTCCTGTTGCCTGATACAGGCCATATTCTAAGCCAGGTGCATAATTTTGTATGTGCTGAAGGCTTAGAGTGGTGCAGAAGGTACCCATTGTATGGTTCCAAATCTTTCTTGTATCTTTTAACTGTTCTTTATTTCCCATAAAAGAAACAAGTATAGCAGTGATAGTGAGGCCAAGCACCGCAAAAAGCATTTTAGATATTCGTTTTTTTCCTCTATGTCTATAAACTGTTCCTGTTTCCACACTATCACCACCCCAAAAATCACTTTATATAATTTATTCTTTTATAAAAAAAATATAACTTTAACTAATAAGACAACCACAAAAACATTGATTCAAAGCTTCGGATATGGTATAGCTTATCTGTTTTATAGATTCGTCAATACTTTTTGGTGTAACAAACATGCTTCGCATTGCAGTATCATTGGTTTCCTGAATAAACATGGCAATTTCTTTTTCAGAAAATCCTTGTTTAGCAAGACAATTTTCCAAATGATCCGATACTATCGTAAGTGCATCCACGACAGTTGGCACTCCAAGTGCAATAACCTCTATACCAAGGCTCTCTTTATTCAGTGCTTTTCTGTTATTACCTACTCCTGCACCTGGATTAATTCCTGTATTGGTTATCTGTATGGTCCGGTTTAAACGTTCTACACTTCTGGCTGCCAATGCATCAATGGCAATTACAAGGTCTGGTTTTGTTTCAGAAATAATTCCTGCCAGAATCTCTCCGCTTTCCATTCCAGTCTGTCCCATTACCCCAGGAGAAATCGCACTGACGGATTCCATCTGGTGTTTTTCCTTAAACTCATCGCCAAATTCACGAATCAGATGCCTTGTAACAAACAGATTATCTACCACTTGTGGTCCCAATGCATCTGGTGTAACCTCCCGATTGCCAAGGCCAACAATAAGAACGGATTTATTCTCCAGCCCACCCGCCAGCTTTTTAACATATTTGGCAACTTCATTGGATAGAGGACGATGATAAGTTTCATCATCCTCATTTAACCTGGGAGCTTCTATGGTAATATAAGTTCCCATAGGTTTTCCCATAGCAGTTTCGCCGTGTTTATCCTTAATCTCCAAAGTAGTTACCATAATATCTTTGTCTTCCACTTCTTCTTTTGTTAAAATGACACCTTTTATCTCTACATCATCCTCTGGAAAACTTTCACGTACTTCTAATGCTAAATCTGTACGTCTGCCATACAGTGTCTTTGCCTCATTTAAAGTCGCATCTTCCTGTTTCTTTTTCTCTTTCATCTAGGTCACCTTTCTACTATTTTGTATTTAGGATAACCAGATTAAAAAGAATATAGTCTTTTAGTTTTTCTCAATATGAACTTTTGTTCCACCAAGTCCAGCAATACTTGGCGTTACAAGTAATTTAATCGGAACCCTATTTTTCACAGATTCTACATGACTGATAATTCCAACCGTTAAATGCTTATTCTGGATTCTCTCTAATGAACTCATAACTACTTCTAGCAATTCGCTATCAAGGGTGCCGAATCCTTCATCTAAAAAAAACAGTTCTAGCGGAGCGGTTCCCTTTAACTGCACCTGCTCAGAAAGTGCTAGGGAAAGTGCTAGGGAAACTAAAAAGGTTTCTCCTCCCGAAAGAGTAAATGCATCACGTTTTACCCCACCATTTTTATAGTCACAAATCATAAACTTTCCATTCGGATCCAGTTCCAAACCATAATTTCCATTAGAAATATCATGTAACCTGTGGCTTGCAGCAACGGAAATATATTTTAGCTTGGAATAAGCAACATATTCCACAAACTTTTTGCCCCGGAATAACTGCATCAGATCTGCCATTAAACTCTCCTGATGCTCTAACTCTTTCTTCTTATATAAAATATCTTTCAATTTATTCCAGTCATCAAGCATTCGCTGATAGATATGCTGCTGATTGTTTAATGCTAATTTCACTTTTTCAAAGGCATTTTCGTGTTCTTGTTTCTGTTTTCCGAGAAGCTCCCATTCTTCTCTTTTTATGCTTCTTTCCCCTAACTGTTCTTCAATCTGAACCAGAACACCATTGTTTTCCTTATATAAAGTTTCAAACTGCTCAATTTTATCTTGCTTTCTCTTTTGCTGGTCTTCTGTCAATTTACCAGCTATACAAGCTTCTTCAGAGGAAAACTGTTCAGCTTCCAGCTGTTCAATGACTTTTTTCCCCTCTTCCTCTATCTGCTTTTTCTGTAAGGAAACTGCAGAATTTAATTCTAAAAATTCTTGATGCAGAACCAAATATTTATTTACAGTCTGTTCTCTTAGTTCCTCTGTTTTTTCATATTGTTCTTCCATATTTTTTTGTTCCTTGCAAATTAAGTCCAGTGCTTCCTGCAGATTCGTTTCCTCAATGGTTACCTTATCGTAATGTCCTATACAGGAAAGAAACTTGGTTTTCAGCAGTTCCATACGTTTCACAGCTGTCTTCTGGTTTTCTTTAAGAACAGCAAGTTCCGTACTTAACAAAGTTTTCGTTTCTCTGCATATGTCAAGCTCTTTTCGTTTCTTTTCCGTGGCATTATTTCCATTCTGCAGGCTGCTTTTTATATTTTCAAGGCTTTCATCACATTTATGAAGTTTCTCTGCCGCTGCCTCAAAGGATGAAAAAGATACCTTTTCCAGCAATTCATTTAAGCTTTTCTCTAAGCTTTCATACTCTGTTTTTTCCTTGGCAATAGAACTCTCCTTCTCAGAATACAGCTCCTTTGCCAGCTTATACGCTTCTTTTTCTGGCACATACTTAGACAATGCTTTCTTTTTTTGTTCGAATTCTGCTACTGAGTAACGCTTTGCATCCCTTTCCAAAAGTTCCTTTTTAGACAGAATTTCCAATAATTCCTTCTCTGTACTCTCCATATTATTTTTTATATGAAATTCCTGTCTCTCCAGCTCTTGAAACCTCTGTTCTGCAGCTGCAAATGCTTCCTGTACATCCTGCATCTGTTTCTCATTTACCTGATGAAGTTCTTTCACTTCATGATGAACCGAACCACACACAGGACAAGCTGCCCCCTCCCGCAAATCCATTCTCAAACGATACGCTATTGCTTCTATCTCAAGCTGTTCTTTTTCCTTTTTTCGTGCATTAAAATTCTGCTCTGCCTGTTCTGTTTCTTTCGTTATTATAGCTAGCTGTTCTTTCCAGCCAGCATATTCTGTTTCTTTCTTCTTTTGATTCCATAAGCACTCTTCAAATGCTCTCTTATTCTCTTCCAATTTCAATAATTCAATTTCATATTGTGAAAGCATCTGCTCATCTGGTTCTGTTAAAAAAACAAGTATCTGATTCAATTGGTTCAAGAGCTTTTCTTTTTCCTTTTTATTCGTCTGAAGCTTTTCTAACTCTTTCTGCCCTCTTGCTAACTGTCCACGAAGCAATTTGACCTGCTGTTCCAGCCCAATCCCTTTTTGTATCTGCTGTCTTGTCTGTAATGGTATTTCAAAAGCCTTCTGCATTTCCTGAAGTTTTTCAAGTGTAACCATATTTTCTTGAATTTTTTCTACTAGCTCCACCTCTTCTGCTGCTGTACTCTGATAAACAGCTTCTTTCTTTTTTGTTTCATCAGAAAGAGATTCCTTTTGGTCCATTAATTGCAAATACTCTTCTTGATACCCAATAGCCTCACGGTAAGCCTGTATCTTTTCGCATAATAAAGGCAGTTCCTTTTCTCTTCTTTCCTTCCAGTTAAAAAACTCATGTTCAATACGGTTTTTCTGCTCCTCCATATCATCACGCTTAATTTTTTTACGTTCCAGCATTATCTCTTTTTCTGCCATATCTTTTTTAGCCGAAATCAATGCTTCAATGTATGGATATACTTTATCCGCTCTTTTGGAAATTTCTAACTGTTTTCGAAGCATCTCTATTGTTTCTCTTTCTTCTTCTAACTTAGCCTTTCTTGAAAGATGTTTTTCTTTTTCAAGCTGCAGCTCCCAAAGTTTTTTCCCCATATCATATGTTTTCAGAGTTTCTTCAAATTGCTGTCTTTTTTCTGAAAATACTGCCGTAAGCTGTTCCATTTCATCCTTCTTATTCTTTATGCTTTCTTCTGTCAGTTCTTCATATGCTTTTAACTGTCCTTCTATATTAGAACGGCTGTGGCTAATCTCATCACTCTTTTCTTTCAGTTTACGATTTAGTCCATCCCCGTAAGGCTGTAAACGAAATAACCGTTCTAGCATTTCACTTCTTTTTCTTCCTTCAAGCTTTAAGAATTCACTAAACCGTCCTTGCGGAAGTACGACTGTCCTTTGAAAGTCATCTGCTTTTAATCCAATTATGTCAATACATAACTGATTGATTTCCGTCACTTTATCTGCTAAAATAACTGGTTCACTCCCTGTAATATCACTTAACCTGCATTTTCCAGTTTTATAACCTTCTCTATTCCCATCCTGTCTAAATTCACGTTCCACACGGTAGCGTTTTGGAGTATGCCCACTGATCTGAAATTCCAATACAACACTGGCACTTTTACAGTTCATGTTCACAAAATTCTTGCTCTTCCTTGCAATTTCTCCATACAATGCCAGTGTAATACCATCTAAAATTGTAGTTTTTCCACTTCCAGTAGGACCAAAAATTCCGAAAAGTCCAGACTCCATCAATCTGGAAAAATCTATTGCCTGTTCTTCAATAAAACTATTCAGTCCTTTGATTTTCAGCAGTAACGGCCTCATCTTCTTCCTCCTGTTCTATAATGGAAAATAACATTTTAACTAACTCTTCTTCTGGTTCTGCCCCCCGTTCCCGTTTATAGAAATCCAGAAATAATTCCTGAAATGATTTTTCTCTTTCTTCCTGTCCATCATACTCTTGTCCATCTTGGCCAGGTAAAACAGGTGTAATCTCCAGAATATCTTTCTTCCATGATTTTAATTCTTTGATTTGTTCTTCCGTGATATAAGAATCCGTCCGAATCTCTAAATAAACCCAGCAGTCCCGATCCGTATTTTTCTGGCATTTTTCTCGTGCAGCCAGAAAACTGCTGCATTTCCATACTTCAATAGGCTTATACACCTGCAATGGTATTTCTGTAATTTCAACAGATTTTCCTACAGAAACATCTACTTTAAGTACCTTTTTCTCATACGGAACTTCTTTTCTGTTAAAATGAATGGGAGAACCTGAATACCTTGCTCTTTTTCCTGTTCCAGGCACCGTCTGCATACGGTGTATATGTCCTAATGCAATATACTGTGCTGTTTTTGGAAAACAGCTTCCATCCACTAAATAACTTCCACCTAAAGCCAAACTTCGCTCTGATCCAGTTTCTTCTACCCCGCTTGCAAAAATATGAGCCATTACCAGATTAATGGTATCCTCACGGAATTTCACTTCTAATTGTCCAAATAATTCTTTGATACGTTCCTTGTATGACTGCTGCTTTTCCTCTTCTTCTGCCATAGTATCGTACAAAAATTCATTTAATCGTTTTTCACTTGGGAAAGGGACCAGCAGAATTACAGCCCTTTCCCCATGTACTTCCACTTCTACATAGCCTTCTCCTGAAGCAATTACTCTATGCTGTCCATATGTTCCTTCCGGAACAACCGTTTTGGGCGTTCCCGCCATAATAATTCCATGCTCCATTGCCAAAGGTCTGGCAGCTGTCAAACGTTCTGGGCTATCATGATTTCCTGCAATTACAACAATCAGCCTTTCCCCATCTTTTGAAATATTCTTTAGCGTATCATAAAACAGCTGCTCTGCTTTCGCTGGTGGATTCCCACTATCGTAAATATCTCCTGTAATAAAAACTACATCTATTTCATTCTCTTCTGCTATACGTGTAAAATCATTTAAAAACTGTTCTTGTTCTGGCAGCCTGCTTTGTCCTTCTAGGTTTTTTCCCAGATGCCAGTCACTGGAATGTAATATTTTCATAATGCACCTCTTTCATTTCCTAAGTATAGCATGAGTAAAAATTGAATGAAATAAAAATCTGTCTCTTTAATGAGTTCCTCCTGCGAAATACTCTTTTCCTGCTCCTTTTCTTAAATCATATAAAAAGCAGTCTCCATCTTGAAAGGTCCATCTCACCCCATCCGAATCCTTCTTTTCATAGAAAAATCCCTCATTATGCCACATATTGCAGTATCCAGATCTTGCATTCTCTTGATTCACATAACTTAAGAATCTTTTCTCATTTTTTATGGTGACAATGTCAAACTGTACCATTAGATATCCTCTTTTTAGCCAGAAGTCTTCTCTCATGTTAAAACTTCCATAATTCTGTTCCATCTTATCTAAATCTAAGTCCTTTGGCACAACATAAGTCTGGCTTGGCAGATAATACTCCCCATACCATTTTTGTTTCGATTTTGCTACTTCTTTTTCCTCTACCCAGTCTGGTATTTTTCCATTTGGCGTATAATTCTTTCCCGTATAGGTTCGAAAAGCAGCAGAAAGCAGCAAATGATGAAACGTAAACATTGGACTAAGCTGATATAACAGTTCATTTTCTGTCTTTCCTGTCAATCTTTCTTTTTCCTCAATTTCCTCTTTAGGTACTGACAGATATGGATTTCCCAGATATCTGTTCTTGATATTTTGTAAATCCAGTTCACTCCCCACTTTTACAAATGCGTGCTTTTTTTCTTCAATTGTCTCCATATAATACACATCTGCTTCCTGCCGCTGCCTCCTGTCCCCTTCTGGCACAAAATAGAAACTTGGCTTTATTTGTACATATTCTTGTTTTCCTATTGTCTCTAAGGTAAATCGAAATGTATAGCCTGTTGATGTAATTCCTGCTTGGCTGTCTGTAGGATGGCTGCCTTTCACAAGCGGAACCGTAAACACCCTCCTGTCACTTCTTCGTAATCCATTCTGATTCTTGTCCCCAGTAAAATAACGAAATCCTGAATGTACCAAAGAATCTTTTTTTCGAAAAACAGAATGCCATAAGGGATAATCCGAAATATCTGTAAGCTGAAAACCATATAGCCTTCCTGAAACTTCCACAGCAATCTGACAAGTAGCAACATAATTATCAAGTTGAAGATTAGCAAGTTCTTCTTCCTTATCCTCTCCATGATTAGCACAAGTTGAAATCGACCGTGCACGGCACTCAATTGTATATTTTCCTTCTCTTACCCAAATTGGCAAATAGAATTCTTCGCTATAACCTGTTATCGTAATCCATGAATCAGCACGATAACAGCTTTGTCCCCGGTATACATCAAACGGAAACCGGACCTGTCGTTCTTCTATAAACTTTCCATAATCTCTTAACCCATATCCTCTAATGGGTAAATGCTCACCTTCTGTTGGCATAAATACTTCAAACTTCCTATCTAACACCAGAGAAGTTCTTGTTCTGTCTGGCTCAAGCATCTGATTATGAGCCCTGTCATCCGAAATGCTAGCATCACAGACTGTCGGAGTATGCACTCTCACATCTGTAAACTCTTCTATTCCGAGAAAAATGGTTTCCTGAGTTACCTCCCCAATCTTCTTCCATATCTGATAGGTAATGATTCCTGACGTTTCGTAAATATCATTGGCGGTCTCTTTTGGAATTATCACTCCTGATTTATACAGCGTGTTTTCACCAATTTCAGAACTGCCATCATATTTTCTTGGTTTCTCCGTCTTTTCTTCCTCCCAGCTATCACTTGAAATTCGGACACCTCCAAGTTCAACTCCATCATTTCGAACTTTAATCTTTCCTATTTTATCCTCTCCAAGAGTTTCAAAATTCTCCACAGGAAGTTCCGGGCACGTATTTCCACCATCTATTGTTTCGCTAGGCAGTGTTACATGTTCTGTATAAGATGGATCTTTTACATGTTCTAGTGCTGACTGGTACTTTTGAATATTAAGTTCTGGTACTATATATTCTTTTGGTGTTAATACTACACTTCCATCTGGCAAAGCATCATTTTTTATAATTGCATCTCTAATAATATAAAACTCAAGTCCTGTAAGATTCCAATAGGAATACCTTCGTTTCACCTTAACTGTTTTTGTAATGGTCTTTGTCTGATTCATTGGTTTGTATACAACATCCATATCTGCATTATAGGTCAACTCTGTCCATTGCAAATGATATGTTTTGGTAAAGGTAATTTCATATTCTTTTGTTCCTACTTGATTTTCATATTTGTAACCCAACAGATAATTTTTTGAAAAGACATTTAGATATAAAGATTCCGCTGCAGGTATTCCTGCTTCCACATCATAGACTGGTGAACCTCTGTTATCGGCGGCTATTATGCCTTTTGGCAGAGGCTCATCCCATTCAGATTCTACGCTTTGTTCAGATTCTACTTTAGGTTCTTTCAGCAGTTTCATAATCGCAACAAATTGCACTCCACCGATCTGCTGGTTAATCTTACGATTCTGAACTTTGTACAAACTATCTCCCTTTAAGGTGCTTGCACCATACCCTGAGATTGCTTTTTGTGTTAAATAGCTGCGAATATAGCTTTTATACAGAACGTACTTTTTTCCTTGGTATATTTTTTGTTCCGCCAAAGAAACCGAAATACTCGTTCCTGGTTTCTCCCACTTTGTTAATGGATATGTACTAGTTTCGATAATGTCACCTGCTGAAGTTTTATATTGAATACTTATAGGTTCATCTGCTGCCTTATATATTACCTTCACATCAAAGCGATCTCGAAAATCATCTGGATTCGCCCATGATTCTGCCGACATAATATCTGGCAAACTGTATTTTTTTCCTCCATAATCTTTTCCGTTGTGAGTAACTTGAAAGATCCCGTGCAGGTATAGAATATCATCATGCTGTAAGTCATCCATTCCTGCCCTAATTAATGCACGACTTACAACAGATTGAGGAATTGTGAAGGTAACTTCGACTCCAATGTCGCTTACTCGCTCTTTCTTCCATTCATCATTTAGCAACACTACTGCATGCCGTAATTTTAAAGGATAACCACCATTAGAGTATTTTCCTGTTAAACATCGTTCTCTTGTTATTGTAAATCCAATTGTCTTCCATCTGACTCCTGAAGTTGCTTTTGTATCTGCTGTTTCAAAATAAATCATACCATTCTTTATTACAGCGACATTTTCTGCCTTGACACAATTCTTACTTAGAAATAAAACTAAAATACATAAAACCCAAACATATTTCTTTATTTTTATCCTTATTCCCCTTTCTTTACGCATGTAACAGACTATTATTTATAACCGAAAAATCTTCTCCATAACTATTCCCATTAAATGATCCTAGTGCAATATCAAAACACTGTTCCATCCATTTCTCTTCCCTCATAAATTTCACATCTGATTTATCACAATAGATTAAATCTCTTCCTTTTCCTTCCCCACTAACCACTTTATACCGCACATAAACCCTAACATAATCCAGCCCGCTATTATACAATGTAGACGGTTCCACTGTTACCCTAGACGTTTTCACTACTACCTTATTTTTCTTTGCCTTCTGCACATAAGCTTTAATATCATCTGTCCGGCTCTTATTCGTCTGTGCATCATCAAATACATAATATGTCTTACGCAACTGATGAATCCATGTAGTATTTATAGTACGGTAATCCACATTAAAACGCAGTTTCATATTCGTTTCTACTTTTTTGCACCAGTCCAGCAAGTATTGTTTTTTTACAGTTTCCATAGTAATTCCGTTATAAAATGTCATAGAGCCAACTTGGGCTGGACTAGCAAAATCTTGCAAAGGCACTGGTTTTTTGTGGTACTTCGTCTTCTGATACTCAAAAGATTTCTCATAAAAAGAATTCGGGTAAGCCGTTAAAATATAAGGGTAACTTTTTGCATTGGAAGGCAGTTTTGTTTCACGGATCAGTTGCCCGTCTGGGCTCATCTTCTTCCGTTTATTTTGCTTTTGTAATCGTTTTATATATGTCTTAGCTTCAGTTAATGAGACTTTTTCTGTCCCCCTAAACTTTCTGCTTTGTATATAATACCCATTGTGATACCCTACCATAATTCCTTTACAAAACATTTTAATAACCGATGCTCTCGATGACTTTTTCATTGAATTCAAATCCGAAATACGGTGCAATTCAAGCACATTCTTATACATTTCCTTATCGTATACAGGCCCATTCATTTTCACATCCATCCTGTTTAAATAAACAGCTGCACGTTCCTTGGTAAGACTATTGGATAGACACCCCTTTTCCGTTTTCTTTATTATCTTTTTCTTAACCGCCTCATTAACAATAGATGAAACAGAATCTTCCTCCTTACAAAACTTCATATTCGTCATAAGAAGTACGATGAATTTCCGTTCTGTAATTGTACTTTCTCCTCTCACAATATTCATTTTCACCTGTCCCATAAAAACGCAGCAGACAAGCATTAAAAGTAATACCTTCTTTTTCATTTTCCTCTCCTCATAATAATTATTTTTGGTGTAAACACAGACTTTGCTAATAGAACATTAGAATTTTACCAGAACTTTTACAGACCATAATATTTGTTTTAAACTAGAAATAACATGGAAGTGTATAGAAATAATACCATATAAAGCCACAAATATCAAGATCAGAAATCAAAACTTCAAAAGCTTAGCTAAACGCTTTTCAACCCTGTAAAAGCCTTCCCTTTGCATGATTGAAAAAGCAAGTAACTAAGCTTCCCTTTTGACTAATATTTCGCTAAATTTCGATATTTGCTTGGCGTTGTACCAACAACCTTTGTAAATTTATTGATAAAATAATCTACGTTATTGTATCCTACCAATTCCGAAATCTTATAAACCTTTTCATTTGATCCAAGCAATAATTCTTTTGCCTTTTCGATTCGAACACAATTTAAATAATCCTTGAAATATATCCCATATTTCTTTTTAAATAATTGTCCTAAATACGCACTGTTAATAAAATATTTATCACTTAATTCTTTTAAACTTAAATTTTCCTTGTAATTCTTCTGTATCTCATCTTCTATTCTCGATAGAAGTTCTACATCTCCTTCCCCGCCTTCACTTGCCTTTACATCAAGAGCTTCTAAGTATGAATGCAGGATTTCTGATATCGTGGCCACATCACACCCTTTATACCATTTTAAATTGTAAGAAAATGCCAAATTTGTCCGTACTTTTATCTTCTCTACAAAAGCTTCCTTATCCTTGCACAAATACGATTCCACCAGCTGGTCTGACAAAATAATTCCCAGTTCAAACACCTGTTTCTTATCTACATTACACAAAATGTTTCCTTTAAATTTTCCCAGCGCACCTGTAAGATACTCATACAGTTCCCAAAAGTTTTCCGTCTGTTCCTCTGCCGAAAGTTCCTTAAAAGATTCATCCTGATTATCTAATTCTATATAAAGGTAGGAAAAATTCGATTGCCCGCTAAACAGCTTTTCCAGTCCCCTTGCAACTTTCTCATTTTTACGTCCTGTCAAAGTTTCCATTAAGTAATGTGCACCTACAATAGATGCAGTATCCTTTCTTGCCTGTTCCGCCTTTAATTGTTTTTCCAATTCATGGCCGATTTCCGTTAAGACCTTTACAAGCTGATCCGGATCTAAAGGCTTAAGCAGATAATGGCTTATATTGTACTTTAATGCTTCCTGAGCATAAGTAAATTCACTAAATCCACTTAACAAAACAATCCTTACTCTTTTTGAAATGCTGCTTCGTATCTTAGCCGATACCTCTAGGCCATTCATCCCAGGCATCCGAATATCCATGAATATTAAATCAAATTTATTCTTTTTAAGCAATTCTATCGCTTCGATTCCATTTTTTGCTTCCCCTGCAATATGAAACCCGTAGGTCTCCCAATCTACGACAACCTTCAGTCCTTGACGAACAAACGGTTCATCATCTACAATTAAAACCTGATACATGATTACATCCCCCTGTTTTCTTGAGATTCACGTTCGATACATATTTCGATTCGTGTTCCTTCATCAACAACACTCGTTATGGTAAAATTCAATCTGTCCCCAAAATGCATTCTTAGCCGCATGACTGCATTTAATACTCCTGTACTTTTTGAGCGATATAGCATGTTTACATCTACTACTTCTATCTTTTTTCTTAACTTATCTAATGTGTCCTCATCCATTCCACATCCTGTATCCTTAACAATAATGATGACTTTGTTTTCTTTTCCATGAGCCGTAACACTAACATCACCACTTTCTAAACTTTCCTCAATTCCATGAACACAAGCATTTTCAACAAATGAAACAAGCGTGAGCTTTGGAATCATAAAATCCTTTGCTGAATCCTCTACCTTCACTTCATAAGCAATTTTTTCCGCAAAACGATACTTCTGTATGATAAGGTATTTTTCAACAAAAGCAAGCTCATCTTTGATAGATACAACATCCTTATCCCATTTCGACATCTGGCGAAGCAATACAGAAAGACAGCGCACTATGTCTGCTGTTTCTTTTTCTCCTTTTAACAAACTCCGCATGCAGATACATTCTAACGTATTATACATAAAATGCGGATTTACCTGAGTATTTAGTGCATTCAGTTCTGCCTGTTTTTTTGTTGCCTCCAGTGCATGTTTTTCATCGTTTTTTTCTACAATTGTATCAATCAGTGCCTGTATTTTATCAACACATCCATTATAATGGCAGATAAGCTGACTGATTTCATCTGTAAAAGAATCTTCTTCTATCTTTTCTAACTGTTCACTATTTAATCCCTCAAAGTGTTCATCCAGCACATTTAACCTCCGGATAATTGACTTCACAACGGAATTAATCGCTAGTACTGGCAAAAGCAGATTGATACACAACATAATAAATACAAGTTCCTTGGAAGAGAACAAAGTATTTAAAAATGTCTCTTGACTGCTTACAGCGTATATCTTCCACTCTTCTCCTGCCAAAGGTACCCTCTTTGACAACACTATTTTTTCCCGGTGAATCTGCTCCACAACAGGATACCTATTTTCATTATCCTTAAAAATCTTTGAATTACTAGCAAAAACAATTCTGCTTCTGTTACATATGTACAAACTAGATTTTGTCTGTTCTCTCAAAATACTATGGTTTATCTGGTTATAATTCAAATCCAGTAACAAGACAGCTTCTCTTCCATTGGCAAGGCTAATTTTTCTTGCAAGAGAAATAGTACCTGCATGCGGGTTAATGGCACTCCCTGCATTTCTTGAAATATCTTCAAAAAAATAGACATTCGACTTCTGTCTCTTATAATTCTGATACCACCAGTTTTTTCTTTCTACATCATCCAACTGCTTTATATGGCTGTTCTCTTCAATGGTGTCATTCTCTACATAAATTGTAATGTTGGAAATTTCTTTGATGAATTTATAATAGTCTAATATAGATTTGTCCTTAATATCTTCATAAAACATTCGATACTCTTCTTCTGATGTGTAATCCATGTTCAAAAATTCCGTCAAGAGCGGGTCATTCACGATATTTCTAGAAAGATAGGAAACTTGTTCTATCACCCCGCTAAACTCATTTAACGTCCTCTCAACAGAATTTTCCATTTGAATTTTTGCCTCTCTTACCTGATAGGCTTTGATGTTAATTAGGACAATGGAATCAACAACAATCACTGGTATAACAATTGCGATAAGATAGAGCATAACAAACTTCTGTTTCAGTTTCATATTCTTCGTAAAGCAAGAAAAAACATCATTCATCTGTTTCAATCTACTCATCCAAATTCTCCATTCTTAATAAAACACCTAAAAAGATTATACTAATTTAAGATTCTTCTGTCAATTTACATTTTTCTACTAAATATTATATTTCATTTTAATTCTTGTCAGCTTTTCTACAAAGGGATTATAGATAATGAATAAAAACAAGTATGTGGAAATTCCATGAATAATATCAAAAGGAATCCCTGCACCATACGTAGCAAACACTCTGCTTCTGGTAATTGTGCCAGGAACCATAATGATCGTTTCAAAGTTCATGATAATGCCATAGATGAAACATGCAGAAAGAATTCCGTATACGCATAACGTCATTCTAGAAAGTTTAAATCTCCTGAATAAATATCCAGCAGCAAAACCTGTGATACCAAAAGCAAACATCTGCCATATGGTCCAAGGTCCTTGTCCAAAGTAAAAATTGGAAACAAAACCCGTTAATGCACCAACCATAAATCCTTCATATGGACCAAGCATTACTGATGACAAAATTACAATCGCCAAAACCGGTTTAAACTGGGGAATCATATAAAAAGCAATCCTGCCTATTGTAGCAATTGCTGCAAGAGATGCAATCAGAACCAATTTGCTGGTATTTGGTTTCTTATTATATTCTAACCCAAATGGCACTAATAACGCAACTAAAATTATAGTACTTGTTAAATAATAATTTTGATTATGCATAAAATGTACATTTACCCAAATTAAAAACGGTATCATACAAAGAACAATTGCACTTTTAACAAACGGAATACCCTTCATATTCCAGTACCTCCTCTTCGCTAATCATTCCATCATAGACTTCCCGACAGATTTTACGGCAAGTCGTTGTAAAAAAATACTGTGGTAAAAAAAAGGAATGACAATCTGTAAATCCAGTTAATACTCCATCAAAAATCATCCCTATTTTCCTTGCATAAGCTGCACAGAAATCCACATCATGAGAAACTAGAATAATCGTCATTCCCTCTGTCTGTAAATGAGTGAGCAGCTGTCCAAGTTTCTTCTTTTTTATTCTATCCAAACCTTTTGTTGGCTCATCTAGCAACAGGATATCTGGCTTTGTCAATAAAACCTTTCCAAGAGCAGTCAATTGCTGCTGTCCACCAGATAAATCATATGGATGCCTATCCAAAAACTCTGTAAGATGCAGTTTTTTCACAATCCAGTCAATATCCTCTCCCATAACAAGCAATTCCTCTTTCACTGTATTCTTGAGAAATAAAGTCTGAGGATTCTGTGGTAATACTGCAATATTTTTAGCAGATGCTTTTTTTACTTTTCCCCGATATGGTCTCTTTATTCCTGCTGCCAATTGCAGGAAAGTAGATTTTCCTTGGCCATTGGCACCAATAATGCCAATAAAATCCCCTTCCTTTATTGTAATAGAAAAATCCCGAAAAATATCTTTTCCTTTTTTCTCATAGCGAAACCATACGTTACAAAACGACAATACATCATCTAAGTACTGATTTTCATTGACTCCTTCCCCTTTATCAGATTTGCTCACCTTTTTCACGTTATCTTCCACAAATTTTTTCGCTTCTCCCACAGTTCTGACAGAAAACTCCTGTTTCAGGTAAATGGGCAGTCTAGTCTGCAAAGGCAAAAGCTCAAATCCTTCCCTTTTTTCAAGAAATAAGTGTTTTGCAACATCACATGGTTTTGCAAAGGAAATAACCTTTCCCTTTTCCAATGCCATACACCGGTCTGCTTTTTCATATGCTTCTTCTAACCTATGTTCCACCATAAATATGGTAGTTCCCAGTTCTCTGTGAATACGCTCTAAAAGATTCATGAAACTTTCCATAGCAATTGGGTCTAGCTGAGAAGTAGGTTCATCCAGCAATAAAAGTTCTGGCTTTGTAATCATTACAGAAGCAAGATTTAACATCTGCTTCTGCCCTCCTGATAACTCTTCAATGGATTTATGAAACCATTCTGTCATGCCAAAAAATACTGCCGTTTCAGCCACCCTGCTTCGGATTTCTGCAGATGGGACTCCTAAATTTTCCAAAGTAAATGCCAGTTCATGCCACACTTTATCTGTCACTATCTGGTTATCTGGATTCTGCGAAACATATCCAATCAGACTAGCTTCCTCACGTTGACTAACAAGTTCCAGATTTCTTCCCTGAAAATAAACGTTTCCAGTTCTTTTGCCTGTCGGACATAAAGAAGGCTTCCATTGTTTTAATAATGTCGACTTTCCACATCCTGTAGGACCAAAAAGCAGTACAAACTCTCCTTTTTCTATCTGAAATGACATCTGGTTTAAACAAACATTTCCGTCTCCATCCCCATCTCCTTCATAGGAAAACGTCAAATCTTCTGCTTCAAGTAAAACCACGTTATTTCCTCCTTTGCATCTACAATTAACGGAATCATTGCATATATCCCAAATACACAATAAAAAAACATTTCCTTAGTACCTTTCAGTTTCCAATGAATTGCTGGATAATAAGAAACCCTAAAGACCTGTTGTAACATTCCTATTACGGTTAAAACCAGTCCTAAAACTTCTGCCATTAACACAAAACAATCAAGCTTCGTAAAGTCTTCTTTAATATAACTAGTTCTTCCTTTGAGCCCATATCCTCTCCCCTTCATAGAATCAGACGTAACCAAGGCATTTTCAAGAGCCCAGGTCATAAGACCCGAGATTAGGGAAATTCCATAATGGATTCTCTGCTTTTTGCTTCCTTGGGTAACATCCTGTCCAATCCCTTTTTGCGCAATTCGCATTTTAATAAGCTGATTCTTATAAAGCGGTACAAAACGAAGTGTCATAGTAAACAGCAATGCACCTGATGGAAAAATCTTCGAAAAAACAGCCATTATTTTATCACTATTCATCACTTTATGAAACACTTGAAAAACAAGAATCATATTATATATCATAACTGCCGCAAGAAATCCATACACCACAGCCTCAAATGTCACAGGCTTTTTTTGAAAATAAAACAGAACCGTGCTGCCATTACGGTTAAAAATTGGATTAATTATGCCGAGCAGGACTACAAATGGCAACATAAGCAGATTCTTTTTCACATCTTGCATTTCACTCAGATACGCTACATATACAAAACATACTAAGACTGAAATACCAAGCAGAACAGGATGCATATAAAACATAGTAACCATCATCATTCCAATGAAGTACACTACATTTGTCATTGGATGCAAACGCATAAACATTGTACATTTCTCCTGTCTCATTTATCCCCTCCAGTTTACATGTAATTTACAGACACAAGTCTAAGACCTCGAGCTGGAACCGTCATGCCTGCCAAAACGCGCTCCCGTTTTTCTAATACCTCCAGCACAGCTTCTGGTTCCTTCTTTTCTAAACCTACTTCTATAAGTGTTCCAGCCATAATTCTAACCATATGATATAAAAATCCACTGCCTGTAAAGCTGATTGCCAGCAATTCTTTTCTTTGCTCAAATGAAATTTTTGTTACAGTTCGAACTGTGCTTTTCTTACTCTTCTTCATAGAACTGAAACCTAGAAAATCATGTGTGCCACATAACAGTTTTGCAGCTTGTTCCATTTTCCTTATATTCAATGGTGATTCTACTGAATACGCATAACGTCTGTAAAATACGTTTTTATTATTACTGTTCCAAATACAGTATTCATAAGTTTTTTCTACTGCACTTTTACGACTGTGAAAATCTATGGAAACCTCATCCACCTCTAAAATACGAATATCTTCTGGCAGAATTCTATTCAAATGCTGCTTTAGCAAGCTGCATTCTACATCTTTTCTGATATAAAAATTTGCCACCTGACATAATGCATGCACTCCAGCATCCGTACGCCCAGACCCTTTTAAATCCACTTTTTCCTGCAAGTACTTCTCTAACTCATCCTCTAACAGTCCTTGTATTGTACAATCTGTATTTCCTTGTTTTTGCCAGCCATTATAGCGTGTACCATCATAGCAGATTCTAAGTCTATAATTATGTTTCATTCTGTTCTTTGCCCATCTCCTTAGCCGTATCCTGTTTCTCCCTGTTACAGTTCTCACCTTCAGGTTCATCCTCTATTTCGCATTGTTTATGATACTCCCTAAGTTTTTTTTCTGCCAGTCTTGGGAAAATAGCATACACAATAGCCGCAAATACAACTACTCCAGCCAGCACTTCTAATTTGCCTGTTACACTGCTGCTGCCTACAAGCCAGATTCTTATTCCATTTATCATTTTATTAAGCCTTTCTTACTATTCTAACTTTACATCCATTTTCGTCAAATAATCATAAAGCCCTTTCATTTCTTCCTGCCAGATACAGAACTTCGGGTTCCTGTTTTCTATATGAAAGCAGAGCCTGTCTAAATCCATCCAGACAAGTTCCTCTATCTCTTCTTCCTGATACTTTACATTATCTAATGCTACTTCCAGATTCAATAGATACACGTAATTCACTTCACGATTTACAAATGGCCTGCCATGAAATACATATTCTCCTTCTACTCTCTGTGAAAACAGAAATGTAATCTGATCCTGTGTTACAGAAAGATTCAGTTCTTCCAAAAGCTCCCTTAGTGCAGTAGATAAAAATGTTTCCCCCTTATCCATATGTCCTGCACAAGATACATCATAACATCCTGGAAATGAATCTTTGTCTTTTTTCCTTTTCTGCAGCAAAACCTCATACTTGCTTTCTGCTTCCTTAGGCTCATCTTTTTTCCTTACGACCCAAATATGGGAACCGCCATGCCAGTCACCATCCTGATGCACAAGATTTCTCTCTTTCACTTTTCCCATTTTCGTTCCATCTGCATTCAGCAATTCAAAGTACTCCACTCTCTATCCCTCTTTCGTCATAATGTAACTTTTTTTCTCAGCAAACTCTTATATAGTAAAAACTAGCCTTTTCCCTAATTATTGTATTATACTTTAAAATCATAAAAATGTACATATTTTAAAATTATTTATTGACATTCTTTGCGTAAATGCTATAATACCTTTAATTGAATAGTATCTTCAGGGCGGGGTGCAATTCCCTACCGGTGGTATAGCCCACGAACCGTAACTGGTATGATTCGGTGAAACTCCGAAGCCGACAGTAAAGTCTGGATGAAAGAAGATTCTTATATGCTGCTATGGAATACATAAATTTACATAAATTTGGGGCTCTGAATATATTATATGGTTCAGGGTTTTTTTAACCATTGCACATGTATATTCAGTTACTTCTGTCTTCTCTCAAAAACACCCTGAATCATTTAGGGTGTTTTTTTAATCCGTATCTTATTTCTGTGCAGATACAATCTGGAATTTCTTACAATCCAGCACCCCCTAAATATGTTATTCATTTTAATTATTTTCATAAAGGAGGATACTTATGACGGATACTGATTACATGCAGCTTGCATTAGAACTCGCCAGAAAAGGAATGGGAAAAACAGCCCCAAACCCCATGGTAGGTGCAGTTATTACAAAACAGGATAAAATAATCGGTTTAGGATATCACAAACAGTATGGAGCTCCCCACGCAGAACGTGATGCCTTTGCTTCCCTATCGGAACCAGCCGAAGGCGCTACCCTATATGTAACTTTAGAACCATGCTGTCATTATGGAAAAACTCCTCCATGTACCGACGCCATTATAGAACATAAGATAAAACGTGTAGTGATTGCGACACTAGATCCTAATCCTCTCGTTAGCGGAAAAGGAATACAGATTTTAAAAGAACACGGAATTTCCGTTACAACTGGTGTATTAGAAGCTGAAGCCTTGGAACTGAATCATGTTTTCTTTCACTATATTACCAGCGGGCTTCCTTATGTAGTCATGAAATATGCTATGTCTGCAGACGGTAAAATTGCAACTCGTACGGGTGCTTCCCAATGGATTACTTCTGAGGAAGCCAGAAACCATGTCCATACATTACGAAACCAGTATACTGGAATCATGGTTGGAATCGGCACTGTAAAAGCAGATGATCCTCTGCTTACTTGCCGCATCCCCAATGGCAATCATCCTGTTCGCATTGTCTGCGATACGAATTGCCAGATTGCTCTTGATTCCAATATTATAAAAACAGCTAAAGATATTCCAACTTATATTGCCTATCATACTTGCCCTTCTGAAAAGAGACAAGCATTAGAACAGGCAGGTGCTATTTTAATCCAGATTCCGCTGGAACAAAAGCATATAGATTTATCCTGTCTATTAAAAGAACTTGGTTCTCTTGGCATAGACAGCATTTTAGCAGAGGGAGGAGGAATTTTAAACGAAAGCTTATTAAAGACAGGACTGGTCAACGCTTTAAAGGTATATGTGGCTCCTAAAATAATTGGTGGTGCCACCAGCAGAACACCTGTGGAAGGCTGCGGTGTGGATACACTAAATCAGGCATATCCATTCACCCATACTTCCACTCAGAAGCTTGGCACCGATATTTTATTAGAATATATTGCACAGAAAAGGTGATGAAATGTTTACAGGAATTATAGAAGAAATTGGAGTTATAAAAGGCATTTGGCAGAACACTGCTTCCGCCCGTTTACATATAGAAGCAAAACAGATAATGAATGATGTCCAGTTAGGTGACAGTATTGCAGTCAATGGAGTATGCCTTACCGTCTGCACCCTGACTCCTTCTTCTTTCGAAGCAGATGTTATGAAAGAAACACTAAACAGAACTTCTCTTGGTTTACTTACACGTGGAAGCAAAGTAAATTTAGAGCGTGCCATGGCAGCTAATGGACGATTTGGCGGCCATATTGTAAGTGGCCATATCGACGGAACAGGGCTTATTACACAATTTCACCAAGAAGGCATAGCCACCGTTGTTACCATACAGACCTCGCCTAAACTCATCCGTTATATTATTGAAAAAGGTTCCATCGCAATAGATGGCACAAGTCTTACCGTTATAAAAGTTGACCAGTTAAATGATACGTTCTGTGTTTCCCTGATTCCTCATACGAAGGAAAATACGACTCTGTTAAGCAGAAACACAGGAGATTTAGTCAACTTGGAAAATGACATTATTGGAAAATATGTAGAGCGTTTTTTGCAGCCTGCAGAGGAAGCCACAACTCACCAGTCAGGCATTACTGCAGAATTTTTAGCAAAACATGGCTTTTAGGAGGGCACCAAAATGAAACTTAACACAATTGAAGAAGCAATAGAAGATTTAAGAAATGGAAAAATAATTCTTGTTACCGATGACGAAGATCGTGAAAATGAGGGAGATTTTATCTGTGCAGCTGAATTTGCCACAACAGAAAATGTAAACTTTATGGCAACATACGGAAAAGGCTTAATATGCATGCCAATGTCACAGGAGCTTGCTTATAAACTTAGCCTGCCTCCTATGACAGCAGAAAACACAGATAATCATGGAACAGCATTTGCTGTTTCCATTGACCACATAGACACTACAACGGGAATTTCTGCGAAAGAACGTAGTTTTACTGCCCAGATGGCTGTTGACGACAATGCCGTACCTCTTGATTTTCGCCGTCCTGGCCACATGTTTCCACTAATTGCAAAGGAATACGGTGTTCTGGAACGTAATGGACATACAGAAGCAACCGTTGATTTAATGAAACTGGCTGGCTTAAAACCTTGTGGCCTATGTTGTGAAATTATGGGTGAGGATGGAACCATGTTGCGTGGCAAAGAATTACTGGAACTTGCCAAAAAACACAGCTTATCCATGATTGCCATTAAAGATCTGCAAAATTACCGTAAGCTTCATGAATCCTTGCTTGAACATGTCTCAGTGGCAAAACTGCCAACCCGTTATGGTGAATTTGACATTCACGGCTATGTAGATAAAGTAACCAAAGAACATCACATTGCACTTACTATGGGAGATTACCAGAAAGAAGACTCCCCACTAGTCCGCATGCATTCTGAATGCCTGACAGGTGATGTATTAGGTTCTTCCAAATGCGACTGTGGCCAGCAGCTAGAGGCATCTTTAAAAAAAATATCCGAAAATGGAAACGGTATTCTGTTGTATCTGCGTCAGGAAGGACGAGGTATTGGCTTAATCAATAAAATACGTGCTTATGCTTTACAAGATAAAGGTCTTGATACAGTAGATGCCAATTTGGAACTAGGATTTAAAGAAGATTCCCGTGATTATTACCAGGCAGCACATATGCTTCGTGATCTAAACATTCATTCCGTAAAACTGCTTACCAATAATCCAGATAAAATCCAGCAGTTAGAACACTATGGAATTGACGTCATCCAACGTATTCCTTTACAGATAAAGCCCAATAAATATGATGCGTTTTATTTAAAGATAAAGAAAGACCGAATGGGACATTTGCTAGATTTAGATGCTTAGAAAACTGCATGAATTTCATGTAACAATACATAGATTATGAAACTTTAAATGAATTATGAAAGGAAGAATAGTATGAAAACATTAGAAGGAAAATTAGTTGCAGAAGGCATGAAAGTTGGGATTATCGCATCCCGTTTTAATGAATTTATCGTTTCCAAACTAGTTAGCGGAGCTGTTGACGGTCTTGTAAGACATAACGTAAATGAAGATGACATTTCCATTGCCTGGGTTCCTGGAGCTTTTGAAATTCCTGTTATTGCCGATAAAATGGCCAAATCCGGTAAATATGACGCTGTAATCTGTGTTGGAGCTGTTATCCGCGGTGCTACCTCTCACTACGATTATGTATGCAGCGAAGTATCAAAAGGCATTGCACAGGCTTCTATGAACTCGGGAATTCCTGTATTATTCGGTATCCTGACTACGGATTCCATTGAACAGGCAATTGAAAGAGCTGGTACTAAAGCTGGAAATAAAGGTTATGACTGTGCTTTATCAGCAATTGAAATGGTAAATCTGATGAAGCAGCTGTAGGAAATAAGTAAAGATATACAAAGATTATTCCAGAAATAATTAATATTTTTTCACTAATTTTAGCTAAGGATATTGAACTATCAAAAAGCATATGTTATAATAGTTTTGTAGAACCATTTCATTATATACAAAAAATGTCTTAACAAATACGTCAATTCGTCTTGTTAAGACATTTTTTGTGCATATCATCTGTTTTTTACATTTGCTGAAGCTAATCCAATTACGAAATTTCTTTCATAATCTCATCCAGAATAACATTTGCAATCGCATCCTTACTCCTGATAGAAACCGGCTTTTGCCCCTGTTCTGTTATAATCGTCACAATGTTCGTATCTCCTTGGAAACCAGCACCTTCCTGACTGATGCTGTTTGCCACGATCATATCCACATTCTTACGCTTTCTCTTTTCTTCTGCCCGTTCCAGCAGTTTTTCTGTTTCCATTGCAAAACCACAGATAAACTGTCCTGTCTTCTTGTGATTACCAAGGTATTGTAAAATATCATCGGTACGTTCTAATTTCAGTTTCATGGAACCTTCTGATTTCTTCATTTTCTGTTCTTCTGCTTTGACTGGCCTGTAATCTGCAACCGCTGCTGCCTTAATTATTATATCCTGATCGTCCGCACAAGAAACCACTGCATCAAACATCTCTTTTGCACTGACTACGTTAATGCAGTTCACTCCTAAAGGGACGTCCAGATTGGTTTTTCCAGAAACCAGCGTAACCTCAGCACCACGGTTTCTTGCCGCTTTGGCTATGGCATATCCCATTTTGCCAGAAGAATGGTTGCTGATAAAACGTACAGGATCAATTGCTTCCCTGGTCGGTCCTGCTGTTACCAGTACCTTTTTCCCTGCCAATGATTTTTCTTTAACCAATGCCCATTCTATATATTCGATTAATGTCTCCTCTTTTGCAAGTTTTCCATTTCCTGTATCGCCACATGCAAGACGGCCCGCATCTGGAGCAATTATAGTCATTCCATGCTGTTTCAAGTATTGAATGTTCTCTTGCACAATAGCATTTTCAAACATATTTGTGTTCATGGCAGGTGCCACAAGAACAGGTGCTTTACATGCTAATACAGTAGTAGTCAGCATATCATCTGCGATTCCATGAGCCATTTTTCCAATGACATTGGCACTGGCAGGTGCCACTAACATAACATCTGCCTGTTTTGCAAGGGAAACATGAGCTACATGAAACTGAAAATTCCGGTCAAATGTTTCCACTAGACACTTATGGCTGGTTAATGTTTCAAATGTAATGGGATGAATGAATTTAGTAGCATTTTCTGTCATAATCACATGTACATCTGCACCACGCTTTATTAAAGCACTTGCCACATTGGCCATCTTATAAGCGGCGATGCTGCCTGTGATTCCTAAAACGACTGTCTTTCCCTGCATTCTTAGCCCTCCAGAACTGCACCGTAAGCACCATGTTTTTCATAAGCTGTAACGGCACCAATTTTATTGCCATCCTCTAAAAACACAACCTTTGGCTTATGATTTGCTACTTCCTCATCTTCAAGTTCAGCGTAAGCCATAATAATGATTTTATCACCAGTCTGAACACATCTGGCAGCTGCACCATTCAGGCAGATAATGCCGCTTCCCGGCTCTCCTGCAATTGTATAGGTTTCAAAACGATTTCCGTTATTTATATCTACAATAGCAACTTTTTCATATTCGTAAATACCAGAAGCTTCTAACAAATCACGATCCACTGTAATGCTTCCTACATAATTTAAATCTGCCTCTGTTACAGTAGCTCTATGTATCTTTCCTTTTAACATCGTGACACGCATTACTGTTCACCCCCTAAAATCATCCGGTTATCAATAAGACGAGTTTTTCCTATATAAACTGCCATAGCAACCAATGTAGACTCAGAAAGTTCTTCCACTGGCTTCATTGTCAATACATTAACGGCTTCTACATAATCTATTCTTGCAAGTGGTTCTGCCTCAATATTTTTCTTTAAGGCATTCAGAAGCGATTTGGCATCATAACCGCCTTCTTTCGCCATTTTTTCCGCAAGATCCAGTGTCTGGCTAAGAATTAATGCGGCTTTTCGTTCTTCTGCTGATAAATAAGTGTTTCTTGAACTCATTGCAAGTCCGTCAGCTTCACGGATAATCGGGCATCCGATTACCTTTACGTTCATATTTAAATCCAAAACCATCCGTTTGATAATAGCAAGCTGCTGTGCGTCTTTTTGTCCGAAATAAGCTCTGTCTGGTGTAACAATGTTAAATAACTTGCTGACTACGGTGCATACTCCCTGGAAATGACAAGGCCTGCTCTTGCCACATAATTCTTCTGTTAAAACATTCATGCCTACAAAAGAACAGAATCCATCTTTATACATTTCTTCTTTTTCAGGTGCAAAAACCAGATCCACCCCTGCTGCTTCACAAACAGCTCTATCATGTTCTAAATCTCTTGGATAGGTTGCAAAATCTTCATTTGGTCCAAACTGAATAGGATTTACAAAAATGCTGACTACTACCTTATCATTTTCTTTTCTGGCTTTGTCCATTAAGCTCTTATGGCCGTTATGCAAAAATCCCATTGTTGGCACAAGGGCGATATCCTGTCCTTCTGCCCTCCAGACCTGTACTGCATCTTTTACTTCCTGAATTGTCTTTACTACTTTCATAATTTCCTCCAAATGTAATGTGCCAGCCTATTTATTCTCTCCGACACATTTTAAAATTTCTTCATCTATGTGAAAACAGTGTTCTTCTGCTGGAAATACGCCTTTCGCAACTTCCTGGCAGTAATTCCTAAACGCCTGTTTCATAATTTCTCCTACCTTTTCAAATCTCTTCGCAAACTTTGGCTGCATGTCTCCATACATCCCAAGCATATCCTGATATACCAAAACCTGTCCGTCACAGTCTGGTCCCGCACCAATTCCGATAGTTGGGACAGATACTTCCTCTGTTATGATTCCTGCTAATTTATCAGGAACACACTCTAGCACAATGGCAAATGCACCTGCTGCTTCCACTCTCTTAGCATCTTCAATTAAAGTGCGTGCTGCATCTAAGCTCTTTCCCTGAACCTTATAACCGCCAAATTCATTCACGGATTGCGGAGTTAATCCTAAATGGGCTACTACTGGAATAGATGCCTCTGTAATCGCTTTAATATGTGGACATACCCGTTCCCCACCTTCTAATTTTACTGCATGGGCACCACCTTCTTTTACAAGGCGTCCCGCATTTACTACGGCATCATAAACGGATGTTTGATAAGACATAAACGGCATATCGACAACTACCATGGATTCTTTGGCCCCTCTGGCTACGGCTCTGCCATGATGAATCATGTCTTCCATAGTTACCTGCAATGTATTTTCGTATCCAAGCATAGTCATTCCTAAGGAATCTCCAACTAAAATCATATGTACACCTGCCTGGTCTACAAGCTTTGCAGTAGTATAGTCATATGCTGTCAGCATAGAAATTTTCTGATGATTATCCTTCATTTTCTGAAGTGTTGTTACGGTCTGTTTCATTGTTCACTCCTCCAATTCTTTGTATAAAAGCATGTTTTTTCTTATAAATTGCATGTCTCTTTACTTTTTCTCTGGAAAAAGTGGATGATGTATGTAATTTTATTTTCCGGTACAGTTTTCTGCTCGAAATACCATCCGTTATTACTATATAATTGTTTTATGCAAATGTAAAGAGTTAATTGTGATTTTTTTCACATTCAATAGAGTTTCCTTGAAAATCATTAAACCAGGCCCGTTCTCCGTATGGTTTCTTTAATACTTTTTTCACAGATTCCGCAGCTTTTCCAACAGGCAGGAAACAGACTAATTCGTATTCTTCTGGCACATGTAAAATATCTGCCATTTTCCGGCCAATTCTATCTGTATCCGTTATGTGTCCTTCTATCCAGCAGCTTTTATAGCCTAATTCTACAATAGCTAAAAGCATGTTCTCTATGGCAGCAGAGTAATCTTGCACATGATAGCATTTGTCACGGTATGCGTATATTTTCTGAGTCAGGACGCAAATCATAGCTGGTGCTGTTTCTCCTACAGGCGGGTCAATAACTGCATGAAGTTTATCAAGAACTTCTTTATCATCCACAGCAATGAAACTTGTAGTCTGCCTGTTGCAGCCACTTGGAGCATCTAGGCCTGCTGTTAAGATTTTTTCAAGATCCTCACGTGGCACTTTGTCTGGTTTATATTTACCGCGGTAACTGGTACGGGTGGTAATGGCAGTTAAGGTATTCATAGACTTTCTCCCCTTTCTAACTTTAAAATACCAATCTGTACTTTTCCTTTGCTTGCATATTGCAGTGCTGTTCCCTCTCTCATAGCATCCATTCCAAGTGCCACGCAGTACACAAGGTTTTTGTCACCTATTCGCTCTGCAATCATTTCTTCACTGGAAATGCCATTCGATACAGAAATAATTATAGTATTCTCATCCAAAATGGGTTTCATCATTTCCAAGGCAGCCGTTAAACCGTTGTATTTAGTTGCTATAATGACAAAGCTTACGTTTTCCATTCCTATTTTGTTCTGGATATGATTACCGTACATAATTCCCAGTGCACCCATCCCTACGATTGATAATGTTTTAATTCTCATAACGGTCTCCGTTTCTTGATTTGTAATATATCTATAATTATCTAATGCAATCAATTAATATTTAATGTCATATTGATCAAATATATACAATTGATTTGATTCTAGCATCTTTTCAAAATACTTCTCCTTAACAGAGAAAAGAAAATCTTCTATCGCATCATTATGATTATGAAGAAACCATTTTATGTGATTTTCTATATATTCCATTCTAATTTGCGGATCATTCAAATCATTAGGAATTCGAGCCATTCTTTCATCCATCGAATCAAACCCTTTAAATTTTTCCTCTAATCTTTTTTTAGACATTTCAATATACTCAGAATTAATATCTATGCCAATCCCATTTCTTTCTGTATTTTGGCAAACACGTAGTAATGTACCAGAACCTAAAAACGGATCTAAAACGGTATCTCCTTTATTACTACTTGCTAATATCATTCGTTCATACAATGCTTCTGGCTTTTGTGTAGGATGCTTTTTTCTATTTCTATTACAATAATGCATATGCGAAAATTCCCATACATTTCCTGGATTTGCACCTCTCATATTATTTACTGAACGATAGTATTTTTGTGGTACTCTAATGTCGTCAAGATTGAATGTAAACTTTTTAGAATTTTTGTTGAACAAAAGGATATCATCATGTCTTGGACTAAATCCCTTTGTTTTTCCAATACCTTGCGTATAATACCATGTAATCCAACTATTAAAAGTAAATCCTAATTCCTTTTCCAAAATACCATAAACATAAGATATATATCTCATACCCATAAATACATATATTGATCCACTTTTTTTCAAAACTCTTTTTGCTTCTGATAACCATTCTCTTGTAAATAGAAGATAATCATCAAATTCCAGATTATCCTTTGTTTTTCCATAATCTTCATTTAAATTATATGGCGGATCTGTAACTATCAAATCAATGCTTTCTGTTGGTATTTTTTTCAATTCTTCAAGTGCATCTCCACAAATTGCTTCTAATTTTTGATCCATTTATTCTTAACTGCCTCTCGATAAAAATCTTCAATTGTTCTTCTACTGCTTTTTAAATATTTGCTATCAAGCAATTGGCACATTTCCCATGTAGTTCTATACTGGTATGACACATAATGGATATCTTTAATTTGTATTTGTCCTGTTCCCAATGCTGGATTATAATTTATATCATTATCAGAGATATACTTTAAATCATATTCATTATGATCGACTATCTGCATAATTCCATCCATTAATCCTGTTTTTCTATTTCTCTCATTATATACTTTATATTTAATAGATAAAATAATAAACAGAAAATCTGGATCTTCTACATACGCTGTCCTAATTCTTGAGAATGAAGTAATATTAGGTCCTTTACCAGAATTTTTAATATCATTGGCCGTAGCCTTAACATCTACATTTCCTGTAAGTATATTCTTCTTTTTTCTGAATTGAAGAATAATATCCGCCATTCCAAGACGTTCTTGAGCTTCTACATTTATCAGATTATATCTAAAATTATTTATAACTCATTATACACTTAAAGTCTAACGTAATAGCATCTGTTTATAATAAAGCACTTATTACATAAGAAAAGAACGAAGCTCAACCTGCCGACGACCCTCGTTCTTAAAACAGCACTCACTTTGTAACCCAAAATAAAAAACATTCACTTTAGAAAAACCGATGTACGCCAATACACCGGTTCTTCTATTTCATATTATATCACATAGTACATAATATGTAACCCTAAAGTTCATTTATTTTCTTATCTATTTCCTTACTGTTCTACTCCACTAACTAACACACCATCATAATACACACAGATTGTGTCTCCACCAGCGTAAGAATAATCATTTGTCTGGTCAAAGGCACTCCAGTTATCATTTGCTATACGTGCATCGATTGCAATGTTCTTTCCAGCAGGAAGTTTTGTATCTAAACCAGCAAAGGAAATGTCACAATAGCTATCGTTGCCGCTAACAGTTTCAAATGTACTTGTTACATTCTTAGTCGCATCTACATACCAAGGTGCACTGTCAAGCTGCATTCCGGCACTGTCTACATAAAGAACCTGAGATACATCTGCTTCTTTTGTGTAATAATAACGAATTGTAACTTTTGATAAATCAATATCTTTGTTACTAGAATTTGTTAATGTATATCTTCTCTGGATTGTAGTTTCTTTTGCTACACCCTTACCTGTTACATCCAGAGCAAGTGCTGGCACACTATCTGGATTTACAGGCTGTTTTACAGTAATTGTTACAGGTTCACAGCTTACTGATTTACCAGATGCCAGAGTAGCTTTGGCTGTAATCACAACTTTAGAAGTACCATTTCCACTTTGTGCATAACCTTCTGGCACTGTGTAAACCACTTTTGCACCGTCTGCATCGCCCTTGCCAATTAAAGTTCCATCTGCATATACACTAATAGAAGAAATCGTTTCATCTCCAACTGGCGTTACTACGATTGTAGCACTGGCATTTCCTTTGGCAGTATCCAAAACCGTACCTTCTTTTGGACTTGTAATTGCAATAACAGGAGCCTGTTTTTTCACAAAACGGGCAATGACCTTATAAGATTTACTTGTTACCTCTGCACCACTATTGGTAATAGCTTTAGCAGTTACAACCAAATCTTTTGTTTCTTCCCCGCCAGTCTGTACTGGTTTATATGTAACAGAATAAGGAGCTTTTGCAGCAGTTCCTACTTTTTCATCATTTACATAAAACTCAACTTTAGCAACATTTTCACTATTCTGCACAACGGCATTTAAAGTAACTGGCGTAATTCCAGCTGTGAAATCTAACTCATCACCAGCTTGTGTACCAGCAACACTTGCTTCTGCCACTGGCCTTACTTCACCACGAACAGGTTCTGTACCCCAGACTAATTTATCGCCTTCGTATAAAGTAATTTTATCCGTACGTGCAAACTCATCCCCAATGCCTTCCCTGCTGTAGTCGTTTGTTGGATCCCAGTTTGGTTTCCAGTTAGAATCAAGGTTTGGCACTAATGCAAAATGAAGTTCACGGTCACCATGGAATCCATCTCCTGTCCAGTCTAACTCTACATAATAAATGTTATTTTCTTCATCCCATGCAAATGGCCCATTTATCTTAGTTGCTTTCTGATCCGCAATTAAGGCTTCATCATACATAACAGCTAATTTTAAGTCTTTGATACTCTGTCCTTTTTCTACCATTTCGGAAATGTCGAAGAAATATCTGGCTTTTAAATTATCTACACGACGTGGATAGCAAGCAGTATCATTGGTAATACGAATTGTTAATTGTGTTCTTTCCTTATTTTCCTGCTCCATCTTGCCTTCTACAAAGAAAGCATGCTCGTCGTTGTCCTGTGGAAGTTCTTTCAACGTTTCCTGGCCTTCTCCGTATTGTTCATAAATACCTGCTAAAGCTCCAACAAATCCAGCATTATAATCAATAGCAACCTCATTATATACATAGTTTGTTCTATCATCTTCATGATAATCATCAAAATCAGGACCACCAACCAAAGCACCCCATAAGGTGTGTTTTGCATCCACTGGATCTTCCATGCTGTTGGTTAAAGAAGCATGTGAAGCTCTATGGTGAGGTTCGACAGCAGAATTCTCTGCGTAACCTACTTCATAACAGCGGTGCATCGGATTATCACCTAAAATGTAATCCATCTGGCTCTTAGCCCAGTCTACAAATTCAGGCTTTTTGTCGTATTTGTTATAAACTAATGCACACATCTGGGCTGCTGCATTGTAACGTGCAGAACCCCATGTGGAGATTACGCTGAAACCAGCTGGTGTTTTTTCTAAGTAAGTTGTATCTGCAGGATTTTCATGTTTTACTCCTGACCAGTATTCAATGTTCCATCTGAAAATATACCAGTGAAGCGGGTCATTGGTAACAGGTGCTAATTTAGCAAATACACCGCCCCATACAGTATCCCATGAATGTACCCAGATATTCTGCCATGTACTAGAAGTTGTCTTAATAATCTGTTTCATGTAACCTGTATAATTGCCTTGTTCATCAATATGACAGATATCATCTATATATGTTTCTTTTCCTGTACAGATATTTAACCATACGGCTGCCCAGGACATTTCATCATCATCATAACTGGAATTGTAGAAACCACCTGAGAATCCACATCCTCTGTTTGCTACTGCAAAATCGTATAATGCGATTGCTGTATCTAAACATGTTTGTGCATATTCTGGGTCAGATTCCTTGAAGTTCAGGTAACTAGTTGCTAATGCTGCCGCAGCTCCTGCACACTGATCACTAGCTGGTTCTTCGCTTGTTGCAAACCAGACTGGCCTAGCAGTTGTCTGTAACTCTGGTGCTCCCCAGTAGTTATGGTCCGTCGAACCATCTCCCACCTGATAGCAGAATGCAACAACCTCCCCGTTTTTATCACGAAATGTACTTCTTAAAAAGTAATCTGTAAAATGTCTTAAAATAGATTCTATATGCTCTTGTTCGCCTGTTTTTACATAGGAATCTTTGAACTCATAGTAGCTCCACCCCAATGTAGAAGCAGAATAACTTTGTGGAAGGCCGAATTTTACATGATCACCTGCATCATGAAATCCCCCTTGCAGATCCACTGTTCCATCACCATCCGGATCCAGTACACCTTTGTTGGCATCAATAAAGCTTTGTGACATGTTCGTACCGATTCCTTCTTCTGTTTTTGGAATCAAAGGCACCTGTGCATCTTCCATATGGCAGTCTCCCCTATAACTTAATCTGCCATCCTGTATACCACACATATTCGCATCATAGAAATATAGAGATTTCTGAAATGCCTGTGCATAGTTGTAGCTGCTTTCCCTTTTCTCTGAAACATTTTCTTTGGCAGCCTTAGCAGGTACTGGTGTTAAAATCATAGAAAATGCCAATACACTGGCTATGCTTCTTTTTAACCACTTACTTCGCATCTTATCCCTCCTAATAAGTAAATATTTTATACTAATAGTTGCCTACCATACATGTTAGTATAACAGGAATTTCCAGCACAACAAGGATTTTTGCTTAGCATGTAGTTTTTTTTGAGGTAACTTGTTATTTGTTCCTAGCTGATAGAGCCTGCAGAATACTTTGAAATGTATCACAATAATCTTTATCTGAGTAACATATGCCCTGCTGCACATGCATTCTTTCTAAAATCAGGTAAACACTAGAAAAGATAAAACCGATATAATAAAAAAGACAGAACTATGCAAAAGGTGGGAAAATAAATGAATATCCAAATAAAAGCTATAAAACCAATTGAAAATAAGAGGATTAAGCCCTTCACTGTATTTCAGCCAAAGAAAACAGATGAAGAAGCGGTCACAAGACATCTCAACCAGATTACAGCCAAATTAAAAGCAGGCAAAAGACTTACAGCGGAAGAAAAGGCCTTTCTGCTTCGCCATTCACCAGCACTTTATCAGACTGCAAAACGTGTGGAAATACAGCGAGAAGCTTTAAAGAACCAGTTGGAACATGCCCGTTCTAAAGAAGAAGCGGCTGCCATTTATAGCAGCGCATTAGGTGGTGTTTCAAAAAAGGACCCTGATCGGGAATATATTCTGGCCGCTATACAAGATGAAATGAAAACATTTCAATCTACAGACAGCTATAAAAAACTTCCTGCTACTAGTAAGGAAGCAGACGGGAAACCTGTTTATCATCCTTATAAGAATAAGAAAGAGAAGACACCTGATTGGATGGGGTTTTATGGAAAGCATGGAGAGTATCTATAACATAGTTTTTCCATAATTCACAAAGGGATTGCAGTTCCTTGCAATCCCTAATTTTCTGCCGCTTCCTCTCGTATCAGTTCCAGCAGCTTTCTTGCAGCATGTGAAATTCCTGAACTTTTTCCATACACGATGCTGAACTTTCTTTTTGGAATCTGTTTCCGAAACCTAAGTTCCCACAAATTTCCTTCCTCTAATTCCTTCCTTGCAAACTCCTTCATCACACAGCCAATTCCCAGATTCCTAAGAGCAAACTGTACAATCATATCACTTGTTGCTAATTCGAACTCAGGTACAATGGTTACCTGGCTTTCTTTCAGAAAACAGTCTAAATACTTTCTAGTGCTGCTATTTTCCTCTAAGCAGATAACAGGATGCTTCATAAGCTCATTTAATTCCAGCTCTTTCTCTGACAGAGCCTTTAGCTGCCTTCCAACTACAAAACAGTCCTCAATCTGTTTCACATCTAAAATTTCTATATCATCTTTTACTTCAAATGGTGAACTGACAATTCCAAAATCAATCATTCCCTGATTTAAATTATCCAAAGTCTCTGGCGTAGGTCCATTCGAGACCTTTACTTTGATCTCCGGATACCTTTCATGAAATTTCTCCAAATAAGGCAATAAGAAAAACTGTAAGGTCATGTCAGAAGCTCCAATTCGTATCTCTCCTGCCTGAAGCTGCATGATCTGTTTCATCTCCTGCTCACCAGCTTCAAATTCTTCAATCCCCTTTTTTACATGGGCATAAAGCCGTTCCCCCTCTTTCGTCAATTTCACACCTTTAGAAGTCCGAATAAATAAATCACATTTTAGCTTTGCCTCTAACTGGCGTATAGACTGGCTCATGGCAGGCTGAGATATACAGAGCAATTCTGCGGCACCACTAAAACTCTGACATTTTCCGACATAATAAAAATTCTTATAATACTCTAAATTACAAAACATAATTCTCTTTATTTTTCATAAACTCCTCATAAAATATATGAGAGCCGACATTCTTCCATGCCGGCTCTTCCTCTGTCTAAATTTCCTGCTCTTAATTAAACATTAATTTCTGCTTTTAAACCTAGTAACTCTTTATTTTCATCTAAAACCGGCCCAATTACCTCTGCAACAAACTCTTCTACCTGCTGTTCGGAACGGCCTGTATATTTTGATGGATCCATTGTTTTCTTAAGTTCTTCTAAACTCATGTTAAATGCCGGATCTGCTGCAATTAACTCAAGTAAATTGTTATCAAGACCTTTTTCTTTCACATTACGTCCAGCTTCCATAGAAAGAGTACGGATTCTTTCGTGTAATTCCTGCCGGTCTCCACCTGCTTTTACAGCATCCATCATGATATTTTCAGTAGCCATAAATGGCAATTCTGACATTAAGCGTTTTTCAATTACTTTTGGATACACAACCAAACCATCTACTACATTTAAGTATAAATCAAGGATTCCATCAATTGCCAGAAAAGCTTCCGGAATACTTAAACGTTTGTTAGCAGAGTCATCTAATGTTCTTTCAAACCATTGTGTAGCAGAAGTGACTGCTGGATTTAACGCATCTATCATTACATAACGGGAAAGGGAAGCAATTCTTTCACTCCTCATAGGATTTCTCTTATATGCCATAGCAGAAGAACCAATCTGTGTTTTTTCAAATGGTTCTTCAATTTCTTTTAAATGCTGCAGCAAACGAATATCATTTGAGAATTTATGAGCACTTGCTGCAATGCCAGCTAAAACATTTGCAACTCTCGTATCTACCTTACGTGAGTAAGTCTGTCCAGATACTGGAAAACAGGCTTTAAAGCCCATCTTTTCAGCAATTTTCTTATCTAATGCTTTAATTTTATCATGGTCACCGTCAAATAATTCTAAGAAACTTGCCTGTGTACCTGTGGTACCTTTTGAACCAAGAAGTTTCATATTCTCTAAACAATGATCCAGATCTTCCATATCCAGTACTAATTCCTGTAACCATAAAGAAGCACGTTTTCCAACTGTTGTAGGCTGAGCTGGCTGGAAATGTGTAAATGCTAATGTTGGAAGAGCTTTGTATTCCATAGCAAACTTGCTTAGCTCATTCATTACATTTACAAGCTTTTTCTTTACTAGCTGAAGTGCTTCTGTCATTATAATAATATCTGTATTATCGCCTACATAACAGGAAGTTGCTCCTAGGTGAATGATTCCTTTTGCATTTGGACACTGGACGCCATAAGCATATACATGGGACATAACATCATGACGAACGATTTTTTCTCTCTCTTTTGCAACATCAAAGTTAATATCATCTGCATGAGCTTTTAGTTCTTCAATCTGTTCTTTTGTAATGTTTAAACCTAATTCCTGTTCCGACTCAGCTAACGCAATCCATAATTTTCTCCATGTCCTGAATTTCTTATCTGATGAAAAAATATATTGCATTTCCTTGCTCGCATAACGTTCTGATAACGGACTTACATATTTATCTGTACTCATAGTTTCCTCCTACTGGTCATATTCTCCACGTATATCTTCTTTTGGCGGCTCTACTGGGTAATTGCCTGTAAAACAGGCATCACAGTAACCATCATCCCCTTCAATTAATTCAGCTAAACGATTTACATCCAAATAGCCAAGGGAAGTGGCACCTAACATCTTGCAGATTTCATCAATTGACATTTTATGTGCAATCAGCTGGTCGCTAGATGGTACGTCTGTCCCAAAATAGCAAGGGAACAAAAATGGCGGGGAACTGATTCTTACATGAACCTCCGTAGCTCCTGCATTTTTCAGCATCCGTACAATTCTTTCACTAGTTGTTCCTCTAACGATAGAATCATCTACCATAACAACTCTCTTTCCCTTGACAACTTCTTTTAATACATTCAATTTAATTTTTACAGCAGATTCGCGAACCGATTGTTTTGGCTTAATAAAGGTTCTGCCAACATAACTGTTTTTAATAAATCCCATGCCATACGGAATTCCACTCTCCAATGCAAATCCCATGGCAGCCGCATTTCCTGAATCTGGAACCCCAAGGACAATATCTGCCTTGCATGGATGTGTCTGTGCCAGAATTTTTCCTGCCATAATCCTGGAATTATAGACGCTGACACCATCTATATAACTATCTGGCCTCGCAAAATAAATATACTCAAAAATACATTTTGCAGATTTCTTTATCTGAAGGCTCTTATCCGATTTGATACCGTCTTTGCTAATCGTCACGATTTCCCCCGGCTCTACATCACGTACAAATTCTGCACTGATTGCATCTAATGCACATGTTTCGGAGGCTAGCACATAAGAATTATCACGTTTTCCAATTACCAATGGACGGAATCCAAACGGATCTCTTGCACCAATTAACTTTCTTGGACTCATTACAATCAAGGAATAGGCTCCTTTGATTTTTAGCATAGCATTTTTAACAGCGGATTCCACATCCCGTGTATTTAATCGTTCTCTCGCTACGTGATAAGCGATTACCTCAGAATCAATTGTTGTCTGGAAAATAGCTCCTGTATATTCTAATTCATGACGAAGTTCAGGTGCATTGGTCAGGTTTCCATTATGAGCAAGTGCTAATGTACCTTTTACATAATTAAGCACAAGTGGCTGTGTATTTTCTGAACAGCTTGCTCCTGCAGTTGAATACCGGACATGTCCTACACCGATATCCCCCTTTAACTGGCTTAAATTTTCCGGATGGAAAACTTCATTCACAAGTCCCATTCCCTTTACAGACTGCACACGGCCTTTTGGACCGCTTGTATCACTAACTGCAATCCCACAGCTCTCCTGTCCTCTATGCTGTAATGCAAATAAACCATAATAAACGGAAGAAGCAATATCTCCTCCATCTAAGTCATAAATACCAAAAACGCCACATTCTTCATGAAGTTCGTCTGCTCTAAATTCGCTTATATTGCTCATGACCTATCCTCACTTTTTTGTTAATCCTAAAACATCTTGGAATTTACTGAAATTCCAGCTAAAGTGTTCTTATCTCAAAAACATTCTGCTTAGCGAAAAACTGTGTAAGCTTCCTCTTAGTTATGGAAAAAAGAATTGACGTCACTGATTCTGTGGCGCCAGTCCTCTTCCAACATTATAATTTCCGCTAAACAAGTACAGCTTTCCTCACTTGTAAACAATTTTTCTATTTAATAAGGCCAATTCTCTTAGCTACTTCATTGTAAGCATCTTCTACACCGCCAAGATCCCTTCTGAAACGGTCTTTGTCAAGTTTTTCATGGGTTTTCTTGTCCCAGAAACGACATGTATCTGGTGAAATTTCATCTGCTAAAATAACTTGCCCTTTGTATCTGCCGAATTCAACTTTAAAGTCAATTAAATCAATGCCGCATTCGCTAAAGAACTCAACTAAAAAGTCATTAATTTTAAATACTAAATCTGTAATTGTATCAATTTCTTCTTTTGTAGCAGCTCCGATAGCAATTGCATAATAATCATTAATCATTGGATCGCCAAGTGCATCGTCTTTATAACTAAACTCCAATGTAGGGCAAAGCAATTTCTTTCCTTCTTCAATGCCAAGTTTTTTGGAAAAACTTCCTGCTGCAACATTACGGACAATTACTTCCAAAGGAACAATTTCCACTTGCTTCACTGCTGTCTCCCTGTCACTTAGCTCTTCTACTAAATGAGTTGGAATTCCTTTTTCTTCAAGCTTCTTGAAAAGATAATTTGTCATTTTGTTGTTGATAACGCCTTTTCCAGTAATTGTGCCTTTCTTTTCCCCATTGAATGCAGTAGCATCATCTTTGTAATCAACAATAAGTACGTCTTCTACATCAGTTTTAAAAACTTTCTTTGCTTTTCCTTCATATAGCATATCCAACTTTTTCATATCCTGCCACCTATCCTTTTCTTGAAAGTGTTCCTTAATATTTCTATGCCTAAGCATATTCCAAGATTAATTATAATAGAACATTTTAAATAAACAATAGTTTTTTTCCATAAAATCAGCGAAAAAACTAAAATTTTCGCTGATTTCATGGAATACATAAGCAGAACTTGTCAGTTCTATTTTTATTTCTTATAAATCAGCTCCGTATCTCTTAGAATCAAACCTCTTTTTATCTTAGTTTCCAATATTCTCTGTACCGATTCATCAATTCGGCTTTCCGTCAGTTCTTTATTAATCACAGCATTCACAATCCGATTATAGGCCCTCACAAAATTCTCTGGCATAAGTACCACATCTGCTCCTGCCTTTATAGACATTAGTGCTGCGTCTGCTGCTTGATAATGGCCCGTAATGGCTTTCATATCCATTGCATCCGTTATCACCACACCGTTAAACCGCAGTTCTCTGCGCACAATGTCTTTCATCACAAGAGAACTAAGCGAAGCAGGCAAAGTATTTCCAGCTATGCGGCTAATGGAAATATGGGAAATCATTATAAAATCAGCGCCTGCTTTTATTCCTTCTTGAAACGGAACAAAATCAACCGTTCGTAAACGGTTAATATCACTTCCTATATTGACACTGGACTGATGGGTATCTCCCTGTGCATCTCCATGGCCTGGAAAATGTTTCAAGGTGGCACTAACTCCGGTTTTCTGCATTCCTTTTACAACTGCACAAGCAAATTCCGCAACAGATTCGGCTTTGTTTCCAAAAGAACGGTTCCCGATCTCCTTATTCTTCTCATTGGTCCTTACATCAGCTACTGGGGCAAAATCAAGATTAAAACCAAGTTCACTGATTTCACTGCCAATTGTTTTTCCCATGTTATAACAATACTCGGCATCCTCTGTCGCCCCCACTATTTCCATTGGTGGAAACTGGGTTGTCTTCATGTTAGGATTATTGGCAATTCTTGCAATATCTCCACCTTCTTCGTCTACCGCAGTCCAAAGTGGAATTTTACTGTTTTTCTGCAGATCCTGATTCAGTTTTATGGTTTGCTCTCTTGTTTCAATATTTCTTGAAAATAAAATCACACCGCCTACAGGAAAGTCTTTTAGATTTCTTTTCATTTTTTTTGTAACTTCCCGATGCTCAAAATAGGTTCCCTTGGAATCGTCTAACGATTCCAGATTAACTAAAAACATCTGACCGATTTTTTCCTCTAGAGACATCTTCGCAAGAATCATCTTCGCAAGGCCAGTAATTTCACTGCTATCCGTCAATATATTATCGCTGGCATCAGAACTTGCTTCTGGTTCTAATGATGCAGAAACTTCTTTCGTCGGTTTTATAGGATCCACTTGTTCTTTGCTTGGTTTTTCTTTTCCACAGCCAGTTACAATCAAAGAAACTGCTAGGACGAGAAAAAATAGTTTCTTCATTTTTCAGCCTCCATACTACAGCTATTCGTAAGAATAGACATTTTTTACTGGTCAATATAAACCATAGAAAATGAATTGTTTCTTCATTATATCACAATGAATAGCTGAATACTAGAAAAAAGATGAGAGTATGTTTTCTTAACATCTCTCACCTTTTGTATTTCAATTTTACCAGATTCTGTATTTTCCACTTAAAGCTAACATAGCAAACATATACAGGCAGTTATCATAGTATCTTCTTTCCCCGGTTCTTAAAGGTGTATTCCAGAATTTTTCTACACATTGTTTTGCATACTCCCCGTCCGCTGCTAAAGAAGCCTGTGCATTAGTCGCTGTAATCGCTACTGGATGCAATGCCTTTGGTTCAAGAATTTCTCCTTCAATAGAATACACTGCTCTATCATTATCTTTTACTGTTTCTTCAAAAAATCTCTGTAATTTATTCGCAATATCACAGTGCCAGTCATGTTTTCCTTCTCCAAACCACTCATAATCCAGACCGATATTGGCAATGGTACGATAGGCATCGCTATAATGCCAGTCATGTCTTCCGAAGATATCCTGCATTTTCTCGTATGGCGTTCCATCGTAATAACTGTATTCCGGACTTAAACCTGTAACTGGATGACACGCCTTCTGAAGATAGGTACGGCTTGCCTGTGCTGCCTCTTTCCAGAATGAACGGTCCTCTTCGTTTGCCCATAAAGCAAATAACTCATAAAAATGTGGCAAATGATAAGACGGATCTGTAAAACCAATTCCCGGAACAAAGCGAATCAGCTTGTTATCCGGATCCCACATAGCAGCTCCGCCTTTTCCGTCTTCCCCTTTATGCAGGCATTCATGTAACAAATCTCTTGCTTCCTTGGAATAATGGAAAATGCCTTCCCCATCTCCCCATCTGTGAGAAGCAAAAAACAATGCCATTGCAAAAAATTCTTCTCCATCTGGTGCGGAACCATCACTGTTCTTTGTTCCATCCAGACCAACTGACCATGCAAAGTATCCTTTGTTTTCTCCTTCCGGGTGATACATATATGTTTTTGCCCATTTCCAAATACGGTCAAACTCTTTTTTCTTATCTAGCTGTACACACATCATCATGCCATAAGACATGCCTTCGGTTCTTGCATCCAGATTTCCTGTATCCACCAGATATCCAGTTTCTGCTTCCCCTTCACAGTAAAATTTATTTTCGCCATAAAATATTTCATAAAACGTGTCTTCCACCCGTTTTTCAATCTCTTCTTCCGTATATCCGCACTCAGCAAATACATTACGATACGTTTTTTTCTCCATAATGCCCTCCTGCTCTATTTAAAATTCTACTTCTGTCGCTTCTCCATTTAAAGTAACCGTAAAGGATGATACTGTTTTTCCTGTCAATTCTGTACTTCTCTTGTCTGGCTGCTGGCCACCAACCGATAATACAAACTCGCCTGGTTCTACTACACATTTTCCTTCTTCCGTAATAAGTGCAAAATCTCTTGGATTTAAAGTAATTGCAGCCTCTTTGGTTTCACCTGGTTCCAACTTCACAACTTTTATTCCACGCAAAGCACATTTTGGAACCACTACACTTGCCTCAACGTCTTTTACATAAAGCTGTACTGCCTCATATACTGGATAATTGCCTGTATTTTTCACTTCAGTCCGAACCGTTATACACTCTCCTATATTCGCTTCTTTTTTATCTACTGTGCTATTGACATACTCCACATTGGAGTAGGATAATCCATATCCAAATGGGTATAAAATCTTGCTGTCCGTATAACGGTAAGTACGGTTTGCCATACTATAATCTGCAAAATCAGGAAGGTCTTGTGTAGAAGCATAAAATGTAACTGGTAATTTTCCACATGGAGTAATATCGCCAAATAAAGCTTCTGCCGCTATTTTTCCACCTCTTGCTCCAGGATACCAGAGATCTATAATAGCATCTACGTTTTCATCTGCCCAGCTTAAATCCATAGCACTTCCAGCTAACAAAAGCAGTACCACTGGTTTTCCAACCGCTGTTACTTTTTCTAATAATTCCTGTTGTAAACCTGGAAGACGTAAATCTTTTTTGTCTCCACTTGCATATTCATTTCCAGCATCTCCTTCTTCTCCTTCAAGAAATGCATCCAGTCCCAGACACATTACCACTACATCTGACTGTTCTGCTGCCAGAACTGCTTCTACCATTCGGTCTTTGGCATCTGCAAGCTGTTCAACTTTATCTTTCCACAAATGGCATCCTTCTGCATATAACACACGGACATCGTCTCCAACATATCGCTGGATTCCTTCTAGTGGAGTAATGTATTCAGAAGATGTACCAACATAATTTCCAACCAGTGCATCTCTGCTGTTGGCATTTGGTCCAATAACTGCAATTGTCTTTAACTGTTCCTTCTGCAATGGAAGCAGTCCATTATTTTTTAACAGCACCATGCTTCTTCTAGCCACATCCAATGACAAATCCACATGCTCCTTACATTCTACTAAACTATATGGAATATCTTCATATGGTGATGGATAATCCTTCATCATGCCTAAACGGATACGAACTTCCATTAGACGTTCTACTGCAGCAGTAATGGACTCTTCATCAATCAGTCCTTGTTTATAAGCAGAATATAAATGCAAAAATGCACTTCCGCAGTTTAAATCACATCCATTTTTTACAGCCATAGCAGCAGATTCTTCTACGGAATCTGTTACACCATGATGTTCATGGAAATCTAAAACTGCCCAGCAGTCAGAAACTACATGGCCTTCAAATCCCCACTGATCACGAAGGATGTCTTTTAATAAAGTTTTGCTTCCACAGGCAGGCTCACCATTTACACGATTATACGCCCCCATAACTGCCTCAACCTTAGCATCGGAAACACAACGTTTAAATGCATACAAATATGTATCATACATATCACGAATAGATGCTTTTGCATCAAAGGAATGTCTAATCGCTTCTGGACCACTATGTACTGCAAAATGTTTTGCACAGGCAGCTGCTTTTAAGTGTTCTTTATCTTCTCCCTGGATTCCTTTAACATAAGCACATCCTAATTCTGCTGTCAAATATGGGTCTTCTCCAAAAGTTTCATGGCCTCTTCCCCATCTTGGATCACGGAAAATATTAATATTAGGAGCCCAGAAAGTTAATCCCTTATAAATATCGGTATCCCCTTTATTGGAAAATGCATTAAATTTTGCACGTCCTTCTGTAGAAACAACATCCCCTACATTTTTTAATAACTCTTTATCAAAAGTTGCTGCCATCGCAATTGCCTGTGGAAACATCGTAGCCACACCAGCTCTGGCAACTCCATGTAATGCTTCATTCCACCAGTTATAGGCAGGAATATTTAATCGTTCAATAGCTGGTGACTTATATAACATCTGGCTCATTTTTTCTTCTAATGTCATCTGACTTACTAATTTTTTCGCATATGCAATTGTTTGTTCACTCATATACTCTCTCCTATCCTTTAATGAAAGTGTATTTCTTATAATGATATGATAGTATAGCAGATGTTTCCCATCATCATAATTCTTGTTTAATCACTATCAATTCTTGCCATTCAACCCCAAAAAGGGTAATATAGAATAAGAGAACTTTATGGAGGATTATCATGATAGAACACTTAACAGGAATCCACGAAACAGTGGAATATAATAGGGTCTCACAAATAAGATTATATAACAACGCTGAGTATGAAGATTACCCAACTCACTGGCATACGCCAATCGAAGTAGTAATGCCAACAAAAAACAGTTACACAGCATTACTTGGCAAAGAAATTATAGATCTGCAGACAGGTGACATTCTTTTAATATGCCCAGGTGTAATCCATGCACTTCGTTCCCCCGAAACAGGCGAACGGATTATTTTTCAGGCTGAGATTGGCATTCTGCGAGAAATACCTGAGGTCGAATCTACCCTTAGCCTAATTTCCCCTGCCATTTTAATCACTCCTGATACAGCTCCCATGATATATGAGCAGATCCACCAATTAATATTAAATATCAGCGAGGAATACAATAGCAATAACTCACTATCAAGCCCGGCAATCTATTCCAAGCTTTTAGAAATCCTTGTTTTAATCGGAAGAAACTATACGGAAAATGTAAAACGATTTGATACTGGCAACCAGAAACAAAAAGAATATACGGAAAAATTTATCCAAATCTGCAATTACATAAATGAACATTGTACAGATGATCTCACATTAGATGAAATTGCCCATATTGCAGGATTTAGCAAATACCATTTTTCTCGGCTATTCAAACAGTTCAGCAATGTGACTTTTTATAAATACCTGAATCAAAAGCGCATATCTTATGCTGAAATCCTTCTGGCAGATTCTTCCATCTCCATTACAGAAGTAGCCTTACGCTCTGGATTTTCCAGTCTTTCAGCATTTATCCGGATGTTTAAATTAATCAAGCAGTGTACCCCGACGGAATTCCGGAATATGTATTTGTCTATCCGGTAAAATCGGGATATTTATAATGCCTGACAGATTATAACAGCCCATCAAAAAGAAATCCAGAAGAAATCAGTTTTTAATGCTGAATTCTTCTGGATTTTTCTATGCATAATGGCTAAACTCTGTATTAACCAGCAAATCTTTATGCTTTTCCTATTCTTTTACACCACCAAGTGTTAATCCTGTTACGAAATACCTTTGCAGGAAAGGATAAATACAGATAATTGGCAACATTGTAATAATCGTCGCAGCAGCACGAACTGATGTTGGCGTTACCGAACCTGCCGCATTTTTCATGGATTCTACGGAGCTTGACTGGTTTGTTACCGAACTTAACAATTTCATTAATTCATACTGTAATGTAGTATATTCCGGGCTCATTCTGTTGTACAGCATAGCATCAAACCATGAGTTCCATTGTCCAACTGCTACGAATAATGCAACCGTTGCATATACTGGTTTACATAGAGGAGAAATAATTCTTGCGAATACAGTAAAGTATCCAGCACCATCAAGCTGAGCAGACTCCTCCAAACTGTCTGGAAGTCCATTCATATAAGTACGAAGTACTAACATGTTAAATGCACTAATCATTCCTGGTATAACATAAACTGCAAAACTATTTGTCATACCAAGACTTTTCAATAACAAGAAGTTTGGAATCAGACCACCATTTACATACATTGTAATTACCCAGAACAAGGATAATCCTCTTTTAAACAAGAAACGCTTTCTACTAATCGTAAACGCTAGCCAGGCATTTACTACCAAAGCCAATAATGTTCCTATTACTGTTCTTGCTACTGAAATATAAGCACCTGTCAACAGATTCTGTTTCTGAAGCACAGTGTGATAATTTTTTAATGTCCATTTACGAGGCCACAGATAGATACCACCTCTTAATGCATCGGTACCATTATTAAACGAAATTGCAAGAGTATTTAGTACCGGATACAGTGTGACTACAACGAATGCAATCATAAATATTGTATTGCAGATAATGAATGCAATATCTGCTTTCGATTTTTTTCTCATGTTACTGCCTCCTTAGAACAATCTCTCTTCACCATTTCGTTTTGCAATCTGGTTAGCGACTACAATTAAAATGATACTTACCAGACTCTTAAAAATACCTGCTGCGGTACCAATTGCATAGTCTCCCTGGCTGATACCCCATTTCAGAACGTAAATATCAATTGTCTGAGATACTCTTTGTACAAGTCCATTTCCTAATAAATACTGGATTTCAAAACCTGCATTTAATACATTACCAACATTCATCAATAAAAGAATCATAATAGTTGGCTTAATTCCTGGAAGTGTTATATATCTGATTTTAGCCCATCTGCCGCCACCATCAATGGCTGCTGCTTCATACAGGCTAGGATCAATTGATGTAATTGCAGATAAATAAATAATTGCATTCCATCCCGTTTCTTTCCATACATTTGCAAATGCAACAATCCACCAGAAATACTTTGTATGTGCAAAAAAGTTAAGTGGTTGTTTTAGTACCCCAAAATGTAATAATAATGTATTAATAATACCATTAGCGGAAAGTGCATCATGTAAAATACCTGTAACGATAATCCATGATAAAAAGTGTGGTAAATAAGAAATTGTCTGTACTAATTTTTTGCCAGGCTTATTCTGGATTTCATTTAATAAAATTGCAAATCCAATGGCTGTTAAAAAAGTGGTAATCAGATTTAGACATCCCATTCCAACTGTATTTCGTATTACCCTGACAAATGTCTGATCTTCAAATAACCTCTGGAATTTTGCCATTCCTATAAATGTGGAATGAAAAAAGCCATCTCTTGGCTTATAATCCTGAAACGCCATAAGCCATCCAATTAGTGGCACATAACAAAAGATGATGCCATATATTACAATCAGGGCAGCTCCTATCAGGAGTACCTTCTGTCTTTTAACCTCTTTTAAAGTAATCTTTACCTTTTTTTCTTTAATTGGTTTTGCCTTACGTTTTGCTACCGAAGCCATAACTTCACTCCTTTTAAAACAGGCAGCCGATTTGTTTCAGCTGCCTGTTTTTGATCCATTTTAATAGATACCTGTATCAAATTATTGATTTTCGTATTTTGCAGCTACTTCTAATCTTCTGTCAAGTTCTACCTGCATTTCATCAATAAATGCCTGTGGATTACATTTGTTATACACTTTCATGTAATCTTCCCAGCCTTTTTCGAAGTCTTTAGCCATTACAACTTTTGGAAGATATTCGTGTTTAATTTCACCCATTTTTGTCCATGCAGTACCACCTTCAGTACTTGTTGTCATGTTGTTAGAGTAAGAATACATTGGATACCAAGGACCAGGAGCCTCACAAGTACCAACTAAATCAACGTATGTTTTTGCACCATATGCATCCATGACAGCTTTTACGTTATCGCTTAATCCATCATAGAATTCTTTTGGCTGTCCTTCTGGTTTTGTTGCATTGATACCATCATTGAAAGTTCCGTTGTATTGTGGGAAGTAGGAATAAGTACAAACATGAGATGCTTTATATTCTGTCTCAGCACATTTTGTTCTCATTTCAGGTGTACGTCCATATTCCCCATTTTCATCTACTTTGTAATCTGTGTCTTTTACACCCCAGAAACGAAGTGTATGTATATCTTCATTTAACAAATCATTTATAAACTGAAGTGCACCTTCAACGTCTTTACAGCTTGTAGTGATGCCAAGACCGCTTGCTACGTTTTGTACACCGCCTGAACAATGCCATTTGCTTTCAACGCTTTCGTCAATTGTGATAGGCAGTGGAATGTAATCACAGCCTTTTTTGTCTAGACCTTGCTGTTTCAAGGAATCTCTGGCTGTGTATGCAAAATCCCACCATTGGTCAATCATGCCAAGTACACGGCCAGTTGAAAGTTTTGCAATATATTCATCATATGTCTGAGTAAAGGATTCCGGATCTATGATTCCTTTCTTATACTCTTCATTCAATTTTCCAAAGTATTTTTTCGCTGTATCTGTTGTATTGTAGTCAATAACTTTTTTAGTTTCCGGATCTACAATACAAGAACCATCATTTGGATAACCATCTAAGAATTCTGGTGCATTTTCCAAACAGAAATAACGCCAGTCGTCACATAAAATTGTATAAGGGATGTTCTTTGTACCATCTTCCATTGTTGGATTTGCTTCATTATAACGTTCGATTAAATCGAAATACTGATCCATTGTTTTAATCTTAGGGAATCCTGCCCACTCTAAAACTCTTGTCTGAATCCAGAATGCTTCATCATTATGAGTTGTTGCTTTTTCTTCATTTAAAATATTGCCAAACTGCTGAATCCAATAGATATGTCCATCATCCTGACGTAAATTATCCCATTCCTGTTCTGTATAGAAATCTTTAATATTTGGGTATTTATCTATGTAATCATCTAATGCTACTAACGCTCCAGCATCATATAACTGTTTCATTCCATCTCCACCATCGATGAAATCCGGATATTCACCACCTGCGATTAAAGTACCAACAGCTTCTTCTGCTGTCTGTCCTGTCAGCCATGTTTCTTTTACTTTTGCACCTGTTTTATCTGCAATTATTTTCTGGATTTCATTATCGTCATTGATTTCAGTTCCTGGAACTGCAAAGAAAGCGGTAAACTCTTTCACTCCATCTTTATTTGTGGAAGCATCTTTCCCTTTCTCTTTTCCACAACCTGTAGCTGCAACGGACATAATCATCGCTGCACTTAGCACTAATGCCGAAAATTTCTTTAACTTCATACTACATTCCTCCCTTTGTTTGTGTTGCATCTTATACTAATATTCTATTCCGATCCATGAGAAATACAATCGGAGCGACTATATGAAAAATACGGGGAAAGTATAGTTTTAAATTTCCCCGCATCTTGTCTGTTTTCTGAATTTAGCTGGAGTGCAGCCTTTGATATCAATAAAGCGGTTTACGAAGTAATCCAAGTCCTTATATCCTACCTCTTCCGCTATTTCATAAATCTTTTTATCTGTACGGATTAAGCGGATTACAGCCTGCTCCATACGGAAACGGATCAGATAATCCTTAAATGACTGCCCATATCGTTTCCGGAACAGCTGTCCTAAATATGCACTGTTTACATAATACTTCTCGCTAAGCTGTTTTAGAGTAATGTTTTCTGAATAATGTTCACGTATTTCTTTATCTATATCTGCTAAAACTCCATGTGAAACGTTTTTTCTAAGCTGTGCCAGGTAATCTGCATATTCATATGCAAAACGAGTCAGGTGGGCACGGCTTCCACGTTTAATTCCTTCTTCAAAACTGCTTTCGCTGATTAATCTTAAAATTTCTTCCTGATTCACATTATCATCCTGTGATATGGCAAGATGAATTAACTGGAACAGAATATAATTAATATTTAATGTGACTATGTCCCCTGCAACTTCCATCTGCTGCATTTCCCCATAAAACTGTTCTACGCTGCTTTGAATTGCAGATCTATTATTCTGTTCAATTGCTGCAAGCAAAGAATCCAGGCTTTTCTTGCATAAAACAATTCCATTATTGGTTACCTGCACTTCATCTTCATAATCATAGATTTCTTTTTTTACGCGGAATCCACGTACAGAACGCAGCATGCAGGCAGTACTATAAGATTTTGCAATATTGGCAATTCCCTTTACTTTCTTGCCTGCCAGCATAAGAATCGGAATATTCAGTGTTTCCTTTAAACAGGATAAGAAGGATTTTAAATACTCCTCTTCATTTATTCCTTCTTCTGTGGCCATATAATCACAATATACAAAACCGATATCGTATACTTTCTCATGCCCTGAGACGTTAAAGATACAATGGGTTTCATATTTTTTCAAAAACTGCACACATGCTTTATACAATTCTCTTTGATAAGCCCATTTTTCCTCATCACTAAGTTCTTCTGCTATTCCTGTATCATCCAATGCTATCTCAATATAACGGACTTGTTCTGACAGCTTCATATTTTCTTCTACATATTGCAGATTCAGCTTATCATAATTGCCATGAATCAATGAAATTACATTTCTTGCCAGATAGGCCTGCTCCATTTTCTTAGTATCTTCTTTTTCCTGCTCCTGATGCAAACTTAGCTTCGCTATTTTTCTAAGTTCCTCAACCAGTTCTTCTTCTTTTACCGGTTTTAATATATAGTTTGTGCATTTATACTGCATAGCCTGCTGGGCATAAGAAAAATCAGCATATCCACTTACAATTACAAAATATGCATCTGTAATGTTTTCTTCCCGAATCCTTTTCAGTAATTCTAACCCCGTCATAACAGGCATCTTAATGTCTGACATAATCAGATCCACCTGATTATGCCTGACAAACTCCAAAGCCTCTTCACCATTGGATGCTGTTCCTGCTATTTCAAACCCCTCTCGATTCCAATCAATTAAAACCTTAAGTCCCTTCAAAATAAACGGTTCGTCATCTACTAATAATACCCGAAGCATCCTTATCCTCCTTAATTTTTACTGACGTAATTTCGTGGAATCCGAATCAGAATCATGGTTCCCATTCCTTTTTCACCATCAAGTTCAAATTCCACCTCATTGTTGGAAATCATTTTTAGGCGAAGACATGCATTTATCATTCCTACACGGCCTTTCTCCTTTAACGACTCAATACTGGCATGTTCCATTTTGTACCTCAGCTTTTCCATATAAATTTCATCCATGCCACATCCCGTATCCTCGATTTCAATACAGAGTTTTTCTTTCTCCTCATATACCCTTACGAAAATCCATCCAGGAACAGTCTTGCTTTCAATACCATGGACACATGCATTTTCTACAAATGTAACAATTGACAGCTTTGGAACTTTATAATGAATGCAGGATGCATCTACATCCAGTTCAAAAGATAACCGTTCTCCAAAACGGTATTTCTGAAGCCCCAGATATGCTTTTACAAAGTCTATCTCCTGTTCAATTTCAACGCTGTCATCCCCCCACTCTACATTTTTTCTTTCCATAACTGCTAATTTTTCAACCATGCTTGCCGTCTCATATTCATTCTTTAAAATACTGTGCATCCTAATGCTTTCTAATGCATTGAATAAAAAATGAGGGTTGATCTGGCTTTGTAACGCTAAAAGTTCTGCTCTAGTCCTGGCCAGCTTCATTTCTCGCTCTTTTAACTTATTTCTGTTAAGAGCACTTACAAGCACAATCGGAAAAATCAGGTTTACCAGAATCAGAACAATTGAAATTGGCAAATACTGAATCAGATCCTCGATCCGGAATCTACATTCCTTTAATACAAAAATCCTTATATCAAGACCATACAAATGCAGCGTCTTCTGATAACCGATTTTATCCCAGTCCGTAAATTGTTCCAATTGTCCTCCCATACTGCTCTTTATTTTATTGGATATTAAAATCGTATCACCACTGCATACATAAACTGGCAAATCGTAATTCAGCTTTTTCAGGCTTTCGGTCATATCACGATAATCCAGTTCCAGTTTCAATATTTTTTCTTTTCCTCTTAAAAAATAATTCAGCTTTTTTATAAAAACAAATTTTCTCTTTTTTTCAGATTCTGCGTATTGGCTATCATCATAATACAGAAACAGCATTTCATTGTTGCCAGTCTCCTGCAGATGCTTATACCATTTAGAATCTTTTATGGTTTCAATTCTTCCAAACATCCCTCCATTGACAATGCCATCGTTATCCGCATATATATTCATCCTTGCAATATCATCTGCCATATTCTCTAGCAATGTATCTTTCATAAACTTCTGCCTGCTTATAACGTAACCTAATGGTGAATGAAAATCCTGTTCCAGAAACCCTTCTATATTTTTATTTAAATAAATCTTCCTCGCCCAGCCTACCGTATTTTCCACACGATTAGTCATGCTATATTCTACCGCACTTGCATAGCTCTCCATTTTATGTCTGGTTTTCGCTTGTGTTGACTGATATATTGTATAAAAAGTAATGCTGTCCGTCACAATGAGAGGTACTAGCATACATAGAACAAACAGAAACTGTACCTTTCCTTTCTTTCGAAAATCAAGGAATCCCATTATCTTATTGCACATTCCTTCGTCTCCTCCCTGACTTTTCCCTGTTACTTTTTAAACATGCCAGCTTTCTTCCGGACCTAGGTAGGATGGCAATATGTTTTTATCTTTTCTTACAACAAGCAGTTCTTCCAGCACAAATCCTGCATCCATAGCAAATACCTCAAACTCATTCACCCCTTCATGCAAGATTACTTCCAAGTCTGTTTTATGCATATGTGCTAAAATTCCTTCACTCCATTCTGCATTTTCAGGTGCACCGCCTGCATATGTTTCTGAAACAGAACTTATTGCTTGCAGCGGTTCTTCATTTACTCGAAGACCAAACTGCAGCTTGCCACCTGACTCTAAAGGATTCGAAGGGGCTGACCGCACTTCCAGCGTATAAGCTCCTTCTTGTTCCACATAAGCCCGGTATACAGCGGATGGTCCCTTTCCTAATGTAAAGTTTTCCGTCACTGGTTCTGCCTTCATGCCACAGCCTGATTTTCCATAGTCTTCTAATTCTATCCACCGGCCTGTTTCTTTCTCTTTGCATTCTGCATAATGTGTCGCTAATATTGCTACAACACCATCTTTTTCATAAAAAGTCATTTCAGGCAGCTGTGCAGTCTGTTTTTTCTGGCCGGAAACCTCTATTGCTACTACTGTATCTCCATCACTGAGCTCCAGACATATTGTTTCTTTTGTTTCTGGCAGAGCCTCCCTGTTACAGCTTATCCTAAGAACTTCCTGCTGTTCAATATCCTGTTTTGTCCAGTTAAGAGCAAGCCATCTGCAGTCTGTACCAGTTACTGTACAGTGAATCGTTCCAATGCCATCATTGGCAGCTTCAATATCTACCCATTCTGTACCAGGATATAAAAAGTCGTCTACTGCAATACGCTCTGGCTGTCCATAATTTTTCACATGTACAGCCTCCTGATCCTTTCTGGAAACTACAAGGCGAGGTCTGTCAAATGGTTCCACCTGCATTCTTAATGGATACCGGCAGCCATCTTCATTCCATTTGCGGAATCCAATGTGCTTTCCAAGTTCCATGCCCTTCCATTTCCCATCAAATGCGAATGAAAATTCTTTCGCAAGTGCTTTGTCTTTTGCAATAGCCTCTGTTACCAGTTTCGCATATTCATTAGCTATTTTCTTTCCTTGTTTTGCATAATGTTCATTTTTTCCTGCATATAACTGCATCTGAATCAAATTCATTGATGAACGGAGAGGATAGTAAATCATGCTATAATAAGCATCTTTACAGTCTTCTGGCAGGTTTTTAAGCAGATTCTCTAGCTGTTCTATGAGCTGGCTAACCATATCAAGCATCCTATCTGTTTCCCCATAATGGGCTGGATGAAATACATAACTATGTAGGGATTCTGGTTTCCTTAAATTTGCCAGCCAGATTCCTTTTGTCAGCAAATCAGCCAGCTGTGACTTTTCTTCCTTAGAAAGCCTTCCATAAAACTGCAAAGCAATCCATTGTTCAGTAAATCGTTTTGGACTCTCTTTGCATGCTGTACCCCAGGTATCAAAATCATAGGCAAGATTCATGAAATAGGATAAAGGAAATTCATTTCCTTTTAAATCTCCTACATTGACTATCCATACTTCCCGGACACCATATTCATAACATTCTGTCATCTGTTCCCATATTTTTGAAAGCGGGGTACTATTGACCCATTCATAAGATACTGGAGAGCCATGATAATCAAAATGATAATACATGCCAAACCCGCCTTTATGGGCTTGCATTTCTTTATCTGGAAGCATTCTCATATTTCCATAGTTATCTTCACAGAACATCAGGATCATGTCTTCTAGCCCTTCCCATGAACGAAGTCCTTCTGTCTGTCCGTCCCCATAAAAATACCGTTCGACTTCTTTGTAAATGGCTAAAAGACGAGGCATTTTCTTGTCTCCATACTTTTCTATCAGCTTAAGCTGTTCTGTTATAATGTCTTTTAAAACATTAATATTGTCCTGAAGGGTTTTGGTTCCCTCCATGATGCTGTCTCGTTCTCCACGCATTCCCATTGTAATAATATTCTCATACTTGCTGCTACGTATTAAACCATCTTTCCAGTAATTTAATAGACCTTCTTTGTTTGCAACATAATTCCAGGCATTTCCGTAAGGTGTATTTTCCCCACGGTAAATATCCCATTCCTCGCTGGCTCTTAGACATGGTTCATGATGTGAATTTCCCATAATGACACCATACATATCCGCCAGTCTTGCATTTTCTTCCCCTGGCCCATCTAAAGCAAATGAAGAGGTCCACATAGCAGGCCATAAATAATTTCCTTTTAATCTTAGCAGAAGTTCAAACACTTTATCATACATTTTTGCTGTAAATCCGCCAAAATGATCAAATGTCCAGTTTCCAAAACATGGCCATTCGTCGTTAATAAAAAAGCCCCTGTACTTTACGGATGGCTCTTTTGATATCCCTTGTATATCTTCATCAATGACCAGTTCTTCCTGATATTTTGGCTTTGCATCTCCAAAGAAAACCAGTGGACTCACTCCGATGTATTCCGATAAAGCAAAGATTCCATATATGGTACCCCTTTTCTCGCTTCCATAAATCACCAAAAGTTTTTCTGTTCCTTCCCATGGCTGTTCTATAATCTGAATTCCATAAACTTCCCGTTTTCCAGCTACCTGTTCTGCACTTAGTTTACCTCGTTTACAAAGCTCAGTTACCAGTTTACTATTTTTAACGGTTGTATACAAGACCATATTTGCACTTTTTTCATCATTTTCAGAAACAATTTCTGGTGTAATGCCAGTAACAAGACAAATATCGTTGGCCGATTTTTCAGCAATTTTCCGAACTCCTTCACATTCCGTAGTTTCTATTATAATTGGAGCACAAACTCCATCCTTTACTAATTCAAATTCTTTTTTTCCCATCGTCTATTCCCATTCCCTGCAAAATGGCCATGCAGGTAACCCTTCTTTATTATATAAATTTGCATTCATTGGACAGTCTCTCCATGCAAAGCGGATGCCTTTTGGCTCTTTTACCCTTATGGAACTTGCAATAAGCTTCTCTCCTTCTATCGTAGCAGAAGCTGGATAATATGTGCCATTTGCATCCATTAATTCCACTTCACAGACTTCTCTTCCCCTCATTTCCAATCCAGTTCCTGCTCCATCAAATGCAACCTGCACTTTTCCTTCTTCTTTAACGTCTATTTCCGATACAAAAGGTCCCTGAAAAATAACATCCTCCTGATAGGATAATTTACGGATTGCAAGTGCCATTCTATGACCAAGTGTTTTTTTATCTAATGGATGTAAATCATTATACTCTCCCAAATCATAAGCAACAACCATTGCTGTCTGATCCACTGCTAATGATTTTTCTTGTGCAGCACGAAAAACTGCCCACTCTGTACTTTGATTTTCTTCTCTTCCATCTGAGAATCCTGCAAGCTGGACATATATAAATGGCAGTTCCTGCTGGAACAGATTTCTAAAACCACCAATTAAAGCTTCCATTTCTTCCACATAACGTTCTGGCAGGATTGTATTGGATTCTCCTTGATAGTATAAGAAAGCCGTATACTTCCATTTGCGCACTGGCGAAAGCATGCCATTATAAAGAGCCGCAGGGTAATATGTGAAAAATGTGCTGTTTTCCAGGACTTTCATTGGCTTCATCAGTTCATATTCCCACTCGCCTCCTAATCCAATGTACACTTCGTATTGTTTGCCTAAGCGGATACAATACTGTTTGCCTGGCATAAACCCACCATGTTCCCGGTAAATGCTTAAATGGATCTCCACTGTATTCCATCCCTCTTTTAATACGCCATCTGGAATAGAATAAATTCTTGGAGGATATTTATAACCAGTCTCTCCTATATATATTCCGTTGATATAAACAACATCGGCATCATTGATTGTTCCTAATAAAATTTCTGCTGGAATTTTTAATTCTTCTTTTTTCATGTAAAATTGTTTCGTCAAACGCATAGTTCCATGAAAATTAGCAAACTCATTTTCACACCAGATACCAGGAATCTGTATCGTTCCTTTTTTTAATGGCATTCCATCAAAAGATTCTTTTGCTTCTTGATACCACGCCTGTTCTCTTGCCTGTTCAAATGCTTCTACTTCTTTGATATATCCCGGCTTTTTACATAATTCCAATTCATCTGTATAATATCCCATTTTCCGTATGGCTGCTTCACTGCACCAGGATTTTGCTGGCGTTCCTCCAACTGCGGTCTGCATCAGACCTATTGGAATTTTGTATCTGTCTTTCAAATCTTTTGCCGTAAAATAACCAGCTGCACTAAATCCATAAAGATCATCTCCCATGGCTTTCATCCACCGTCCACCTGTTACTTCTTGCCTCTCCTCTAGAAATTCATATTCTTTTGGCACCTCAAACATACGGATATCCGGTTCACTGGTACTAGCAAGTTCTTCACGAAATAACTCTCTGGTCCGAATCAGTGGCAGTTCCATGTTAGACTGGCCACTAAGCAAAAAGACATCCCCTACCATTACGTCTTTTATGCTTCTAGTTTCATCAGCAGTAATTGTCAATGTATAGGGACCACCTGCTGGCAAATCTGGCAAATCTATTTCAAAATATCCATTTGCATCTGCCATTCCCCCAAATGTCTTTTCTTCCAATGTTCCTTCTATATTCTGATTGGGTTTTGTATTTCCCCATATTATATTTGTTTTTCCTCTCTGTAACACCATTCCATCTGAAAATAAGAATGATAACTGCATATTCATTACCTCCTTATAGGATATTTGTACTATCTTAATTTTATGTTAGCAACATTACTGTACAATTTCTCTCCAAAACTTGCGGGATGGTATTCGTTTTTTGCTAATTTCTTTTATTAAATTTACACAGAACAAAATCTGAGTTCCTCAGACTCTCACAACTGGAATGTACTCGGAGGAACTCAGACTTTGCCGCACCAGATGGGTGTCTCTGTCTTTTAGCTGTCGCTGTCTTTTAGCTGTCGCTGTCTTTTAGCTGTCGCTGTCTTTTAGCGACTATCTTCCTTACCCATCTGTGTGCATCCTGTGCCCTTCTTTTTCAGGGCACTTTTTATTTGATAGGGGAGGACTCACAGAGGACTTTCTTATCAAATAAAAAAAGAACAGGTCTGGCAGAATTGCTTTCCCTGTTCTTTTTATGTCCATCAAAAGAAAAATCCTGCCCCCTAAAAGCAAAGTTCCTCTTTTTCTATATCTTTAAAAATTTTCATTTTCTTTAAGCCAGATTGGAATATCCAATCAGATGCTCATCTACAGCTTTGGCAACTTCACGGCCTTCTCGAATTGCCCAGACAACCAGTGACTGACCTCTGTGCATATCCCCAGCAGCAAATACATTTTCTGCACTTGTAGCATACTTTCCAGCTTTTGTAAGTACATTGGTTCTCTCATTTAATTTCACGTTAAATGCCTTTGATACATACTGCTGTGTTCCTAAAAAACCTGCTGCAATCAATACGATATCTACCTCTAATTCATATTCAGAACCAGCTACTTCCACCATCATCATGCGGCCAGTCTTTTCATCTTTCTGGCTTTTAAGCTTCACACAGACTGCCTTGCAGACATTTCCCTTATCATCCTTAATAAATTCCTTAACCGTAGTCTGATAAATTCTAGGATCTCCACCATAAACTGCAATGGCTTCTTCTTGGCCATAGTCTGTCTTTAAGACCTTAGGCCACTCTGGCCAAGGATTGCTGTCAAGTCTTTTCTCTGGAAGTTTTGGCATCATTTCCAATTGGATAACACTCTTAGCACCAAGACGGATACTTGAGCCAACACAGTCATTTCCAGTATCCCCACCACCGATAACAAGTACATTTTTATTCTTGCATGAAATAAAGCTGTTATCTTTAAACTCAGAATCTAACAGACTCTTAGTAGTTCTTGTAAGAAAATCAACTGCAAAATAAATTCCATTGGCATCTCTTCCTGGAACCTTAATATCTCTTGGATTAGAGGCACCACAGCATAAAATTACACTATCAAATTCTTTTAACAGCTTTGCCGCTTTCACATCTTTGCCTACGTCACAGCAAGTCAAGAAAGCAACTCCTTCCTCTTTCATAAGATTAACCTTACGGTCGATAACATGCTTCTCTAGTTTCATATTTGGAATGCCATACATTAACAATCCACCAATACGGTCACTTCTTTCAAATACTGTTACACAATGACCTCTCTTGTTTAACTGATCTGCTGCTGCCAAACCAGAAGGACCAGAACCTACAATAGCTATTTTCTTGCCTGTACGGACTTTTGGAGGATTTGGTTTTATGTAACCTTTTTCGTATGCATTTTCAATAATATAGTTTTCGTTTTCTTTAATGGAAACAGGATTTCCGTTGAGCCCGCAAGTACATGCTGCTTCACAAGGAGAAGGGCAGACACGAGAAGTAAACTCTGGGAAATTGTTTGTTTTCTGCAGACGGTGTAATGCCTGCTCAAAGTTATTTGTATATAATAAATCATTCCACTCTGGAATCAGGTTGTTCAGAGGGCAGCCTGACGCCATCCCTCCGATTAACATTCCAGATTGGCAAAATGGAACACCACAATTCATGCATCTTGCAGCCTGTTCCGTACGTTCTTCCTCTGACAGTGGTGTATGAAATTCACAAAAGTTTTTGATGCGCTCCAAAGGTTCCACTGCAGTACTATTTTTCCTATCATAATCTAAAAATCCAGTTGGTTTTCCCATAATCCGCTCCCTCCTACTTTCTTACATTAGAATAAAATGCTTCGATTTGTGCCTGCTCACTTGACAATCCCTTTTCTTCCATCTGAACAATTGTCTTTAACATACGTTTGTAATCATGTGGAATGATCTTTTTAAATTTAGGAAGATACTCTTTGAAGTTCTCAAGAATTTCTTTTCCTTTTTCCGAGCTGGTGTATTTCACATGTTCTTCAATCATAGTCTTTAGTTCTAATACGTCGTATTTATCTGTAACAGCCTCTGTTAATACCAGTTCCTTATTAAGTTTTAGATATAAGTCGCTCTTCTCATCTAATACATAAGCGATGCCACCAGACATACCTGCTGCAAAGTTTTTGCCAGTATCTCCAAGAACTGCTACTCGTCCACCTGTCATGTATTCGCATCCGTGGTCACCAACACCTTCTACAACAGCAGTAGCACCTGAATTCCGAACACAGAAACGTTCTCCTGCTACACCATTGATAAAGGCTTTGCCACTTGTAGCACCGTACAATGCAACATTACCAATGATAATATTTTCATCCGCTTTAAAGGTAGTTCCTTTTGGAGGATATACAACAATTTTGCCACCAGACAAACCTTTTCCTAAGTAATCATTGCTGTCACCACAAAGTTCCAAAGTAAGACCTTTTGGTATAAATGCACCAAAACTTTGTCCACCAGCACCATTACATTTAATAGTAAATGTGTCTTCTTCCAAAGTATTGTCAAAACGTCTAGTAATTTCTGCACCGAAAATAGTTCCTAATGCTCGGTCCGTATTCGTTACCTCTACTTCAATTGTCTTCTTCTGCCCAGTTGCCAGGTTATTTTTAAATTTCTTTAAGAATATAGATTCATCAATTGTCTTCTCAAGTTCAAAGTCATATATCTGAGCTGGATTAAACTGGTTGTTGTCTTTGTCATCAAACTGATTATCAAGGATTGCAGACAAGTCTACTTTATCTGCGAATTTATTCCCAACAGCACGGCGTTTTAACAGATCCGTACGTCCGATTAATTCATTGACTGTTTTTACGCCTAATTTTGCCATATATTCACGTAATTCCTGAGCAATAAAGCGCATAAAGTTTTCTACATATTCTGGTTTTCCTTTAAATCTCTTGCGAAGCTCTGGGTTCTGTGTCGCTATACCTACTGGACAGGTATCCAGATTACATACACGCATCATAACACATCCCATAGCTACCAATGGAGCTGTAGCAAAACCATATTCTTCTGCTCCAAGCATCGCAGCAATTGCAACATCACGGCCACTCATTAACTTACCATCTGTTTCGATTACAACTTTGCTACGAAGTCCATTCATCATCAGGGTCTGATGTGTTTCAGCAAGACCAAGTTCCCAAGGAAGCCCTGCATTGTGGATAGAACTCTTAGGAGCCGCTCCTGTACCGCCATCATAACCAGAGATAAGAATTACTCCTGCTCCTGCCTTGGCAACACCAGCTGCGACAGTACCAACCCCTGCTTCTGAAACTAACTTAACAGAAATTCTTGCATCCGTATTGGAGTTCTTTAAATCGTAGATAAGCTGTGCCAAATCTTCGATAGAGTAAATATCATGATGAGGTGGTGGGGAAATTAAGCTTACACCTGGTGTTGAATTTCTTGTTCTGGCGATCCAAGGATATACCTTTCCTCCTGGCAAATGTCCACCTTCACCAGGTTTTGCACCCTGTGCCATTTTAATCTGAATTTCCTTAGCACTTACTAAATATCTGGAATCTACACCAAAACGTCCAGAAGCAACCTGCTTGATTGCGGAACAGCGATCCACTTTGCTGCCTGCACTGGCAAGACGTTCTAAGCTTTCTCCACCTTCACCAGTATTGGATTTGCCTCCTAATCGGTTCATGGCAATTGCTAGTGTTTCATGGGCTTCTTGTGAAATGGAACCATATGACATAGCACCTGTTTTAAAACGTTTTACAATAGAGTCCACACTTTCTACTTCTTTTATGTCAATCCCTTGTTCTGGATAGTCAAATTCAAGTAATCCACGTAAATTGATACATCCCTCTTCCTTATCAATACAAGCTGTATACTCTTTGAAGGTATCGTAGTTGCCAGTTCTAGTTGCCATCTGCAATAAATGAATGGTCTGTGGATTGTATAAATGCTCCTCTTTATCTGCACCACTTCTCAATTTATGGCTTCCTGTTGTTTCCAGTGTTAAATCTACATTTAATCCTAATGGGTCAAATGCTTTCGTATGAAGATTATCCACTTGTTTCTCAATATCTTTAATATCAATGCCACCAATTCGGCTTACTGTTCCAGTAAAGTAACGGTCGATTACATTTTTGCTTAAACCAATTCCTTCAAAAATCTTAGAACCCTGATAGGACTGGATTGTAGAAATCCCCATTTTAGAAGCAATCTTTACAATACCAGAAATAACTGCTTTGTTGTAATCCTCTACTGCTGCATAGTAATCTTTATTTAACATATTTTTGCCTATTAATTCTTTAATGGTATCCAGTGCTAAGTATGGATTCACAGCACAGACACCATATCCTAATAACGTTGCAAAATGATGAACTTCTCTTGGCTCAGCACTTTCCAGAATCATCGCAACACTTGTTCTCTTCTTTGTACGGACTAAATGCTGCTGTAATGCAGAAATAGCAAGCAAAGAAGGAATTGGAACATGGTTTTCGTCCACTCCACGGTCACTTAGGATTAAAATGTTTGCACCATCACGATATGCACGATCCGCTTCTACGAATAAACGGTCAATTGCTTTTTCCAAGGATGTGTTTTTGTAGAACAGGATTGAAATTACTTCTACTTTAAATCCTTCTGCTTTCATATTTTTAATTTTAAGCAGATCTGTATTGGTTAAAATAGGATTATTAATTCTTAATACATGGCAGTTTTCTGGTTTCTGCTCTAATAAGTTTCCATCTTCGCCAATATAAACTGCTGTAGATGTAACTACTTTTTCACGAATCGCATCAATTGGAGGGTTCGTTACTTGTGCGAACAGCTGTCTAAAATAATTAAATAACGGCTGTGGCTTATCGGATAACACTGGAATGGCAGAATCCATCCCCATAGCTGCTGTTGGCTCTCCACCATTCATTGCCATAGGTACAATAGAATCTTTGATTTCTTCATATGTATAACCAAATGCCTTCTGAATTCTCGCTCTTTCCTCATCACTTAATTCTTCCACTTTTTCATTTGGAATTTTTAAATCTTTTAAGTGAATCAGATTACCATCTAACCATTCACCAAAAGGCTGGCTAGAAGCATAGCAGCTCTTCAAATCGTCATCATCAATAATTTCACCTTTTACAGTATCTACCAAAAGCATTTTTCCAGGTCTTAAACGGGCTTTCTTTACAATCTTCTTGGCAGGAATCTCTAATACTCCAACCTCTGATGATAAGATAACTTCATCATCTGTTGTGACGTAGTAACGAGAAGGACGCAAACCGTTTCGGTCAAGGACTGCTCCCATCTGGTCCCCATCTGAGAAAAGAATTGAGGCCGGTCCATCCCATGCTTCCATCATAGTCTCATAATACTGATAGAAATCTTTCTTATCCTGAGAAATGTATTTGTTGTTATACCAAGGTTCTGGAATCGTAATCATAACGGCAAGTGGAAGTTCCATGCCGCTCATAACTAAAAATTCTAAAGTATTATCCAGCATCGCTGAGTCAGAACCTTCTGTATTCACTACTGGAAGCACTTTATGCAGCTCACCTTTTAAATGTTCGGATTCCATAGTTTCTTCACGTGCCAGCATTTTATCTGCATTCCCCCGGATGGTATTGATTTCTCCATTATGCACAATAAAGCGGTTTGGATGCGCTCTCTGCCAGCTTGGCTGTGTATTCGTACTGAAACGGGAATGTACCATTGCAATTGCAGATTCATAATCTTTATCCTGTAAATCACGGAAGAAGGAACGAAGCTGATCTACTAAAAACATACCTTTGTATACAATCGTCCTGCTCGATAAAGAAACTACATATGTATCATCATTACTTTGCTCGAAAATTCTTCTTGCAATATACAGCTTTCTATCAAAATCAAGCCCTTTGTTTACATTCTTTGGCTTTTTAATGAAGCATTGTAAAATGCAAGGCATGCATTCTACTGCTGTATGACCAAGAATCTCTGGATAGGTAGGAACCTTTCTCCATCCAAGCAAGGATAACCCTTCTTTTTCCACAATGACTTCAAACATTTTCATTGCCTGTCTTCTGCTTAATTCATCTTGTGGGAAGAAAAACATCCCCACTCCATATTCTCTCTCTCCACCAAGGTCAATTTTCATTTCCTTAGCAGCCTTGCTAAAGAATTTGTGGGAGATCTGAAGCAGAATGCCAACACCGTCACCAGTTTTTCCTTCTGCATCTTTCCCCGCACGATGCTCTAAGTTTTCAACAATTTTCAGAGCACCTTCTACTGTACTATGTGTTTTCTTTCCCTTTATATTTACGATTGCTCCTATACCACAGTTGTCATGTTCAAATCGTGGGTCATATAAGCCTGCCTGGCTTCGTTTACATTCTTCCATTACTTTTTTCATGTAAATCCTCCTTCTTGCATTCCTTAGTCCTTTGCATTCTGTTCCCTAATCCATAATCAGGTGGGCATTTTTATAGAAAATGGAGTTACTGCAATTTGTTATAACAAAATGTAAGTTCCTCAAATCCTCATGACTAAAAACTGTTCTAAACACAAAAAAGGCATCCTGGAATCAAAAGATTCCAGAACACCTTTGTTCATTGGAATTGATTATAATACATGTAATTAAGAAAAACAAGATAGTTTTTAAAAAACTTTAGAAAATTAATTTATTTTTTTCAATACTTTAATATTTTATCAGAGTCATAAAATATTGCACACCTACACCTGCTGTCCAAATAAAAATATAATCTCCTTTTTTGACTCGGCCTTCCTTTATTGCCTCATGCAGACAGAGAAAAGTACAATTAGCGCCTGTATAGCCAAACCTGTCACCTACATAAATCCGTTGTTCTTCTTTCACCCCCAGCTCATTTAAAAGCTGAGTGCCCAGATCTTTTGAAAATTGCGAGGTACAAAAAAGCTTTATATCATCAAAATCCAGATTATGCTCTACAAGTAACCTATTAATAATTTCAAATGATTTATCCATTGCGAGTTCAATTGTTTCTACATAGGCGTACCTCTCACTTAAAGATGCCTGAAAAGACTTTGAAAGTCCACATTTAGGAATCTTTACTGCCTTCAGATCCTGTATTACCGTATAGTATTCCGTATCTATTAATTTAGTCTGATCGCCCGTTTTCTCTAATATTACTGCTGCTGCTGCATCACCATAACAGACATTATTCATAATGTCCTTTGGATCAAACATAATGCTTAGACATTCTGCCCCTACCAGTAATGCCCGCTTAACTTTATTGGATGCAGACATATATCTGCTTAACTGCTCCAGTGCCATTAGCATTCCAGCACAATTCGCATTCAAATCATAGCATAAACAGTTTTCGGAGCCACCTATTTCATTACAAATAAATATAGCCCCTGGTGGACTGACATATTCACTGCTAAACGTGCAAAAACAGATTATGTCAATATCCCCCCCAGACAAACCTGTTTTCTTAAGAACTTCTTTGCTAGCACCTACAGCTAACGAAGTAGCGTTTTCCCCCAGATCTGGATTTATCACATATCGTTCTTTTCTTCCTAACATATCTTCTGCTACCATCTCTGCATAATAACCTTGATTCTTGTAGTATTTTACATAATACTCATTATCACGCAGAGTCTGCGGAAGATAAATGGCTATATCTTTAATTTCGATTCCCCTTACCTCATTCATCATACCACCTCAATATTTCCTTTACTAATGCTGTTGCATTAAGCTGCTTTATTCTTTTTCTCCCTCTGTTATTTCATTTTGGGATTCATTATAGCCGGAATAATACCTGCTATAATGAATCCGCAAAATAAGAACAAAAACCCAGCATGCCCCTCTCTACATGCAATTGCTTTATTTCTTACACAAAAAGGATTCTCTTAAAGACTGCAGCATTCTGCAACTTCCATACATATGTCTTTCAGTTTTTTATCATCACGTTTTAAAAGACGCAGCCTTACACCAAATTCATCAAATAAAGTTGCTGCTAAATTTACTAAATCCAACGAGTTTAAACCTAATTCTCCTGTTGTTACATCCATATCATCAATAAATTCTGAATCAATCCCCATCTCATTCAATTTTTTCAATAAACATACTTTTACTTTTTCCATAACTAAAAACCCCTTTTCCTTTAAATTATTGTCTCCTAATATTTTTTCATCCTTATCCTTTTTCATTTCTTAACCTCTGTTCTGCACTCCTGACGGTCGTTATCTTTTTACTATTGTCTCAAGTGCATCAATCAGATCACTTACTTTTGAAATAAGTTCAATAAATTCTTCCATCTTGTCCTGAATCATTTCACTTATCTCAAATCCTTCTGTTGAAACAGCTGACACTTCTTGAGTTGCTCCAGATAACTGACTGATAGCATCTACAATCGTTCTATTAGAACTTGTCAATGTACCAATGTCGTCACGGATTTCATCTAAATTCTGTATCAGATTCGTAACATCATTTCCCGTCTGAATAAAACTTACATTCATTTCATCAACCTTTTCCCCCTGAAGCTTGATGCTTGATACGGATTCTGTTAGAATCTTCAATGTTTCATTTGCTGCCTGTGTTAAATCAGTGATAATTTCCCCAATCTTCCCCGTTGAAACTCTAGTATCTTCTGACAATACACGTATTTCTTCCGCTACTACAGCAAAACCACGTCCAGCATCTCCTGCTCTTGCTGCCTCAATTGATGCATTCAGTGCTAACAGATTGGTCTGGTTTGAGATGTTTAAAATGGTTTCGAGAATTGAGGATACATCTTGTACTTTTTTACTTAATGCCTGCATTTTTTCTGTCATTTCATTTGTATAATTATTAACTTTTTCTGACTGTTCCATAACAGTCTTTGACATATTGACCCCTGCTTCCACAGTTACCAATACTGTATTGGCAGTTTCCTTAACATGATTTGCATGCTTATCCGTTTCGGAGATGATATTTTGTATTTCACTAGTGGATAAAGCTTGATTTTGAATTTCTTCCGCAGTTGAATCAACGCTTTCTGAAAGATCTTTCATAAATGACTTATTACGATTTACCTGCTCCTTAATATTCCTTAAATTCTCATGAACTGTAACGAAAATAGAAGCTACCTCATCACTTGTCGCAGTCACTTCTTCTACAACTGCTTTCTGTTTGTCAATTCGTTCCTGAAGTGAACTTCTGCTCTCCGAAACATAATTTTGAAATACCGTCGTTAATGCTACGCAAACAAGACTTATGATAAGAGTCATTACAATAATCATTACAACAGTACCTGAATCAATTGTCTCTTTTTTAATTTTAATTTGATAGATTAAATTAGAAAACACAATAAGAATAGTTGACAAATCAATAAAAATTGTCAGCCTCATGCTCATGTAAGCAACACATCCAAACATGATAGCAAAACTGACTGCATATGTACTTTGGGCTCCTGCTGAATATACACCTAACGTGTCTATTGTGAGCCATGCCCCCATTAATATATACCTCAGCTTATTGTCAAAAGCAAACATTTTAAAACTCACTGTTGACACAGCTGCACATATAATCAATGTTATAAGCAAAAACTTAGCTACTCCATTACTATTATCTGCCATAACCATAGCACCATTAGCTAAAATTAAAATCGTACATACAACCATTAAGCTAACATACAATAACTTATTTGCCCTGCCTAATTGACGTTTTTCAAAATCCATCTTTTTCCTCCCCTTCACCTCCGTTCCTGATAACAGAAACAAGACCCCATTTCCTGGCCTCCTATACATTTAGTTTCAGAAAACTTTACGAGGTTTCATTTTTATCATTCCTTTTCCTTTTATCCTTTGTAATTTTGGACTTTTCCACTTACGCAGTTTACAGGAATTCCAAATTCATTCCCTCTGGTGAACATTCACTTATAAACTTTTCACCTCCAGTAACATATTGAGCTGGTATAATAAAGTTGTAACACCTTGGCATAGAATTCTGATATAATCATAATAATTCAATCAAGGAGTAACAAATATGGCTAACTATAATAAATATGATCCTGAATTAAAGGAAAAAGTTTTACACCTCTATCTGGAAGAGGGTCGTACAAAAAAAAGCCTTACAGAAGAATACCATCTTGGACAAGGCACAATCACTTACTGGATACAACAGCGACGTAAAGAATGCCAAACAAATACAACCGTAAAGGAACAGACAGACGCTTATGAAGAAAATAAAAGGCTTCGTCGTGAAC
>NZ_FOHN01000007.1 GCF_900111595.1 [Clostridium] polysaccharolyticum | reverse complement strand
CTTATTTATGTTAGCATTTATACCCAGAATCCGTTGTCCTCCCAGATAAGGAGTTTGATGCGGTTTCGTCTCTGGTTGCAGAATGCAAACATGGCTTTCTCACGTGGATCGAGCTGGAACTGGTTCTGGACGATATCACAAAGCCCGTTAATGCTTTTTCTCATATCGGTTTTGCCACAGGCAAGATAAATCTTATAATCACTATACTGGAACATTGGATTCACTCACCGCCTTGATTGCTTGATGCATGAACTGGATGCCAAGAGCTTCTGGAACATGAAGCCTGCAGACACCGATTTCGATCAGGATTTCGTTGGAATTGGATGAATGGCTTGTGGACAGCATAGGAGTGACGGGGAGAAATTTTATATCCTGCTGGTTTGCCTAGTAATCATGCAGCCATTTTCCAAAGGTTGAGGGCTTGATGTTATTTTCCTGACACCAGGAAAGCTGGGACTTTCCGCTGGCAAGAAAGTTTTTGATGTATTGTTCTCGTTCTTGTTTGGTTGTATATTTTCGTTTGTCCATTATAACTACCTCCTGAGTTTTTGGTATAGTATAATGGAAGAAGCGTGGATTGGGTAGGCGTATCTGAGTTGACGCTTACCATTCTTTGACACAAATATTTGAATTTGTGTCAAAATACACATCTCCCCAGCTGATTAGTCTCGAAGATACAATTTACCATTAATTCACATTTCACTTTCGCTATCTCCTAAATTAAATAAAGCCTGTGTTCTATACGCAATCCCAACAACTTTTTCTCAAATATTTCATATGCAGCATATTTTGATTTCCTCTAAGTACAATTGATCGCATTTTCAAAATACATGCACTATCGAACTGCAAATAACCATATCTTTAATAAAGTTTTCCAGATTCACTTACACAACTCATTCCTAACCCTTTCTATTCCGTAAATACAGCTATTTTCCAACTTCACTTCATTCATACGGCTTTTTTCCAGCTTCATTGCAATAAAAAGTGGAAAAAAGATAATTGTCCAAACATTAAAAATAAGCCATAATACTGTAACCACAGATATTATAGCTCCTACTAACATTTTTCCAGATTCACTTCGCCCGACATGTGAATCTGGAAAAATACCGTATTGTTTTGTGAAACTGAAAAAACTGAATAACTTTCACATATAAATTCAGATTTCTTTATAAAAAAAGACACCCTACACTTGAATTATTTCACAATGTAAGGAATCTTTCATGAACATATCTTTTATATTTCTATGTAGGATTCCCATACTTGTTAGGTCGTTATAACAAATCTTTTCACAAATAATTGATGAAGTCATATGTGTATTAAAATATACTTCCTTGGAACTATCTATAAAATCCAGTACTGAAATTCCAAGATTCATATAAAAAGGTAGTTATTTCAAAATATCTTTTCAAAGAAAATCCAGTATCTTAAACCTCATATAGAACAAACCTGCAGATGCCGTAGCAATCACAGGTTTGTAATGATTATTTGCTCTTAGAAAATCTGCCCTGGAAGCTTCAACTTCTCCTTTGTAGGAAAGCCCTTGTCAAACTCCTCCACATCTTCCTCCTTCACATAGTACCCCTTCGGCGTCTGATACACTCCAGTAATACCGTCAAGATACTCTGGAATCAACTCTTTGCACAGGAAGAAAGAATCATCTTCTCCCTCGGGCAGATCATGATATCGAATTCCAAACTCTCTTGCAAAGGAAAATCCGCATTTGCTATAGAAATCAATATTGCCTTCAAACAGCACGGCACCAAATCCCATCTTGGTAGCCTTTTTAAGGGAATAGTCCAGCAAAGCCTTCCCATATCCTTTCCTCTTCAGATCCGGGATAATTCCGATCGGACCCATCGTCAACACATCGATCGTTCTTCCATCATCTGCTTCGATAATGGTCTTCATGAACATATTCTGTCCGATCAGCTTTCCGTCCTGCTCCATAACAAAATCAAGTTCTGGAACAAATGCCGAATCATCTCTGAGCATATGGATCACATAGTGCTCACTGCATCCCGGACGGTATACATTCCAAAATGCTTCCCTAACTAGATTTTCAACTGCTCCGTAATCCTTCTTTTCCTCCAAACGAATCGTATAATTATTCATTGCTTATTGTTCTCCTTGTAAACTATAAATCTTGAATCTTCTTCCATATTCTTTTTTTAAGACTACAAAATGCATCCATTTCTTTTTCCAGCATGCGGAATACATTTGCCACCAGATATCCGTCCGCTACCGCATGATTCATACGAACCGATACCGGCATCAAAAGTCTTCCGTTTTCTTCTCGATACTTGCCCCAGTTGATAATTGGCAGAAAATAAAGGAAACCGTCTGGCAATTCAATATTCAGAGAATCGTAAGAAAGCCAGGAAATGAAAGAAGCATCAAACCAGTTCGGATGGTTTTCCATATCCAGTCCGTACTCTCTCATTTGTTTTGCCTTCTCAATATCAGAAACGGCATTCCTGTAAAACGCAGCGTAATCAGGATCATAGCTTGTATATACCGGCGTGCACGTTTCCGTATCCTCATGGAAAACATACTGTGTAGGATTGATCACATCGTAGCAGATCAGTTCCTCAGTCTGCCAGAGATATCCCATTCTGTAATCGTCACGAGAGTTCAACACATTAGAAAGGATGTACAGGAAATTGACATAAAACTTCGTGCCACTCTTCTTCGAGCACTTAACAAGTTCCGTCACATCAACCCTTGCCGTCATGGAAGTCGAGCATTTACAGTCTTCTGTAAAATGCCTGAATGTACCCTTCCTGTAATATGTTTCTTTATCAATAACTCTATAGTTCATAATTTCACCTCACTCAGAAAACACCTATGTTCTCCCTTAAATCCACCATTCAGGTGTCAGTTTTTCCAGAGTCATGATCCGTTCCTGCTTGTAATCCATCATGATCTCAATATCCTTATACTTTTCAGGCATCAGCTGAACCATCAGTTCCCGGCAGGCTCCGCAAGGTGCACCGCTGGAACCGTCAGGCAGGATTGCAATGACCTTTGTTATCTCCTGCTCACCGTTGGTGATCATATTGAATATAGCATTTCGTTCTGCACAAATCCCCAGTGTGGAACAGGTATCAATACAAACACCCGTATATATCCTGCCGTTCCCGGATAGGATGGCTGCGGAAACCTCACCACAAGTAACATAATCAGATATCTTACGATCATTCTTTACTGCCACAGCCGCTTCATACAGCCTGTCCCACTGCCACTGATCTTTAGTCATGCTGCTCACATGTTCAGTGTGCAGGCCAGCCAGCAATCGGTCCCACATCTGGGTCTTTTGCATACCTAAATAAATCAGCAGTTCATATAAAAAACCTGCCGCACCCCAATCAGCCTTCTTTATCTCATTAAGCCAATGATCTTTTCTATCGCTTTCAAAATAATTGATTATTTTCATTTTCTCTATTACCTTTATTTATTTATGTACCATCATTAGATAAAACAAATGCAACCAAAACCATTCCCAAATCTTCAAGATGAAAAAAGCACCGAGGAAGTATTGTTCCTTAATCTCAGAATACTTATCCGGTTTCAGAAACCCATCCTTCAAAAGAAACGAGTGTATTCCGAGCACCTGTCCAAATAGATATACCTCTGTTTCTTTCATAGGATTGCTCCTGTTTTATCGTTGATCTTCCTGTGTATCATCCTTTTTCTCTCTTTTCTGGTAAATGGCTGCCAAGGATGATAAGCACGCCCCAGAAGCAAAGAAAATCGCACCTAAAATAAAATGATTGCTGGTAATCTAAAATGTCGCTGTGACAAACATTAATAATGCACTAATCGTCCATAATTTAGAAATTCTTTTATTCATTGTCTTTCTCCTCTAATATCCATTTCAAATGATCCCAGCCATTCTCATAAGTTATGCCAGTATAGCCTTCAAACTCATCATTTTCAAGCTGGGACAGATATTCAAACAAGTCATCGTCCAAGAATTAGCCGATTGGTTTTATCTCATTCACTTTTTTCCTCTCCGTCCTTTTCTATTCTTGAACCTATAAGCAATCCAAAAACCATCCCAGCCATCATTCCAATTCCGACATTAATGTGCAGTGCCGTCCCCAGCGCTACACCAAAACACATTCCTAAAGTTATTCCTTCGGAACCGTAATCATTCTTCTCCTTATCGGATTTGCGTTTAGAAGATCTTATGAAAAAGACCGTCAGTAATATCCCCATTACAATCCACGGCAAAGCCGCATTTGCAAAATCAACAATATGATTCATCGCTTTGTCTCCTTATGATTTCACTTCGCCCGACCGATTGTAGTGCATTCATCAAAAGTTCAAAGTTGAATGCACCAAGAATTATGGTTGAGCAGGAAGAGTATACTCCTTATTCTTTAAAAAGTCTTCCCATTTGCCACCTGGTAATATTGGAACATACTGATTGTCCGATGGAACAACCAGAGAATACGACATTTTAACATGAACAACCTGTGAACCAGAAAGAACGAAAAACTCATATTCATTTGGACTTTTATATGCCGGCAATTTAACATAAATTACATTGTGTCCTGTTCCGCCAGAGGATCTGTTTACCTCAAGACCATTTGTAGTATATGGAATTGTCCAATTTTCTGAAGCATCAAAATATACAGAAGTAATCGTGTAAGGTTTGCCTGCTACATAAGATTCAAGGTATGTATAATATGAAGTATTATGAGAACCAGCCGTATCACTTGGCCGGAAACCATATAGATTTGGAACTGAATTAGGAGCACCTTGTTGTACTACTGTTTTCGTAACTGTAATACCGTATTGGCTTTTAAAAGTAACTGTAATATTTCTTGGATTTCTTCCATAATTTTTTGGAACTGTAATTTTTGCAGTTTGTGCAGTGCTTAAACCGGAGCCATTCCATGGTGATGCATAAGCTGTTGTAGCATTACTTGAATACGGATCGTCTGTTTCTGGAACGTTAATGGAAACATTCCATGAATATTTAGAAATAAACGAAACAGGGAATTCTGATTTCTCATGGCTGCATGTTGCCGGAATGCTCACAACGTTGAGGATGCTTGCTGCATTATCATCAGCGGCTTTTGCCTCAGATGGATTTACAAGTGAAAATTTAAAAACAAAAACAAACATAAAAGCTGTTATTTTTAAAATATTGAAATTCATTTTTTTCATAATACCAATCTCCTCCTTTATTATCAGTATTTTTCTAAGAACAGAATTTGTTTATACAACAAATTCGCCTATTAAATCCATTAGTTCATCTGACAGATTCTTAATATTTGCTGTTATTTCATTTACTTCTGATATTGTATTATGTACATTTGCTGTTGATGCTGATGTCTGTTGTGAACTTGATGCACTTTCTGTTGCTGATTCAGTAAGTTTATTTACAGCATCTACAACTACACTACAGCTTGAATCCATATTTTCACTAAGTGTTTTTAAATTAGATATTTCTTTATTTATATCTGATATTTTTTCTACTATACTTCCATATTTTTCTCCTGTTCTAGTTACACTTTCTGCTTGTAATTTTACTGCGTCCTGAAGATTCTTTTGTTGTGTGGATGCTTTATTTACATTTTCATTAAGTTCTTGCAGCATTTTCTCTATCGTTCCAACTGCTAATGCGGATTCCTCTGCAAGTTTGCGTATTTCTTCTGCTACAACTGCAAATCCTTTTCCTGCTTCTCCTGCTCTTGCTGCCTCAATACTTGCATTTAAGGCAAGTAAATTTGTCTGGTTTGCAATACTTGATATCATATCACTTGCATTAGATATCTCAGATGCACTTGTATTCATATTCTCAATTGCTACGAATACACTTTCAAAGGCCTTGCTATTATTTCTGGTATCTGTAAGAAGTTTTTTAACAACTTCCATTCCTTCATTTGTTGTGTCTTCTATGGCACTGCTTATTTTTGCTAGTGAATTAGCAGTTTCATTACTTGACTCGACTATTCCCACTAATACTTTAGTCTGTTCATAGGCACTTCCTGTTTGAACCGCTTGTTCTGTTATATTAGTCGCTATCTCAGTAATTGCTGTTGATATCTCATCTGTTGCACCTGTAACATCTTCAAAAGATGTATTTAATACAATGGATACTTTATTAATTTCTTGTGCTACCTCCGTAATCATTTTCACCAGATCTTTAACCGTATCATATACTTTTTTAAAAGCTGATGACATCTGGCCAATCTCGCTTTCATTATCAATAACTTCCGGTATAAAATCCAGATTCTTGTTAGATAACTTAAGAAGATTATCTTTGGTAATGCGAATGCCTTTTATAATATTTCTGATTAACATAAAAATCAGAAACAGGGAAATCACTGCTATTACAATAACTGCCACCGAAATCACTGCTATTGTCTGTGATATCCAAGCCTCTATGTTATCTATTTTGTAATTAGCATAATAATCAAGGAAATCTTCCATTTGATCAAGACAGCTTCTGGCATCATCAAAAAGCTCGTTTTGTTTTCCTTTTTCACCAGCATTTTTTATAGGATCATAAACAGTATACCATTTTTTTATTTTTTTATTATAATCTTCATATAATTGTTTAAAAGTTGATTCATTAGAAAGATACTTATTCTTATCTTCAGATTCGGTAAGGCCATTTTCTTTTGCCAGCTCCTTAAGCGTAAAACCATTATATAATTCTTTATTAGATTTTACCCTATTAACTGCCTTTGCGACTTTATCAACTGCCTGATTATAATTTTCTATATAGCTGTCCTGTGCATCTTTATTGTTTTTATCATTTTGTAATTGCATACTAGCAGTTAATGCCTGATAATAATCCCTATCAGCATTTATAATATTACTGCTTGAAACATATAACTCATCGTATAAAGCTCTGACAATTGTTTTCTTAACAGAATCAGAAATTAAAATCATAGACACAAAGAGAGCAATAATGATTCCAACAAGAATCGCAACAGAAAACAGCAATTTGGTTTTTACTTTTGCATTTTTCAATTTTTTCATCCTTTCCCCATAAAAATTTGAATCACATTATTTAATGTCATATGTAGTGGTCAAACATTTTTGCAACACCACACCCTATATTCTTACTTATGTACCTTGCTTTAAATAGTGTCTTGTAATCCTTGTATGAATGAAGTCTTACACGTCTGTAATATGTATGCATCTTCCTCAATTGCTGGCTCTTTCTTTATAAGATTATATTTTGTTAAGAAAAACTGCTACGACTTTAGTTTACCACAACCTATATATCAAATTCAATAATTCAAATATATTATGATAATAAAAAAATTTTTCTGCAGGTAAAGATATTAACAGATTACAAGATGCCGCATAAAAATAGCCCTCCTTACTGTTTTTCCCAGCAAAGAGGGTATATATCTAATTTTATTTTATCATAAAAGCCCTTTTCCATTAGTACTTGCAAACAAATTCTTCGTTTACCTTGTCAAAATCTCTATGGGTAGAAATATAAAATCTTGTTCCTGCAGGATAGATCTTAACATGCTTAAATCCATTCTGCATAAGGATTCTTGCAGCATTATAGGAACGAACTGCGATAGCACAGAAAATAATGTATTTTTTATTTTTATCCAGCTCGTCCAGTCGATCCCTCAATTGCCCCAAAGGTATGTTTATCATACTATCAAAAGAAAAGGCCTGTAATTCTGCTTTTTCTCTTACATCTAAGATGACGGCATCTTTATCGGTATCTGTTTCATTCCATTGAGAAACTTCAATAAGACCTGCTAAAACATTTTCAGCAACATACCCTGCCATATTTATCGGATCCTTGCCAGATGAAAAAGGAGGAGCATAGGCAAGTTCCATATTCGTTAGTTCCTCTACGGATGCCCCAAATCGAATTGCTGTTCCAAGTGTATCAATTCTCTTATCTACTCCTTCTTTTCCAACAATTTGTCCACCATAAATTCTGCTTCCATCCACAGAGAAAATCAGCTTGATAATCAACGGCTTTGCGCCAGGATAGTATCCTGCATGAGAGTTTTGTGTAATGATAATGGATTTATAATCGTTATCCTTTACAAAACCCTTTTGATTCAGGAGCTTTTCATTTGCACCAGTGGCTGCAGCACATAAATCAAAAACCTTTGCAATGGAAGAACCCTGTGTTCCCTTATAAGTGGTAGAAAGGCCAGCGATATTATCTGCTACGATTCGCCCCTGTTTATTAGCAGGACCAGCAAGAGGAACCATAGTTTTATCCTTAAAAATAAAATCCACCACCTCAGCAACATCCCCTGCTGCATAAATCGATGGATCCTCTGTTTTCATATGATCATCTACTATGATGCCGCCACGCTCGTTACATTTAAGACCTGCGTCTTTTGCTAACTGGCTATTTGGACGAACACCAATAGATAAAAGCACCATATCAGAGAATATTTCTTTTCCGCTTGAAAGCTTTACTAGAATTCCATCTGTTTTTTCTTCAAAGCTGTCTACACCATCACCAAGGAATAAATCCACTCCGTTGTCACGGATCGTTTCATTTAACAAAAGTGCCATTTCGTAATCGAGTGGAGCCATCACCTGGTTTGCAGCCTCCACAATAGTAACTTTTAATCCTGCATGATGAAGGTTTTCTGCCATTTCCAGTCCAATAAAACCACCACCTGCTACTACGGCACTCTTCGCCTTTTTCTCTTTGATAAAGGCCTTTATTTCATCGGTATCTGGAACTGTCCAAAGTGTCTTTACACGTTCTGAATCCATTCCTGGAATTTCTGGTTTTAATGGAGAAGATCCTGTGGCAATTACTAATTGATCATAGGATTCCTCATATTCCCTTCCATCTTTTTCTGCCACGTGTACAAGCTTTTCATTCCGGTTAATGGAAGTAACTTCGCTATTAACTCGTACATCTACGCCATATCGTGCCTGCATCATTTCTTTTTTCATAACGAGCAAATCTCCACGATTTTCAATAATACCACCAACATGATATGGCAATCCACAATTGGCATAAGAAATGTAATCTCCTTTTTCTAACAAAATAATATCTTCCGTTTCTTTTAATCTTCTAAGACGAGCCGCACAGCTTGCTCCAGCTGCGACCCCGCCAATAATAACTGTTTTTCCCATATTTAACCCTTCACTATTTTTCTATTTTTTATTTTACAAATGCCCTGTGTCATAGTTCCCATCGGGCAAAAAGAACACCAGGTTCTTTCTTTATACAATGCCATTACAATCAGTCCGATTAATGTGGAGGTAAGCATTAAGCTGTAAAGCCCAAATCCAAACTGTGCTGCCCAGTCTGGAAAAACACTTCCTGAATACGCCCACTTCCACGGAACTTTTAAGGTCCAGAATAGCTTTACGACCTTCCTTAATGTATTTGCTCCTGCAAATACAAGGTACGTATTAAATACCATTGTTCCAAACATGGTCATAAAAAACACTAAAAATCCATATCGGAACCACTTTGATGCAATCCATTCTGGTGCAGGTTTTCGTCTTGAACATTTCAAATTTCTTCCCAATACCCAAAACAACTGCCCACGGCCACACATATGATTACAAAACCACTTATTTCCGCCTGCAATTGCAAATATCAGTGGCAAAATAAAATCGATCATCCCTAGCCATGCAAATAAAATATTAAAAAAACCTAATACAAAATAAATTATGGACCAGATCCATAAATAATTATACCAATGTTTTGTTTTTTTATTCGATGCCATTTTTAACGCCTCCTTCTATCATGGAAATAGCATTGGCAGGACAGGCGTTGTAGCATATCCCGCAGCCAACGCATTTTATAGGATCTACTACAGCGTGGCACCCTTTATATATTTGTATTGCACCACGGGGACATTGTAAAGAACATACTCCACATGCAACACAAATGCTTTTATCTGGTTTTGCTTTTCTTTTCGCCATTTTATACTACCTTTCGCTTTTGCGTCCTTTCTTAACTTTTTTACATTTTTTCTTGTTTTTTTCAGCTGATGAGTATATTATACAAGGTATAAAAAGTATATCAAGTACGCAAAAATAATTTATCTGGTAAGAAAAAACTGACCAGTGAAAGGATACGGATTATGAGTAAAAAAGAACCATTATGCGAAAATATTGCAGGTGAAGGCTGTGGATTAAAAAAGGTAATTAATATTGTTGGAGGTAAATGGAAAATTATGATTCTGTGTGTTATAGATAAAGAGGAAATTGTCCGATACGGAGATTTGAGACGTTCCGTTTTCGGCATTACGAACACCATGCTTGCTAATTCCTTAAAAGAACTGGAATCTGATGGTTTAATTCATAGACAGCAATATGATGAAATGCCTGTAAGAGTAGAATATTCTCTTACTGAAAAAGCAAAATCCTTAATCCCGATACTACTCCAATTAAAAAAATGGGGAGAAAGCAATCTATAGGCTTTCCCCCTATTCCAAAATTGTGTTTACATTTACCTGCTATTTTGAAAATGCATTCTTAGTTAAGCAAACATCTTGTAGATATTCTATATAAAAAAATTTAAATAGTTTATCAATTATCTATAATTAGTTTACATAAAGCATTTTATTATCAGCAAAATAGACAGATACTTTTAGCATTTTAGCGAATTGATCTATTGTATATTTGTGATATCATATGTATTTAGGGGAGACGTGTGTGCATGAATCTAATGGTAATCGTTTACATCTCATTTATCCCCAGTTGAAAAATTTTAAAAGAGAGGATGATTTAAATGAAGGGTAATACTTTCAAAAAAGCAAATGCTCTTGTTCTTACATTTGTATTAACATTAGTTCTATTTGCTTCCAACCTTGCCATTTCAGTAAAAGCAGCTGCTGCTGATAATGTAATCTGGACTGGCTCGGCAAATCAGATTGGCGACTGGACTTCCTGGTCAGCTGCATTGACTTTAGAATCTTTTGATGGAAAATCAATTTTTGCAACTCCATCTGATATCTGTGTAAAATATGAGAGCAATAACGCTCCTGTTCTTGTTCTTCAATCCTATCCAGCTGATAACTGGTGGACACAGGTTAATGCTACATATTCTGTAAACGGAGTGGCTCACTTTGCTTACAAAACTTTAAAAGAAACTTTAGATTATGATCCATCTTTAATTACACGTGCACTTGTATATCCGAATGGATCTGATATTACAGTAAAAGAAGTATTCTCCTGTCCAGCTGAAGACTTAGACAATCCTGTAATTCCTTATGAAGGACTTGCTGGAACAATCGTAAAAGATATGAAAGCTGGCTGGAACTTAGGTAACTCTTTAGACAGCTATGGTGATTGGGTTTACGAAACAAAAGAAGGTACTCCTAACGATTTCGAAACTGCCTGGGCTAACCCAACAATTACAAAAGAGTTAATTCAGCAAGTAAAAGAACAAGGATTCAATGCAATTCGTTTGCCAGTTACCTGGAGACAGTTCATTGATGATAACAATGGATATAAAGTTGACGATGCCTGGATGGATCGTGTAGAAGAAGTTACAAACTGGATTTTAGATGAAGGTATGTACTGTATCTTAAACGTTCACCATGATACAGGTACAGAAGGCTGGTTACAGGCTACAACAAAGAACTTTGCAGCTCAAAACAAAAAATTTGAAGCTCTTTGGAAACAAATTGCAACAAGATTTAACAAATACGACAACAAACTTTTATTTGAAGGTTTCAACGAAATGTTAGATGGCTACAACTGGTCTTACCCAGGTGCTGATGCTGGTACTGCAATTAACAAATACAATCAGTTATTCGTTGATACGGTTCGTGCAACAGGTGGTAACAATGCTACTCGTTGTTTAGTCGTTAATACCTATGCTGCTTGTACTGATGCTGGTGCTATCGCTGATTTCATCGTGCCAACAGATACTGCTGAAAACAGCTTAATCGTAGAAATCCACTACTACCAGCCATATTTCTACTGTGCAAAATACAGTGAAAAAGACCAGACAACCGTAACAGAATGGCAGTCTGGCGGTGGAAAATCTATTGTTGACGGAACCTTCTATTCCTTATATAAAAACTTTACAGCAAAAGGCATCCCAGTAATCGTCGGTGAAATTGCTGCTGCTGCTAAAAAGAACGTAGAAGACAGAGCAGATTACATTGCTTACGTTGCACAACTTACAGATAAATTAGGCATGAAGATCTTCTGGTGGGATGAAGGCGGATACTTTGAAAAAGATGATACACTTCAAGCACATATCGGTATGGGGATCATCAACCGCCACACTGGTGAAATCGTTTACCCGGAAATTTTTGATGCTATTATGAAGAATACAACAAGAGTTCCTGCTGGTGATATTACTCCTTCCGAAACACCGGAACCTTCAAAGACAGCTGCTCCTTCCAAAACACCAGAACCATCCGAAGCAGTTGTTCCTTCCGAAACACCAGAGCCATCCGAAGCAGTTGTTCCTTCCAAAACACCAGAACCATCCGAAGCAGTTGTTCCTTCCGAAACACCAGAACCATCCGAAGCAGTTGTTCCTTCTAAAACACCAGAACCTTCCAAATCTGCTGCTGATGGCATTGTTCCAGATATAACAGTAACTTCCAATATTGCAGGAACAATCGGTCAGAACTACGTAATCAAAGCTCCTGCTGGCAAAAGCATGGATTTGGAAAAAGTCAGAATCCGTTTCAACTACACAAAATCCAACAAAGCGGAACAGATGTTCTCTTGTGATTGTGCTGGTATCAGCCTGCCTGCAGCTCCTTACTATGTAGATTATTCTTCAAATGTAAAAGCTGCATTTGGAGATGGTTATGTAGATATTACCTTTGCAAAAACAATGGATTTAGCAAATGGAACCTTAAATCTTCAGACAAGAATGAACAACTCCGACTGGTCTGCTTATAGCAACCTTGTAGCTGGAAGCTATGAAATCTACTATGATAATGCGTTAGTAAAAACGATAGAATAATCGAAAATAAAGAGCCAGAAGAAAATCAGGTTTTAAAAATTCCTGAATTCTTCTGGCTTTTTTATTATGTATAATCATGCAAATAAATCTCTTTTCCGGAACTTGCTTAAAATCAGTTTTCTGATAGCTCTCGCATTAGTCAGCCAGTTAATTCGTACGCCGTTTTTCGTATTCGTAAGCATTTCAAAAACAAGATATCTGGCTATTTTCTCAGGATAATCTCCGTAAATGTTATAAGCTTCTTTGGTTTTTTGCGAAGGTTCTGTGCGGCTTTTTATTCCAAGATTGTTATTTAAGAAATCTGAAAGGATAACGCCTGGGTCTAGTTTTCCAATAATGATGTGGGTTTTCTCCTGACGCATTTCCTTGGTTAAGGAATTGGAAAAGCATGTGATTGCTTGGGTCGTAGTTCCGCACAAACTAAGATTTGTGCCAAATATCCTACTAGATCCTAAACCTTCTACATTATAGATTGCCCCACTTCCTTGCTCTCTCATTCCGTTTACCGCAATTTGGGAACCATAGATTGTACTTCTTAAATCAATCTCTGTAATCTGGTCAATTTCTCTTGGACGTAATTCCCAAAGATACTTGTCTGGCAAATTAATCCCAGTATTATTGATCCAAATGTCTACCATACAAAACATTGCAATGGCATAGTTCCAAAGTTCCTCTAAGGATTTTGTATTTCTGACGTCGCATGCATACCCACAGACAAAAGAATGTGGATGCTCTTTTTTTAGCTGTCTGCAGCATTCCTTAACTTTCTCCGGGTCCTTGCCATGTATGACAACCTGGCACTTATTTTTTAAGAATTGTTTCGCTAATGCATACCCTAGTCCCTTTGTGCTTCCTGTAATAACAACTGTCTTCATACTTTATCACATCCCCTTTTTCGTACTTCCCCATATTTAATATCCTTTCGTTTACTAAATATAGTTTAACATTTAGGGTGCCATAAAGTTTGCAAATGTAAATTTTAAAACTTCCAATGGTGAAAAGAAAACCCACTGCTGGTTAGCATTGCCGTTGTAAGCGTACTGACATACATTTGTTCCATCATTCTTTAACGCTCTCCAGACATCCACTGCTTTTGTACATCCACTGGATTTTGTGGCAATAATATAGCTTTGGTTATCTTCTGATACGGTTACCTGGAACTGCTGTGCGGTACCTGAGTGGCCGTTATAAATCTGGATATTTGCGTCATTTTCAGAAGAACCACCGTTTACATCTAACATGAATTCTCCTAATGCACTTGTAAACGTGATGTATCCGTTTTCTTGGTTTTTCAGGTACCATTTCTGGTTATCAGCACCGTTTCTGGTTCCAAGTTCTACATTCTGGCCAGATTTGCCTGCTGCGTCTTTTACTTGCAGATATTTTTCGGCATTGACATTTTTAAGAGTATACCAGCCGTCTGGTAATGTCTTTGTTTCTCCTGGTAAAGTAGATTCTGGCAAGTTATTGGATATCTCTGGTTTTACGCCATCTGCTGGGAATGCAAGCTGTAAGAAGTTCCACATAGCGGGACTCCATACGCCACCATCATGATTACCGCCTTCAACGGATAACCATGCATGTGGAATGCCATTTGCCTCGCAGTAATTGTGTGTTCCAAGATTAGATGGATAGAAACCACACCAGTCTGCTGTTCCACAAGATAACATAAGTGTTTTTAATTTCTGTTTTGCTTCTGCACCACCGTATGGGAACATATCACGATCTGATGGGTGATTTATTGGTAATGCAGAGGTTGGGCATACATGATGGAATACATCAAGATTGCCGATCCCTTCAGCAAATGCAACTCCTCCACCCATAGAATAGCCATAGATTCCCCTGTGATCGGCATCTGCAATAACAGAGTAATGAGATTCAATATAAGGAATTACTACTTTTAGCAGTTCATTGTGTGATTTACCTTTTATGTAAGAGGCTGTCCCGGCTATATTGGTATAATTCTTAACATGACGATATTTTTTTTGTTTCTTTTCTTTCACTTTCATTTCAATAGAAATAACGCAAAAAATACAAGCCATAGGTTTCATTATATGTTAAAATACCTATATATTGCAAATAGAACTTATGTAAGAGAGGTACCAGTATGAGATATCCAAAGTTTTTAGAGAAAAACGGAACAATCGGTTTTGTAGCACCATCTTTTGGCTGTAATACCGAGCCATATAAATCCGCATTTGTAAATGCCCAGAAGAAATTCACCCAAATGGGCTATCACCTTGATTTAGGGCCAAACTGCTACGAAGGTTCTGGCGTTGGCATCAGCAGCACCCCAGAAAAATGTGGCCAGGAACTTACGGAGTATTACTGTTCCCACAAAAATGATGTCCTGATTTCCTGTGGCGGTGGAGAATTGATGTGTGAAACCCTAAACTACACAGATTATGAAAAAATCAAAGCTGCACCAGCTAAATGGTATATGGGATATTCTGATAATACCAACTTTACCTTCCTGCTGAATACATTATGTGATACGGCTTCTATATACGGTCCTTGTGCAGCAACATTCGGCATGGAACCTTGGCACAGTTCAATTGAAGATGCATTTGCCTTATTAACAGGACAAAAGAAGGTATTCAAAGGCTATGATACATGGGAAAAGGAATCCTTAAAAGACGAAACGAACCCTTTAGCAGCCTATAATACAACAGAACCTAAAATACTTAAACACTATCCTGATGGAGACATCCAGATGGAAGGAAGGCTTATAGGAGGCTGTATGGATTGTCTAGTCAATCTTCTTGGCACTCAGTTCGACAATGTTCCAGTATTTCTGGAACAGTACAAAGAAGACGGATTTATCTGGTTCTTAGAATCCTGCGAGCTAAATGTCATGTCTATGCGTCGTGCTATGTGGCAAATGAAGAATGCTGGCTGGTTCAACTATGTAAAAGGTTTCTTGATTGGAAGGCCACTGTTTTTTGGACAGGAGATGTTTGGTCTGGATCAGTATGAAGCCATGCTCTTCCACATCCACGAATTCAATGTGCCTGTAATTATGGATGCAGATTTAGGTCATCTTTCACCATGCCTTCCTATTGTCAGCGGCGCAAAAGCTAAGATAACTGCGAAAGGCAACGACCTTACAGTTTCCTACGAACTATAGGAGTATGTTATCCTTCTGGTAATCTGAAAAATCCTTTGCATCGAATTCTATAAAATGCAGCTTCTTTTGGCATACTATCTGGTATGGTTTAAGAAATGAAGAAAAGTACCCAGGCATTTTTTGCAAGGGTACTTTTCTTTCCGGTTATGAATCATGCATAAAAAAAGAGAAATAGCACATGTGCAACGGTTATCTTTTTGCAAGCAAACCATATAATCTAATTGTTGGGCAATGTCATTGAAATCAAATAAATACAAGATACAAACGAATAAAAGCCTTCAGGAAGCACCTACAACCATCCAGGCTATAAATTAGCGGATAAAAGTCTCAATGTACAATCAGATATATTGATAACCAGTGTTACAATTCCTTAAAACAATCATAAGATTCTCAGAAATAAAACGAAAGGGATAAAAAACTGAAAACGTCATAAACTATTTTATACGGAACTATTTCTCTTGAATATATGATATAACAGTAAAGAACTTTTTTCAATCCGTTAAATTTACAGAAATATGAATATTTTTTGTGCATTTTTAACAATTTAATCTAATAATTTTTAATTAAATGGTTTGTTATTTACTAATAAAAATACCACTTTTTTTAGTTTTGCACTAAATTCTTGCATATAAATTCATGTTTTCTGCGATCCTCTCTGCTAACTCGTCAGAAATCTGTTCTTTGGTAGCACGCCACAGCCAGTTGCGGCCCAAAGTAGATGGGGTATTCATACGTGCTTCACTGCCCAGATTCAGAAGATCCTGCATGGTAACAAATGCAGTGTCTCCAACGCTTGCCCAAACCGCCTTCATCATCCCCCAGTTATATCCTTCTGTGCTATCCAGCCTTAAATATTCTTTGGCATATTCTACACTTTCCTCTGGTGCATTTTCAACCCATCCCAGCAGAGTATCATTGTCATGAGTTCCTGTATACACCACGCAATGCCTGTCATATGTATGAGGAAGATAATTACTGGTTTCCCTTATATCAAAAGCAAACTGAAGTACCTTCATTCCTGGAAAACCTGACCCTTTCACCATATCTGCCACTTCATCCGTAAGGTAGCCCAAATCTTCCACAATGATATGTAACGCACCAAGCTTTTCTTTCAGACATTGAAACAAATCTAAACCAGGTCCCTTTCGCCAGTGCCCGTTTTTTGCTGTCTTCTCGCCATAAGGAATCGCATAATAGGATTCAAATCCACGAAAATGATCTATTCTTACAACATCATAAAGCTGTGATACATAAGCAATGCGTCTAGTCCACCACTGATATCCATCCTCTTTCATCACATCCCAGTTAAATAACGGATTGCCCCAAAGCTGTCCATCTTCACAAAATGCATCTGGAGGACATCCCGCCACTTCAATCATTTTTCTATCCTCATCCAGATAAAACTGTTCTGGTTCTTTCCAGACATCTACACTGTCCGCAGCCACATAAATTGGCACATCACCAACAATCTGAATTCCCTGGCGGTTTGCATAAGATTTCAGCTTATGCCATTGTTCAAAAAAGAAATACTGTGTCATTTTCCAGAAAAGGATCTCTGCACTGTACTTAGCTCTGGCATCTTCCAAAGCATTTTCCTCACGGAACTTTAAAGGTTCTTCCCAAAGCTGCCACCTCTGTCCATTGTGTGCATCCTTTAACGCCATAAACAAAGCGTAATCCTCTAGCCACTCTCTCTGCTCCCAGCAAAATATCTCAAATTCGTCTGGAATTTCTTCCATGAAATTTTCAAATACAATATGCAGCAGCTCATAACGGCTCTGGTACATGGTTGCATAGTCCACCTTTGTTTCGTTATCTCCCCAATTGTAAAGTTCACAGACTCCGTTTTCTAAATATCCTTTCTCACACAGCATTGTCAGGTCGATAAAATACGGATTGCCCGCATATCCGGAAAATGACTGGTAAGGAGAATCTCCATAGCTTGTCTGATTAATCGGAAGGATCTGCCAATACGTCTGTTTTGCCCGTTTTAGAAAATCCACAAACTCATATGCCTCTTTCCCTAACGTTCCGATTCCATAGGGAGAAGGCAGTGATGAAATGTGCATTAAAATCCCACTGCTTCTCATATGATACCTCCATTTCTATACCACCAAATAACACTTATACATACTATTATAAAGGAATTTCTTCGTTATCACCAACAGAAAATGACAAGAAAATATTTTCCTCAAGAAAACTAACCAAATTCCAAAGTTTTATAAACAAACAGAAACAATAGGGTTCTTTTTTCGATAATTGTTCAATTTTATCATATATGTTCTTTGCTTTCTCCTTGCCAAATAATTTTGGCAGCATGCCCTCTGTTTTTGCCAGATAATAAAGGATAAACTGTTCTTGGGATAATTCCTGTTCCTCAGAAAGCTTCTCCTCCATACTCTGTGCCAGTGCCTGGAGCTTTTCTTCATTAGCAGCCAGATACCTCTTTCTCTGTCCAAACCAGCCCTTTTTTTCACATTCCAATACCAGCTGTCTCTTTAAAAGTTCACGCTTCATAAAAGCATTCATGGTATTCTCAGTCTGTTTCATTTCGTATCTGTAAGCCCTTTGCATCAGCTGTACAAAACTGATAAAATGGTCCGACGGTATCCTCTCATATAAGAAACGGTATTCTTCTAATTGCTCTGGAAATGAGACCTCTCTGTCAGCATATTTCACATATATCTGCTGGAATTTGTTCTCATCTTTCTTAGCATGGACTTCCAGCCTGTCTTTCACAACTTCACTAGACTTCCATTTCAGTTCTATCAGATTGGCACGTTCAAATAGCACAAGTCCCATTATGATGATATTGTGGTAATAAGAAGTTCCTCCATAGAACATCACCTTGCCAAAAGTGTTACAAAATAACATTCCATAGGAATAAAGTAACGATTCCTCCATACTGCCTATCCCTTTCTTTTATTGATATAACTTCTTCATTTCATGGTAATATAGTTTGTTTTACTTGTCAAATACAGTCGCTCTCTTCGTTAAATGCTTAACTCTCTTCGTTAAATTGCTTTTTTCTGTCTGAAATGGTATAATTTATCTAGAGTATTACCTAAAAGGAGGAAATTATGGATTCAACATCTTATCATAAACAGCTTTCTATTGAGAACACGGAAAAGCTACGAACTATCTTACAAGAGTTTCCTGCATTCATGCGGGACTACTTCCGTGGAATGGAACCTACTACTACTACCAAGACTCGCATCTCTTATGCGTATGACCTGAAGGTATTCTTTTTCTTTCTCCAGCAGAACAATTCGTACTTTGCTAAAAAAGAAATAAAAGACATTGTCGTATCCGACTTGGAGTTACTTGAGCCAGTGGACATTGAAGAGTATCTGGAATTTCTAAAAGTATATCAAGATCCAAACGGAAAAATCCGCACCAATGATGAGCGTGGAATTCACCGTAAGCTATCTTCTCTTCGCAGTTTCTATTTATATTACAGTAAACGGGAAATGATTAAGAATAATCCTACTATCGTAGTGGACATGCCAAAGCTGCACCAGAAACAGATTATCAGGTTAGATCCAGATGAAGTGGCTGAACTTCTGGATATCGTTGAGTTTGGCGGCAAAGACCTGACTGGAATGAAGAAGGTGTATTACGATAAGAACAAGCTCCGTAACCTAGCCATTTTCACCCTGCTGCTAGGTACTGGAATTCGTGTATCGGAATGCGTCGGACTAGATATTGATCATGTGGACTTTAAGAATGGCCGTATTAAAATTGTCCGAAAAGGTGGCAAGGAGGATTATGTTTACTTTGGAGATGAGGTTGAAAAGGCTTTGATGGATTATATCGAACTGTCCCGTAGGCAGATCACTGCTGTAGAAGGTCATGAGAATGCTTTGTTTTTATCTATACAAAGGAAACGTATGTCGGTGAAAGCAATTGAAAATCTGGTTTCGGATACTGCAAAAGAGGTTACTATGTTTAAGCATATCACACCTCATAAGCTTAGAAGTACTTATGGTACGAACCTGTATAAGGAGACTGGGGATATTTATCTGGTTGCAGAGGTGCTGGGGCATAATGATGTGAATACGACTAGGAAGCATTATGCAGCATTAGATGAGGAAAGGAAGAGACGGGCAGCTAAGGTTGTTAGGATGAGGGAGGAAGGACCGGCAAAATCTGATTAAATCGCAAATGATTTAAAGCTAATGGCTTATCTTGTGTATAGGAACAGATACTGCTGGCAAAGGAGTTACAGAGTTAGTCATCTATCTTCTTTTTCCAACAGACCAGCCCAATTCCAATCATCAGCAGCAGTATCCCTGTCACTAACCCGCTATACTTAAACCAGCCTATTTTTCCTGCAAGAAATATAGACGTTGGTCCGTCTGCACCGCCAATAATACAGACTGTTTGGTTTGCCATTATTCTATCTGCCACTTCGTTTCCTATTAATAGCATTCCTATCAGGATACTGCCAATACCTGCTTTCTTTTTCATAAATTGACCTCACTTATTATGTGTTTTGTTTCATTACAACATTAACTAGGCTAAAGCCTTATCAATATCTTTTAATATCTGTTCCATATTCACAATCAAAACGTCCTTATCTTCCGTAGGGCAAACCATAAGCATAACTTCTTTGCTTCCTACATACCCTTCACATTGCTCACAGAATTCCTCGAAGGTAATACATACTGGAACTTCACCTTCCACCGCATAATCTTCCGCCAGTTTTTTATCTTGCCAGACTAATAAATCTACACCGCCTTCATCATTCTTGAACATGGTATATGCATCTTCAAATTCCAAAAACCATACTCTCTGGGTTTCTATGATTGTTTTTATAAAATGTTTATATCTGTCATCTGCAGACATACTTAATACTTCTGAAATATTTTCCATAATTTTCTCCTTGACCAGCTATTGTTTCTTAAGAATTTTATACTATGCCAATATAGTTTGTCAACGAGGCTTTTCATTAAATTTCCTTCTATCAAAGCAGCCTGTCTGAATGCATTAAAAAAAATACATTTATAAAATCTTCAGAATTAATATGGCTTGCCAGCCAAGTAGTACGCTTTGTGATCCAGTCGCTTAAACAGGAATCAATACCAAGAACACTGTCCACATTGGATAAGGTCAAATCGAAATCCCAAAATGGATCAAATTTTAACTTACCGCCTGCATCATTAATGCTTACCCATTTATCGGTTATCTACTTTTTCTGGATACAGATCATGGTTTGCCATACGGTTAAAAGCTACCTCTTCCCATTTGGTTCCAGCTTTTCCATAATTACAGTATGGATCTATGGAAATTCCTCCCCTTGGTGTGAATTTTCCCCAAACCTCTATATATTTCGGATCCATCAGGCGAATCAGATCTTTCATAATGATATTGACACAGTCCTCATGAAAATCACCATGATTCCGAAAACTGAATAAATACAATTTCAAGGATTTGCTCTCTACCATTTTTTCACCTGGCACATAGGAAATGGTTATTGTCGCAAAGTCAGGCTGTCCTGTAATAGGGCAAAGGCTTGTGAATTCTGGACAGTTAAATTTTACAAAATAATCATTTTCTGGATGTTTATTTACAAATGTCTCTAATACTTCTGGGGCATAATCCATAGCGTATTTTGTTCCTTGGTTTCCTAATAGAGTTAAATCTTTCATTTCTTCTTTTTCTCTTCCTGACATGATTTCTTCTCCTTTTCTTGCTCTAAACTTATCTGGCAGGTTCCTATAAAGCGGGATCTTTTATGCCATTTCTGGCAAATGCATTAGCCCTGTCTATGCAGGTTCCACATACCCCGCAAGGTTTATCTGCTCCCTCATAACAGCTCCAAGTCAATTCATAAGGAACCTGCAGACGGATTCCTTCTTTTACAACTGCTTCCTTGGTCCAGTTAATAAAAGGTGCTTCCACATGAAGCTGCTGCCCGCTTCCTACATAGATCGCCTGTTCCATTGCCTCTTGAAATGCCATGCTGCAGTCTGGATAGGCACTCCCTGCGGCATCATCTGCATGTGCACCATAATAAATCACGCTGCATTCTTTGGATAATGCGATACTTGCAGCCGATGCTAAAAACAAGCCGTTCCGGAATGGTACATAAGTGGAAACGGGCTCTCCCTCTGTTTTGGCAATCTGTTTGGCATAAGACTCTTTTGGAATCTCCTTGTCCGAATGCTGCAGTAGTGAGCAGTCACTATAAGCAAATATCTTTGCCAAATCTAAGAATAAATGCTCAATTCCGTAGTATTCTGCAATTTTCCTAGCTGCTTCAATTTCCTTTGTATGTTTCTGTCCATAAGAAACCGACAAGGCAATCACATGTTCTTTTCCATATTTTTCTATTGCCATTCCTAGTGCAGTAGCGGAATCTACTCCACCACTAAATAAAACCATTGCTTTTTTCTTGCTGCTCATAACTATACTCCTCTCTTTTCTGGATTCCATATGAATTTATGCATCTGTAACTGCAAGCTTACACCATTTAAATTCTTTTCCTTCATAAAGGCTACCATTTTTTCCGGCTCGATTTGCCCAAATACAGGGCTCAGGTAAACAGGACACCTGTTTATTAAATCATACTGCTTAATCAGCTCTGCTGCCCGTTCTAAGTCTTTCTCACTTCCTGTAACAAACTTCACCGTATCCTTTCGACGTAACTTTGCCATATTTCCAAGACACATCTTTTGTTCCATTTTACTGTCTGGCAGCTTATAGTCCATAGTAAAGGAAGGAAAATTATCTGATACACGGTATTTCTCTATGGAAATGCTGCCATTTGTCTCAATTTCTACCTGAAGCGTTTTTTCTTTTTCTAATAGCTTCAGAAGAATTTCTATATTTTTTTGCAGTAAAGGTTCTCCGCCTGTCAATGTTACATTCTGGACACCAGTTTCTAAAATATAATTAAGAATATCCTGTTCTGTCATACTCTCGTAGAACGTGTCTTTGTGATTTGCCCAGCCCGTATCGCAATAAGAACAGCTGAGATTACATCCTTTGAAACGGATGAATACTGCCAGCTGGCCTGCTTTCGTCCCTTCTCCATTGATACTTACAAATTTCTCTGCTACTTGGTAAGTCGCCATTTCTATCCCTCCTGTCAGTCTGCCGAATAGGAAGCACAATTGGCAGGTGTCTCATAAATCGTCACCAGCGAAATGTCATAACCAAGCGAATTCATATTTTCGTAGAAATACTGTGCAAGATGTTCCGCTGTTGGGCGAAAAGGAAGTTCTATGATTGTAAATTCCTCCGCCTGTAATGCCTCTAATGTTTTCTGTTTCAAGCTTCCTTTTTCTATAATAAGGGCATGATCCAATTTATCTGTTATTTTTTTCAAGTCCCTTTTTAACATTTTAAAATCCACGCACATGCCTCTCATTTGCCCGCTTTCTTGTAAAGCTGCTGTCTGGATTTCCACAATCACACGCCATCTGTGTCCATGAATATTATGGCATTTTCCATCATAGCCAGCTAGAAAATGGGCCGCATCAAAACTATCTTCTGTTTGTAACCGGTACATGTTATCCCTGCTTTCCTTAATTGTATGATTAAAGTGTAAGTTTCTCGCACTCTCGTAATAAAAGCAGCCACGAAAGAAACCTTCTCCCGTGGCTGTTACGTAATTGTTTTACTATAGGCAGACACAAAAAAATCAGATGCTTTTGTCACCATAACCATCCAAAACTTATGCATCACAAAAACATCTAACGCAATAGTCCTGGTTTTGTTTATAGACAGGAAGGTACAAATGAACTGTCTTAAATCAAAGCTATTTTATGATAGGAATGATTGTATGTCAAGAAAAATCTGAAAAACAGAGACAGAATACCGTCTCCACCTCTGTTTTTCCATCAATCCCAAATATTAATTCCTGCATCCTCAAGTTTACTATATGATTGATCCAGCTTATTCTGGATATCCTGTGCAGCAGAATTGGCAGCTTCCAGTTCCCTGGTTAAATGTTCCACTTCATTCTGTTTCTGAATAATCTGGTTATTCAAATCTGCTATCTGCTGGTCTTTTTCTGTCCAGCCTTCTTCTTGTCTTGCTTCTTCTAACTGTTGCCTCAGACTTTCAAGTTCCCTCTCAAGTTCTGCTTTCTCTTTCGTCAAGGCCTTATTCTGGTTTGTGATACGTATAATCTTATCTGCTGTCTGTTCAATATAAATTCCTGCATTCACCATGGCACTGTTGCCAGTCCAGTTTAAAAAGGAATGTGCTGCATATACAACACCTAAGCTAAAGATAACGGTAGCAGATAACACAACCGCACCTGTTTTAATCATTCTCTTATTCTGATTCTTCATAAAACTGTGATGACTCCCTAAACTCAAAGTATTTTCGTACTTTGGTAATATTGTCTGTTTGTATTGCTATGTTTTACAGAACGCTGTATAGTGTAGCAAATCTATAAGAGATTGTCAATCTAATAACAATTCCTGTTTTTGCCATTATGATTCCCCTTTCGCCTGCTGTACCCTAATCCCTTCCTATGTACTCTTCTTTTTTTTATCAAAAAGACAGCTTCTTTCTCTTCTGCTGCCCACTCCAATAATAGAATCCAGCACATATCAGCGTTGAAACCAAAGATCCTGCTGGTGCCGCTAATCCCATAGGAAACAGACTCTTAGGAAAACACAAACTTGCAAAGTAAGCTCCTGGAATTCGAATAAGCACAATCGAAATCATATTGTGAATAAAAGAAAGCGTAGACTTTTCGCAGCCACAGAAATACCCGCTAAAGCAAAAATGGATAGCCGCAAAGATACAGTCAATTGCATAAGCTCTCAAATAATCGCATCCCGCAAAAATAACTTCAGCATCTTTTGAAAACAGGCCTATCAGCGTGCCCGGTACAAGCTGGCAATAACAAGCACAAAGAATCCCCCATCCAACTGTAATGCATAAACCATAACGCAAAGCCTTCACTGCCCTTTCAGGTTTCCCAGCTCCTATATTTTGTGCAGTTATGGTAGAAATCGCTGACAAAAATGAGGATGGTACTAAAAACAGAAAGCAGATGATTTTCTCTACAATCCCTACACCAGCTGCAAAAGTATTTCCTCTGTCATTGGCTATTGCCGTAATTACAAGAAAAGAAATCTGTATAAATCCGTCCTGCATTGCGATAGGTACGCCAATATTCAATATTTTCCGTACACATTCCCGATCTGGTTTTAAGTTTTCTTTGGAAATAAAATAACCCATTTTCATTTTTTTGATCATAAGAAGTGAAACAGCTACACTAACCGCCTGCCCACATACGGTTGCTATAGCAGCCCCTTCTGCTCCTAGTCCAAACGCTCCTGCAAAAACAAAATCCAGACAGATATTAGTAAAACAAGCAATCCCTACAAAATACATTGGATGCTTCGTATCTCCTAATCCTCTGAAAATGCTGCTGATTACATTATAAGCTACGATAAACGGTATACCTGCAAAACAGATGCGTATATATCCATTGGTGTGAACAGCCGCTTCCTCTGGTGTCAGCATAAGAAAAGTAATCTGCTTAGTGAACAGCATTAAAATCAAAGTAAGACATACTGCTATTATAGAAAATAAGGTAATGGTAGCCCCAATGGTCTTTCCTATGGATTCCTTATCCTTTCTTCCTGCTTCATTTCCGATTTTAACAGTAGTTCCCATAGCAATTCCCACAATTATTACCGTTAGCATATGAGTGACCTGGCTTCCAATGGATACTGCCGTAGTGATTGCCGATGGATAAAAAAGTCCCACCACATATAAATCTACTAATCCATATAGAGCCTGCATTAAGCAGGATAATAAATACGGCCGAACAAAAAACAGCAACGCCTTTGCTATACTGCAGTTAATTAAAGTATTTTCTTCCATTTCTTGTGTATTCATTACATGATCCATCCTTAATTTATTCATTTAATTATATATTTCAAAACACAATCATTATACAGAATAGATCTCTGTATGGGAATACCTGATCCCGTTACTGCTGTAAATAAAGCGAAAATGGATCTGCAAACTGCAGATCCATTTTTATATTTTAAAGGAATGATTTTACTGGTTTTCTCTTACTGTACACGAACTCCGTCATAATATACTTCTACATCGCCACATTCAAGGTTAGTAAAATTAGACCAGTCTTGCTGGGTAATACGAACCTGAAGAGTTAAGTCACCATTGGTAAATGTTGCTGCTTTATCAAAGGAAATGTCTACATATCCATCTCCAAAAGTACCTTTTACATTTGTTGTAAATGGAACATAGTAAGGCGCTGAAGGTGTCTGGATTCCAGCATTGTCACACCAGAATGCCTGTGCCTTTGAATCATCTTTTGTATAGTAAAAGCGGATTACTAATTTTGATGTATCTACTGCCCCACCATTTGGAACAATCTTATATGTCTGGTTGATTGTACTTCCTGCTGTTGTATTTACCGTAACGGATGGCGCACCCTGTACTGGTTCTTTGCTTACTACTGGAGCTTTACTTGGTACTACTGGTTCCTTGCTTACTGCTGGAGTTTTACTTGGTACTACTGGTTCTTTGCTTACTGCTGGAGTTTTGCTTGGTACTACTGGTTCTTTGCTTACTGCTGGAGTTTTGCTTGGTACTACTGGCTCTTTGCTTGTAATAACAGTATCACCTACAACTCCATAGAATGCAGGTTTTGCAAGATAGTTATCATCAAATAATAATGGACAACGTTGTGCTCTCCAAGAGTCACAGTCACGGACACCCCAGAATGTAATGGAGTTAAATTCAATGCCTTCTGCCATTAAGGATTTTGCACAGTCAAAGAATGCTTTTACTTTCTGTCCCTGTTTTTCGAATCCTGATTTTGTGCTGTCCCATGTTGTAATATCAAATTCAGTAATTTCAAGTTTCACACCTGGTACAGAGGCAAATTTACGTGCTGCACTTTCAAACATATCAACACTTGGGAAATCCATATCCAGATGCATCTGCATGCCAATTACATCAATAAGGCCTTTGTCTGCTAAATTACTAGCAACTTTGTAGATCATGTTTGTTTTGGAACCCATGTATTCGTTATAATCGTTATAAGCTAAATTCGTTCCTTCTGGAGCATATTTTCTTGCATAGGTAAATGCTGCTTCAATAAAGTCCTCCCCAATAACCTGCATCCATAAAGAGCCCTCTTTGTTGGCCTCTGTTCCAGCTGCTCTGTAACCGCCATTGTCACTACAAGCTTCATTTACAACATCCCATGTATAAATCTTAAGATCTGGGAATTGTTTTTTAACGGTTGCAAATACAGCTTTGATGTAGTTTTCTAATCTTTCTAACATAACTTCTTTGGATACGAATTTTGCATTAGAATCCTGAGAATAATTTTCTGTAAAAAACCACTTAGGTGTCTGTGAATGCCAAGCTAATACATGTCCACGAATTTCAATGCCATTTGCTTCACAGTATTTTAAAATAGGTGCTGCTTTAGACAATGTAATCTGAGGGGTTGTCTGATCTCCTGTTTCTTCCATATAAGCTACCGTTGCATCATAATCCAATACACTGTCAGGTTTCATTTCATTTCCAATTGTTAAACTGTTGAAATGTTTTTTGATAATCTTCTTTTCAGAAGAGTTAAATTCGTTCATAACAACCGCTGTACCAACTTTACAGTTGTAAGGAGCAAATACATCCTTTAAGGAAGGAATATTTTCCTCAATTTCAGCTGCTGGGTTTCTTGTAATGGTTACATCATCAATATAGAAGTCGTGTGTACCTCCTTCAATGTAGAAGTTTACAAGGTCTGTACCTGCAACATATGTAAAGTTTCCTTCAACTTTTACCCAGCTGCCACAGTACACATTTGCTGTTGTTAGGTTATTATAGGAATCTTTTCCATCAATTGTTGTCTGTACGGAAAGCATCATGCTTTGCTGATATCCAACCTTATTGTCATCATACATAACATACGCTTCAATTGTGTAGGATTCTCCATCCTCTAGTAAATCTGTACAGTTACAGGTAATACCATTCCAGGACTCTGTTCTGTCAGTTATTTTTACTGCCTGTTTTCCTGTGTGGCTTACGTCAGCTGTAATAGCAGCCGATTCGTCTCCACGAGGCCCCCATCCTTGTGTATCCTCTCCTTCAAAATCAAAAGAAGCAACAACAGTTCCTTTTGCAGTATCCGCTTTTGCCTGCTGTGGTGGAACTACTTGAAAACCTGTCACAGCCATAATAGCAGCCATAGCGATACTGAATTGTTTTTTGCCTTTTAGCAATGAAATTCGTCTCATATTTCACATACCTCCTATTTATTATAGAGTATATTATAAATAAAAGCTTTTTACTTTTCTATTTCTTTGTCTAACATGTAGCAATTCTTGTATTAACATTTCGTGTTTATCTTATATTCCTTTTGCATTAAAAATATATAAAAAACAGGAAGCATCCTGCAGAAATGATGAATACTGTGCAAAATACTTCCCATTTACATAATCTATCAAAATTGTCTATAAATTTAATTATACCTTTCATCTTTTTGTTAATTTTTATCTGTCATCCCCTTTTCCAGGTACACGAATCATACATCCTGGTTTCAAATGAATCCTATCTGGAACATTGTACTGAAACAAATCCATTACGTCCATTGTAAAATAATCCAAAACATCCTGTAATGTATCATTGTCTTTGGACACATAGGAAATGATTGCAATGCCACCGTTATCGTCATCGTCTTTATCCTGACCACATCCACAAGTATTTTTTTCTGGTCGTGTTACACTTTGTGTGCATTTAGGCATTTTGGTACAGCAAGCCTTTTCCATAGATTCATCATAATTTAAGATACTGTGAAAACGTTCTCTATCTTGATTGGAACACCAGCGTCCACCCATATCTTCTTTTCTTTCAACATACATTTCTTCCTCCATTACTGGAGCTGTAATAATACGAACAGGCATTGTTTTTCTCATAGTTCTGACAGGCCGTTCTGAAGTGGTATCCATGTAATATCCAGGAATGTCACGTTCTTCCCTTTCCGTTGTCACTGGACGGCGGGCTGGTACTGCCTGACGAGCTGGCTCTCTTTGTGCTGCTGCCATTGTCTGGCGGACTGGTTTGCTTTCTACTACAGGAATGGTCTGGCGAACTGGAGCTGCCTTTTTAACTTGTTCTGCCGGTTTCCTGGATACACTCTCATTTTTGCTTCCCATATTTAATGAATTGCCCCCATAATAATTGAAGTTAAAGGTATTTCTTGTACCAGACTCTGTACTCTTATTTGCCATAGGAGCTCTGTCTGCCTTTCGTGTAATAACAGGATCTGGTTCCTGTGGCTTAGGTGGACGTACGGGAACTTGTGGCCTTGTTTGATTTACAGGAGCTGGCCTTTCTGCCACTGGTAGACGCACTGGGCCCAGACTCTTGGCAGGAGTCTGGGATTCAGAACCATCAGGAATGCAAATCTCATCCCCAATCTGCAAATTATAAACATCTACATATGGATTTGCTCTCAAGACCATTGCAAGAGGCACATCATATCTTCTGCTAATGCTATATAAGGTGTCACCCTTTTTAATCACATACTTTGTACCGTTACAGTAACTAGCTCCAGCGTTGCTAACATTGGAGACATTACGATTAGCATTATTACTATAGTTGCTACTACGATTCATTTTGAAACCTTCCATAAAACATAATCATTGGTATATTATATTCCTTTGCAGTTGAAATGTTCTATGACAACTTTGAAATATTTTATTGAACTTACCTTCCAATTGACTTATAATTAATCTTAAATGTGTTTAACTGAAACTAGAAGGAGGAACAGCATTCGCTGACACGTATGGATAAAAAAGTTTATAGACTGGGAATTGATATTGGCTCAACTACTGTCAAAACAGCTATACTTGACGAAGAAAACCAGATTATTTTCTCTGATTACCAGAGACATTATGCCAATATTCAAGAGACTTTAGCAAGCATCATGAAAGCTGCCACGAAGGAATTTGGGGATTTAACAGTTGCTCCAATGATTACAGGTTCTGGCGGGTTATCTTTAGCCAGGCATCTGCATATACCTTTCGTACAGGAAGTTATATCCGTTGCAACTGCACTAAAAGATTACGCTCCTCAAACAGACGTTGCGATAGAATTAGGCGGAGAAGATGCCAAAATCATCTATTTTACCGGGGGAATTGACCAAAGAATGAATGGTATCTGTGCAGGTGGTACAGGTTCCTTTATTGATCAAATGGCTTCGCTGTTAAAGACGGATGCGAAAGGTCTAAATGAATATGCTAAAAATCATAAAGCAATTTATCCTATTGCTGCAAGATGTGGTGTATTTGCCAAATCTGATATCCAGCCACTAATTAACGAGGGTGCTACCAAGGAGGATCTGTCCGCCAGTATATTTCAAGCAGTTGTAAATCAGACAATCAGCGGATTAGCTTGTGGAAAGCCAATCCGTGGAAATGTAGCTTTTTTAGGAGGTCCGCTTCATTTCTTAACAGAACTTAAAAAGGCATTCATTGAAACACTAAACCTGCCTGACGAAGCTGTGATTGCACCTGAACATTCTCATTTGTTTGCGGCATCTGGTGCAGCTTTAAATTCAAAATTAGAAAGCACGACTTCCCTGTCTGCTTTAAATACATTACTAGAATCCCATATCCAGCTGGAATTTGAGGTTTCTAGAATGGAACCATTATTTCAAGATACTAATGAGTATTCCCGTTTTTTAAAACGCCATTCAGAAAATTCTGTAAAAAAAGGAAAAATTGCTGAATACGAAGGTGACTGCTTTTTAGGCATTGATGCAGGTTCCACAACTACAAAGGCTGCTCTAGTAGGGGAAGATGGCTCCCTGCTCTACTCTTTCTATAGTAATAACAACGGTAGTCCTTTAAAAACTACCATGAAAGCTTTGAAAGAAATTTATGAAGTTTTACCTGACAGTGCAAGAATTGTTCGTTCCTGCTCAACTGGCTATGGCGAAGCACTTATTAAGTCTGCTTTGCTGTTAGAAGAAGGCGAAGTTGAAACGGTAGCTCACTATTATGCTGCTGCCTTTTTTGAGCCAGACGTAGATTGCATCCTGGATATCGGCGGACAGGATATGAAGTGTATTAAAATTAAAAACAATACAATAGACAGCGTACAATTAAATGAAGCCTGTTCTTCTGGCTGCGGCTCCTTTATTGAAACCTTTGCAAAATCATTAAATTACGAAGTAAAGGATTTTGCAAAATCCGCATTGTATGCAAAGAATCCAATTGATTTAGGTTCCCGCTGTACCGTATTTATGAATTCCAAAGTGAAACAAGCTCAAAAAGAAGGTGCTACTGTAGAAGACATTTCCGCAGGATTAGCTTATTCTGTTATTAAAAATGCACTTCTTAAAGTGATTAAATTAACGGATCCAAGAGACCTTGGTTCCAAAATCGTCGTACAAGGCGGTACTTTTTACAACGATGCAGTGCTGAGAAGTTTTGAACGTATCTCCAGCTGTCAGGCAGTTCGTCCAGACATTGCTGGTATCATGGGTGCTTTTGGAGCTGCTTTAATTGCCAGGGAACATTATGAAGAAGGCATGGAAACTACTATGCTCTCCATTGAACAGGTTAATGCCCTGAAATTTGAAACCAAAATGGCCAGGTGCAAGGGATGTACCAATAGCTGCCTACTTACCATTAACCGTTTCTCAGGTGGCAGACAGTTTGTCACTGGTAACCGGTGTGAACGTGGCTTAGGGAAGGAAAAGAAAAAGGACGAAGTTCCAAACCTTTATGCCTATAAGCAAAAGCGCCTGTTTGACTATGAACCTTTGGCTGATGAAAAAGCATATCGAGGTATTGTAGGAATTCCAAGAGTATTAAATATGTATGAGAATTATCCTTTCTGGCATACATTTTTTACAGAATTAGGATACCACGTTATGCTGTCCCCATTTTCTAACCGTAACATTTATGAATTAGGAATTGAATCGATTCCAAGTGAATCAGAATGCTATCCTGCTAAAATTGCACATGGACATGTATCCTGGCTGATTCGGCATAACGCACCATATATTTTCTACCCTTGCGTTCCATATGAAAAAAACATGGCAGAAGGTGCCCAGAATCATTACAATTGCCCTATTGTAACTTCATATGGTGAAAATATTAAAAATAATGTAGATGAACTTCGAAATGGCGATATTATTTACCAGAATCCTTTTATTTCATTTGAAAATAAAGAAATCCTTACGAACTGTTTAGTGAAATTCTTTACGAAGGAAAATAATATACCTGAAAAGGAAATTGTAAATGCAGTCCAGTCTGCATGGAATGAACAGATGAATTTTGTGAATGATATACGCAAAGAAGGTGAACATGTACTTTCTTATCTGGAGCGTACCAATGGGAAAGGAATTGTCCTTGCAGGAAGGCCCTATCATTTAGATCCTGAAATTAACCACGGAATTCCTGAATTGATTACATCTTACAATTTCGCTGTTTTGACAGAAGACAGCATTGCCCATTTAGGCAAAGTTGACCGTCCTACTATTGCAATGGATCAATGGATGTACCACTCCCGTTTGTATCAGGCCGCCTCTTATATTCGAGATAAGGCCAATCTGGAAATCATTCAGCTGAATTCCTTTGGCTGTGGTCTTGATGCTGTTACTACCGATCAGGTACATGATATTCTGGCCAAAGCAAATAAAATATATACGGTACTAAAAATTGATGAAGTAAATAACTTAGGTGCAGCCAGGATTCGTATCCGTTCCCTGATTGCTGCTATCCGCGTCCGCGATAAAAAGGGCATCGTGCCTGTTAAAACAGATGCTTCCCATCACCGAGTAACATTTACAAAGGAAATGCGTAAAAATTATACCATTTTGGCACCGCAGATGTCACCGATTCATTTTGACATTTTAGTTCCAGCACTGTCCTCCTGTGGTTATAATATTGTGGTTCCAGAGAGCAGGAAATCTAATATTGATTATGGCTTAAAATACGTAAATAACGATGCCTGCTATCCATCTTTGATTATTGTCGGACAGTTTATGGAGGCCCTGTTATCTGGTAAATACGATCTGAATAAAACTGCTATCCTGATTTCACAGACTGGTGGCGGATGCCGTGCAAGCAACTACATTGGCTTTATCCGGCGTGCTCTTGAAAATGCAGGCATGAGCCAGATTCCTGTTATATCCTTAAGTGCAGGCATTGAAAAGAATCCCGGATGGAAATACTCCCATAAAATGGTGGTTCGTGCAATTCAGGCTATCGTTTATGGAGACCTTTTTATGAGAGTTCTTTATCATACAAGACCTTATGAAATAGAGGCTGGAAGTGCCAATGCATTGCATGAAAAATGGAGGAAAAAAGTCATCAATGATATCTGTAGTGGAAAAACCAAGGAATTCGCCAAAAATATCCAAGGCATTATTCATGATTTTGACCATTTACCAATTCATGAAAATATGGTAAAACCGAAAGTTGGAGTAGTTGGTGAAATTTTAGTAAAATTCCTTCCAATGGCTAACAATTACATTGTGGATCTTTTGGAGGCGGAAGGTGCTGAAGCTGTATGCCCAGACCTTTTAGATTTCTTCTTATACTGTTTATACAATGGTAACTTTAAAGCAGAATATCTAGGAAAAAGTGCTAGAAAGGCCCGTATTAACAATGCGGTAATCTGGTATTTGGAACGCTATCGTAAAGAAATGAGAAAAGCTCTTGCTGCAAGCAAACGATTTACTGCCCCAGCTAAGATTAAAGAACTAGCAGAGCATGCTTCCAAAGTCGTATCCCTCGGAAACCAGACAGGAGAAGGATGGTTCTTAACTGCTGAAATGATTGAATTAATTCAATCTGGTGCAGCCAACATTGTTTGTACACAGCCTTTTGGCTGTCTGCCAAATCACGTAGTTGGTAAAGGTGTTATTAAAGAATTGAAAAAAGACTATCCTAATGCAAATATTGTTGCTATTGACTTTGATCCAGGAGCAAGTGAAGTCAACCAGCTGAATCGTATTAAACTGATGCTTTCTACTGCTTCTTCCAACTTAAATACTTCTCATTAAAATAGAATTAAGAGCAGAAAACCCCCGATTTTGTCGGGGGTTTATTTACATATTCTTTAAATAATCATCCACTGGAATTTTCTCTTCTTTCCTTGAAACTTCCTTAATCGGATGAAATTCCAGATCCAGTTTTGGTTTTGTAATGTGATATCCATTTCCAGAATATTCCTGTATTTGATCCAGTGTTCTCATTCTTTCTTTTTTTAGTCTCTTATGATACAGATACAGACTTTTCATAATCAGACAATCGGCAAAAGCAAATGCCAGTAAAACAACAAATAAAATAATTTCAAGATAATGTACAATAGGAAATTTACACAATGCATATACAAATAACGCACAAACAAAGACATCTTTTAACACATGTAATGCTGCGACACATCTGCTCTTTCCTATCTGAAACCATAAAATCCAAAACAGACTTAAAAACAATCCTAGAATTAAGACAAACAGAAAAAATACTCTGTATGATTCAAAGAAATTTTGTAAACTGTCCAGTGATATATTAGAACTGAAACTATCATAGTGTTGCATTTTCGCATCACTTAACTTCTCCAATATATATTTTAAATATTTCAAATTGCCCGATAGAGAAAATACAAATCCAATCCAGCCTATGTACATAAAAAAAAGTTCCAAACCAAACATCATTCTAACAAACATTGATGCAGTGTCTCTCCATATCTCTTTTTTTGACATTTCATGTCTTGACATCTTCTGTTTCATTTTATCCTCTCCCTGCTTTATCTTATGTATTCACAACTTCTAAAAATAGAAAAAGCTGTGATAAAATGAGTTCTTGTATTGCCTGCTACCTGTCTGATATCTGCCAATTAATTGGTTCTTCTCCATTTGCAGTTAAAAAATCATTTGTCCTGCTAAATGGTTTGCTTCCAAAAAATCCTCGATACGCAGATAGGGGACTAGGATGTGGGGATTCTATAATAAGATGCTTTGGATTGGTCAGCATCTTACGTTTCATCTGGGCAGGTTTTCCCCACAAAATAAACACAATTGGACGATCCAGATCATTTACGGCCTTAATAACTGCGTCTGTAAATTCTTCCCAGCCTTTTCCCTGATGGGAACCAGCCTGATGGGCCCGAACTGTTAAAACAGTATTTAACAAAAGCACTCCTTGCTCTGCCCATTCCTGTAAATATCCGTTATTTGGTATGTTACATCCAAGATCATCATGAAGTTCTTTATAAATATTCTCTAATGAAGGTGGAATTTTCACATCTGGCTGCACAGAAAAACATAAACCATGTGCCTGATTTTCACCATGATACGGATCCTGTCCAATAATGACAACTTTCACTTTCTCATATGGTGTTAAATGAAATGCATTAAAGATATTATCTGCTTTGGGGAAGATTAGGTGATGATTATATTCGTCCTTAACAAAATTATATAGATCACGATAATACTTCTTATGGAATTCTCCTCCAATTGCTTCTAGCCAATCATTTGTAATTGCTCCCATTGCTGTACTCCTTATAATTAAAATAGCATGATACAGACATTCATTCTTTAGAAAGCAGAAGAAACCCTGACATAGAGTTTCTTCTAACAATTTTCTAACTTGCTTTTGCAAGTTTTTTAATTTCTTTTCTGTATTGTTCATTGGAATCCATGCTCACTAAATATTGTACCTCATTTTCGTTCAGATTGAAAGAATCTTTTAATGAACCAACAATATTAGATTTTACATTATCCAAGTCATCCAGTACCTCAAGTTCAGAAGCACTTTCTTTGCATTTATCATAACGTTTCAAGCCCTTGATTAAAGAGTCAAGTGACTGTGGATACATTTCCATATTATAAAAATTATAATAGGAATCATACTCTCTATTCACGTACATTACCGTAGCAATTTTTTCATAGGTTTTTTCATCTTTTGCCTTTATCTTAATACCAGCAATACTCTGATATGCTTTTGTATATTGTTTTTCTTTAAAATAATCTTTTGCACTGTTTACACCATTGGAGTATGTAAAAGTGTTTGTTCCGATTAATATAAATACAGCTAAACATGCAGCTAAAACGAATACAATAGAAGCTCCCACCTTATTGATACGGCTTGTATCTACAGGTGTATTCTTCTCTTCTTCCTCTTTTAATCTTTTCTTCTCGGCAATCTTTGCAGCTTTTTGTTCCTGAACAGCTTTTTTCCTGTCTTCTTTTGCTTCCTTCTGCTTGGCTTTCTTTGCAGCCTTTTCTTTTTGTTTTTCTTCCTTTTCGGCCTGTTTCTGTGCCTCTAGTTCTTCTTCCGATGGTGCATCTGGATCTGGTTCTGGTCCAGGTACATTACTAAATAGCCTTTTCCATAACGATTGTTCTTCTTTTGGCTGTTTTTCTTTTGGCTGTTTTTCTTTTGACTGTTTTTCTTTTGACTGTTTTTCTTTCTTTTTGGATTTCTTTTTCGCTTTATCCTTTTCCTCTTCAGGTAAAAGTTCCATGATCTGCTTTTCCATATCATCCATCGCAGAATCATTCAACACACCTAAAGCATCTGAAAGAATATCTCCAACATCACTGGATTTATTACTCTGTAAAGAATCCTCCAGTGTTTCTTCACCAAGTGCCAGTATATCGTCATCTGTGATTCCCTGTGGTTCTTCTTCACTGGCTGGGTTATCAATAAGGCTTAAGATGTCATCATCTGTGATTCCCTGTGGTTCTCCTTCACTGGCTGGGCTATCAATAAGGCTTAAGATGTCATCATCTGTGATTCCCTGTGGTTCTTCTTCACTGGCTGGGCTATCAGTAAGGCTTAAGATGTCGTCATCTGTGATTCCCTGTGGTTCTTCTTCGCTGGCTGGGCTATCAATAAGGCTTAAGATGTCGTCATCTGTGATTCCCTGTGGTTCTTCTTCACTGGCTGGAGTTTCAGTCAAACTTAAAATACTGTCATCTGTTAATTCCTGTGGTTCTTCATCTGCCGCATCTAAAAAATTCATTATATCTTCATCTACATTCAGATCAGACGAATCAGTCTCAGGATCTTCTGATGGGAGTAAGCCATCCATGTTTTCAAACATATCATCGTGGTTTTCCGAATCACTATCTAACCCCAGATCATGAAGCAAAAGGCAAGCTTCGCAATACTCTTCGTCATCCAATGCAGGAGCACCACAATTTATACATTTTCCCATCTTAATCCTCCCTTCCTATCATAATAAACTTATATTGCCAATATTAACATAGGCAATATAAATTCACAATAATACTTAATACCTATATAGGGGTTCTTCCCCGTAAATTATACTCGAAAACCGGAACCTTATTTCGTTCCTAAAATTTTATCAATAGTCTCTACTAATTCTCCAATTTCAGGTTTGGAAAGCTGTGCATCTGCTCCAAGTAATTCTCCCTTTTTACGCATTTCTTCTGAAATTAAGGAAGAGAAAATTACAACTGGAATATCTTTTAAGACAGCATCATCTTTCACAAGTTTTGTAAGTCTATGGCCATCCATCTGTGGCATTTCAATATCTGTAATAACACAGGCCACTTTATCTTTTACATTACCCGCATTTTTAAAAGCATTTAATTTATCCCATGCTTCTTTTCCATTGTCTGTTGCAATAATATTGCTATATCCGGATTTATGTAGACATTCTGTAATCAGAACACTAAGTAATTGTGAGTCTTCGCTTATCAAGATTGGTAATTCGTTTCTTTTACGATTGGTTAGATGAGCAATATCTGAGACTTTTAATCCTGTTTCAGGACTAATATTTGCGACAATTTTTTCAAAATCAAGAATAATAATAAGCTTTCCATTTAGCTTAATGATACCTGTAGCCAATCCATTGCCCTGGCTGTTAATTGTATTATCCGGTTTTACAATGGCTTCCCATGAAACCCTATGGATACCAACCACACTATGAACATGAAATGCAACATTTATCTTGTTAAAGTTCGTAAGTACATACATATCCGATGCTATGTTCTGAGATTTCGGCATCTTAAGGCATTCCGATAACTCAACGATGGAGATGATCTCATCCCGTGGCATAAAGATTCCTTCGATTGCTGGATGTGCATTCGGTACTGGTGTTGGTGTTTTATATGGAAGTATTTCTTTTACTTTCGCAACGTTGATGCCATAATGGTTGTCGCCGACTGTAAATTCTAGAATTTCAAGTTCGTTTGTTCCACTTTCTAATAAAATTTCTGAAGACATTCGAATTCCTCCATTATCTATATTTTTTATTTCTTCTTACATTATAGTATAAAATTCACTTCTTTACAATTTTTTTCTAAACTATAACAACTTAGAATTATATAAAATATAACAGAATTTTAGGCTTAAATCAATCATTATTCCTATTTAATAGAGGTTTATTTTCCCATACCAGAAGTTTTCCATTTTATATTTGCATAAGATACCGAGTAGTTGTATACTTTTATTAAGCATAAATGCTCACATTTTTGCTTATCGTGACATAATTACCGGACAAAGGAGTAGAAATATGATCGCAATAAATGACTGCCCAGCAGGAGCAAACGAGAAAAAGACTGGTTCTGCTTATACTTCTTTTGTAAAAAAGTGGTATTTTTCTTCTACAACTAAAACAGAACGGCCTGTCAACATTTTATTACCTGCTCATTATACAGAAGCGAAAAAATATCCTGTAATGTATTTTCTCCATGGGATTTTTGGAGACGAAGACTCTATGACGGATCCAGACTGTGGTTCTGTCTACATGCCAGCCAATTTAGTTCTTGAGGGTTTAGCAAAAGAAATGATTCTTGTGTGTCCCAACATTTACGCCCAGGACTTGCCTGATGTGGAAAAAGGGTTTCATCAGGATTATTTTCACGGATATAACAATTTTATAAAGGATTTAACAAAGGATTTAATGCCTTTTATGGAAGCTAGCTATTCCATTGCAACTGGAAGAGAGCATACTGCTGTCTGCGGCTTCTCTATGGGTGGACGTACTGCACTCTACATCGTATTTTCCAAACCGGAACTGTTTGGTTATGTTGGTGCATTTGCCCCTGCACCTGGAATTGTTCCAAGTAAGGATTCTCATGCAGACCATATCGGACTGTTTAAGGAAGAGGACTTCCGGATAAAAAATCCAGAGTATACTCCTTACATAACTTTTATAAGCTGTGGAACAAAGGATTCTGTAGTTGGCAATTTTCCAAAAAGCTACCATGAAATCTTAACAAAAAACCAGCAGCCCCACACATGGGTTGAAGTGCCAGATGCAGACCATGATAACCGTTCCATTCGCACTGGTTTATATAATTTTATGACTTCTGTATTTCAATAGCAATATAGGCCAAAGTCTGAGTTTTTCACACTCTTGTGGCTGATAATGTATGGAAGAAACTCAGACTTTGCTGTGCCAGATGGGTGTTGCTGTTTTTTAGCGACTAGCTTCTTTGCTCTTTCATGTGAATCCCGTCCATGTCCTTTTAGGGACTTTTTGAATTATAGAAATTACTTCCACTCTTCTTCTCTTTCTGTAAAACCATGTTTTTTCTTTATCCTGATAACGCCATTTGCGATAAATCCACTTATGAATACCAGTAAAGTAACTCCCCATCCACCTGCAAGATTTGACCAGAGAGGATATCCATCTGCCGCACCATAAACACCACCTGATGCAAATAAATCCTTGATATTCAAACCGCAGAACAATAATAATACAACAGGAGCAATGTAACGGATTGAACCTTTAAACCACCACATTGGCATTTTGTATGCCTTTGCATTCCTATTAATCTCATATAATACTTTATCCATCTGAAAAATCCATCCGATTACAATACATTCCATTACACCGATAAGGATCATATTATACTGATTGGTCCATTTATCAACAATATCAAGCCATGCAAGTCCAGATTCCGTAATAAATACAATGGAAATTACAGCCGCTATTGCACAAATAATTTTTGTTACCTTCTTGCTGTTTAATTCAAAATGAGCTGAGATAGAGCGTGATACACCTTCAATAATAGAAAATGCAGAATCTACCGCTAATGTAGATAAACAAAGATAAAATACCATACCAAAAGCAGCATTTATCCATCCAGTGTTAGTAAGATTTGCCATCGCCTGTGGATAAATTACAAAAGCCGTTACGATACCTGATGCTGACATATCATTGGTTGTCATACCTACACCGTACATCGTTGTAAACATAACAACTCCGGATAAAACACTGACACCAAGATCGGCTAAAGCAATAATTGTCGCATCTTTAATTACGTTAGTCTCTTCGCTAAGATAAGAACCATATGCAATCATAATTGCCATCATAATGGATAAGCTGTAGAATACCTGTCCGATAGCATCCACAATCAGCCTTGCTACATTTCCATTTTCTATAACAGTTTTAAAGTCAGGTACAAAAAGTTTTGCAATACCTTTTGGACCACCTGGCATACTAATCCCCTTAATCGCCATAATACATAGAAAAATCAAAGGCAATGTAAGTCCTGTGTATTTTACTACTTTTCCTACACTGACCGTACCATTTCGGATACATGCATAAATTAATGCCCATGCTAAAACTAACGCAACAACCATTACCATTGGAATATGTAATCCTTGAATTGTCCCGCTTGTTTTTGTCATTTCGAAGAATACCTTACTTGCTTTCTCTGGTTTTCCTACCATTCCAGCAAACTTAGTACTGAATACAACCATTGCAAGTACCCACGCAAAAACCACTGCATAATAAGTTGCAATTGCAAATGCATTGGTTGTAGCTGCCCAGCCAACAAATCCGGATTTTTTATTCATGCTGCGAAATGCACCTATTGCTCCCTGCTTGGTTTTACGGCCAATTGCAATTTCCATTGTCAACATTGGTATTCCCAATATTATCAATGCAACTGCGTAAACCAGTAAAAAAGCTCCCCCACCATACTTTGCTGCTAATCCTGGGAATCTCCATGCATTTCCTAGACCAACCGCTGAACCGATGGATGCTAGGATAAATGTGACTCTTGAGGACCATTTTTCATTTGTCTCCATAACTAACTTCCTCTCTTTTTTTACTTACTATCAAATTATACTATTATTTTCGCAAATATCCAATCTATTTATTTTGGTTTTTTTTACTAAATTAGTTATTTTAAAAAAGGATAACACAAAATCTGTGCTATCCTTTTTGCTTTTTTTGATATATTTCGAGTTTTCGTATTTATATGCTATTTGAAACATTATTTCAAAACATAATCAGATGGTTTATTATTAGACGAACCATTGGCTACAAAATTAATGGTAACAGATGTTCCAGATGCAAAGGATGATGCCCAGGATGGACTCTTAATTGTTACTTTGTTTCCTGTCTGATCTGCCAGATCTGCACCCCATAAACTTTGAATGGCATTGGCACAATCCATTGTTAAAGTCCAGCCATTTAAAGTCTTGCCAGATTTATTGGTAACCACAATCTGTCCTTGATAACCATTGCCCCAGTCACTTACTACAGAGTATTCGAAAGAAATACCTGTGGATGCTTCTGGCTCTTTAGATGGCTGTGGAGATGGTTCTGCCGATGGTGCCTGGCTTGGTGCTGCAGATGGTTCTGGTGCCTTAGATGGTGCCGTACTTGGTGCTGGTGCAGCTTCCACTGGCTCAAATACCCACTGCTGATTTTTATTTCCATTATATAACCACTGGCATACATTGCTGCCATCCGTTTTTCCTATCTCATAAACGTCAATGGCTCTTTCATAATCACTTGTAGATGTTCGGATTACATATGTATTGGCATTGGAAGTTTTCTGAAGTTTGTATTTCTGAGACTGTCCATTCCATGCAGAGTAAATATGTACATTGGCACCATCTTTATTTTCATTCATGCCAATGTCCAGATTAAAACTGCCTAAGCCACTTTTTAATGTAATGGTTCCATCTTCCTGATTGGTTACATACCATTTCTGTCCTGCTTTTCCTGAACTAGTTCCGATTTCAACATTGACTGCATTTTCACCTGTATTATCTTTTACCTGTAAATATTTCTGAGAATCTACACCCTTTATATAATACCAGCCGTCTGCTACTTTTGCTTCTTCAAATCCAAGGGATGGTGTGGCAGATGGCTGTGGAGCAGTACTTGGTGCTGTGGATGGTGCTACACTTGGTGCGGCAGATGGAACGGTTCCACTTTCAGATGTGAACTTCCACCAGTTGAAGTTGAATAAACTTCCACTACCACCTGTAAAACGGAAGTATAAATCATGCGTGCCTGTTGCACCACTGATACTGCAGGTTTTTGTCACGTATTTCTGCCAGTCTCCTGTACTTGGAACCGGGCATGTGCCTACTAATTTACCGGTTGCACTGTCTAAGCGGATTTCAATGTTTCCTCCAGATGTAGCAGAAGCAACGCGGGCTTCAAATGATTTTGCTCCACTTCCGAAGTCTACACCTTTTACCATGATATAATCGCCATTTTCGATATAACTTACATTCTGTGTACCTTCACCACATTTTTCTGTTTCAACACCAGATTCATAACAGATTGTCTCAGCTTCATTTAATACATATGGATTTAAATATTTCAGCTGGGCTGGGCCATTTTTTGACATGCTAATCTGTGGAATGGAACCGTCTGATTTATAAGTAAACTCTTCTACTGCAACGGAACGCTGGAAGCCGTTACCGCCTGGAAGCTGTCCATTGTGATAGAAGAAATAGGAATGTCCCTGATAATCTACAATACCTGGATGGTTCGTAAAACTTCCTCCTCCAGATGGCATAATTACACCTCTAAATGTCCAAGGACCAGTAGGGCTTGTACTTGTAGAGTAGCAGATATTTTCTGGGATTCCCGATGCTGCATATACCATGTAGTACAAATTGCCTCTGCGGTAGAACCAAGGGCCTTCCTCAAATAGAGTTTTTCTGTCAGGGTTGCCATTACGCTGGCCAAATGACTGGGTTGTTAAGTTCACTGTCTGAACTCCGCCTGTATAAGATGTCATGTTGGAGTTTAACTTCACATATTTTAATGCTGGATTTCCCCAGTATAAATATGCTTGTCCGTCATTATCTATGTAAACGGTTGGGTCGATATTACCGTAACCTGGACCTACCAATGGTTTGCCGATGGCATCTTTAAATGGTCCTTCTGGTGAATCCGATACCCCAACACCAATTGCGGTTCCTCCATTGGCTGCTACTGGAACGTAATAATAGAATTTTCCATTACGTTCGATACACTGGCCTGCCCATGCATCTCCCTTTGCCCAGCTAAATGTTTTATATCCCATAGGAGAGCCACAATCTACCCAGTTTACCATATCGGTAGTTTTATAGCATCTCCAGTCATTCATTTCGTAATAAGACGCACCATCTTCATCATGGCTGGTATATAAATATAAGGTATCTTTATATACCATAGGTGCCGGATCCGCTGTGTAGAGTGTCTGCACAATAGGATTCTGTGCCTGTACTGCTGCTGTATTAACTCCAATACCGCCTCCCACAAGTAAAGGAATTGCTGCAACAGCTGCGATTGTCTTATTCCATTGTTTTCTCATGTAATCATCCTCCATTAAATACATTTTTTATAAATGTGTTACTTTTGCATAAAGCGTGTTGTTTTTAGCGTTTTCTACCTGGTTTGGCTACTTCCAATGCAAATAGAAAAGACTAAGGGAACGTGCGCTACTGCTTTATTCTTTTCAGCTCCTTTCATGAATCAATCTGTGCACTATAAATGTGTAACAAACCTATTATGACATATTTTTTTTCAAATGAATAGTAAAATGGTAAAAAGTGTACGATTTGGTTGCATGATGTGATCGTGAAAGAATTTTAGTATACAAATAAGATGCAGTAAATTTATGGGAGATAATAGTTTCCATTAAACCACTATCTCCCATATTTAGAATTGTCTATTTCCCAACAATCCCTTTTTCATATGACAATATTACATTTCCTGCTGCATCTTTTTTACATACTCACATAAACTTGTTACCGTATCAAAATCTTTGAAATCTAAATGTTCATCATCAAATTCAATCTCATATTTATCTTCAATCAACAGTACTAGATTAATAAATGATATTGAATTAACTGCTGCTACAGATAACTGTTCGTTCTGTTTTAATAATTTAGCGCAATCTGGTGTTTCTGATACTTGTGCAATCATTTCCACAATCTCATCAAAAAGTTTCAAATCATATACCTCCTCGTAATATGCAGACATCTCCCTCTGGCACTATGGAAATCTGCTTTTGCTAACTTATATTTACAATACTACATGTCTCTAATTCTTTCCTATCAATCTTTCCATTTTGACTAATCTCAAAATGATTTCGTTTTACAAAAACTGCTGGAAGCATGTAATCTGGCAGACGCTTAAGAATCACATTACGTATTTCATTTTCGTCCACATTATGCTCCTGTGTATAAAATGCACATAAATAGCTATTATCGTGTTTTCCTTTTCTTACAACAACAGCAACTTCTTTAATGCCTTCAATAGACTGAATTACACTTTCGATTTCACCCAGTTCAATTCGGAAACCATTTATCTTCACTTGATTATCAATTCTACGCAGATAATGATATTTTCCATCTGGCAAACGTTCTACTAAATCTCCAGTTCGATATAAATAATTTGCTGATATTTCAGGCATCTTCACAAAACGCTGCTTTGTTAATTCCTCCTGCTGCCAATATCCCTTCGCTAAACCAACTCCACCTAGATAAAGTTCTCCTTTATCCGATATTTTCATTTTCTCATCTAATAGATATGCTTCAAAATTACGAAGTGGCACTCCAATATCAACTATCTTATGGCAGCCTGTAACTTCTCCTGCAAGGGAATAAACCGTTGCTTCCGTCGGACCATAGAAATTATAAATCTTTGCATTTGTATTCTCACGCATACGCACAAGTAAGTTAATCGGGAATGCTTCCCCTGCCACTAAAATGTATTTTACATTTTTTAAGCAACTTAAAGACTCATCGCAGCTTGCCAAATAACGAACTGTTGACGGTGTCATTTGAATCATATCAATCGGATATACTTTTAGTCTCCTGCCTAAAAGCCTAGGATTATGAAGCTCTTTTCCTGTTGTTAAGTAAATTGTCATCCCATAAGACAATGCAATAATGCTTTCCACTACAAATACATCGAATACTATTCTTGTCATGCTGAATATGTGCATTCCTGGTTCCATAGGAACATAATCTAACATTGCTTCTCTCAAATTGCAGATCGATTGATGCTGTATCATTACCCCTTTTGGTACTCCTGTCGAACCTGACGTATATAACAAATATGCCAAATCTTCTTTATCAATGCCAGTTGTCACAAGATATTCTTTTATATCACAATGTTTATCTACCTCATTCACATTGATTTTATGAACGCTTTTTACCTGTATATCTTTTGTTTCTTCATCAACAATCAAAACATCTAATCCACTGCTTTCCAAAATTATCTGAACTCTTTCATCTGGATAAGATGGATCAATTGCTACATATGCCTTGCCTGTTTTTAAAATACCAACCATAACCGCCAGCATATTCACCGTTCTTTGCATAAAAATACCTACCAGCTTACTCTCACAGCCAAAGCTTTCTATATTGCCTGCAATAACTGCTGCTCGTTCGTTTAGTTCTCCATATGAAAGCCTTTCATCTCCTGATATAACAGCAATGTCATCCTTATGTACTTCTGCCATTTTTTCGATATACGTAACAATGGAATTAAACTTTTCTTTCTCTTTACACATAACAAATATCTCCTAATTTTTTGATAAACCAGTTTTTATGCAATGCAGAATATGTTCGGACTTAAAATCATTTTCAATGATTTGTTCTATTGAAGCAAGTATCTTTGGATAAACAGATTCATAATTCCCCATGTTTGCCTTCACAAAAAGACGCAAAATCCTTGTCCATAGTACATTATTGTTTTGCAATATGTTTAGTTTTTCATCTTCAACTGCTACACCAGCTACCATAACGTTTTTTAAGATATTTGAAGAAAACAAATTCCAGTAATTAGGCATCATAAAAAAGTATTTGTGAAGCTTTGAAAGTACCGCTTTTGCATATTTTTCTGGCATGCGAGACATCTCTTGCAATAATGTCTGTAATCTCATGATTGCTCCAATGCCTTCACATTCTTTTGCATATTGCGTATTTATTTTACTATAATATGCAAATTCCATCTTATCAATTGTGTGCTTAAGGAGTTCATCTGGCTTGGCATTCCATCCGTCTCTCTCAACAAGAACCCATCGATTTTTGATTGGAAAACCACTATTCATAAGTGTTCCAGCTGGATTTTCGGATGCTCGTGCCCTAAAATAATCTCGGTATCCTATCGTACCTTTTGAAAAGTAAGGACTATACCAATCTACATACGTAATTTCTTCCTTGCTATCATCATAACCACATACAAGAATGGAATGAATGGAATGCTCTGTATGATAAAATGGCATATAAGGCAAATCATATACATCTACCATTACTATCACAGGAATTCCTGCATCTATGTTTTTTTTGATTTCTGCAAAATTTCCAACACTATCAGACTTGTCTCTAGGATAATTAATATGTATCAGTGAATCAAATGGACTTAACACACTGGTACTATCAATATCGTAGATGCATTCCAGATTCTCAGGTTCATCCTCATTCACACAAAAACGTATGCCAGGTATTGTATCAATATAAAGCGAACTATGTTTTACCCCATAATAATCCAGCACAAGTTTTATATTATTGTGAATACAAAAATTATTATAATCGTCTAAAAACTCATATTCAAAACTATAAATATCGCTATTTATCATACCAACCTCACTAAAATTCAAACCATGTTAGTTTTGTCTGAAGATATTGATCCATTGCTTCCAATGATTTATCTCGTCCAAAACCAGATTGTTTAAATCCACCATGTGGAACACTCCAATCTCCATCACTTGTACTATTGATTAACACTTTACCACATTTAATCTTAGATCGTAATTGCATCGCCTTCTTAAGGTCATCCGTCCACACAAATGCACATAAACCATAACTGGAATCATTTGCAATTTCAATTGCTTCCTGGCAGGAATCAAACTCAAGAACGCATAAAACTGGTCCGAAGATTTCCTCTTGTGCAATTCTCATAGAATTTTTTACATTAACAAATATAGTTGGCTCTATATAATATCCACCTTCTACTGGATGAACCTGATTACCACCAATTAGAAGCTGGGCTCCTTCTTTTTTCCCAATCTCTATATACGATAACACTCTTTCCATCTGCTCACGGCTTACAATGGTTCCCATATTGCATTTTGGATCAAACGGATTACAAGGCTGATACTCTTTACAATACATAAGAATTTTCTTAAGCAAATCGTCTTTAATTTTTTTATCAACCAAAAGTCTAGTAGGTGCATCACAAACTTGTCCACTATTGTAAAACATAGCTCCAACCGTTTGTTTTGCAACATCATCCAGATTCTTGGCATCTGCAAATACAATGTTTGGACATTTTCCACCACATTCCAGAGACACTCGCTTCATATTTGAATTTCCAGCATACTGCAGCATCATTTTTCCCACCTCAGCAGAACCTGTAAAGGTGATTTTATCTACATCCATATGCTCTCCTAATACCTTCCCTGTAACTTCACCTAATCCTGGAAGTACCTGTAAGACTCCATTTGGAATTCCTGCTTGTGTTGCAAATTCTGCAATCCTTAACATTGTAAGTGGTGATTGTTCTGCTGGTTTTACAATTACACTATTACCAGCAGCTAGTGCTGGAGCAAACTTCCATACCGCCATCATTAAAGGATAGTTCCATGGAATAACAGCTGCAACAACTCCAACAGGTTCCTTTGTAATTGTTGCAAAAATAGAATTTCTGGTTGTTGCTACATCACCATATACTTTATCGATGGCTTCTCCGAACCAGCGAATTCCTTTCACACAACGCTTCATTTCCCCCATGGAATTATTAATTGGTTTTCCCATATCAAGCGTTTCTAGATATGCTAACTCTTCAATATGTTCCTCTATGATATCAGCAAATTTGTAGAGGATCTCTTTTCTGTTTTCAGGATTTTGACCTGACCAGACACCTTCTTCAAAGGCTCTTCTTGCAGCCTTTACAGCAAGATTAACATCTTCTATCTGGCAAAAGGCAATGTCTGTAATTACACTTCCATCAATCGGACTTATATTCTCGAATGTTTTTCCTGTTACAGACTTTTGATACTTACCATCTATATAGGCTTCTGTATAAATCGTAATTCCTTCTTTTATCTGCATAATTCCAACCTCCTTTATTGAAATTCTTCAACCACCATGGATAACCTGTTCTTGTTTAAAACCGTCAATTCAAATACCCCTCCGCAATATTTTGAGATTAAAGATGCCATATCTTTTAAAACATCCATGACTTCTTCTTCCTGAAGCAGTCCTACCTGTTCAACAAATAAACAAATATTTTTTGTATCCTCACTTATTTTTGTTTTTTCACATTCACGCCAATTCCATCTTCTACAAAGTACTTCTTGACTATCCCTATATATTACTTCGTTTTCTTTCACAAGTTCTGCTTCAGAACCATGCAGTACATAGAAAGACTCTGTTCCATCCGCAATTGTAAGTTTAATATACTCGCTGACTGCGTCTAAATTGTCTCCACCTACTGGAAGTCTGTATTTTAAGGAAATTGCATTGTATATATCAACAACTGGATTAATTCTTCGGATGTGATGTTCATTATTATCAGAAATGATCCTTCTGATCAGATTTTCGATGGAACAATGAAATTTACTAGCTTTTGCACCAAATTGGCGATATACATTTCGCCAAACCTTTATCTCTTCCTTCTCCTGTATTTGTATACCTTGATAATCATCAAGAATCTTTTGTTCTTGTTCCGCTAACAACTGGTCAAGCTGTTCCTCATTTCCTTTATATTCATTTATAACCTGCTTAATAATAAGCACACCCACTTGTACATTATCGTATTGTTCTGCCACTCTGGCATCCATCTCTATCTTCACATTACGCCTCCTAATCTGGTAGCAATTTCATGTTTACAACAAAATTCTCTAGCTTGTCAAACATCAAATGATTAATATTGTTACGTTTCTTATAATTTTTAGCAACTGTACTCAATGCTAGCTGCCATAGACTATAAATCTGATAATTATCTAACGAATCTGTTACGTAAACTGGCACACCTGCATTCATTAAATCACAATTCATTAGATAATGAGAGTAATCATTGTCTACAATCTCCATGCCGTAGCGTTCATGGTTACTCATAATATCAGTACCTGGATATGGAACCATAACGGAGATATGCGTAACATCAACTAAATTTTCTGCCGTTAATTTATCAAGCAGCTTAATAGTTGAGATACAAGTATCCAGCGTATCTCCCGGCAATCCAATAATAAAATATCCTTGTATAGCAATATCATATTTTTTTACCATAGCACAAATTTCATCAATTGCTTTGTCTTTATTCGCATCGTATTTCTTGGAATTTGTTTTTTGCAAGACTTCTTCTTCAACACTTTCGATACCGATAGCCACTTGAACACAACCTGCCTTTTTCAGATATCCTAATGTTTCATCATCAAGTATATTTGGACGTGTCTGACACCACCATTTCATATCCACCCCGCTCTCAATGAGAAGCTTGCAAAATTCTATAGTATCTTTCTTATTGCATGGGAAACACAAGTCTCCAATCAGCATTTCGGTACAGCCATACTTCTCATGAACCATCTTTATTTCAGCTATTACATCTTTAAGTTCTCTCTTACGATAATCACAAAGGAATAACTGGTTTACAACGCAATAGTCACAATCACCAATACAACCTCTGGATAAATAGATTCGAGGAATCAACGGAACATCTTCAGGCCACTGATCATAATCCGGAAGCGGAATCTGATTAATATCATAAATGTGGTTAATCATTTTATCATTTATGATCTCTCCCGCTTCATTCCGATAAGCAATGCCCGTTAAATCTGTCCAATCTTTATCTTCTATTATTCGTTTTACTAGTTCAGGCAATATTTCTTCTCCCTCACCCTTTACGATAATGTCAATTGAATCACAATTCTTTAAAGAATCTTCTACTACAAAAGTAAAATGAATTCCGCCTGCAATTACGACACATTCTGGATTCAATTTCTTACAGATTTTTGCAATTTCCATTGCTCGTAAACTAGAACGTGTAAGAGATGATAAACACACAATTTTAAATTTCTTTTTCTTTAGTACTTCTTCCATATCTTTTTCTGTGATAAATTCACCTGTTTTCTCATATTTAACATAATCATATAAATGAAAATCAATTAACTGTGTTGTAAATAAATGATTTTTTAATGCTGATGAAAGGAAAAGCAATCCCCAGTTTGGTTCAATAGGAAGATCCCCGATAAGGGAACCTATCTTGTCGCTTTCCTCCCAGTAATGTGTTTGAACCACATCAATCTGTTCAACTGCGACATGCTTGAGCACAGGAGGTTGGATCATTAATACATCTATCTTTTTTTCCTCCAAAAAAATCTCATTAAATTTCATTTATTACTCCTCCTATACGTTCTTTAGTTTGTTTTCAATTAGCTTCGCAAGTGACTGAATTGATATATCTTCTAGTATATACATGAGCTCAATTTGCACTCCATAGGTTTTTTTAATCTCTGCCAGCATCTTAAAAGCCTGTAATGAAACTCCACCTATATCATAGAAATCTTGCTCTATAGTAAAATTATCTTTTCCTAATATATTTTTCCAGATCTCATAAAGACCACTTTCTATCTCTTGTAGACTCATGGAACACCTCCATTATTTTCCTATCTTCCATCAATTATAATATATTCAAATGCTATAGATCCTGCATCTGAAAGACATCCAAGAATATGCAAAAGGTAATCACCATAAGCATATAATCAACATCAATTGATGTGCTTAAACTAAAGTCCGATGAACAATATTGTTTTTTTAATCGTTCCACTGTATCTGGATTAAAGTATCCCTGCCTTTTGATTCTTTCATAGGATAACAAATCATTGATCCACTCGAAATTTTCTTTTAACAGAAATGGACTTCCAGGAGCAACGAAAATAAATTTCTCTCGATTGATAATTTCATTCGGAACATATTTTTTAGCAACTTCTTTTAAAATATATTTTTCTACAAAATTATTTAATTTAAGATCTGGTGGAACTTTTGTAAGGAATTCTACTAAATCTTTATCCATAAATGGAAATCTGCCTTCTACGGAATTGGCCATTAACATTCGGTCACTATGATCCGAGATTAAATGATCCGCTAGTCTTACTTTCATGTCAATATAGGATCTCTGATGGATTGGATGTCTGCCTATAATCTTTGAAGTATTTACCACATTAAATTTTGTATAGTCAAATTCACTATATTTTTCCATTACTTTACTACTAAAGAGTTCCCTTTTAATTTTAAATAATTCTGTAAAATCGCTTTCGTATTTAAATAATGGATCTCCCCATACTTTTTCACGATATGCCTTTTCTTCTTTACTTGCTTTTGCATTCATATTTCTCGCATAACGCAATTTATCAAACCGATAGCTAGGATATCCAGCGAAAAGTTCATCGGAACCTTCTCCTGTCAAAATTACTTTTATTCCGCTTTTTCTTGCCTCTCCCGATAGTGCTAATGTAGCTGTATTATAAGCCTCCTTTACAGGTGCTTCGGTATGATATATTACTTCTCTCAATCGCTTTGCAACATCTTCTGTCTGAAAAAGCACTTTATGATGCTCGTACCCTAGCTTTTTCGCAACAAGCTCAGAATATTTCTGCTCTGAAAAATCTTTATTTTCAAAAATAACAGAGAAAAGTTTTCTTTGTTCAGAAGACAGAGCTTTCATCATACAAGTAATTAAGGAGGAATCTAGTCCCCCACTTAGAAATGCACCCACTTCAACATCTGCTTGTAATCGATACTTAACTGACTGTAATAATAATTCTTCCAATTTCTCAGTATAGTAACTTTCCGGATGCCTCTCATAAGACTCGGCTGTTTTTGGATATACAACATCCCAATATTCGTGCACTTGTATTTCTTCCCGATTATGACGTGCTATCAGATAATGTCCTGGCTGAAGACTCTTTATGTTCTCAAACATAGTACGAGGGCTAACTGGAGCAGGTAAAGAGAAGAACTGCTCCATACTGGTTAAATCTACTTTTCTCTTTACCTTTTGATTTGTTAAAAGCGCCTTTATCTCCGACGCAAAAAACAATACTCCATCAATTACGGTATAGAACAAAGGCATTACCCCAAACTGATCTCTTGCAAGGAATATCTTTTGACGATTTTCATCAATAATTGCAAATGCAAATTGTCCATTAATTCGATCTAGCATCTGTTCGCCCATCTCTTCATACAGATGCAGCAGTACTTCCACATCTGTATTCGTGCAGAATACATGTCCTTTTGCAATTAGTTCTTTTCTTAATTCTAGATAATTGAAGATTTCTCCATTGCATATTAAATATATGGTATGCTCCTCATTCACGATGGGTTGATTTCCATTGCCAAGATCAATGATACTTAATCGGCAAAATCCCAATCCATAATAATCCGTAATTCGATACCCCTCTTCATCTGGTCCTCTATGAATAAATGTTTTTGTCATCAATTTGATTTGTTCTACGTTGGCTTCTCCATAGCCAATTGTGTTAAACATTCCACAAATTCCACACATAGATTTATCTCCACTCTATTATTTACAGCTTTCAATTGCTTCCTTAATGGTATTCATTACAATATCCATTTCCTGTTTATTTATGATAAATGGTGGTGCAATGGAAATTGCATTTGCAAGAGTTCTTACACGAACACCCATATCTAAACATTTCTGCGTTACTTGACCTGCTAATGCAAAATCCTGCTCTTTTGTCTCTCTATTTTTAACAAATTCAATTGTAGAAAGCAATCCGATATTTCTTACATTTCCAACACAATCTAATTTACCAATTTCATTACATGCATCTGCCATCTCAGATCCCATATTATTCACATTTTGTAATAAATTATTTTTCTCAATAATCTCTAGATTCTTAAGAGCTACTGCACATGAAGCAGCATGTCCAGAATATGTAAAACCATGAAGCCATGCTTCTTCTGAACTTGCATTCTGGATTACTTCATTAATTTCATCTGTTACTTGAATTCCTCCTAATGGTGCATAACCACTTGTAATTCCCTTAGCAAAGGAAAGGATATCTGGCTGTACATTCCAATGATGATGTGCAAACATTTTTCCTGTTCTTCCAAATCCGGTAATAACCTCGTCTGCAATCATCAAAATTTCATACTTATTACAAATCTCACGAATTAGCGGGAAATAATCGCATGGTGGTACAATTCCACCGCCTGAACCTTGAACTGGTTCAGCAATAAATGCAGCAACTGTATCTGGACCTTCTTTAAGAACGGCTTCCTCAAATGCTCTAGCTGCTGCCTGTCCAATAGTTTCCCCTTCCTTAACATCCCCTGTAAAACGATACGGATTTGCATTTGGAACATGAACAAATCCTGGTATCTTCTCAAACATGTTCCAGAATTTTGGAATACCAGTAGCACTTGCTGCTGCCATAGTCATTCCATGATAAGAATTATTCAAGCAAATAATCTTTGTTTTACTTTTTTTCCCTTTTCTTTTCCAATAATATTGAGCTGTCTTAAATGCAGAATCATTTGATTCGGAACCACCACAAGTGAAAAATGTGGTTCTTAAATTTGGATATGCATATCCTTCAAGTTTTTGTGCTAACTCAATCTGTGGCAATGTAGAAGAACCTGAGAAGTTAGAGCCATAAGCAATTTTGCACATTTGATCATATGCTGCCTGTGCAACCTCTTTATTTCCATAACCGATATTGACATTCCACATACCAGCAAATGCATCTAAAATCTTTTTACCTTCTACTGAATAAAGATATACACCTTCTCCTCTTTCTACAATAAGTGGATTACCATGTGAGGACACATGTTGCAGGGGATGTAACACTTTTTTATCTTCTTCATAAATTTTTTGAATTTTATTTTCCATTTTAACTACTCCTTCTAAAAAACTGTACTTTAATAACCATATACAACATATATGCTTCTAAATTTGCTCTATGTATTCCAGGCATATTGAACTTATTGAACTAGGTCCAGATGCAATAGCTAAAATACAATCGCCATGATTAAGTTGTCTGGTTATGCATAATTGATTGAGATTAATTAGTAGATCACTTGAAAAGCAATGAGCAAAATTTGGAATTTGCTCTTTATAAAAGATGTCCTCATTAGCAAGTAACGATAACGAAAACGTTTTGATGTAACTATTGCTGTAATTATTTGTTAGAATATGTTGAAATGTTTGATTTTTCTCATCTAGATTTTTCTTTCGTATAAAATCAATACATTTACTAACCTGTATAATATAATCCTCATAGGATAGTGCAGTATTTCCCAGCATCTCTTTATTATGATACTGGTGTATATCTCCAATCTTAAAACTATTTTTTCTTGGTTTGGAAGAGATAATGCAGCTTGATGCACTATCACTTTTAATTGATGTACCAGGAGGAACTATTCTGCTTTCGTCCACTCCTGTAACATCTGAAGTTATAATACATACATGGTTGTTCTTTTGTCTAAGACTGTTTTCAAACTGCTCTTCCATTAAAAAATTTTTTCCAATTCGGATTGCACTAATAATATTAGCACAATCGGAAAGATAGACTCCATATGGATAAGCATCTATCCCTAATCCTTTTAGCAGCTGATTTAAATCTTTAATACCATCTACTCGATTATACGGTGATGGCGGACTATGAAAACTTCCTGTTGAAAATACTAACGTTCCAATGTCTTTCTCATTTCCTTTTACTGTTTTCTTAGCTGCTTCTAATGCGATATCATAAACTGATCCGCTATACTCATAATAATACTTTAAGCCAAATTTACGAAATAGAGATATTCTTTTCTCAGGAATATGTTCTGCTAAGTCTTCTAGTTCCCGACGATCTCCAACCGCAAATTCAATGTCTGATATATATGCTTCCATATCGCCCTCCTCATATGGATCAACCACCATAAGCTGAGTACTTATTCAGGCCATTATGCCAGATTAACTTACTGATTCCATATAACACCAATATCCAAGCAATTCCTATTCCTAACACCTGTAACTGTTCCGTATTAGAATACCTGTTCTGCATAACTGTTACTGGAACATATCCAACATACTGAAAAGGTGTCACCATCAGCAGCTCTCTTATACCTCTTGGAAGTAATGATAAAGAAAATACCTTACCTGATAAAATACTAACAACAACTGTATAAGCTCCTACAATACCGTTTACTTCTGAGAAATAAAATGATAGAATTCCTAAAATATAATAAATAAAAAAGTTAATTACGTATCCAATAAACATGCTCAATACAAAAAGTACTGCTGTCTGCACAGATAATGAAATTGCTAACCAGTCTTGAATACATAAATAAAGAACTAGTACTGGGAAAAATCCACACACAATAAATGCCAGTCTCTTAGGCAAGTCGCAGAAGAAATGATAGCTTAAATAGGAACATGGCTTCATTAAATATTTACTAAGACCGCCATTTTTAATTTCATCGCATATCTGCCAGGTAATTTCACACTTAATAATGGTTGTTACAATCATGATAATAAAATAATAAGAAATCATTTCACGGATTGAATATCCATATCCCGCTTTTGAATAATTTCCAATTGCCAGCCAGATTAATGAATTAACCCCAAATGGAATAAAAGAACATATAATTGAAGTAATAAAATGAAACTTATACTCCATAAAATTCTGCAGACTTACGGTCATAATCTTTCTATATTTACGAAACATACTCAATCTCCAATCTAGGAATAAAATTTGCGAACAAGCTCTTGCATATCTGTACTTTCAATGCTTATGTCTCGAATTTGTTCTATATAATCATTCATTAACGTACTTGACAATTTCAGTGAAACATCCTTTTCCACTTGAATTTTAATTTCATCATGTGTTTCATCAATAATTTCAGCAGAATACTCTTTAATCCGCTCTTTTATTGCCTGTTTATCTTTCTTGCATTTCACTCTTACAATCTTATATAAAGACTGCTTTTCAATGAAATTATCTAATGAACCATTAAATACTAACTCCCCTTGGTTAATAAGCATAAGCCTTTGACATACTGTTTCGATATCATCCAGATTATGGCTTGTAAGAATTACTGTGGTATTGTGTCGTTCATTGTATTTCTTTAATACCTCTCGAATATTATATTGGGATACTACGTCAAGACCAATAGTGGGCTCATCTAGGAAAATGACCTCAGGTGAATGAATTAAGGACAAAATCAGTTCCATCTTCATTCTTTCCCCTAAAGATAAACGTCTTACCTGTGTATGCAGCAAATGCTCTACATTCATCATCTCAACTAGTTCATGCAATGTCTCCTTATATTGGGCATCTGGAACTTCAAATAATTCTTTGTTTAAAGCAAAAGAATCAATTGCAGGTATATCCCACCAGAGCTGTGTTTTATTTCCCATTACAATTCCGATTTTTTTTAAGAATGCATATTGTTTTTCAAAAGGATAAAATCCTAATATATTTATTTCTCCACTGGTTGGCTTAAGAATTCCTGATAGCATTTTTAACGTAGTCGTTTTTCCAGCACCGTTAAGTCCAATAAATCCAACCATATCACCTTTATTTATTGTAAAATTAATATGCTTTACGGCATCTTTATGTAATATTGTCTTATGCATCAGATTCTTTAATGAGCCTCTAACTCCCTCCTCTTTTTTATAAAAGTCGTATGTTTTTGACAAGTCCTTCACATGTATAATTTCCATTTCACTTCTCCTTTTCCATCTTTTAGCTACTAGCACTTGAATATCTTTTTAATCCTCTTCTGTATAAAATATGTGAAACTCCAAAAAACAAAAATGCAATAATCAGAGCAATAATGAGCCTAATTGCCGTATATTTCCCCGCATAAAACAATACAGGATAGCTAAACGCAATACCTAATGGTATAATAAAAGTAAATATCTTTTGCACTGCCTTTGGATATATCGTAATCGGCTTATTACCAATTGTAAACAGCTCCTGTGAATAGCCAATAATTGAATTAACATTAATTACCCAAAATGCCAGCATGGATAAAATGAAGTAAAATGAATTAACAATAAGCAAACCTATTCCTACTGCTACAAAAAAGAATACAACTCTAATCGGTTCGTTGGCAATTCCAATCCTAACAAGATAAAAAATAATCATGGATAAGTTAAATAGGATATTAAACAGTTCGCCTACATTAGTTAAACGAAATGTCATGTAGAATCGTTTATTTATAGGCTTTAAAAATATAAAATCCAAGTCACCTGTCCGAATCAGATCTGGAATTGATATGAATCCACTTGCACTAAAGCAGGAATGTACCGCATCTATGAATCCACATACAAAAACGAGTAACATGGCATCATTCTGCGTCCATCCGGAAATGGTGGAGGTATTTGAATATATAATTCCAAAAAAGAGCACATTCATAATTACCCATAAGAATTCAAATAACCCACCTAAAATAAAATTTGCCTTATACTCAACTGCGTTCATAAATGAGTACTTGAAAAATAGACAAAAAATCTTAACACACTTTTTTAATTTCATTATATTCTCCTCTTACATTCTGCTTATTTTCATCAAGCTTTCGTTCGCTTCTTTCTAAATGTCGCATCCATCTCAAATAGGAGATTATCTCTGCAGACATCGGTTACTGTCACATTGACTGGAAGATCATATTTCATTTTTTCAATAAACTGGTTATACTCTTCTATAAATTCTGGTTTCTTAATAAATACGGTTCCTTCACATAATGAATCCATATCCATATCATATTTTTCAAGAATTGCCATAATAACCTGATTTGTCTTCTCAATCTGTGCCTTAATATCATCTAAATAAACCGTCGCACCAGATTCATCAATTGAAGCTGTACCTGACAGATATACAAATTCCTCATCTTCGTTTTTCACAAGCATCGCACGTGAAAATGCAGAACCATATCGATAAGCAGAACGCTGCTTATCACCAGTCTCACACTGTATTGTTACTTGTTCTCCGTTTTTCACTTTAATTGCTAATACATCTGTTACGCCTGCATATCCATATGGATTACCACACCCGATTCCAGTACTTGCTGGCATATATATATCTTCTGCCTCATCTTGACTTGCTTCATCCCATAAATGCTGTTCTAAAAAAACTTTTGTTCTAGCCTTATTAAACTCATCATACTGCGTTAATATCTTATCTAGATAAATCCATGTACGAATTACCTGTTTCAGACAGAATCCATATTTCTCAAGGACTTCTATAGACTCTCCAAACATCTGGTAAGCTTGATCGAAGTATCCATCTGAAGCTTTCCCATGTGCAGAATGAAGTATAAAGTAATCTGCAGCAGATGTCTCCCAGATATGACCACGGACTTTTTCATTTACAATCACATCTTTCATAGTTCCCGCACTTTTCTTGACAGCACAAATATTGATTCCGGATATGCCCTGTCCCCATTGCGGCGAACCATCTAAGCAGCTAAAGCAAGCATCGTCCATATTCAAGCCTAAAATACTGCTACGGGCTTTTTCGATTTCTTCATAACAGGCATTACTAGCAAAAACTCTCTCATGAAAAATTACAAGTTCCTGCCTGCTAATGATGTTCCGTACTTCTTGATACATCATTTCCGCTAACTCCGAAACACTTTTTGATGATTTCTGGTTTCGTATAATAATATGAACCATTTTGTCCTCTTTGTGGTCAATGTATATTTTTATATCTTTATTGATAAACATCTGATTTTTCATCATTTACCTCCACATCACATAACCTATCACTCACCTTGATAACTCATGAAATCCATATGAGTCGTTCGAATAGTAATATCATCTGTAAAGAGCTGTTTGCCATCTAGTTCAAAACCATGTGTTATTTTCCTGACAATTTTTCTATTTAGAAAATCATAGAAATATAAATAGTTCATATCTGTGAAAACAATGATTTTACTATCCTGTGATACTTCGATGGACACAATATCATGTTCACTGGTTAATGAATTAATAAACAAACTTAAATCCTCCTGGCCATCCAGCAAACTCTCGCCTATATCATCGTAGTAGAACAACTCCATATTATCTGCATCTACAAACATCAGGCGGTTTGGCTGACCAAATGTACAAAGATAAGTTTTCCCATTTACAGAAAACAACTTATGCGAGGTATAGCGGTATCCCATTTCATGGCTAAATGCTCCAACATGGGTCAAACCATTATTCTCTATTCTGTATTTATCAATAACTGCTGGTTCAAAATATATAACTCCATCCTTTACCCCAAAGAAGTTGTGTGCCGAAGTATATACAAATTCTTCGTCACCCTGGTCATAAACTTCAAAATGTGCCGGACTTCCTCCTGTTGTATTATAATATTTCTGCTCTTTTGTATCTCTATTAATCATTAAAATCCTGCCATTAATGCACTTTACATCAAATTTTTCACGCATTTTCTGGTATAACATATGTCGTTCCTGGCTAAAGGATAGTTCCTTATACTTCATACCTAACTGCAATGATAATTTAAAATACATTCGGCTTAACTCATCTTGCGTGACTACTTTATCTTTTTTCGCCAATTTAAAATGTGAGTAACGAAATTCATCACTTAAAAAAAAGAAGTTTTTATAATTCTTTAAAACATGAGGTGGTATCGGCTTTCCCTCGAAGGAATCGACTTCTTCAATTTCACTTAAATCAATAGAAATACGATAAATGTGCAAGCAGTTCTTACTGTCTACTACCGAAAGGAAAAAATACTTCTCATCATAATAATCTTTATAAAAGGTATGACTTATTTTTTCAAAACAGGCGTTTTCCAGCTGCACTAGATCCTCCATCTTATACACAGTCATTTTCTTATCCACATAATCTACATATGTAAAAAACTTTTCGTCTTCATTAAAGGTTAAGAAACTCCTCTCTGGAATCGAAAGAACTGTACTGTGTGGACATTTTGTTAATCTGTACCTTTCTAAATCTTCCTGCTGATTCATTATTTTCTGGTTTTTCTCCGTATTAGAATTGATATAAATCATCTTGTCATTTCTAAAGTCTACCACAACAAATGTAATAAAAAACTTGAGTGGATCACTCTTATTTGCCAGATAGTAAATCAGTTCTTTTTGAAAATGCTCTCCAACTTCCTGGATAGCAGAATCTCTCTCATAAACTTCTAACTCTAAATTTATCAATGATGTACATCCTCCCTTATTTATAGGAACTCTTACATCGCTATCATTTGCATTAGATTCATGCATTCGTGCAAAATTATGGAACCTTTCGACTACCAATAATACTAGCAATCCCCTTAATTGAGAAGTCGTCTACAACATCGCCAAATGGTAGATTCAGCTGAATTTCACGATTGATAATCATTAGAATCTGAATTGCTTCTAATGATGAACCACCCATCTCGAAGAAATCATCTTCATCTGACATACTCAAATGACTTACGTTACTGAACGCCTGTCGAATTATTTCTTTTGTCTCAAACTGCTGTCTGTCATCAGCGAGACTTGCATCATCAAATTGCATCGTTAGTTTTGTCTTATCTATCTTTCCATTTGCAGTAAGTTCAAAACTACAATCTGTTACGAAAAACTGGGGTATCATATATTTAGGCAAGGTTCTCTTTAGCGAAGTTTTTATTTCTTGAACATATTTTTCTTTGTCATCACTATTCAGCTTTAGAAATGCGACAAGTACTTTCGCACCATTATCTTTTTGAATGCATTTTACAACAGTCTGCTCTACAAAAGACTGCTCATATATTTTTGCTTCAATCTCGCCTAGATCGATACGGTTTCCTTGCAGCTTAATTGTCTGATCATTTCTGCCAACATAAATAATATTACCCTTGTAATAGAATCCGATGTCTCCTGTTTTGTACATTTTTTTATTCTTATCTTCTATACTTGGTAAAAAAGCTTTACGGGTCTGCTCAGGCTTATTTATATATCCCTTACCTACCCCTATTCCAGTAATGTATATTTCTCCTTTTACCCCATCTTCTGTAATTTTCTGCATGTCCTCATCAAGAAGAAACAAGTTCATATTACGGATCGCATCTCCCAATGGAATATAAGTGAAATCTTTTATTTCATTTAGCAAGCATGCAGAAACACATATAGATGTTTCAGTAGGTCCATAAAAATTATACAAATTTGTCTTAGGCAGTACCTGTAGACACTCCTGTACTAATTCCTTATTTAATTCCTCTCCGCTACTTACTAACTTTTTCAAAAAATTCTTTAAAGAACAGTTAGGTTCTTTAGAAATTTCAATTATAAATCTTAAGATTGATGGTACAAATTGAGCAATTGTGATTTTCTCACTTTCAATAAGACTGATTAGATAGGAAATATCTTTATAACCATTTTCCTTTGCAATAACACATGTTGCTCCAGAATATATAGGCAGAAACATCTCCCAAAGCGAAATATCAAATCCAATTGGTGCTTTCATCAGTACCTTGTCTTCATATTGCACATCAAAATAATCCATTTGCCATTTAATTCGATTAGCAAAGCCTTCATGATGTATCATCACTCCTTTTGGAGTTCCTGTTGTACCTGAAGTATATATCACATAAGCCAAATCATCCTTGCTAATCTTACATTGCTCCACTCTTGGCAATTTTACGTCTTCAGAGTATTCCTTATTATTTACTGTAATTAATTCTTTTTCGCATTGATAATCATTATCTTTTTCGTCAATAAGAATACACGATAATCCTGCATCATGAATAATATACTCTAACCTTTCTTTCGGATATTCATGTGCTATTGGAACATATACAGCCCCTATCTTGAGTATCGCCAATGCAGCAGCAATAAGATCTGGTGATTTTTCAAGATAAACACCAATAAAATCCCCCTTTTTAGCATTACGCCTTAAAAGCCTTGCTGCTATATCATTTACCATCTTATCTAGCTGTCCATATGTAATTCTTTTTTCACAATATACAATTGCCTCTCTATTCCCTATATTTCTAACATTTTGTTCAAAAGCATCTATTATACTATATTTCATTGTATGCCCATCCTTTATAAAACTATGTAATACTACCCTAGCAAAGCTAAAATATTATTCATGCATTTGACTAAAGTATTAATTCCAAATCCCCACATCAAGACTGCAGAAAATCTGTCAATAATTTTATATTTATCTGCGGTTAAATTCTTATTAATTATTTTCCCAATAATGACAAGCATTGAAAAGAAAAATAAAGATGTCAACATACATACTAATGTAAATAGCACTTTTTCACCATATAGTTTATAGGACAATGATGTAACTCCTATTACCATTACAGTATCAAAAATTGCCTGTGGATTAAATAATGATATAAGGAACACAAAAATACAACGTTTTCGCAAACTTATCTCTGTCTTTTCTTTCGCATTCATAACATGGCTAACATCACGAAACCATAAATTCCATCCACAACAAACTAAAAACACGGTAGAAATACCATACAAAATTGCAGTTACTATACCATTTTCCCCTACAAAATAAGACAAACCACCAATACCGAGCAGAATTAACATACAGTCTGATAATGTTGCCGAACAAACTATAAGCATATTTTCTAACTTCTTACCATGAGTCATGCTATGGAGTAGAATAAATAAATTCTGTGGCCCTACAGGAACAATTAATCCAATCGACAGCAAAAAACCATGTAAGATAATCTCAAATGTCCGGATTAAAATGCTGGAATCTCCTTATCGCTAGCTGGAACAAACAATCCTTTAGGCTGGAAATGGCTAAACTGATTGTTTTCCTCTTTTTCTACTTTCTCAAAACTTGCTGTAGCTGTCGATAAAGCAAGCTGCCAATACATATATAAGTGATCTGCCGTAAGCTTTTCGGTATTTACAACTGGTTTGCCATAACCAAGCTCATCACAATTCATCCAGTAATCACTAAAGTTTTTATGATTAATTGTATAGCCAAATTTTTCAGGTTCGTACCACATAGGCGTTCCTGGGAATGGAACTGGTACGGAAATGTGTATAGAATCTGTTAATCCTGTTTCAATAAAGTGTTTAATTGCTGCAATTCTACGTTCTACAGTATCTTTCGTGTCGCCACCAAGACCAATTAGCCAATAAGTCTGAACAGTCATACCAGCATTCTTAACTAAGCGGCACTGTTTTTCCGTTTTAGTGGCATTAATAGGCTTATCCATATTATTCAAAATATTCTGGTCATCAGCTTCTACACCAAATGCTACTTGAATACATCCTGCCTTTTTCATAAGCTGTAAATCCTCTTCATTCAATCGGCCAACGGTTGTCTGACACCACCATTTAATGTGGCTCAATCCTCGTTCAATTAATAAGTTACAAATTTTATGTGCATTATCTCTGCTTATCTGATATGTCAAATCACCTAAACAGTAAAACTCAATACCAAAGTTGTCGACCATATATTGTACTTCGTCAACAACAGATTCAGGAGAACGCAATTTAAATTTTTTATCATAGTAATGAGTGATTGTACAGAATGCACATCCATGTGGGCATCCCCTTGCAGACAATACTCGAGGCACAATAGGACTAGATTCCTGACAGATCAATTCGTATGCCGGGAAAGGAAGATTATCTAAATCAACTTCTGTAACATGTCTTCTTTGATTTTGAACTGTTTTTCCATTCTCATCTTTATAAACAAGATTTTTTACTGTATGAATATCTCTTTTTCCATCGAGATATTCCATTAACTCTAAAGTAGTCTGTTCTCCCTCACCAACACTGATAAAATCAATTAATTCTGGATGTTCTTCTAACATCTCTTTACCATATAGGGTTGGATGTAAACCTCCAAATACAATCTTTGCTTCCGGATGATGCTTACGAACAAGTTTTGCAATTTCAAATCCTCTGTTGATAGCTACTGTTTTTGAGGAAATTGCAAATACTCGTGCATTTTTTGTCTTAATTGCTGCTTCAATATCCTCCAGTTCAATTTTTCGGTTTTCCTTATAACGTAAATAACGGTCGTATGCATGAAAATCTAATGCATCTACATTGTAACCAGCTTTTAATAAAGTTGCAGCAATAAAGAAAATACCATGATTAGGTTCTGAAGGAATATCCCCTAACAGGACTGCATGCTTATGCATGGTCTCCCAAAACTGTACTACGATCTGATTCTGCTCATCCTTAAGTTCTCTTGTTAATAAATGAGGCTGAATAAAGATCACGTCTCTTGGCTCTGTTGACTCCATAATTTCCATAATTGGTCTTCTTTTGAACATTGTAATTTCTCCCTTTTATTTTACTTTTTTTCTTTTGTCAACATAATATCAGTAGTAAATCGGTAATCAAATGTGAAATACTAGTGCTAAAAAAGTCTACATCGTCAGTAATATCTCTAGTATAAACTAGTCATCAACTGTCTATATTTAGCTATTGTCTAGTCTTTGCTGAGTACAATTTGCTAACTATATTAACAAGTAAAATTAAGTAAAAATATGTGTCGAAATTCTTAAGTAAAATTATATGTAAATTGCATGTTTACATTATACTTTAATTGGAATGTTTTTTCAATACATACTTGCTTTTTCTCTATTTAATAAATGCATTGAAAATATGTATATTTTTTTTATTAGGGAGGACAATTGTGTCAATCTTGCAGTTTGGCATTTTCAATGTGTATTCAAAAATTCTAGATGTGAAGTTCAATTGAATTGAAGCACCATTAATTTTCTGAAATGTCAGCCCTTTGCAAAACATCTTTTCACCAAATACAGCAGCCATATAAAAATCTGAAACATTAATACTTGTTTCTCCTTTTTTTTCATTTTCCAAATAAAACTCTATCTTATCTTTATAATTTCCATATTCGGAACAGGCATAAAGTTTTAACTGCTTATAGCTCCCTTTTTCAATGTGTATTTTTTGTCTTTGGCAAGATATATTATCCATATTTCTTTCGTTTAAAATACCCATATCAATGTTTTTCATTCCTTTTCTCATAAATGCTTCGTCTATTGCAGCTTTATTTATTACAAAATAAATTCCTGTATTTGATATATTTGCCAAAGTATCATCACACATAGCACTTTCTATTGCCCTGTTATTATAATACGGCTTAATATCCAGATGCCTCCACTCTATCTTTTCTTCCCGTTCTTTGAATTTGTCATGTGCTAACCGTCTCAGATATTTCATTAACTCATTATCATCCTTGATAATTGTTTCAGCAATTTCCTTAAGTTCTTTCTCACTCACATTATTACAAGCTACAAACTTTTTATATATCGAATTCAATTTTTTCTTACGCATGCTAATATACTCATTCAAATTGAACTCTTTTTCTTCCATTCCAATTTCAAGCCATTCACTTGCAAATCTGCACAAGGCCTTTACATGTCCAATGTATCTTCGGCAAGCATTTTCATAATTGTATGCAATTGTATTCTTCATTGTGTTAAGATTACTCATATAAATTGCAAAATGATTTTGTTTTTCCCGAAATTCCTTATCCATGTAATCAAACAAATCCTTAGAAGCAGATAAGGCTTTTCCTTCGATTCTCTCTACCGTATATAAATACCTTACTGGCTCTTCCTTCATATTCCCATAATCCGTCTTTTCATGAAGCTCCCATACCATATCCTCTGTTAATGTAATTGGAAACATGATGTCATTCCCTTCGGCTTGAATTCCTCTTAAAAAACTATTATCTCTAACAGTAAATGTGTGCGTATGTGAGTTCCACTTATCAATAAGCAAAAAATGCCATTTGTCTCCTAATTCACTCATATAGTATAAATTAAAAAACATTGCATTATATTTTACAAGCAGCAACACAGGTGTGCCATTAATAATAGAATTTTTTACAGTATTCAAAAAATTCTCTTTATCTTCTGGTGCATAACTATGAAGTCTAAATCCTAACAGTTTTAATACTGCGGCAATTTCTTCAATTCTAATATCATCTGGTTCAATATCTACTAAACAGTCATCTTTTCCCCAGTTATTATAAACAGTAGTCAAAAATAAAAACTTGAAAAAGTTATCATAATCATAACAGCCAACTGCTGCCGCACTCGGAATCTGTAAACAATTATATTCTTTAATACTTACACCTTTTCGGTACAAATCTGTACTTAATTCGTATACCATAACAACATCTCCCATATCATAACAATATTTAGTATTTCTCAAACTTATTTATTCATACAAAATCCTTTAAATATGCTTTTACAGAGTATGTCATTTCAATTAATATGTAATATGCATTTATCACCATTTTATCATTGTGTAAATTCACCCAACACATTTTTCTTTAAAGTAAATTTTTTAACTGTTTTGCCTATAATTCATGAGTATGTTTATGAAGTGTATTAATAAGTGAAACTCCATAGAAGTAATTTGATAAATATGCATTGAATATGCATTGAACATTTAAGTATATTTAATTATAACTTTATTCTCCTGATACAACAACCACTTTTTATAAATTTCTCTATTTCTTACTATTTATATTGAAAAATTATAATATTAATTTAGTAAAAATATTTAAATGATTTTATATGAAATCTAATAGCCTTTCCATATACCTCTGATAATTCTCCTGAATCAGTTCACTATCCAAAACACCTGTTTTTCTAATTAATTCCGTACCATTAAAAAATAGGCTGGTATCACTCCAATCCGAATCCATTAAAATGGATAAAAGAAATCTTTGCAGACATCCAAAATAGAACTTATTATGAATTTTATCGAAAGTATTTATTTTCTTCACGAAAGAACAGAATTCCTCATATGCTTTTTGGAATAACTCTTCCACCATATCAAATACTCCATGGTGAGAAGCAATAGCATAAGAAATTATTTCTGCCAATATTTTTTGGGATGCTTTTCCTTTATGATATCTTGTATGTTGTGCAACGGTCTGATATTTTTTATTCTCGCCATCTTTTACAATATGTGCTAACATTCCTTCCTCCCAAGCAGTTATAATTTCTTACCGTTTTTTTGCATCGCCTAGAAAAAAAGAACATGAACTGCTCATGTTCCTTTTTTTATCCCTATTTTACATGCAATGTAACACTTTTTCCTGCATTGTCTATATTCAAATCTGCTTTTGATACATCAAATTTCTTTCCTACTTCAAAGAAAAGCAGGTATCTTTTGCTTTTTCCAGGTTTTACAGTCTCTTTTACAAAGTGAATGTCATGTTCAAGAATAGTAACCAGTGCTTCATTAGAATTATCTCCATCTAACGTATACGTTACGTTTTTTTCACCAGTCTTAAATATCTGGTCAGAATTTCCTGTATTTTTTGCCTTCAATTCAAGTACCAGTAATTTCTTTCCTGCACTAGCTGACAAAGAAAAATATGTACTTACGCCATTTTTAGGATAGCTTTCATACATTCCTTTATTTTTTACACTAATTTGGAAATCCTTGCTTCCGAACACTTCCCCTGCTGTAACCGTCTTTTCTTCTAATGAATCAGCATTGCCTGCATCTGTTTCAGGGCCTGGCTGACTGGTGGCTGTATTCTGAATTTGCGTGACTGGTGCTGCGGATGAAACTGGCTGATTTTCCTTCTCCTCGTTTTCTTCCGTTTTCTTTTCCGTATCCTCCATAACGAACACATCAGGACTTTTATGATATTTCAGCAGACTATATGCGATATATTCTGCAACTTCACTATTCTCTGTCTGGGTCATAGTTACGCTTGAACAACCTGTAAGCAGAAATGAAAAGGCAAGAAAAATACAAAATTTTCTTTTATTCATCTAAAACCTCCATCATGTGATACTTAATCATAAATATAGTAACACTCTTTTCCCTATAAAACAATCCCAATTAGTAAACTTTACTCATTAATTTCTAATTATCTGTTTTTCTTATCCACATCAAACCAGAAGCATACCCCATTTTCCGTATTATACACACCATAATTCTGGTTCAATGCTTTCATAATGGCACTGACAATAGAAAGGCCGATTCCATTCCCGCCGTATTCTCTTGTACGTGCCTTATCCACTTTATAAAACTTAATCCAGATTTTTTCAAGTTCTGCTTCTGGAATTGGATTTCCTGTATTAAAGACTGATACACGAAGGTTATCTCCTCGTTCTTCTAAATGGACCCGAATCACTTTTTCCCCAGCAACATGATTTAGCGCATTGCTTATAAAGTTTGTAAATACTTCTTCTACCATATATTCATCCGACCATACATAGACTGGCTCCTGATAGTCGTATTGAAGCTGCACTTTTTTCTGTTCAAACAGAATATGAGTGGAATTTAAGACAGAAGCCATCATCTGGCTAATATCAAACCGTTCTATCTGCAATACATTATTGCCAAACTCAATCTGATTCAAGGTAAGCAGTTTCTTCACCATTTTATTCATCTTCTGGGCTTCATCCATAATGACTTCACAATAAAAATCCCTGCTCTCCTGATCATCCGTAATGTTTTCCTTTAATCCCTCTGCATACCCCTGAATTAAAGCAATCGGTGTTTTCAATTCATGAGACACATTGGATAAAAATTCTTTTCTCATGTCATCTATCTGCGTTTTCCGTTCATTGTCCATACGAAGTTCATTATTGGCAGTCTTTAACTCTGATATGGTATGCTCTAACTGATCGGATAGTGCATTAATACTTGTCCCAAGTTCACCAATTTCATCTTGGCTTTTCACATCGTACTTTGCAGTAAAATCAAGTTCTGACATTCTCTTAGAAATATCTGCCAGCCGAAGAATCGGCGTGGTGAACTTTCTGCTAAAGAAATACATCAGAATAACACCCGCTATCCCTGTAATAATGCCAATCAATGCCAGAAATTTATTGGTATTCCGAATATTTTGAGACATGCTCTCCAAATTAGATCTCGTAAAAATAAAAATTCCATTTTGCTTATCCAGCGGTGCCATTAGCTCCAGATAATCCGAATTGGTGTGTCCATCCCGTTTCTGAAAAATTAAACAATTATCCTCGGAAACGATAACCTTATAATTTTTATTTTTCTCAGTTCCATAGATTTCACCAAACCGTTCCGCTACAAGCTGCCTGCTTCCATGCGTTGCGTCATTTGGATAGAACATAACTGGATACATCTTGTCTCCATAATAACTAACACCAAATACATAAATGTTCATCTGCTTATTTTCTGCTAATGCACTCATCACTTCCTGTTCGTAGTCATTCTGTAAAATATAATTGCCATTAAATCCTGTATACGTATGAGCATAATACTCTTTCACTTTATTATAGGAATCATAAAACTTATTGGTCAAATCTCTTTTATAGTAAAGAGGATAAAACGTCAGATTCATAAGCCAAAGCAGAAATACAATGAGAAGAACAAAACCGGCCAGCATAAGTGTCAGTTTAAGACGGACTGAGTTCTTAACTTCTTTTATTCGTTTTTTCATGGTGTATCCACCTCGAATTTATAACCCATTCCCCATATAGTCTTAATGTACTCTCCCTTTCCCCCCATTTTGCTTCGCAGTTTCTTTACATGGGTGTCAATGGTTCTGGCATCTCCAAAATAATCATAATTCCAGACATTATTTAAAATGCGCTCTCTGGATAATGCTACTCCCTTGTTTTCTACAAAGTAAGAAAGCAGTTCAAACTCTTTAAAACTAAGTTCTACCGTTTTTCCATCAATGACTACCTCATGAGCTGTTTTATCCAATACAATGCCGCCAATCTCACACTTTTCCTCTTCTTTTCCATTGATTCTTCGGACAATGGCATTCACTCTGGCAACAAGGATTTTTGGACTAAATGGCTTGGAAATGTACTCGTCCACTCCTAAATCGAATCCCATCAATTCATCTCTTTCTTCTCCCTTTGCCGTCAGCATAATAATTGGCACATTGGAATACTGACGGATCTCTTTACAAACCTGCCAGCCATCTAACTTTGGCATCATCACATCCAAAATCACTAATGCGATATTTTTTACCTTAAAATAAATGTCTAACGCCTGCTCCCCATCTTCGGCTTCTATTACATCAAATTTTTCACGGACTAAAAAATCTTTCACTAATTTTCTCATACGGCTTTCATCATCTACTACTAAAACTTTTAAATTTTCCATGATGTATCCCTCCTGATCCTACCTTCTATTGCTTCTTATTTTACAAATGAAATGTGTTAAAAATGTGAAGCTGCTGGTACTCTTCCTGTTCCTTTTCTGCAGGTTCTAACACAAGAGAAGGCTGAGATTTTTATCCTCTTCTAATCAAATGCAAACCGTTCATTCAAAAAAATGCACTTTATATCCTATTGCATTTTAATAAATTGTACCAACTTCTTATTAATTGTATACCAAATTTTAGTATTTTGCACGAATTTTGCTTCATATGCAGAAAGAGAAAAAATATATTATTGCCATTTATCCTCTATTATGGTAGAATTAGGAAAAGAAACTTTGAAAGGAGTATACAATGGATAAAATAGCAGAACGTATAAGGATGGCCATGGACTTGCGCAAAATGCGCCAGGTTGACATTATTCGTGTAACTGGAATTAATAAGGGTTCCTTAAGTTCCTATTTATCTGGAAAGTACCAGCCAAAGCAGACTAATATTTATTTGCTCGCTCAAGTGCTAAATGTTAATGAGGGATGGCTAATGGGACATGATGTTCCAATGGAGAGACAGACAGCAGCTGCCTCTCAAAATATTCCATTTGTGGAGAATCCAGAATGCGGAACTGAAGAAGAGAATTTATTAAGATACTATCATTCACTAAACCAGGTAGGGCAAAGAGAAGCCTTAAAAAGAATCTATGAACTGTCTTGTATTACTACATATAATGTTAAAAGCATTAAGCAATGATAATAAACTTAATATAACCGCGTATGCCAGAATGGCATACGCGTTTTTTCAGGTTATTGTTTAGTCCTTTTTTCTAAATCCTTTTTTTCGTTACCTTGAGCTTCATTTTTACCACTAAATTTTTTTCTGAAATCCTGTTTCTTTATCATATTCTTGATACAAATGGTTTTAAATACATATTATTATTTTTTTGTGCTATTTATACATATTAATTATATTATTTATACAAATACTCTTTTGAATAATTTTGTTGATCATCTTGTGCAACACGTAAAAAATACGCATTTCAAATTGACACACGTATTTTTACGTATTATAATATCAGTATGGTAAGGAAAGGAGTAACATACATATGCCAATGACACCAAAAGAGATGATTAAATATCTCAAATCAAATGGTTTTGAAGTAGTAAGCCAAAACGGTTCCCATGTAAAACTGAAAAATACCATTACAAATGTTCAAACCATTATTCCTTATCATTCCAAATCTTTAAAACGAGGTTTGGAACAGGCAATATTAAAACAGGCAGGGTTAAAATAAGTCCTGCCACATGGAGGTATGACATGAATAAATTATTCTATCCAGCTATTTTCCACAAAGCGGAAGAAGGTGGCTTCTGGGTTAGTTTTCCTGATTTTCCAGAATGTCTTACAGAGGGCGATAATATGGAGCAGGCATATGAAATGGCTGTGGACGCATTAGGTCTTGCAATCACATCAAGAATGAAAGAACAGCAGATAATTCCAGGACCAAGTTCTGTTGATACTATAAATATTGAAGATGGCTTTTTAGTTGTAATCGAATTTGATATGCTTGCATATAAAAAACGTACTAACAGCAAGGCAGTTAAAAAAACTTTGAGTATACCACAATGGCTAAACGAAGAAGCTATTGCAAGAGACATCAATTTTTCCCAAGCATTACAAGAAATCCTTATCACAAAAATACAAGAAAAATAGAGGAGCTGGTTGCATAAATTATTGAATATTACTGTGATAGGCATATATCGGGCAAGGAAGATAGCAATTAATAAATCAAAGTTAAAGAAAAACGGAGTAAAGCTGTTGTATGTGAAAAATGGTCATTGCTTACAACTATTCTGCAAACAATGACCGAATTATAAACTTTCAAGACATCCCGAATCGTGTTCGGATTTGTCTTGATGAAGTGGAGTAGACGGGAGTCGAACCCGTGTCCAAAAGCCCATTCATTGTACTTCTACTATCATAGTCAGTTCTTTGGCATTCCCTCTGCTTAACGGGAACTAACACCCTTTAAGCTTCAGTAGCTTCATGATACGCCCATCAGGTCAAAGCTTTCCCAATGTCGTTTCCTACAAAGTCGATGCCTGAGTTTAAAGTGTAGGTGCTCTAAGTCAGACAGCAGCCATTAGGCTGCGTAAGCTAAATTTTCTTCAGCGTTTATTTTTAATTTGCAATTTGACGCATTGCATGCGGATAGCTTCTCCAACTTCAAGACCCCTGTCGAAACCTTTACTACCCCGAATGGTTATAGCAAGGTAATAACGCGAAGCCGAAGTATGTGTTATATGATATCGCAAGATGCTCCATTTGTCAATACTATTTTTGCAAGAACAGACAGTCTTTCACTTAACTGCCTGCTCCTTCATGGATTAATATAAATTTTTCACCTTAAAGTTCTTTTCCGCTTCTCTTCTCTGGTCACGTTTTGCAATATCCTGCCGCTTGTCATACAATTTCTTACCGCGGCAAAGTCCCACTTCAATTTTTACGAGACTCCCAGAAAGATACACATTTAAAGGCACTAAAGTGTACCCTTGCTGCTGAATCTTTCCTGAGATTTTGTTAATCTCGTACTTGTGTAAAAGAAGCTTTTTTACACGCAATGGATCTTTATTAAAAATATTTCCTTTCTCATAAGGACTGATATGCATGTTATATATGAAAACTTCGCCTTTTTCGATTTTAATAAAGGATTCCTTGATACTGCATTTTCCTAGCCGGAGGGACTTCACTTCCGTTCCATGTAACGCCATGCCTGCTTCATAAGTCTCCTCAACAAAATAATCGTGACGGGCTTTTTTATTATTTGCAATTAACTTTTTTGATCTTTCTGCCATACTTATTCTCCTGTTACTTCATCCTCAACTGCTTCTTCTTTTGGAGCAGCTGCCTTTCTTTTCCGTTTGCCTGCCTTAGCAGGTCTTTTTTCCAGTGTGTCTTCCCCTTCCTCCTCTGCCAGTTCAAAATCAATGGTCTTTAACAGCTTATCAACTGAAGTGCAGACTACTTCTACCTTTTCGCCTAGCTTGTATGTCTTACTGGTATGCTCACCGACCATAACATAACGCTCTTCGTCATAGAAATAATAGTCACCCTTCAAGGCTGTAACATGAACCATTCCTTCTACAGTATTAGGAAGTTCCACATACATTCCCCAGGTATTCATTCCAGAAATGACACCTTCGAAGGTCTCTCCGATAAACTGTGCCATATATTCTGCCTTTTTCATTTTGTCTACTTCCCGTTCCGCTTCATCTGCTTTCCGCTCCATCATGCTAGAACGCATTGCTACATCTGGCAAAATGCGGTCATAATGCCTGATTCGTTTTTCACTGATTCCAGTTCTTAGATTCTCTTTGATAATACGGTGAATCTGTAAATCCGGATAGCGGCGGATTGGGGAAGTAAAGTGACAGTAATATTTTGCTGCCAGACCAAAGTGTCCATCCCCTGTTACGGTATATTTTGCCTGTTTCATAGAACGCAAGGTCAATCTGCTGATCAATGGTTCTTCTGGAGTCCCCTCAATCTTTTCCATTAACTTCTGCAGTTCTTTTGGATGGATTTCATCCTGGCCGATTTTAATGGAATATCCAAAGTTATTGATGAAAATACCTAATTTCATAATTTTCTCCGGGTCAGGATTTTCATGGGAACGGTATACAAAAGGGAGTTCCTGCCAGAAATAATCCTCGGCAATGGTTTCATTGGCAATTAACATAAAATCTTCGATAATTTTAGTGGCCGTGTTTCTTTCATATGGTTTTACTTCAACCGGTTTCCCTTTTTCATTTAAAGTAATCTTGCTTTCAGGGAAATCAAAGTCAATGGAACCACGTTTTCTACGTTTTTCCCGTAAAATCTGTGCCAGTTCTTCCATTAATTCAAACATTGGCACAAGTTCTTCGTATTCTTTCATTTCCTCCGGATCGTGATCCTCCAAGATTTTCTTCACACTAGTGTAAGACATACGGCGGGAAACCTTTACGACTGTCTCTGCAATTTTATGGCTGACTACATTTCCTTTGGCATCAATATCCATAAAACAGCTTAACGCAAGACGGTCCACTCCTGCATTTAACGAGCAGATGCCATTGGATAAGGCGTGTGGAAGCATCGGTATCACACGGTCAACCAGATATACACTGGTTCCACGGCTCAAAGCTTCTTTATCAAGAGGCGAACCTTCTTTTACATAATTGGTAACGTCCGCAATATGCACACCTAATTTATAAATGCCGCCTTCTTTGCGAAGGGTAATGGCATCATCTAAGTCCTTGGCATCTTCTCCGTCGATGGTTACCATCTGCCAGTCACGAATATCCATTCTTCCTGCCCAGTCTGCACTGTCCACTTCAGAAGGAATCTTCTCCACTTCGTCCATGACTTCCTTTGGAAATGCCTCTGCCAAGCCATAGGCTTTTACAATAGAACGGATATCGACTCCAGGATCATTAATATGTCCTAAGATTTCGATAATCTTTCCTTCTGGTTTCTTATCTTTGCCTCCAAAGCTTGTTAATTCCACTACAACCTTATGTCCACTCACTGCACCTTTTGTCTGTGATTTTGGAATGTAGATATCCTTTCCAAATCTTTGATTATCTGCAATGACAAAGCCAAAATTTCTGCTTTTAGCAAATGTACCAACAACCGTAGCAGTTCCACGCTCTACAATGTTTACAATTCGTCCTTCTCGTCTCTTTCCAGTCTTAATATCCAGAACCTCTACTTGTACAATGTCATTGTGCAAAGCACCTTTCATTGCATTTTCAGGTATAAAGATATCTTCGTCTTCTCCTTCTGCACGTACAAAACCGAACCCTCTTTGTGTACCGATAAAGGTACCTGTTTTCAGGTTTTCATTGGCAACTTTGAATTTGCCTTTCACGTCTATTACAATCTTTCCGTCTGCTATTAACGATTCTAATACTTCACGTAAATCCTCTTTTTCTTTCTTTGGTACTTGCAAGATATTCACCATTTCTTTGAATTTAACTGGCTTATACTCTTTATCTAGCATAAACTCATACACTAAATTCTTCTTTTCTTCTAAAACAATTTTTTCCAACATTTATATTCTCCATTTCGTACCATATGATACTGTATAGTATACCACATTTACTAAAAAAAACAAACATGGATAAAATTACATGTGAAAATGCCCCAAAATATGTACGGAATCATAAAAGAGCCTGTGATTTTACAGACTCTTTCCTTCGCATTATTCTACTTTACTTTCACTGACACCATACTGCTGCAGCTTCCAGTCAAAACCTTATCGTTTAAGTCATACTTCACTGCCCGTACTTTTACATAATACTTTGTTTTACTCTTTAATTTCTTTATGGTATAAGAAGTCTTTTCTGTTTTAACACATTTCACACCCTTTTTAAACTTCTTATCTGCTGTATAACGGATTTCATAGTTCTTAGCATATTTCACACCTTGATACGATATTGTTGCCGTTTTTGCCTTCTTGCTTTTTGCTTTTACTTTAGTAACCTTTGCGGGTTTTTTAATCGTTACAAAAGGAGCAATATCGGCTTTTGTTACGGCTTTTATGTTATAATCTCTTCCATCTTCTGAGCGGGGTATGGTTAGTTTTCCTTCTGCTGCTAATTCTACGGCTTTCTGATGGAACTCTTCATTCCAGTTATTCCCTGTAATTTTCCAGTTTCCCGACAGTTCTGGCCTAATTACGCCCTTCTTCACGTCTTTTATATAAGCTCCAATTAATTCACGGACACCACCTATTTCACTGTGTACATCAGATTCCAGTAACTTTGGCAAAGACTCTCCTTTTTTAAATACAGAGCCATATGTTAATAAATGTGAATTGGCACGGTAATTGTTTACCGCTACAATGATTTTCTCGTCATCCTTTACCGGTTTTCCATTTTCATGTGTCAGGTTTTCAATCCTGTTTCCTGGTTCTTTCGCTACATTAATTGTATAATTCACACCTGAGAACATATCGTTGTTGTAAAGACGAATGTCAGGATTAAAGGAAATGGTCAAATCACCATCTTGATATGTATTATAAAAAGCAGCACACCATTCCATGTATTTCTTAAGCTGTGCACCAGTCATCTCTAATTTATAAAGGGTATTGGCATATTTATATATCAGTGCAGTGTCACATTTTTTGATATCTCCTTCTTTCATGTTGGCAGATGCATTAAAACAAGCAGCCCCAGATACCTCTGCACCAGTATAATATCTCTGCACTTTATTAATCAGGTTAATCATGGAAGTTTCCTGTAACTGTGCCTGGCAAATGTCACTGATTTCATTGGCAGGAACCAAATCTCCTCCTACTAATTTGCCAATTACAATATTGGCATCCTCTTTTGCCATTTGATGATATTTGTCCAGAATTAGTTCCATTTGAGAATCTGCTGGATAATCTTTTGTCACAATTAATTTTGACGTACGGTTTGTAACTTTATATTTACCGTCTTCTCCTTTTTTAAGCTCCAGATTAACCTTTGCTAGAGTTTGTCCGCCATATTGATTTTCTACTGTTAAAACATTGTTATAATAGACACCATCTACCGCTTTATGCTCATGGGAAGCCAAAATGACATCAATTTCAGGACAGGCATTGGCTAAATCAATGGTTCCTGAATTCTTGACACCGTATTCGCTTTTCTCTCCCATATGTACCGCTGCCACAATGACATCTGCTTTATCTTTAATCTGTTCAATGACTTTTTTCGTTTCTTCTACTGGATCTGTTACTTTGTAGCCTTTCAGATTGGCTGCATCCCATCTAGTAATATTCGGAGTAACCATACCAATTACTGCTATTTTCACGCCACTTCTTTCAAGGATGGTATATTTTTGTGCTATGCCTGAGCCATCTGGATTATATACATTTCCTCCCAATACTGGTGCTTTGGACTGTTTCATTACTTTTTTCAAAATATCCATTCCATAATTGAATTCATGATTTCCCAAAGTAATCGCATCATACTGTAAATGATTCATTCCTGCAATCATTGGATGAATGCTCTCGTTAAAAAACAGATCTGCAGAATTATCCTGAATGATATCTCCACAATCCAGTAAAATAGTGTTTTGATTTCTATTGTTATATACTGCTGTTGCTACCTGTGCTAAACTTCCTGAGGTATCTTTTGTATTAATTGCATAATCGTATGGCACGAAACGGCCATGTAAATCACTTGTTGCAAGAATCTGAAGATTAATGGAATCGTTCGCCTCTGCTTTCACTTTGGAAGGCTGAAAACCTGTCCCTGCAAATACCATAGCAAACATCAGTATAACAGCTATGGCCTTGGTTCTAAAATTCTTCATTTAAATTCCTCCTTATTATTACAATGGTTTGCATATGTAATGAAATGCTATTTTATCATAACATATTACTACATATATTTCTATCTTATAGTATAATAGAATTTTTAAGAGATCAAAAAAAAGCTGCCCCAATCCTGTGACAGCTTTCCTGTAAGCATCTATTTTACTACCAGCGCATGCATAATAATGCAGATACGACAATAAATACAATTGCTAAAACTCTTGTACCTTTTTCTAAAGCACCTTCCATAGAACGTCCTTTATTCTTTCCCCAGTAGCTTTCAGCAGCACCACTAATGCTTCCTGATAAACCAGCCTGTTTACCTTCCTGCATTAATACAACAACTGTAAGTGCAATACAAACTAAAATATAAAGAATCATAACTGTAGTTCGTAGCCAAGACATACTTACACCTCCAATACGTGCATTTTATTCGATTGTCCGAATACACATATAATCATATTAGCATAAAATGCTAGTCTTTTCAAGCCTATTTCTTAATAAGAAGAGACTTGCCAGTCATTTCTGCAGGCTGTTCCATTCCCATCATTTCAAGAAGTGTTGGAGCGATATCCGCCAAGCAGCCACCTTCCCTTAAGGTATAAGCTTCATCATAATTCACAAGAATAAATGGAACTGGATTAATTGTATGAGCTGTAAATGGAGCTCCTGTTTCATAATCAATCAGCTGTTCTGCATTTCCATGATCTGCACAGATAAATAACTGTCCATCTGTTTCTTTAATTGCAGCAACTGCCATGCCAACGCATTTATCAACTGCTTCGATTGCAGCAACTGCAGCCTTTTCTACACCAGTATGTCCAACCATATCCGGGTTAGCGAAATTTACAATAATGACATCATATTTATCAGATTTAATAGCATTTACTAAACCTTCTGCAACCTGAAATGCACTCATTTCTGGCTGTAAATCATAAGTTGCAACTTTTGGTGAATTAACAAGCAGTCTGTCTTCACCTTCGTATGGTTCTTCCTTGCCACCGTTAAAGAAGAATGTAACATGTGCATACTTTTCAGTTTCAGCTGTTCTTAACTGTGTTTTGCCATTCTTAGAAAGGTATTCTCCCAATGTGTTGTTAATTTCTGTTTTATGAAAAGCAACTATTTTATTTGGAATCGTTACGTCATACTCTGTAAAAGCAACAAATGTTGTTTTGATTCTTCCATTTTTACGTTCAAAACCAGTAAAACCATCATCACAGAAAGTCCTAGTAATTTCTCTTGCTCTATCAGGACGGAAGTTATAGAAGATAACAGAATCCTTTTCTTTTACAGTTGCAACCGGTTTACCATCTTTTTTAACAACTGTCGGTAAAACAAATTCGTCATTTTCACCTTTGTCATAAGACTGTTTTACAGCTTCTGCTGCATTAGAAGCACTTACACCTTCCCCTTCTACAATTGCTTTATATGCTTTTTCAACACGTTCCCAACGGTTATCACGGTCCATTACATAGTAACGTCCCATAACTGTTGCGATTTCCCCGACACCAATTTCCTGCATTTTTGCTTCTGCTTCTTCTACAAAACCTAAACCAGACTTCGGATCGGTATCACGGCCATCTAAAAATGCGTGCAAGTACACATTTTTAATGCCATTTTTCTTAGCTAATTCTAATAAGCCATACATGTGTGTGTTATGGCTGTGTACACCGCCATTGGATAATAAACCAAATAAATGCAGATCCGAATTATTGTTTCTGCAGTTTTCAACTGCTTTTAATAAAGCTTCATTTTCAAAGAAAACTCCATCTTCAATTTCTTTTGTAATACGTGTTAATTCCTGATAGATAATTCTTCCGGCACCCATATTTAAATGTCCAACTTCAGAATTACCCATCTGGCCATCTGGAAGACCAACAGCTAAACCACTTGCATATCCTTTTACAAATGGATATTCTGCCATTAATTTATCCATAACTGGAGTATTGGCTTCTTTTACTGCATTAGCTTTTGCAGTATCATTTAATCCATAACCATCTAAAATCATCAAAACAGTAGGTTTTTTACTCATTGTTGTACTCCTTATAAATTAAATATTTAGTGAAACAGACGGACTTGTGCCCGCCTGTTTTTTACGAATGCTATCTCTTGTGAGATGCTGTCTTGCTATTTATTGTAGTTTACAATCTTACCAAAGTCTGGTTTCAGAGAAGCACCGCCAACTAATCCTCCATCGATATCTGCCTGAGCAAATAATTCTGGTGCACTTGCTGCGGATACACTGCCACCGTACTGAATACGGATTGCTGCTGCTGTAGCTTCATCATAGATTTCACCAATGCAGGCACGAATTGCTGCACAAACTTCTTGAGCCTGTTCTGTGGTAGCAACTTTGCCTGTACCGATAGCCCAGATTGGTTCGTAAGCGATAACTGCTGTTTTAGCCTGTTCGCTTGTTACATTTAAGAATGCCACTTTGATCTGCTGACGAATCCAGTCAATTGTAATTCCCTGTTCTCTTTGGGTTAAGGATTCACCACAGCAGATAATTGGAGTAATGCCATGTTCAAAAGCTTTTAATACTTTTTTGTTGACTGTTTCATCTGTTTCTGCGAAGTATTCTCTTCTCTCAGAGTGACCGATGATAACGTATTTTACACCGATATCTGTTAGCATGTTAGGAGCGATTTCACCTGTGTAAGCACCGCTTTCTTCATAAAACATGTTTTCAGCACCAATTTCGATGTTGGAACCTTTAGCAGCTTCAATAGCTGTTGTTAAAGAAATAGCTGGCACGCAGAACACTACGTCAACTTCTTCATTTTTTACTAATGGTTTTAATTCTTCGATTAATTTAACTGTTTCACTAGGAGTTTTATTCATCTTCCAGTTACCAGCGATAATTTTTTTACGCATAATAGTACTCTCCCTTTTACTCGATTTAAAATTCATTTCTTACAGTACGATTATTTATCGTTAGCTGCAGCAACACCTGGTAATTCTTTACCTTCTAAGAATTCCAAGCTTGCTCCACCACCTGTAGAGATATGAGTCATTTTATCACCGAAACCTAAGTTGTTTACAGCTGAAGCGGAATCACCACCACCAATGATAGTTGTAGCACCATCTAAATCAGCTAAAGCTTTTGCTACTGCAATTGTACCTTCCGCGAATTTAGGCATTTCAAAACAGCCCATAGGTCCGTTCCAAACAACTGTTTTCGCACCTTTTAATGCTTCACAGAATACTTCACAGGATTTTGGTCCGATATCAAGACCTTCCCATCCATCTTCAATGTCTTGGTCCTTAGCCACAATTTTGATGTTCGCATCATTAGAGAAGTCATCTGCACAAACATTATCCTGAGGAATTAATAATTTAACGCCTTTTTCCTCAGCTTTTTTCACCATATCTTTAGCATAGTCAATATAGTCTTCTTCTAATAAAGAATTACCAACTTTTTTACCATCAGCAGCCATAAATGTATAAGCCATTCCACCACCAATGATTAAAGTATCAACTTTTTCCAGTAAGTTGTTGATAACGGAAATTTTAGAAGAAACTTTGGAACCACCAAGGATTGCTACGAAAGGTCTTTCTGGATTGTTTACCGCATTTCCTAAGAAATCGATTTCTTTTTGCATAAGATAACCAACAACTGCTGTATCAACATATTGCGTTACACCTACATTAGAACAGTGTGCCCTGTGAGCTGTACCAAATGCATCATTTACGAAAACATCACATAAAGAAGCTAATTCTTTGCTGAATTCTTCACCATTCTTGGTTTCTTCTGCTCTATAACGAGTATTTTCTAATAAAACAACGTCTCCATCATTCATTGCTGCTACTGCAGCTTTTGCATTTTCACCAACTACATTAGCGTCAGCTGCAAATTTTACTTCCTGTCCTAATAATTCAGCTAATCTTACTGCTACTGGAGCTAAAGATAATTCCGGCTTTGGTTCTCCCTTTGGTTTGCCTAAGTGAGAGCAAAGAACAACTTTGCCGCCATCAGCAATTAATTTTTTAATTGTTGGAAGAGCCGCTACTAAACGGTTTTCATCTGTAATTTTGCCATCAATAATTGGTACGTTAAAGTCGCAGCGAACCAAAACTCTTTTTCCTTTTACATTAATATCATCTACTGATTTTTTATTTAACATGAGTCAGACTCCTTTCAATTTGCATAACTGATCCGTATTTTCACGATCTTCTTAGCAGAATGAATTGCCCTGCTAAGGAAACTGGGGATTAAGAGATAAGGAACCTGTCATTGCCTTTAACACATTTCATTAAATATGTGCAGCTGTCAGACATTGACTGGTTTAATTAAAAAAGGTCCGGCCCAAACGACCGGACCCTGATAGGTCATTATTTATCATGAATGCTAGTCCATGATAATCAAATAATTTATCTGAAATTAATTATGCTAATTCAGCGAAGTATTTGATTGTTCTAACCATCTGGCTTGTATATGAGTTTTCATTGTCATACCAGGAAACAACTTTAACCATTGTTGTACCATCGCCCATATCCATGCATTTTGTCTGTGTTGCATCGAATAAAGAACCAAATCTGATGCCTACGATATCAGAAGAAACGATTTCATCTTCTGTGTATCCGAAAGAATCAGATACAGCAGCTTTCATTGCTGCGTTTACGTCAGCTTCTGTTACTGTACCGTCACAGATTGCGATTAACTGGGTTAAGGAACCTGTTGGGGTAGGAACACGCTGTGCACAGCCATCTAATACACCGTTTAATTCTGGGATAACTAATCCGATAGCTTTAGCAGCACCTGTAGAGTTAGGAACGATATTAACAGCAGCTGCACGGGCTCTTCTTAAATCGCCTTTTCTCTGAGGTCCGTCAAGAGTCATCTGATCACCTGTGTAAGCGTGGATTGTTGTCATATAGCCTTTTTTGATTTTAGCTAATTTGTTTAATGTATCAGCCATAGGTGCTAAACAGTTTGTTGTACAAGAAGCTGCAGAAATAACGGTATCTTCTTTTTTAAGTGTTTTTTCGTTAACACTGTATACGATTGTAGGAAGATCATTTCCTGCAGGAGCTGAAATAACAACTTTCTTTGCACCAGCTTTGATGTGAGCTTCAGATTTTGCTTTAGATGTATAGAATCCTGTACACTCAAGTACTACGTCTACTCCGATTTCTCCCCAAGGAAGTTCTTCAGCGTTAGCTTTCGCATAGATTTTGATTTCTTTTCCGTCAACAACGATAGAATCTTCTTTTGCTTCAACTTCTTTGTCATATCTGCCTTGAGATGAATCATATTTTAATAAGTGAGCTAACATAGCAGGACTTGTTAAGTCATTGATTGCTACTACCTCATATCCTTCAGCTCCAAACATTTGTCTGAATGCAAGACGTCCAATACGTCCAAAACCATTAATTGCTACTTTAACTGCCATGATAAATATTCCTCCTATGAAAAAAAATTTTATAATTACTGCAACTTGTCCTTTGACTTTTGTACAGTGATTAATTCTGGCCTAATAGAGTTTGTTTTCTTTTTCACAAAACCCAAACCTATTTTAACTAATATATCCTCAAATATCAAGAGGAAAATAATATTTTTTCAAATTTGTTTGATAAATTAATCCAATTCATCTAGTAGAAAGTTGGCAATATTCATGGAATGATCTGAGATTCTTTCCAAATTTACCAGTAAATCAACAAATACTACACCAGTTTCTGAATTGCAGACATTCTTCGAAAGCCTTGCAATATGGTGCTCTCGATACTCTTCTTCCAGATTATCCACCAGTTCTTCACACTTTACTACTTTTCGGATATATTCCTGATCTTCTGTCGAACGTGAAAGCAGAGAATTTTCAAAGGACTCAATTGCAGCCTTGCACATATTTTCCATTTCCATATAGGCTTCTTCTGTAAACTGTAATTTCCTGTCAATCGTAATGCTGGCCAGCTCACCAATATTCTCGGCATGGTCCCCAACACGTTCAAAATTAATGATAGTATAAAACATATGATTGACAATCAGCTGCTGTTTTTCAGATAATGACAAATTGCTGATCTTGACTAAATATTCCGTCAGGATCTTTTCCATCTGGTCGATTAATTTTTCTTGTTCCATGACTTCTTTGACCAGCTGTCCGTCTTTTTCCAGAAGTGCTTTTACCGAACGCTTGACGTTTTCCATCGTAATTTCGCCCATATGAACCACTTGTTTAATGGCATTGTCCAGTGCAAATGATGGAGTTTCTAAAATTCGTTCGTCCAAATGCCTTTTCATTGATTCTAATTCGTCATCTATAACATTATGTGCATGATCCTTCACAATTACGCCTGATAATTTTACCAATAGATTACCAAACGGAAACAGTATTAACGTATTGGCAATGTTAAAAATAGTATGGAAAACCGAAATATCAACACTTGATACTTTAGCTTCTGCCAAAACCGGCCTCCATAGAAACAAGAAAGACATCAGCACTCCGAATATAATTGCTCCCATTAAATTAAAAAGAAAATGCATCACTGCTGCTCTTTTTGCTGTCCGGTTAGCTCCTGTACTTGATATTAAGGCTGTTACGCAAGTTCCCATATTCTGGCCTAATGTAATATAAACTGCACTATTCCAGCCGACTACTCCATTGGCAGCTAGCGCCTGCAGGATTCCAACTGACGCAGAGGAACTTTGAATGAAAGCGGTAACTACAAGGCCTGTCAGAATTCCAAATACTGGATTTCTTCCTAAAATGCGAAATGCGGCAGAAAATACAGGCGAGGCACTATATGGTTCAATAGAAGAAGTCATAAACTCCAAGCCGATAAACAGAATACCAAAACCGCTTAAAATCTGCCCGGCTTCTTTTCTCTTTTGGCTCTTATTGAGCATAATAAAAAATGCTCCAATTGCAATTAATAGTGGAGCAAAGAATGAAGGTTTTAAAACGGCTGCCCATTCCCATTCATTCATGGATACAATCCAGCTTGTAATGGTAGTTCCAATATTGGCACCCATTATCACGCCAGCCGCCTGTCCCAGATCCAGAAGGCCAGCATTTACAAATCCAACTACCATTACAGTTGTTGCTGAGCTGCTTTGTATAATTGCCGTAATCAGAGCTCCGGCTAAAAGTCCTAGAAAACGGTTGCTTGTAATTTTTCCTAAAAAGTTATGCATCTTGTTGCCAGCTGCCTTTTGCAAACCGTCTCCCATTATGTTCATGCCATACAAAAACATTCCTAAGCCGCCAGCAAATTGAAATATCACTCCCAAAACTTCGACAGACATTTCTACCTCCCAAAAACATATCCTTGTACTACTATTTTTCATTGAATTAGTTTTAACGAAACTAGCAGAATTATGCAATAACTAAACAATACATTCTCTATCCTTTCCGATGCTCTTGGTAAATTTAACGAATTTTTTTGAGTACTCCTTTCTCCATTTCAGCCACCGTATCACAAAGTACATGAATATCTTCTGTAGAATGAGAACAAATCAAAACCGTTGTATTATCTTCCTTCAATTTAATAAGATACTTTCGCATTTCCTCTACACCTTCTTTATCCAGGCCATTAAAAGGTTCGTCTAAAATTAAAATAGAAGGTTTTTCCATAATAGCCTGTGCAATTCCCAGCCGCTGTCTCATACCCAGACTATATTTTTTTACCGAACGTTTCAGTTTATAGTCGAGTCCTACCGCCGTCATAGCATCCTTTACTTCTTGTTTTCCAATTTTATTACGCAATCCAGCAAGCAGGCGTAAGTTTTTATATCCACTGTAATAAGGAATAAACCCTGGAGTCTCGATAATAAATCCAATATTCTGAGGAAAATCGATATCTTTGCCCACTATTTTGTTTTCAACTTTAATTTCGCCCTCTGTTATTTTGATAAAGCCACAGATACATTTCATAAGCATAGTCTTTCCAGAACCATTTCGTCCAACAAGCCCATGTATCTTTCCTTCTTCCAAATCCATACTTACATGCTTCAATATCTGTTCTTTTTTTATCTGCAAGGAAACATCACGAATTTCTATTATATTTTCCATTTTCCAACTCCTTAATCCATTTCCTGAATGCTATCAAAATTCCGGTTCTTAATACTCTTCAAAGAGGCAATAATCAGCAGAATCACAAGACTTCCAAAATACAAATAAGACTTCCATAAAGCCACTACAGGTTTACGGAAATAGCTTGTAAAATGATTCCACAAAGATGCATGTGCCATTGGAAAAAACCACATAGCTTTTGCTCCTACCAATGATGTCGTTCCTCCAAAAGCAATAACGCTTGCTGCACAGAGCATGCCATATATTTTTTTATCCAGGCATTGGAACAGCAGCATGATACTAGCTAACACGGCAAGATATAAAATCATAAGAAGATAACCATGTATTACTGCCATATCTGGTGATACCTGATTATATATGTTATTCTTTATTAACAGACAGGCAAAACTCTGTGACTCGTCTGGAAATCTCTGTGCATATTGTGTTACTACATTTGACCACTTGTCAGCCCAGAATGTTGATGTCATAACAGGTAAAAAAGAACCTAGAAACAGAATTCCTACATAAGTCATAATTCCATATGCTACAAAAAGAATCTGTCCTAAAATCCAGTTTATCTTTCCTATTCTATGTACAAAAAATAATGTACTGCCATCCATTTTCGGAAAATCAGAGAACAATGCCAAAAACACTGCAGGAACGATTATTACCAGAATCTCGGAGTTTACCGTTGCAATAAATGGTTCAAGAGAGTTTAGTGGTTCTCCCATTTTGCCCGCATGTTCCTGAAGTGGCTGAATAATAAAATTATGTAAAAAAACAACGACAACTGCCAGCAGAATAATTCTTGGATTACAGATCCATTTTATATATTCCGTTTTAGCTGTTAATCGGATTCTGCTTAGCTTAATATTACTCACCCATATCACTCCTTCCATTCATAATCCATACAAAAATGAAAAATGACACTGCCACAAAAGCCATATTTACATATATTGCATTTCGGGAAATGGAATCTCCGTAATACAACGTGGTAATCTGTTCTGGTTTTAATGTATTTCCTAAATCAACCAGTGTCTGCTTTCCTTTTTCCATCCCTTCATATATTAATTTTGTCAGACCTGTACTATATAAATACGTAATCATAAATGGTACACAAGTAATAATATATCTGTTTTTTACAAAGGATGACATTAAAAAAGCGGGAATTGCGGAAACAGATCCATATAAAAAAATTCCTGATGCTATCAGAAACAATCTTTTCGTTATATAAAAATCCGTCAATACAGACAGTTCTTCTTTGCTAAGATTATAGGTTCTTATGTCTGGAAACAAAATCAGCATGAGAACAGCAAACACTATGTAACCAAGTAAAACAGATAACCCTCCTCCCAATACTGCTGATAGAAATTTTACACAGTAATATCTGAACTTTCCTGTCCTCTGTATCGTAAAGCGAATTAAGCCGCTATTTCTTTCTGCACAGAAGTTTGGAATAAATGGAAATGCTGCTATAATTGGAATAAACATAATAAAATACCCTGCTACTCCAGCTTGCAATACCATCAGCGAAGATAAATTCACATCACTTTCTATCTGGCTCCTGCTAAGCTTCATTAATGCTTCTAAGACACAATATGTTTTTCCGCTTTCACCATCTACATAAATCTGATTTGTAAATTGCAATGCTATTGTTAATAAGACGGATAAGAAGAAGCCTAAATTCCATATTGTTTTGTTTAAATCAATTTTTAACGAATGTATTGTTTTCATGAGTTTACTCTCCACTTACAAATTCTACTTCCCCAGTTACACAGTCAACCATTGCAAATGTCATGCGATCCATATCGTTACTTAAATAAAATGTCCAGCATGGACTTGTCTCATATATATTTCCTGCTCGCCAATTGCAATAATAACCATCTTTTTCAACTTTTTCACCATCTGTCTGTACTAAGCGGTATTCCAGATTCACATGATAAACATTGTATGCTTTATAAGAGGACAGCTTATCTGACAATAATTCTGATGCACACTGTAATGTAATGATGTTATCATATTCTTCTATGGTTTTATTGTAATCAAGGATTCCTGGATAATTATCTACTGCCAGCATTTCTTTTGACGAATTAAATACCATGTATGGCTGCATTACAGATACATAAGGTGCTTTTACATAATCAAGTGCTTTTCTGTAATCTTCATAAAACAGATCAGCACCCTGGTAAGATTTTGTGAATCGGACCTCAAAATAGTATTCTCCCTGCTTGTTTTCATAAACCAACAGAATGCTTGGCCTCCATGACATACTATCGTATTTTTTCGTAAATTCATCTGCGCTCTTCTGTGCCGTTTCAACAATATCAGTCAAGGAAACTTCTTTGTCCTTCCATTGAAAAGACTTATTATCATATTCATATTCGACACATACCTGCTCCACTAATTCATACTCTTCGGTATCTCCATTTTTTACCGATATCCAGCTATCTCCTTCCTCATAGGCATAATATAAAAACCCATCATTCCCCAACGAAAAAGATTCTTGCCCTTTTTCATCTATGTACTGCAGTCCTGGTTTGACAAGATTGGTGTCTACTTTGATCTTGGGATCTATCTCCTTCACAAACTCCTTTAATATTTGCATCCCATCTTTATCAAAATCTTTCCTCTGGCTAAATTCTATTTTTCCAATCTGTTCTGGCTGGTTTACCTGAAAATTATCTGCAAAATACAGATTTTCATACGTTTGCCCTTGAATATCCTTTGCACAATCCAATACATTTTTTAAACTGTCCAGCTGGATTCCGTCTTTCTTTTCTGCCTGCTGGCTTGAATTTTTTTGTTCTTTTAAATTTTCTGGCGTACTTACGCAGCCAGTTAATGAAATTGCAATACCTACTGCAATTATAAATGCTGTTTTTTTCTGCATTTTCTTATCCCTCGTTATTTCCATTATGATACCAAAATACAAATAGGAGCTGCCATTCAAAGAACAACTCCTATGTCCAAAAGCTTCCTATCAGCCATTGGCTTCTCTTATAACACCATATATCCGAATGCTTCTCTGTCCGCTATAATTGCTGACTTTTGAAGTCGCATCATAATATATACCACTTCTAGTCCTAGCACCATTTCGGTATTGAACAGTACGATACGTTGGTATCGCTTGGTTAAAACTGCTCATATTTAATGCTGGTGCTGTTATAATAGTTACTTGTGGTCCAATAAAATTCACGTCAAATATTGGCACCCTCAATACCATTGAATCTTTCCCTGCAGATGTATACCCTCCATAACAAATCAGCTGATTATCACTAGATGGTGCACCATAAGAATAGTACAATTCAATGTTATTTGAAACTGCGGCACTAACGCTCGTACTTCCTGTTGCAAATGCTGCAGCTGCAAGTCCTGCTGCAGCAAATTTTAATACTTTGTTCGTTTTTCTGCTCCTTACTTTTTACTTTTTTCTATCTTTTCTTATAAGAAATTTATAAAGAATTATATAATTCTTCATATTTCTTAGCTGAACTATTCCATGAGAAATCACAGCTCATGCCACGATCCACAAGTCTGTTCCATTCTCTTTTATGGTGATAATAGACATTTTTTGCATAATTAATCGTGTTCATCATTTCATGTGCATTATAGTTGCAGAATGAAAATCCTGTACCAGTTCCTTCATACTCATTATACGGAATAACGGTATCCTTCAAGCCGCCTGTCTCTCGGACAATCGGCACTGTTCCGTATCTAAGGCTCATCAGCTGGCTAAGTCCACAAGGCTCAAATAAAGATGGCATCAGAAAAGCATCGCAGGCTGCATAAATCCTATGGGAACGTTCATTGGAATAATAAATATTGGCAGAAACCCTGTCACTATACTTCCATTCGTAGTGGCGAAATAAATGCTCATATTTTTCTTCACCTGTTCCAAGCACAACTAACTGTGTATCTTCCTGACAGATCTGTTCAATCATATAATCAATTAAATCAAACCCTTTTTGGGAAGTCAGCCGTGATACAATTCCTATCATAAAGACTTTTTCGTCCTTTTTTAGTCCCAGTTCCGCCTGCAGTGCTACCTTATTTTTACTCTTTTCCCTACGGAAATTTGCTTTATTGTAATTTTTGATAATAAGTTTATCCGTAGCCGGATCGTATTCCTCATAATCCAGGCCATTTAAAATTCCAACAAGGGAATTGCTTCTTGCATTAATCAGTCCGTCAAGATTCTCTCCATAAAAAGGGGTTTTTATTTCTTCTGCATAAGTCTCACTGACGGTAGTAATTTTGTCAGCATAGACAAGTCCGCCTTTTAAGTAATTCGCATCCCCATATGCTTCAAGCTTATCTGGAGCAAAATAATACGAACTAAGTCCAGTTATGTCTTTTACTTTTTTCATATCCCAGATTCCCTGGAATTTCAGATTATGTATGGTCATAATGGTTTTGATTCCATGATAAAACGGATTCTGCATAAATACATCTTTTATATAAATTGGCAGCAGGCCTGTCTGCCAGTCATGGCAATGGATAATATCCGGCCGAAAATCCAAAGATGGCAGACTGGATAAAGAAGCTTTGCAGAAAAATGCGAACTTCTCAATATCCTCATAAATATTACCATAAGGCGTTGGTCCCGCAAAGTAATATTCATTATCAATAAAGTAAAATGTTACGCCATCATACACCGTCTCCATTACACCGACATACTGCTTTCGCCAGGCAAGATCAATGTAGAAACTGGTCCTAAACTTCATTTTTTCTTTATATTCTTCTGGAATAGCCATATATTTTGGCAGCATTACTCTTACGTCAAATTTATCTTTATTTATGTACTTCGGTAATGAACCAACTACATCTGCTAATCCACCTGTTTTAATAAACGGTACTACTTCAGAAGCTACGAACAATACTTTCTTCATAAGAAACCTCCCAAACTCTTGTTTTCATAATTATACATGATTTTATCCAAACATGAAAGTATTATATTTCATTTATGCCCTAAAGTTTAACAAAATTTATGTACGCATTTTATATTCTAAACGAATTTTATCAGCAATTAAAGCAACAAATTCAGAATTGGTAGGTTTTCCTTTTCCATTGGAAACTGTATATCCGAATAATTCATCTATCGTATCCATTTTTCCACGGCTCCACGCAACTTCTATGGCATGGCGAATTGCACGTTCTACTCTGCTTGGAGTTGTCTTATGCTGTTTTGCAATAGATGGATATAATAATTTTGTAATAGAATTCAGCATTTCCCCATCATTTACAGACATCATAATCGCATCTCGCAAATACTGATAGCCCTTTATGTGTGCTGGAACTCCAATTTCATGAATGATATTGGTAACATCTGATTCCAAGTTATGCTCTAATGAAACTGGTTTGCTTTCTAAAATAGGTGAGCGTTTTTGAACCACCAGATGAGGTGTCGAAACCTGTTTTGTCTGTTTAATTCTAGATAAGATTGTTGATTCGTCAAAAGGTTTCAAGATATAATAACTTGCTCCGAGTTCAAATGCACTTTCCGTAATGTGATCGGTACTAACTGCACTAACCACTACAAAACGTGGCACTTTCTTAAATTCGCTTGAATTGTGGGCTCTTTCTAATACTCCTAGTCCATCAAGTTTTGGCATAATCAAATCAAGTAACATAATATCCGGTTCTTTTTCCTTTATTAGCGTAAGTGCTTGTAAACCATCATAAGCCATTCCTACAACTTCGATTTCGTCATCTTTCCTTAAACATTCAACAAGTGTACCTACTGTTGATTCGTTGTCGTCTACAACAGCAACTTTAATTTTAGCCATTCTTTCAAATCCTCCTTAATTATTTAACTCATCGGCCCCTTTTGCCAAAACTCGTATAGTAAAATTATACATTTTTGTCTGTGTTTAGTCAATCTATACTTCTTTTTACTATATTTGCTTTGTTCAGTCCCGATATAACGTCTTAATAATATTGTTAATTTTTACCATATGAGTATTATATACATTTATTTCCATATAATCAACTAGTTTCTTTCGCAATTTTCGTCATTTATGTTTATTATCTGAAAACCTCATCATATTTTCAACAAATATTCCGTACCCTCTTGTCGAATCCTGTACAAAAACATGTGTTACAGCACCAATAATTTTGCCATTCTGGATAATCGGACTTCCACTCATTCCTTGTACTATGCCGTTGGTTAATGACAGCAGTTTTTTGTCCGTTATATGCAAAACCATACCCTTGCTGTTATTTTCTGTATTTAATTCAACTTTTTCAATTTCAATATCGTACTCTTCAATCCGATCTGATACCTGGCACAATATTGTTGCTTTCCCTGTCTTTATGTCTTGCTTTAAACCTATTGGATATTTTTTCATAAGCTTTGTACTAAAGGCGGATTCATCAATATGGCCAAATATACCTTGTCTTGTATTTTTATCTATAGATCCGTAGTGGTCGCCATTTCCTTTTCGTATGATTCCAACTACTTCTCCTGGTGTGCCTTTTTCCCCCTTGTTGATTTGAACAATATCGGCTCGATATAATCCTCCCTTCTTTACGTTCATAAGAAGTCCTGTATCTACATCTGTAATTCCATGTCCTAATGCTCCAAAAGAACCATCTTCATCTACATACGTTAAAGTTCCAATTCCTTGTGTGTCATCTCTAATCCAGGCACCTATCTTATACCTACCATCAGACCCTAGCACGGGCTTGATAATAACTTTCATCCGTTCATTGTTTCTCAACACTTCTAATTGTATATCATTTCCATTGCATTTTTCAATCATTTCCATTAATTTTTTTTTATTTTCTACATTTTCTCCATTAAATGATACAATATAATCGCCAGATTTCAGTATATTTAATGCAGGTTCATAGTTCAGGCCATCTTTTCCTCTAATAATACCCGTTCCCAAAACCAGAATTCCGTCCGTGTTTATTTTTATCCCCACAGAAGAACCGCATGGATAAAGGTATTTTTCTTCCATTACATCAATTTGTATATTCTTGTAAGCCATTAGGCCAAAGAGCTTTAATTTTACTTTGTAACTCCCTGGTTCCTTGGAATATAACGTAAATGGCTTTGCAAAATCAATCCTAATTTCTGACTTTTCAAGTTTTTTATCATTTACAGATAAAGCTCCCACGGTCTTTGCTACTATCTGTCCCTTTACTGGCAAAGAAAAATCTAATTTTTGTTCTTCGTTTACAATCATTCTTATACTATCTGGTATTTGCTTATCAATGGTTCTATATGATAAAAATCCGATTCCACCTATGACAAATAGCAGGATTACAACCAATGTTCTTCTATAAATCATTCGTCTTTTCATACGGCACACCCCATTTTCACGTCATTCTTAGATGCTATCAAATTCGGTTATAAAATGTGTAACGCAGTAACTGGATATATCACTTAAATTATAAAGCAAAAAGCGAATATACCTTTTGTATATCCGCTTTTAGTATGTGTCTATCTTTTTATTTCAAACTAGTAGTTTTTGGACTTTGACGCCAGATCTTTCATCTCCCTGGCACTTTCCATTACTTTATCTGTAATAGCAGCTCCACCTAAAATTCTAGCTAATTCCTTAACAGAATCTTCTTCATCCAAACATCTGATATTGGTTACGGTCACAGTCCCTTTCACCATTTTTTCAATAATGTAATGGGAATCAGCCATAGCTGCAATCTGAGGTAAATGTGTAATACATATTACTTGATGCTTTCTGGAAATATAGGATAGCCGTTCAGAAACTTTCTGTGCTGTCCGGCCACTTACACCCACATCAATCTCATCAAAAATTAATGTTTCAACCATATCATTATCTGCCAAAACGGACTTAACCGCTAACATAACCCGAGATAACTCTCCACCGGAAGCTGCTTTTCCAAGAGGTTTCAGATCCTCACCTGGATTAGTAGATATATAGAATTCCACGTCATCAAAACCATTACTGCTATAATGTTCCATCTTCTTAAAATTAATCTGAAAACGTACATCTAAGAAATTCAGTTCCACCAGTGCTTCATATATATCTTTTTCCAGTTTTCCTGCATATGCTTTTCGAATGCTGGAAATTGACTTGCAGCATTCTTCCAACTCTTCTTCTACATGCTTTAGTTTTAAAAGAAGTTCTGCTTGATATTCTTCAAATTTCTGGTACTTTTGCAGTTTTAATTGAGCTTTTTCATAATATTCCAGAATTTTTTCATAAGAATTCCCATACTTGGCTTTCATTCTTCTTATAGTATCAAGGCGTTCTTCGATTCTTTTGCATTCTTCTTCATCATAATTTAAATTATTCATTGAATGAAATAATTCCAGATTCAAATCATTTACAAAATTATCAATCGTTTCTATCTGTTGTGCAAAGTTTTCAACACCGGAATCCATATCCTGTATTTTTGAAAGTATGCGGGCAGCACGTCCTAATAAGGAAGAAACTGATTCCTGAGACGAAGAAGTAAGTCCATATACACTAGACAGGCCTTCCATGATATCTCCCATATTTACCATCTTACGGTACTGTTCTTCCAGCTCTTCTTCTTCCCCTTCTTTCAAAGCTGCAGCTTCAATCTCATTCATTTCATATTCTAAAAAAGACATCTCCCGAAGCCTTTCTTCTTCTGAGGTACCGCTGGAATTCAGTTCTTCTTTTAATGCCTGGTAAGAAGAATAAAGTTTTCCAGTCTTGCTTTTATATGGCAGAAGTTCCTGCTTTGCATAATGATCCAATATGGATAAATGTTTTGCCTTATAAAGCAGGGACTGATGTTCCTGCTGTCCATGAATGTCAATTAAATAACCGCTTAATTCCCTGATAACGGATACAGGAACCGTTTCACCGTTGATTTTACAGACACTTCTTCCACGCATAATCTTACGGGATAAAATAATCTGTCCATCTTCCATCTCAAGATCATGCCTGTTCATAAACTCTTCTATGGCTGATCCGGACACTTGAAATACAAGTTCTACCAAACCGTAATCGGCTCCTTTTCGTATCATATCCTGAGGAACTTTGCCTCCTAGCGCTATGTTAATGGAACCGATAATAATGGACTTTCCAGCACCTGTCTCACCAGTTAGTATGTTCAGATGTTTTCTAAAATCTATCTCAATCTCATCAATAATTGCCAAATTCTTTACATGTAGATTAACAAGCAAATTATAACCTCCCAACAAAACATATGTTCTTATTCAGATTATCATAAACCGAACATACATTCAACCCTTTTTTTAAATATTTACTTTTTTACTGATTAATGATAGAATATAGCGAGTCGCACAGCAGTTTCCATGAAATGTGCTGTTTTTTGCGTCATGTAACTTGGAAACAGAATATAGAAATGGAGGAGATTTTTTGTTAGTTTTACTTGCAATGGCTGCTTATATGCTTATTGTATTAGCAGTTGGTTTCTACTATGGAAAACGTAATAAAACATCCGACGATTATTTTATTGGCGGCCGTAAATTAGGTGCCTGGGTAACTGCCATGAGTGCAGAAGCGTCTGATATGAGCAGCTGGCTATTAATGGGACTTCCAGGTCTTGCTTATTTAACAGGATTTGGTGAAGCCGGATGGACCGCAATCGGTTTGGCAATAGGTACATACCTAAACTGGAAATTCGTAGCAAAACGTCTGCGTAAATATACAGAGGTAAGTAACAATTCTATCACATTGCCTGATTTTTTCAGTAACCGTTTTCGTGATAAAAACAATATTTTAATGATTATTTCATCCATCTTAATCATTATTTTCTTTACTGTTTACACTGCATCTGGTTTTTCTGCATGTGGTAAGCTTTTTGCCAGTATCTTTGATTTCAAATACGTTCCAACCATGATCATCTGCGGTTTTATAATTGTATTATATACATCTGCTGGTGGATTTATGGCCGCTAGTACTACCGATCTGATTCAAGGTTTGTTAATGTCATTTGCTATCATAATCGTTCTGATCATTGGCATTGTAAAAGCTGGCGGTATCGGCGAAGTACTTTCATATGCCAAAAGTGTAGATGGATACATGAGTTTATTCAGTACTTATGACCCCGCAGCTGGAAAAGCTGCTTCCTACGGCGTTATCAATATGATTTCTGGCCTTGCCTGGGGACTTGGCTACTTCGGAGTTCCACACATTTTACTTCGTTTTATGGCAATTAAAAGTTCAAAAGAAATTAAGAAGTCCAGAACAATTGCTATGACTTGGGTAATCATTTCTCTTGCTGTAGCTGTATGTATCGGATATGTAGGGGCTGCTATTACAGCAAAAGGTATCGGTGGTATTGAAACATTAACTACTAGTTCTGCTGCTGAAACAATCTTTATCCGCCTAACCAACGCTTTCTTACCTAAATTTATTGCAGGCATTGTTCTTTCTGGTATTTTAGCTGCTACTATGAGTACTGCTGATTCACAGCTGCTTTTAGTATCTTCATCAGTTGGAAACAATCTTTATAAAAAAATATTTCAGAAAGAAGCAACAGACAGACAGATTCTGCTTGTAACTAAGACTACTACATTTATCGTAGCAATTGTTGCTATGATTATTGCCCTTAACCCAGATAGTTCTATCTTTAATCTGGTTTCCTTAGCATGGTCAGGATTTGGATCTGCATTTGGTCCACTTATTTTATTTGCATTGTTCTGGAAGAGGACAACTTTAAAAGGTGCGGTTGCTGGCATGCTTGGTGGAGGTACATTATCTGTCGCCTGGTCCCTTTACATTTGCAAATTAGGCGGTATTTTAGAAGTATACTCTTTACTTCCAGCATTTATTTTTGCTAGTCTGTTAATTGTAATCGTAAGTCTTTTAGACAAAGAGCCTTCTAGTGAAATACAGTCAGAATTTGATTCTGTAGAAACTACTGAGATTTAAAAGAATTTTCAGACAGGAGCTGTCGCACTAAATAATCAGTGCACAGCTCCTTTTTAAGAATGATGCTTAATAAGCATTATATTTACTTCTATCTTACTGTAACATTGCAGTATAAGCGAATGCCATCAATAATGGCAACGATTCGGGTTTTCCCTTTCATTCTGGAAACGACACTGCCATTTTCTACAGAAGCAATAGACGCATTTTCTGAATACCATCGAACTCCTGTATTCTTTTCTTCTACCCATAACTCGATTCTTTCGTATTGTCCCATTGTAATACTTGTACGGTTTAGTCCAACTACTGTTACATTTACCATGCCTACTTTGCCACTGCTGGTCCGGATTGTTATAGTCGCCGCTCCAGGCTTTCTGGCAGATACCCTGCCTAAAGAAGAAACCGTTGCAACACGTTTATTATCACTTGAAAAATAAACTCTGTCTGTTGTGTTGTTAGGTGTAATACTATAAGCTAACATGGATGAAGTACCTTTAACCAATACCATGTCTTTTTCTGAAATTGTAACTGCAGTAGAAGGAACAGCCTTTGATACATATACATAACAGACTGCTTTTTTGCCACTATTATCTTTTGCCTTAGCATATATTTTGCAATTGCCTGCACTTAAAGCGGTAAGGTTACCATTTGAATCAATCTGTGCAATATCAGGGTTACTGGAACTCCATTTTACAGACTTATAAGATGCGCTAGATGGCGAAACCTTAGCTTTGATTTTTGTTGTTCTTCCTACTAGCATTTTAATTGTAGACTTGTTTAAAGTAATCTTTGTAACCTGTCTTACAACATGAATCCGGCAGGCCGCATATTCCCCACTGCCATCTGTTGCCTTACATTTAATCGTTACCGTTCCTTTTTTCTTCCCCTTTACAACTCCTTTGGAACTTACGGTAGCAATACGGACATTTGTCGAAGTCCATTTTAATTTCTGGTTGGAAGAATAATTGGATTTCACTTTTGCTTTTAATGCTATGGTTTTTCCAATTCCCAGAGTATAGCTTGATTTATTAAGGGTAATGCTGGTAACTGACTGCTTTACCGTAACCAGGCAGGAGGCTGTATGTCCACCATCTTCTGCTACGGCAGTTATAACAGCAGCACCACCTCTTAATCCAGATACAACACCCTTACTGGTAACAGAAGCAACTTTTGTATTGGAACTGGACCACTTCACCTTCTTATTCGTTGCATTTGAAGGTGTAAATATTGCCTTTAATGTAAATTTCTTTCCTTTTACAAGTGTCTTCTTGGCATAGTTCAGTTTCATAGAGGTTATCTGATTATAAACGGTAACATATAGGTATTCTACGGCACCAGATTTGGTTTTCACTGTAATAACCGTCTCACCCGGCTTAACACCAGTTACCTTTCCAGATGCATTTACAGTTGCAATAGAATTATCTTTTGATTTCCATGTAAATGTCTTTTCGGTACTATTTTTAGGATTAGGTGTTGCTATTACCTGATACGTATCACCTACTGCTATTTTCAAATTGTAAACATCTAGTGTTACACTGGATGCTGCTTTTGTGACCACAACCTCACAGGTCTCTGAAAAACCATTTTCCGTAGATGCAACAATGTATGTTTTGCCAGGAGCAACAGCTGTAATTTTACCATCTGCGGATACAGTCGCAATTGCTGAATTCATCGTTTTCCAAATAACAGAAGTGGTTGCATCCTTTGGTTCCATCTTATATGTAACTTTCTGGCTCTGTCCTGCTTCCAATGTGAGCTGTTTTGTATCAAGCGAAAATCCTGTAGCAGCTTGAAGTACCGTCAAATCGCACTGTGCCATAGTCAAATATGGATTATATGCTGGCCTTACGGAAATAATGGCAGCACCTGCTGAAACTAAAGTTACAACACCATTTTCATCTACCTTTGCAACAGCTGTATTAGAAGAAGACCATACTAAATCATTGCTAGTTGCATCAGCTGGTGTATACGTTGCTTTTAATTTTACAACATCCGCATTCACTTTTACTTTTAACTGTGTCGGCTCTATCTTTATAGTCTTAATTGGAGCTACTACTGTTACTGTAACGCTTGCTGTTACAAAGTTATCCGTATTGACTGCCGATATAACCGCTGTACCTGGTTTTAAACCAGTTACAACAACACTCTTATTATCATTGGAAACGGAAAGACTTACGATTTCCTCTTCATTGGTAATCCATGTTATAGGTGCAGTACTGACATTTGGTGTAAATGTAGCTAATACAGTCAACGTCTTGTCAACTTCAACATTTACCTTTTCATAATTTAACTTAATATTTGTTACGGTACTTACTACACGTACCTGGCACACTGCATGCCGAATATAACCAGAGGAAGTTACCTGCGTCAAAGTGATCTTAACATCTTTATCATCTCCCGTTACCTGCAATCCTCTAATTAATCCATTTTTATCTACGGAAACATAACTTGGATTATCTGATTCCCATGTAAACTCACCGTCAGAGGCACCACTGGTTTCACGCAGCTGCAGTTTTGCCCCCAATGCAAGAGTAACTGCTGATCTGTCTAAAGTAATTCCGTCTGAAACATGTATTTTTACTGTATAATATCCATCTGCCGGCTGTGTTCCCTCTAACAGTTCATCTACTAATGTGCCTTCATCTATTTTTACCTTTATAATAGCATCTCCAATTTCTAATGCTGTTCCTCTTACTTCAGAATCAACGTAGCTGACTACACTGACTCCGCTTTCTAACGTTGACGAAAACATGGAATGGAATACATCTGGTGTTACATTGAAAGCCTGTGCAACATCAAAATCATCACCTTTGTTTACATACAGCACCTTATCAGCAAATTCCCCATAAACGTATAAGGTTACTGCGGAATACAATCCTTCTCCAATATCGTCAATGGTCAGGCCAGCCTTACAGTAATCTTCATATACTCCCTTAGGGAAGAACTTGATACTGTATCTTCCAGCTTTTGCTATTGTCTTTAAAAACTGGTTTGGAGTAGATGGACGAAGATCTATCAGATCAGATGTTACATATCCTAAAGAATCTTCTATTATAGTAGTAGAACCACCTATACCAGTAGATATAACCCATTCCATTTTATCCTTAATAGATCCGCCATTTAAACGGTAAGCAGTATCTGTAATCAGTCTGTCCGCTTCCGTTTCGCTATGTACATATATGTTGTTTTTTACTGTATCCGAACTGTCTTTTACAGTAGGCACTACATAAACCGTAATAGAATCCTTAAGCACTGTTGTAGAATCTGACGGCAGATAGGAAGCATTGATGGTTGTCCTTCCAGCCCCTACAACTGTAACCACACCATTTTCTACTGTAACCACATCCTGATCTTCAGAAGTCCAGGTACAGTTAGAATCACTGGAATCTCCATAGTTTAAAGACAATGTAACCTTACTGTCGAATCCTTTCATAACAAGAGAATCTCTCTCATCTGTAGGAATAACCGTACGGAATCCAAGACTGGCATCCTCCAGAATCGCAAACTTAATGTCAATCAGGCAAGTTACCGTTCTGCTACGCAGATTTCCCGAATCATCCTTATATTTTACTTCTGCGGCAATTGTTGCCAGACCAGGTTTTAATGCATTTACCTGACATAAACCCTTGGTAGCCAAAGGCGATACTGTAGCTGTTTTTTTAGCTGTATCGGTTGAATCACTAGCCACACTCCATGTTACTGACTCAAAATCCGAATGATCGCTGCTAGACAGCTGAAGTACCTGTGTCTTAGAGCGCATCACAAAAGTAGTTCCTGTAATTGTAGTAGTTAAATGTGTCACCTCATCTATTACCTGAATCTCAAACATTCCTCCAGATTCAGCCAGCGACTCACTTTCAAAATTTGGCACAAACATAAACACTACCATAAAAAAAAGAATACCTATTAGAATTCTATGACTAAAATATGTACACTTTTTTTTCATCCAATTCCTCCCTCGTCAAAAAAAACCTATTTTATGATTTATCGGCTGATTTGTGTAAAATCTTAAGTACAAAATTAAAGAAAGAAAAAAAACTGCTTATCTCATGGATAAACAGTTTTTTCTATCAATTCAGTTAAGACCGGATTATTCTCCTGCTTCAAAGTCTTCAAATTCCGTATCCGCTTCCATTTCATCAAGGATTTGAGAAAAAGCCTCTGCAACGATTTCATACTCTTCGTCTGTTTCAATATTGTCAAGTTCTACTTCTCCTTCTGCTGGTTCGCTAAAACGGTAAAGAAGAACTTCACTGTTTTCTTCCTCTTTTTCTAATTCCTCTGCTGGCATTAATGCAATATATTCTTTTTCTTCTACTGGAAAAATAGAAAGAACAACACATTCAACCTCAGAATCATCTTCTAAAGTAAGTGTAATAATGTCACGAGATTCTTCTAAGTTCCTGTCTTCTGCCATTTAAGTTACCTCTCTTTATTCATAATACTTGGTTTTCTCTTAAAGCCACACCTTATGCTATCATAGCAGCCGGAATAAAGCAATAGGATTATAAGCCTTTTTGTTCCATTTCATCTATTTTGCTGGATTCACTGTAGCTTTTTAACAAGTCTGAAGGTTCTGAAGAAACTTCAACTGCTTTATCCTTAAAAACCAGTTTTAATAAAATAGGTGTTACAATAGTGGTTACAATAACCATGATAACCACAGGTCCAAATAAAGCTGAACTCATTAGGCCTGTTGCAATCCCTTTATTGGCAACGATAAGAGCAACTTCACCACGGGATATCATTCCTGTACCGATCTGTATGGACTCTTCATTTGTAAAGCCACATACCTTAGCACCCAGCCCACAGCCAATTACTTTTGTTAATAACGCAACAATTACAAGAAGCACAGCGAAAATGATGATTTTTTCTGTCATCTTTGGCAGTTCCACTTTCAAACCAATGCTTGCAAAGAATACAGGTGACAATAACATGTAAGATAATGTTTCAAATCTTGATGTTATGTAGTGAATTCTCAAGTTGCCTGAAATCGCTACACCTGCAATAAATGCACCCGTTATATCTGCTACGCCGAAAAACTCTTCTGCACAGTAAGACATCAGCAGGCAGAATGCAAAACTGATTACTACAAACCTTCGCAAATCCGTATCCGCACTGGCTACCCACTTTTTAAATCCAAAATGGAATGCTGCACTGGCTGCACTGCCTACAATAAAGAAGGCAACAATCTTTAAAAGAACGATCCCGATATTTACGGATGAACTTGCTGCACTTGTAATAATAGTTAAAGCAACAATACCTAATATATCGTCAATAAGAGCAGCACCAAGGATTGCATTACCCGCTTTCGTAGATAATTTGCCTAATTCCTTTAAAGTTTCTACTGTAATGCTAACAGATGTGGCTGTCATGATTATGCCAATGAACATGTTCTGCAAGAAAATGCTTGTTCCTAAAGAGGCATCTCCTTCGTTAAAGATACTTGCTAAAAAGTAGCCTCCACCTAAAGGAATCAATACACCTAAAAGTGCTATCACAAAAGAAGCCTTTCCCGTTTTCTTCAGTTCTACAATGTCTGTCTCCAGACCTGCAACGAACATCAGCACAATAACACCAATCTCTGATACTTCACTTAAAAAATCTGTTGAAGTTATTACCCCAAAGAAAGCAGGTCCTAACAGCAAGCCAGCCAGCAAAGCACCAACAACTTGCGGTAACTTTACTCTTTTGGTTGCCAATCCTAACACCTTTGTGCTTAGCAGAATAATTGCCAAGGAAATAAGATAATTGTACTCCATAATTTTACCTCTTTTCTTATCGTCTTTACATAAAGCCATACGCATTATAACTCAAAAAAAGAGATTAAGCAAACAATTTTCTAAATTTTTTATTAATTAAGTTTTTTAATATATTTCTAATCTTCTAAAATTCTTTTACTGCTTATAAATGTAAAAAGAAAATACAAGATATAAATTACACCAAATACCGAAGAAGAAATGAATATCGGTTTTAATAAGCTTACGTTTTTCAGCATAACAACCACACGATTTACAAATCCGATTCCGAATATAGAATGAATTATGGCAAGGGAAATCGGCAAAAAGAAAAAGATTGCTATCTGCCAGAACAATGCCTTATGAACCATTTTTTCATCCGTTCCTAGTTTGCATAGCAGCATATACCGTTCTTTATTGTCTGCGGCTTCTGATAATTCCTTTAATGCCAGAAGAGCAGCACTAGTAATCAGGAAAACAATGCCAATATACAACCCGATAAAAGTTACAATAACTGCAATCCCAGTTGCTGATTCATGAATTGCTGTCTTTGTCTCCCACGAAAGGTCTGGAAACTGTTTGTCAAACTGTTTATTATCAATAAAATTTCTGATGCTGTTTTCTATTTTTTCCATCTGTTCTTTTTTATTTGCCTTATAATTACCTGCAAAAATGGAAGCTGTTTTCTGAAGTCTGCCATTTTCTTTCCATGCACTATCTGGAAGGATAATGGTATCTATTGTTGCATTGGCACTTCCCATGGTTAATATTCCCTTTTGGCAATTAGAGTATCTGGAATGAAACGTCTTGCCATTTATTTGTATAGTCTGCCCGCTTTTCAACGCTAGATTCTGATAATTTTTCAGTGTTTCCAAGGTACAGACAGCAATATACTCATCTTCTTCTAAAGAAAATGTCTCATTTCCATAAAGCTTAGCCAATTTGTTATAATCACTAAGCAGGTAGATATTCTCTTTCACATCCTGCTTACCTACAACTGGAAAATCCTTTTTTAACTTAGAAGCAACTTCCTTTCCCAATATATCCTCATACTGCTTGAGTTCATCTGTACGATAGCATGGGATTTCCACCCACTCTTTCAGTTCTTCTATTGGGAAACCTGCACTGGAAATCCTTTTTTCGATTTCTTTATACCCTTTCGCATCATTTAGCGAATCAATGGAAATGTCTGCTGGTGCAGCATCCCTTATCTCCTGATTAATGCTTTCTCTTAGAGAAATTCCAGAAGAAATCGCACAGATTGATACAAAAAGAAGCAGACAGATAATGGTCATTGCCAATACCATTGTGTTAATCTTATTATGAATCTGCCTTAAAATAAATGCATTCAAGCCACGATAATAAATTTTTCTGCTTTTTTGCAACACCATTAAGAAAAATCCAGATAAGGACCAGAACACCAAATAAGTTGAAATGCTTCCTAATGCAATTACCAAAAGAATCACAGGTCCCGTTAAAAACTTTAAGCCACATGTAACATGATAATAACAATAGCTTAATATACCTGCTCCAATAACAAATACAAGTACGCAGGTAACAGGATTTTTCACACGAACAACCTGGTTCTTTTTGCTTGCATTTAACAGATCTACTAATTTAAATCTGCCAATTGCAAAAATATTAAATGCAATAACGCATGCAAACATAATTCCGAAATACACAATCGTCTTAATGGCTGCCTCTTTTGAAAAGACAAACTGGAACTGTTTCATATCTGCTTCAAACAGCTTTCCAATCAGAATGGACATAAACTGAGATGCAAATATTCCGGCAATCAAACCAGCAATCAAGGAAATGCTTCCGATAATCAATGTTTCGCCTAACAGGATTTTAGAGATATTCTGCTTACTCATTCCCAGTGTCATATAAATGCCAAACTCTTTCTTACGTTTCCTGACCAGGAACCCATTGGCATAGATAATCAAAAAACCAAGAATTACAGAAACTCCAACGGAAACTCCAGATAACAAAGTTACCAGCAGTTTGATAATCTCTTCAGAACGTTTTGACATTACAAACATCGCCTGCTGGGAATCAATGGAATTAAACAGGTAAAAAATTGCCACACCCAAAATCAGTGTTATAAAATATATAGTGTAATCTTTATAAGATTTGCGGATATTTTTAAAGGAAATTCTAGATAACATCGTTCATCTCACCTCCTAGTAAAGATACCACGTCAATGATCTGATTAAAGAATTCTTTCCTAGTACTATCTCCTTTTCGAATTTCATTGAAAATGCGCCCATCTTTAATAAATATAATCCGATTGGCATAACTGGCTGTAAATGCATCGTGAGTAACCATCAAAATAGTAGATTCCTGCTCTAAATTTAATTTGCACATGCTGTCTAACAGCATTTTCGCTGATTTAGAATCTAATGCACCAGTAGGTTCATCTGCCAGAATCAGTTTCGGATCTGTAATAATTGCCCTGGCACATGAAGCACGCTGTTTTTGTCCTCCTGAAATCTGATATGGATATTTTGAAAGAATATCTTCTATTCCGAGCTTTCTTGCTGATTCCAGTACCAGGCTTTCCATTTTCTTTGCAGGAACTCCTTGAATAGAAAGCGCCAGTGCAATATTTTCAAATACTGTCATAGTATCTAAAAGATTAAAATCCTGAAAAACAAATCCTAATTCATCTCTTCGGAATTTTGCAAGCCCTTTTCCTTTAAAATTTGTAATATTCTGTCCCTTTATAAAAATATTTCCGCTAGTAACAGAATCCAATGTAGAGATACAATTTAACAGTGTAGTTTTCCCACTTCCGCTAGCCCCCATAATCCCAACAAATTCTCCATCCATAACCTGAAAACTGATACCATCTACTGCCTTTGTCAAGTTTCCCTTATTTCCATAATACTTTTCTACATTCTCTACTTTTAATACAATACTCATGTTTCCTGACTCCTTTCTTATGCACCTATCATACCGTAACCCGCAAAATACTGCCATTGAATTCCCTTACAGGAACCTTTCAATTTTGAAAGGTCAGGAAAGCGTATCGTAAAAACTTGTTTTGGAAAAGCCTATCACCACTTCACATCCCTGAATACCGTCACTCTTTACTGCAATACTGTGTTTCAGCCGCTGGCATAGCTTTTTACACAAATAAAGACCAATTCCTGTAGACTTCTGGTTTTTTCGTCCATTCGTCCCTGTAAACCCTTTTTCAAATACCATAGGAAGTTCACTAGATAGAATTCCTATGCCATTGTCTTTTATATGAAGTTCTAGCAAGTCGCCAGTATTCACAGAATATATGTCTAACGACAAATGCTTATTTTTGCAGTATTTCAGCGAATTGGCTACAAGCTGGCCTATAATAAAGCCAAGCCACTTTCCATCACTAAGAACGGTATTGTCCAGATCATGAAGATTAACCGTAACATGGTTCAGGATCAGATTTCTTTTCTGATGAACCAGTACCTGATGCACAACTTCCTGTAAGTTTACATTTGAAATTAAATAATCTTTTTCTACATAATTACTTCTGGCGTAAAACAGTGCCTGTTCTGTAAAATCCTCTATTTTTTGAAATTCTTCTTCTATACTAGCCGCAAATTCATTTTTATGGTTGGCTAAAACCAGTTTTCCTGTAGCAATCGGAATTTTTACTTCGTGTATCCACATTTCTATGTACTCTTTGTATTCCATATTGGCATATTTGTAAGAATTAACATGCTCTGCCATAGATTTTCCCATGTCCTTGGCAATCTGATAAAATTTCTTCTGCTCCTGATTCTGTCCCTTTGGCATCATTTCAGATACCAGATATTTCTTATCTAATTGCTCCAATAGATTTTCTAAATCTGCAAAATATGTTTTTCTCTTATAATAATCAATCCCACCTGCCAAAAGCAAAAGGCCACACGCTGTTACGTCAATATAGGCACCCAGCCAGAAGGTCTTGTAAATAGTCATTAGAAACATATTGATGGTTCCTAACCAGAATAATGCAACAATCAGCAATACTGTTTTTTCTTTAATATAAGTTAAAAACTGCATTTTAAAATATACCCTAATCCTCTCTTGGTTTCTATCACTCCTGTTACGCCAATAGAATCCAGTTTTCCACGAAGCCTGGTCATATTAACCGTCAGGGTATTGTCGTCTACAAACATTTCACTGTCCCAGAGGTACGCAATGATTTCTTCTCTGGAAACAATAGTATCCTTATGTTTTGCAAGACAATGAAGAATTTTCAATTCATTTTTCGATAATTCCGCACTTTCTGTGTCCGTAAAAATGATTCCCTTTGCCACATCAAAGTGAAAACTTCCCAAAGAAAAAATGCTCACATTTTCCCCTCCCTTGTAAACTCTTTTTAGTACAGCTTCTATTCTTGCTAAAAGAATCTGTAAATGAAATGGCTTAGATACAAAATCATCCGCTCCACAGTTCATGCTCATAAGTTCTGCCATATCCGTGTTCCTGCTTGTTATCATAATAATTGGTATTTCTGACCGTTTCCGCAGTTCCTTGCAAAGATAAAGGCCATCTGTATTAGGAAGTCCAATATCCAAAAGAACCATATCGAACTGTTTTCCCAGTATGTCTTCCGCTGAAAACGCAGTTTCTGGAAGGCTTACTGCACATAATCCATTATTATTGAGAAAAAGTGCAAGTTCATTGCTTAATTTCTCATCATCTTCTACAATTCCTATTTTTCTCATTTTCTTACTCCTTTTCCATTAAGGCAAAAAAAGATGCTATGTGGTTTCTAACCTAATAGCATCTGCTTTATCAATATACCTTTTCATTATAATTCAAACATCTGCTTACACAGAAATCTTCCGGATGGTGTCTTAAAGATTTTCTGGAATGCATGTTCGATCGCTTTTTTATCTGTTTTTTCTTCATACATATTTACTAAAAAATCTGCTTCTATTAAAATCTGATAATCCATATTGTCTACTTTGTCGTAGGTATGATGGTGTGCAACTAAAAAACACACACGGTCCATTACCTCTTCATCATATCCCAAATCTTCTAGTAATTCCCTTGCAGCTGCTGGTCCTTCCAGCTCCTGCAGCTTCCCGCTGCAGTCCCCGTGCTTTTGCTCACATAATTTTATTCCTATATCGTGTACTAACGCAGCTGTCTCTAATGTGTATAATGTATGTTTATCTAATTTTTCTAATAATCCAATGGTTTTAGCAAAACTATGCACTTTTATAAAATGCTGTATTCTCTTCGGATCACCGGAATAATAGGTGATCATCTCTTTTACTAATGTTTCTGTTCTTTGCATATCATGTCTCCTCTTTATGTAGAGCGAATGAATCCATTATAACACATTCCCCCAAAAAAGAAAGTGTTTTTTCACAAAATCTGCAAATTTGTGTTTTCCCAGTCAGAATAATGTGCCTCCCTTTTAAAATGACGGTAAAAAGCTTTTACTTATATTTTAAAATGAAGCACCCCCCTTGTCAATACTGATGTTTCCTAATCAATTGTTTTTTCAAAGTAATTCTTTATAATCTGACAAGTTGTCTCAATATCTTGTTTTGTATGTGCATCTGAGACGAACATTGCTTCAAATTGTGCTGGTGCTGTATAGATTCCGTGATCCAGCAAGTATCCAAAGTAATCTGCATAACGCCTAGTATCCGATGAAGCTGCACTGTCATAATCCACTACTTCTTTATCCGTGAAGAAGGTACATAACAAAGAACCTATCTGGTTTACTTTAACCTGTTCTTTTCCTGCACTTCGAATGGCATCCGCAATAAAAGCTCCCATATCTTCTAATCGGTTATAAATATTCTGATCTTCTTTTAAATACGACAATGTCATAATCCCTGCTGTTGTAGCAATAGGATTTCCTGATAAAGTTCCCGCCTGATATACCGGACCACAAGGAGACACCATTTCCATTATCTTTCGTTTTCCACCGTAAGCACCTATTGGCATGCCACCACCAACGATTTTACCAAGAGTCGTAATATCTGCCTGAATCCCATAATATTCTTGTGCACCACCATAACTTAGACGATACCCTGTAATTACTTCATCAAAGATAAGCAAAGAGCCATAGTCCTTTGTAATGTTTCTAAGAAATCGTAAAAAACCGTCTTTTGGAAGTACAACTCCCATGTTAGCTGCAACTGGTTCTACAATAACTGCAGCAATCTGTTCCCCATATTTCTGGAACAGTTCTTTTACAGATTCTTCCTCATTGTATGAAGCAATTAAAGTATGTTCTGTATAGGATGCTGGCACTCCTGCACTGTCTGGCACTGCACAGGTAAGGGCAGCAGAACCTGCTTTTACTAACAGGCCATCTGCATGCCCGTGGTAACAGCCTTTGAATTTTACTATTTTGTCCCGTTTTGTATATCCTCTGGCTGTACGGATAGCACTCATGACAGCTTCTGTGCCAGAACTGACCAGACGGACCATTTCCATAGATGGCATACTGTCTGTAATCAAATTAGCTAATACAACTTCTTTTTCTGTTGGTGCTCCATAAGTAAGGCCATTATCACAAGCTCTTTTAACAGCTTCAATAACACCTTCATGGGCATGGCCAAGAATCCCTGGTCCCCAGCTTAACACATAGTCAATATATTCCTTTCCATCTACGTCATAAATTTTAGAACCTTTGGCTTTTTCTATAAATAAAGGGGTTCTCCCAACTGCACGAAAGGCTCGAACGGGACTATTTACCCCTCCTGGTATTTTCTTAGATGCTTTTTCAAACAAATCTTCTGAACGCTTTCCCATACTCTTCTCCTATTCCTTTAACCAATTTGCGACATCAAGTGCATGATACGTAATAAGAACAGATGCACCTGCACGCTTCATTCCAATTAAGTTTTCCATTACAATACGTTTTTCATCAATCCAGCCATTTTGTGCTGCTGCTTTCACCATGGCATATTCTCCACTTACATTATAAGCTGCAACAGGGTAATCAAATCTGCCAGAAACTTCTTTTATAACATCCAGATAGGCAAGAGCCGGCTTTACCATAACGATGTCGGCTCCCTCTTCAATGTCATGTTCTATTTCACGAAGTGCTTCTTTCCCATTGGCATAATCCATCTGATAAGAACGCCTGTCCCCAAAACATGGTGCAGAATGTGCTGCGTCACGGAATGGGGAATAAAAACCCGATGCATATTTTGCACTGTATGACATAATAGGCACGTTTATCATTCCATTTTCATCAAGGGCTTTACGGATAGCTTCAATTCTTCCGTCCATCATGTCAGATGGTGCTATTATGTCCGCTCCTGCGTTGCACAAGCTGACAGACATTTTACATAGAAGCGGAAGGGTTTCATCATTTAAGATTTCTCCCTCATGAATCAGCCCGCAATGTCCGTGAGATGTATATTCACAAAGACATACATCTGCGATAATAATCATTTCTGGATAACGGGATTTGATATAACGGATTGCCTTCTGGGTAATTCCATCTTCTGCATACGCCTGGCTTCCTGCTTCATCCTTATGTGCTGGTATGCCAAAAACCAGAATACTGGACACACCGCTTTCATGAATCCGATCCAGTTCTTCATCTAAACGGTCAATGGAATACTGATAAATACCTGGCATGGAATCTACCGGAGCCTTTATATTGGTTCCTTCTATTATAAAAACAGGATAAACCAGATTTTCTACTTGAATATGTGTTTCACGTACTAAACTGCGGATTCCTTCATTTACTCGTAATCTTCTTCCTCTATACATATACAAACCTCTTTTCCTAGCTTTCGTGTTCCTTGCCACTGAAATAAGCTTTCAGGACAGAAACCATTCCTTCTATGGTATTGTCGTTCCCTACAAGCATTTTGCCAGCTCCCCATTTGGATAAGGTGTCCGCTGTTCCTTCACCAATACAGACAGGCATCACCTTGGAAAGCCGTTCCTTTGCATTCTCCTTGCTGTCCAGGCCAAAGAATCCATCCACGCCTGATGAACTTTCAAATGTTACAAACTCACACTCCTTCATATGGTCAGCAAAATTTTGAAGCTCTCCCTGATCCGGTACTACATCATAGAACGGCACTTCGTCAAACAGCATGTTGTGACTATAAAGAATCTGCGTCAGTTCCTTGGAACCTCTTTTTGCTCTCGGAATTAACATGCGCTCTTTAGTTCCTACTACCTTCACTAATTCTGTCCCCAGTACTTTCGTAGTGTATTCAGAAGGCAGAAAGTCGGGAAAAATGCCAAAACGCTGTAATTCTTCACCTGTTCCAGATCCTATAACAGCAAATTTTAAATGAGACAGCTGCCTGATGTCTATTCTTCGTACCTGTAAATGTCCAAAGAATAGACGTACTGCATTACTGCTGGTAAACACAACCCATTGATAGGTTTGTAACTGCTCCAGTGGTTTATCTAGCAAATCGGCTCTTGATTCAAGCCGTAAATATGGATACTGCAATACAGAAGCTCCTTCCATTTCCAATCGCTTAGAAAGCTTGCCAGCCATTTTTGCAGTTCCCGTAACCCCAATCATTGCTCCATCTAAAGGAAGCTTCTCCTTTGTGCTTTTCATAGACAAAGCCGCCACTTCCCCTACTAAAATGATGGCTGGGGATACTACGTTTTCTTTCTCTGCCAATTCCACAATATTTTTTAAAGTCCCTTTTACCGTCCTTTGATTTGGCAAAGTTCCATTTTCAATTAATGCCACTGGTGATTCTTCAGGCTTTCCATTTTTCCTAAGCCCATCTACTATCTCTGGCAAATGATTAAGCCCCATCAGGAAAATCAGAGTTCCCTTTAGTTTTGCCAAAATTTCCAGATTATCAGCAAGAGGATTATCCAGAGATGCCGTATGTCCTGTGATGACATGAAAGCTTCTGCTGACTCCTCTATGAGTTACAGGAATTCCTGCATAAGCTGGTGCTGCAATGGCAGAGGTTACTCCTGGTATCACCTCATAAGGGATTCCTTGTTCCTGCAATGCAAGGACTTCTTCTCCGCCACGTCCGAATACAAAGGGATCTCCCCCTTTCAGACGTACGACGTTTTTCCCTTCTAATCCTTTTTCTACAAGAAGTGCATTGATTTCTTCCTGTTTCATAGAGTGCTGTCCACACCGCTTGCCTACATAGATTTTCTCACATGTTTCTGGAATATATTTCAAAAATGCATCCGAAGACAGGCTGTCATATATAAGAACTTCACAGTCTTCTAACGCACGAAACCCCTTTCTGGTAATTAACATTTCGTCCCCTGGACCTGCTCCCACTAATGTTACCAAACCTGCTTTTTTCATACTGTTCCTTTCTTGGAAAGAGTCTGTGCTAAGTCCTCATAAGAATCCTTTGGCCCTTTCACTTTTTGTATTTTATTCTCTTTCATTAGATAACCAGTAATTTCGTCTCCTTCCACTTTGGAAAATACACCGATTGGCTCATGGCATCCAGCATTTAGACACTGCAGTACCTTTCGTTCAAACAAAAGCTCATATCGGGCAGATTTATCCTCTAGCTTTTGAAAAAGTCCATTAAGTTCTGAAGATTTACGGCCTTCGATGGCAATAATCCCTTGGCCTCCTGCTGGGATAAATTCCTCGCAGGAAAATGGAGTTAATGAAAATTCAGGGTCTTTGTCTAACCCTAATCGTTTTAAGCCAGCCATAGCAAGAATAATCCCGTCATACTGTCCTTCCTCTAATTTTCTAAGTCTTGTGTTGACATTTCCACGAAGTTCTCTACACTCCACATCACCAAATCTTGCAATCTGCATTTTGCGGCGCAAGCTGCTGGTTCCAATCACAAAGTGCCTGTCTCTGTCCCAAGATGTCCCTTTTCTTGTTACAAGCACATCTCTTGGATCTTCTCGCTTCAGTACTGCCAAAATAGTTAATCCATCTAGCAGTTCCATCGGCATGTCTTTGGCACTGTGAACTGCAATATCTATTTCACCATTTTTTATCTTCGATTCGAATTCTTCTACAAATACACCCTTTCCACCAAAAGAAAGAAGCGGTTTGTCTAAAATCTTATCTCCTTTGGTAGAAAGTGCTACAAGTTCAATCTGTGCAGCTGGTTCTACAGCTAATATGGCATCTCTTACAAGATAGGTCTGTGCCATAGCAAGATTACTTTTTCTTGTTCCAATTCTAATTTTCATTCCAGTCCTCCAAATCCTTTAGAACTTGTTCAAACATGGCATCCTCTACTTTGCCTTCCGCTTTCCTTCCTAAGCATAATAACTCTTTAAACGCTTTTTTTCGTGCTGTTTCAGATTCCACACGTTCCTTAATTATGCTTCGGTATTTGCCCAGATTCTCTGTCAGTTCTGCCACATAGTCTGGAAGGGCTTCTTCTAACTGGGTCCGAACCCATTTTGCAACATCTGGACTGTTTCCCGATGTAGACGTTCCCACAACCACATCACCACGTTTTATAATAGAAGGAAACAGAAAATTACTTTTTTCTTTGCTATCTGCTACATTTACAAAGGTATTTGCCTGCTTACATAAAGTGCTAATGGTCTCATTAACCGTACTGTTACTGGTAGCCGCAATCACAAAGAAAGACTGGCTGATGTCGGTGGCCTGAAATTCCCGCTCTAATAGAATCAGCCTATCCTCTGTTTTCGCTAAATCCTTTAATTCTTTGCAGATCACAGGAGCTACTACCGTTATATATACCTCAAAAGAAAGCAGCACACGTACTTTACGATAAGCCACAGCCCCTCCGCCAGCTACAAGACAGTGCTTGTCTTGAATATCTATAAAAAATGGAAAGTATGCCATACGCTCTCCTGCCTTTCTTCTCTCTGTCTTTATACTCCCAAACGTCGAAACGCATCCAGCACAACACTTAAAGATTCATAGTTTTCCTGATCTCGAAGCTGATACATAAGGCTTTCGAAATGCTGTTCTTTAAATAATGCCTTCACCCGCTTCATTTCTGGTAAAAAACCATGAAATTCAATACTCTTTAAAGTCTCATCTAATTCCTGTTCCATAATTTCTTTCCCAAGTTCAATTTCTCTTTCTTTTTTCTGGTTATTATGCTTAGACAGATATTCAAAATAATCTATGTTATATAATGTAATATTACCAAGTTCTTCAATAGATTTATCTATGTCACTTGGAACAGCCAAATCAATATATAAGCGTTTCTTATGGCTAGTCAAGTGCTTTTCTAATTCTTCTTTTGTAATCGTATAATGAGGACTTGTAGTAGCACTGATTACAATATCTGCTTCTTCTAGATACGGATACCGTTCCCCATATCCCACTACTCGTACATTGGGATATTCTTTCTGATAATGGTCCGTAACCGTTCTGGTACTTCCAAAAACGGTTACTCCATGTCTGCCGTACACATTTTTCATTATAATCGTCCCCATTTTGCCTGTTAAACCAACAATGAACACATTCTTTTCTTCTTTTGGAAAATGAAAAATCTCGTTTGCAACTAAGGTTCCAATAGAAACTGGTGTCTTTGACAGATTGGTGTCCGTCTTTATTTTCTTGGCACAATTCATGGCATTCTGGAACACGGTGTTCAATACAAAATCCGTCGTCTGGTTCCCTAAGGCTAACTGATACGCATCTTTTACCTGTCCAAGAATTTCATCTTCTCCTAATACCATGGAATCCATTCCGCTTGCTACTGCAAAAGCATGCCGGACAGCCGCTTCCTTGGCAAATATATAATAATATTTAATCACTTGCGAACGGGATACCTTTTTATATTGAGATAAAAGCTCCTCCATCTCTTCTATGGCATGTCTGGTTCCCACAAAATATACTTCATTCCTATTACAAGTAGATAATACCATACATTCCCTGATCTCCTGTTTTTTTACCGCAAGTTTAGCAAATTCAATAGCTTCTTCCCTTGAAAATGCAAATTTCTCCCGTACTTCCAACGGTGCTGTTTTAAAACTAATACTGATACAATACAATGTAACCGCTCCTTAATATTTTCCACTAATCCAAATTCCTAGCCTTCTTTACAAAACTCCTGAAAACATTTGATTAACACATTATTTTCTTCTCGTAAACGTACTGCAATACGATAATGCTGGCTTGTAAGTCCTATGTAGTTTTCACAGGACCTAATAAGAATCTCTTTTTCTAAACAATATGTTTCTAATCCCGCAGGAGCCTGAAACAGCAGATAATTGACCTTAGATGGATAAACCGTAAATCCTAACTTCCTTAGCTGTCCTTCCAGATACTTTCGTTCTATTTCTATGGTTTCTCTTGTTTTCTTTACATATACCGTCTCTTTTAAAGCCGCCAGTCCTGCTACTTGTGCTGGTGCAGATACATTCCAGGCTGGCCCTGCCCATTCCATCTGTTCTAAAACTTTCCAATTCCTACATATCCCATACCCTAAACGCATTCCTGCCATTCCATACAGCTTTGTAAATGCCTTTAATAGGAAAATGCCTTCTCCGTATTGCTGTTTCTGCAGAAACTGCTTTCCACTGTATACGGCTTCCTCTTTAAGAAAATCCAAAAAGCACTCATCTAAAACCAGAAAAATCTGGTTCTTAAAACAAGTCTCTATAATAGCCTCTAAGGTTTCTGGCTCTATAATATTTCCTACTGGATTATTGGGATTACACAAAAAAAACATATCATATTCTTCTGTCAGCTTCCCCATCAGATCATAAGAAAATGCGAACTGATTCTCCTTCTTTAGTTCCAGATATTCCACTTCACTGCCTGACGATCTCAATGCTTTTTCATATTCTGAAAAAGTGGGGGCTAACACAATTGATTTTTCCGGACGGATGCTCTGGCACAGACGGTAAATTAAATCCGATGCACCATTTCCAAATATTAGCATTTCTTCTTGTATCCCTTCTGCTGCCGCTAAAGCTTTCTTTAGCTTAGCCACATCATCATCTGGATAAAGGTGATACTGATTTATCCCATGTATAATCGCATCCTTAACCCCTTGAGGCATCCCATAGGGATTTACATTGGAAGAAAAATCCAGAGAAATCTTCTTATCATATATCCTTCCCCCATGTTCAAATCGTTTCATAATGACGTACTGTATCCCTTCTATCTTTTTTATTCCTTATCTGGCCAATAGCCAAAGGATTCCTGCCAGTAACTCAATTAGTAAAAAACTTATCCAGGCTGTCCCATATAAAAGCCGATTGGCTCTCTTAATATCTTCTGCTTCCACTGGCTTTATAGAATCACCAATGGTAGGTTTTTCTACCAGCTTGCCAAAGTACCATGCATTTCCAGCAAGTTCAATGCCTAGTGCTCCTGCACATACAGATTCTGTCTGTGCGGAATTAGGACTTGCATGATTTTTACAGTCTCTTCGGTAGATAAATAATGCTTTTCTCCAATTCATCTTTAAGAAAAAACTTGCTGCAATCATAAAATATGCAGAAATTCTCGCTGGAATGTAGTTTACAATATCATCTAGCTTTGCGGCACACCGGCCGAAATAAAGGTATTTGTCGTTTTTATATCCAATCATGGAATCCATAGTATTTACTGCTTTGTAGAAAAATCCTAGAGGGGCACCACCTATTGCCAGATAAAGCATTGGAGCAATACTGCCATCGGATGTATTTTCTGCCACTGTTTCAATAGCAGCTTTCATGATTCCGCTTTCTGACAGCGGCTCTGTGTCTCTTCCTACAATTCTGGAAACAGCGTAACGCGCCCCTTCCACATCCCGCTTTCGAAATGCTTCATACACTTTCATGCTTTCGTCCTTTAAAGATTTTGTAGCAAGTAATGTATAACATAAAAAACCTTCTGCAAGCACACCTGCTACCGTTGAAAGCCGATAGCCTAGCCAAACAATAAGCAATGGAATTCCTGTGGAAACCAAAACCACAAGAACTGCCAGAATTACTCCGCCTCGCAGCAAGGACTCGTTGTTTTTCCTGAACTGATGGTACAAATAAGAATCCAGCTTTCCAATTAGACTTCCTATAAACCGGATAGGATGCGGAAACCAGTATGGATCTCCTAATAATAAGTCCAAAAAAAATGCAGTTCCTATTACAAGCATTCGATTTACTAACATGATACTTCCTCTTTCTTTTCTTCCTCGGTATCCTGATCAAATCTATGATATTCTTCTACGTGAATATCCGAAAATGTTTTATTCTGGTTATATACGCTCATAGCCAGATCAAGCATTGGGAATAGTAATGTAGTTCCTGTTCCTTCACCCAGTGCTAAATTACCGTGAATAATCGGATCTAGTCCCAGTTCTTTCATAGCAAGCTGCATGGCTGGCTCTTTTCCAAGATGGGATGGAATCATATAAGAAATTGCATTTTCATCAATTGCTCTTGCTAATAATGCAGCAGCCAGTGAAATCACACCATCCATTACGATTGGAATCTGTGCGATTGCACCACCTAGGAAAACACCTGTTAATCCAGCTATATCTAAGCCGCCTACCTTGCATAATACATCTAGCGGTTCTTCTTTCTTTGGCTGATTCAAAGCAATGGCTTCTTTGATTACATCAATTTTATGCCTGACACCATCTTTGGACAATCCTGCTCCCGGACCCGTTACGGTTTCTACTGGAACATCTAGTAATACACTTATTATAGCACTGGAAGTTGAAGTATTGCCGATTCCCATTTCTCCTGTTCCAATTATGGAAAAGCCTTCTTCTTTTAACATCTGTACCAGTTCAAATCCAGTCTGAATTGCACGAATAGCCTGTTCTTTGGTCATAGCTGGACCTTTCGCCATATTCTTTGTACCATAAGCAATTTTTTTATTCAAAACGCCTTCTTGATTTATATCACGGGCAACGCCAATGTCCACTGGAAATACATAAGCACCAGATGCTTTCGCCATAACATTGACAGAAGCGATTCCTTTTCCAAAATTCTCTGTTACAAGAGCCGTCACTTCCTGATCTGTCTGGGTAACCCCTTCTTCTACTACGCCATTGTCACTACACATAACAACAACTGCTTTTTTCTCGATATTTACCTGTTCGGTTCCCTGAATTCCTGCAATCTGTATTATAAGATCCTCTAATTTGCCAAGTCCTTCAATTGGTTTTCCAATATGATCCCAGTGCTCCTTAGAGACTTTCATCGCCAACTTATCTAATGGTTTTACATTTGATTGTAATTTCTCTAACATCTGCCTCTCCACCTTCCTAATGTGTTCGCAATAAAGCTTTTGTATTTTTTATATTCCTGTCCGTAAGTGACATACGTCGGCTGAACAGTCAGACTGGTTATGCCCTCTGCAAGAATCGTCTCCATACCCTCTATAAGATTATGTACGTGGATACCTTCTCGCTTTTCTATTTTACCGATAATCTTGCCACTTGTAAATACATAATACACTTTGTAATCAGAAAATTCCTTTTCAACTTCTTTTTGAACCACAAAACAGGTTCTTTCATGCATTTCTTGATTGCTTGTACCAAAACTTACCAATAGCATTCCTTGATTTATATTTGTTCTCCGTATTTTAATCTAATATCTGACTTAAAACACTAAAGGGTTCTGCATGATTCTTTTCATGCAAAATCCAGCTTACTTTCTAATAAAAATATTACCATCATTCAGAAAAATGCATCTTGTCTTCCCGAAATAAAAGAATAAACTTTAAATAATCATTCAGTTCTGTCCAATTTTCATTCTTTGCCAACAGGTATTTACTCAAACATGATGCATCTTCATTATCTACATACCATATACCATCTGCTATTGAAAAACTATATCCCAATAGTTTATTGGTAATGACATGCTGCGTATATAATTTATGACTCTTCTTATGTCCAATTAATACTACGTTATCTAGTTTCTTATATAAAACCACGCTTGTGATTTCACTACAGCTAGCCGTATTTTCATTAATCAAAACATATATTTTTTCAAACTTCTTAGCTTTCCCATTCGCATAAAAATATTTAAAATCATTTTTAGTTTGTATTCTCAGAACTTCTCCTTCTGGCACCATCATATTAAGCAGTTCTAAGCAAGATTGAAGATTCCCTCCTATATTGTTTCGCAAATCCAAAATCAACTGCTTTTGCTTGGCTTCCCTAATAATACTAGCTACAGTGTTTACTGTTTCAGATGAAAACTTTCTGAACTTTATATAACACATGTCTTTAAATTTAATATCATGAATTACTTTATTTTCTATATCAGGTCCAAAGGCATTTCTAATCGCAAAACTTACTAACCATCTGTCGTATAAAAAATATGTAAACTTTATACTCTTAGTATTCTCAACAAAACAGAACAGATCATGATGTGTAATTACAAACTTCGCTAATAAAGCTTTCTTCTTAGCAACATAGCTGTCATTCAAGCATAACTCAATATCATATTCTTCATACTTTTCAATTAATTTTACCACTATTTTTTTTGGCAAAATCATAAATATACCTCCAAAAATCCAGTAATCCTACTTACTCATCAATAAAATTTTTATTTTCATACCCATCACTAAGTTTTCTAATATTATTAACAAACTTCTCAATCCTACTAAACTTATAAACAATAACAATTGAAAACACAGCTAAAATAATAGATACTGCAAATAAAGGATTAAGGTATTTAATTAGCCAAACTGCCTGCCCATAAGTCACACAGATATACCCCAGTAATAAGAAATTAAAAATACCGCCAATAGAGCTTATATAATTCTTCAACTTGCTATAATCACAAATATAACATGTGGCAAAACAGATAAGACCACAGCCACAGCAAAAAGAAACAAATAATTTTACAATATCTATTCTGTAATTCCCTGCCCCCAAAACTGAAAGCAATAAGATTTCTATTCCTGTATAAAACGCAGCGGTAATGATACTATACAACATATCAAAACACCACATTTTCCAAATATTTATTCCTGTTCCAAACACAACTTCAGCAAATACAAAATCTTCAATGTTAAACATAAGAAGCCAGCATATCATCAAATTAAATAATGGCAAAGAAGCAGAAAGTCCCACTCCATGTACTGGATTTATGATAAGAATAATACTAATCAAAAACGGAAACGCAAGAATGACGGCTGTTCTTATTCTCTGATTCTTAATCTCCTTAAACTTTTTCCACAACAATGCATCCATCTAATTCCACCTCACAAATATTTTTTCGTTTTCTAATCCCAACAATCGCCTATACAAACAGAAAGCTATACTAAATATAGCTAATTGCATACCTAAATTTAGAATCCCGTTTCCACTATATAAAAACATCTGTACGAACAAAAGCAAAACACTTACCATGATAAAAACAGGATACTTACTCTTTTTACCAAACATCACAAGCAGACATTCACTGACAAATATTATCTGAATAATCGCAATATGATATACCATAAAATCACATAAAAGTTTATATGATACTGTTTCATTCCATAATGTTCCATAAGTGATAGAAAGTAAAATAAAATTTACAGTTTCCCAAATAAAAAGCCTAATAGCATTGCATATTATCCTGCTGATACAAAGCTCTCTCACAGTAATAGGCAACGAAAGCAAGGAATGTATGTTGCTGTACACATTAGAAGACTTAAAAAAAATAACTAAATAAATTCCATATGCAACATACATTAGTTCTTGAAACAACGTTTGGTGCATTTTAAAATTATATAAAGCCGCAACAAGTACAACGATATACCCTGCTATGCGTCCCAATGATTTTCTTCCTGTTCGCATTTCCCTCCAATAAATTGTCTTTAATACTTTCATATATTCCTCCGTTTATTGAATATACTGCTTGTATAATGCTACAAGATCTTGATTCATTTGAATCAGTTCATACACTTCAATGCTGTTTAGCGCAAACCACTTACTTAGATTTGAAATATCAGTATTTAAACTTACTATTAACGAACCTTCTGTTAATTCAGCATTTAATACATAATCTAATGAAGCAATTTGTTTTAAAACTAACTCTGGATTTTCCACACGAATTCTATATTGCTTGTTTTGTTGATTTTTGATTAAATCACAGTAGGAACCTGCATAAACAATTTTCCCTTTGCTTAAAAAAGAAAGATGTGTGACGTACTCCTGAATATCGTTTAAATCATGAGAATTAACTAAAACTGTTGCTCCTTTTTTATGATACTCCTGAACAATTTCTTTAAGCATTTCTTTACCCTCTACATCTAAACCTCGATTTGGTTCATCTAATATAAGTAAGTTGGGCTGATTTACAATTGCCCTTGCAATCGCCAGACGTTGACGCATCCCCCTTGAAAAAAAATCAATTTTTTCATCTCTATGATTATATAATTCCACTCTTTTCAATACATCAGAAATCATTTGGTTTCTTATATTTTTCTTTGCCTCCGGAAAATAAATTCGATGAAAAAACTCAACATTCTCCCATACGGTCAAATCACGAAACAATCCTATGTTATCATTAAGAAATCCCATATTCTTTTTTAACTTCTGATACTGTCTAGTTTTTGAATCAATTCCATCAATTGTTATGCTTCCTTCATCTGGTGTATATAAGCCCAAAAGCAAGCGTAAAATAGTTGTTTTACCAGCACCATTCTTGCCCACAATGAGCATAATGTCACTTGGACTGATTTTAAGATTAATACCATTCAGTACACAATTGCTTTGAAAACTCTTTTTTACAGATTTCATTTCTATGTTCATAGATTGCCTCCCCTTTTCTATACCAGATTGCAAGGTTCTTTTTTCTTTGTCAGGATACATGGTGTACAGGAATATCTAAATTCACATAAACTGCATCCATTATTGTCATCTGCTGCTTTTGTATCTTTCCATTGATTTTCATAAAGTTTTAAAACAATACTCGACAAACTATCAGACTTTAAATTTCCTATTAATTCTGTTTTCCCTAGACAAGTTACTACATCCAAGTTATTCATAATATGAATTCTATTACATAAACATGTATTCCAAAATTTAGTCGTGTTAAATTCTAAAACTCCTAGTTTTCTCATAGTAGCAGTTTTCATTTCTGGAAGAGAAGTGTCTTTTTCTACTGCTCTCCATGTAGGATTAAGAAATTCCGTTTCTTTTTTCATATCATGAAGTATCACAAATACATTATCCGTTTCCTTATAATTTTTTTGAACTAGTTCTAGTTGTTCATGAGAAAATATATTTAGTATAATTTGGATTTTCCCATCTGCTTTTACTTTAATTAAGCCATTGGTATTAACAGTAACCCTTAGTTTATTTCCAACACAATACTCTATAAGTTCCTCTAACTGCTGGTATAATGCAACTTCACCACCAGCCAAAACAACCTCATGTAAACCATAATCCTTTAATTCTGTAATTAAAACCTTTAACTGATCGATTTGTGGTAAAGAGTTATCCTCATATTTAATACACGATGGACAGTATATATTTCCACATTTATTACAATTCAAATTGCATTCGTTTGTCAAATGCAGTGTACAGGAATAGATAATTGGACGTTCTTTATAAAACATATTCTGTGTAAATAAATTTTTAGTTCTTATCTTGTCAATATAATACTTTTTTTCTGATGAAAATCCCCATCCTGCTTGACATAGGCTTTCGATAAAGCTATTATTACAATCAACTTTTTCACCATTTTCAAACATTAAGGCAAGCTTTGTCTGTTCCTCATCTAACCAGATAATTTCCCTTTTAAGTAAATTATGAATAGTTGCCCTCTTTTTTCCAATAACAAGATAACATTCATTATTCAGCTGAAAATATTTATAGTTCAAAACATCCACCTACTTTCTCATATAAATTATTATAATAATCTAACGTTACGTCATCAAACAAACCAGGATTCTCTTCTAACAATGAAACATATTTTGTCATCTTTTCTATAATGCTTCTCTCAAACTCCTTACACTCACCAACTGGTTTATTAAACGCATTCTCTTCACAGCATTGTGCAAAACATATGTTACAGAATCTACTAACATTACAATAATCGCACCTAGTCTTAAATACCTCATTATACTCTTTTATAATTTCAACTATTTTTTCATAATTTAAACCGTTATCCACATCTCCAATAAAAAAATCAGAATTAATTTTTTCACACATATGTATTCGCCCATCTATACTTACATATAATTTTTCACCTGGGACACAGCTTCCTGAATTTGGAATGATACTTGGTCTCTTTTCATTATAGACAGAATGAAATGCAAATTCGGAATAATCAATTCCCAAATAAGTAAACAAAAACGATGACTTATCAATACTATGTTCCATACTAGCCTTTTTAAAATTATCCTCATATAAGGCTTTTTGTTTCATAAATTGTTCATAATCCTTATTCGTAAATTGTTTATAATATGTGGTATTGTGTGTATCTATTAAAGACATTTTAGTAACAAATATTTTTTCTTTATTCATAAATTCTTCAATATCTTTAAAATTACTCTTTATATCATAACAAAGGCTAATTCCTAGTTTGCTATAATCTGGATATCTTTTTCTAAATTTTTGAATATTGCCAAACACTTGTTCAAAACTACCTTGCCCATCTGGAGTAACTCTATTCCTATCATGATTTTCTTTATTTCCATCTAAACTTACTGTAACACTAAAATCATTCTCAACAAGAAAGTCTTGCACTTGCTCATTAAGCAATAACCCGTTTGTTGTTACATGAAACAGAATATTTTTACATTTTTTTTCGGTGTAATTTACCACTGCTTTCATTACATCAAAATTTAATAAAGGCTCTCCACCATAAAATCCGATATTCGGTATCCTTGTAGGATTAATTTTATGACTCTTTTGAAAATTGCTAAGATAATAATCAATTGCTTTTAACGCTGTCTCTTCTTTCATGAATTGATTTGTATATGTTTTATATGCAGGATAGTGCTCACTATATATACAATATTTACATCTTAAATTACAACCAGAAGCCACTTCAAGAATTAATTGTCTAAACCCATTTGCTTCGTCATGCAAATGTCTTTTTACATTTTCAATAGTTACATCTTCTTTGGGTTGGAATGAACAAACTCTTTTTAGCTCCTTATATTTTTCTTCATATTCTTCCGTAATATCATCATTAATTAGTGGCAAAATATAACCTGTTTCATCATCATACAGATATTTACATCCGTTCTCTGTTTCAAAACGAAAACCTCTCATCCGTTCTCCTTTTCTTCTCTTGCAGACTTGTAAGCAAATGTGGAACTAATTTCAATTCTCCACATTTGCCTGCAAACATTCTCATACTTTTATTTCTTTGATATAACACCCAAACCAACAGTTGTTGCTACTGCAATTGTCTCAGCTGCGGATGCAGCTATTGCACTTTGCCCCAAAACAGGAATAACACAAATACAACACTTAACACAGCCAACACATGTTAGACATGATAAACATCCTGCACATGCTGCTTGTTCTTCTTCCTGTCCTATGTAATTCATTTCTTTCATAGACACTCCTTAATACAAAATCAATATCAACTTGATGCTACTGTTGCTGCTAAACCAGTAGCTGATGCAGCTACTCCTGTTGCACTTGCTGCTGTTGCTACTTGTCCAGCAACAGGGACAATACATGCCATACAGCTTAAACATCCAAAACACCCAATACATATAATGCATGCACCACATTTTGCATCTGTCGACTCGTCTCCAACAAAATTTAAATGTTCATTCACATTACTCCTCCCTTCATGATAAATTTATGCGTTCGAATTTTTCACTCTAAATGTAATTCCATTATTATTCCTTTTTAATTTAGAAAATATTACAGCATTTTTACATTCACGCAACAATATTAAACACCTTGCATAAATATAAGTCAAGATCATTCGCAATAAATGCATTTTTTATATTGAAAACAAGGCATTACAACACTTACGTATCATAACACCGCACCAGCTAATGTTTTTAACAGCCAGCCATTATAGCACTACCTTAGTTTGCGGTAAAATAAAAAATTTATATAAAATGTGGTAATTCCTTTCGGTATTCTGTCGGACTTGCCCCATAATATTTCTTAAACTGTCTGGAAAAATAATTACTGTCAGCGAAACCGCATTTTGCTGCAATTACTGCTACAGGTGTTTTTGAAGATTCCAGATAAACTACCGCCTTTTTAAGCCGTATTTCATTAATATATTGAATTGGAGTGCTATTGGTAATCTCTAAAAATCTTCTCGTATAATGTCTAGGAGAAAACCCTGCTATTTCAGACAGCAAAGCTACGGTCAAAGGTTCTGTAAAATGGCTTTCTATATAGGCTATGGATTTTGCCATTCCAAAAACTTCACTTCCCTTATACTCGCCTGATACGGAATACAGTCGAGATAATAACACCGAAATCTGGTAAAACATCCCTGTTAAATACATCTTATAGCCAGCTTTCTTTTCTTTATATTCCTTTACCATTGCATCTATTATCTTTTTCACTTTATCAAATTCATCCCTGTTAAGTTTGAGCATATTATGAAAAGATCTGCACTGGCTTAAAATTGGTTCAATAACAAAAAGCCCTTGAAATCCTGATAATTCCTTCATATCAAAATCATTTGCAAAGAAATACTCGTGGCGGAACATAATATTGCAGATGCGGAAATCATTTGCTTCTTTGTATCCGTGATAGGTATCTGCACCAATGATAAATACATCTCCTTCTGAAATATAAAATTCTTCCTGATTGACCATATGCTTCGCACTCCCTCCCAATACAATCACTAATTCCGAATAGCTTTCATGTACATGAAGATACATATTGTCTTTATGGTATCCATACTGTATGTAAAAGGGAAATGTCTCATCTTTTGTAAAAAACTCCAATTTCATCTGATACATGGTTTCACTCATGTTGGCACCTCCTATGTCTCTTTTGTGCTATACCTCGTCCTTAATCTTAAGGTTTCCCAGTATATTTCTTTGTATAATAAGTATGATACAAACCATAAGAAAGCACAATCTGAATTTGCTGTCTCTCTTGTGCTATTACCTTTCTTTTTTCTATGGCCGAATGCTGCACCCAAGATCCATTCCACCTTGCAAAAAAGAATTGCATGTATAATTTTTACTCTTAAAGTCTGGCAAAAAATATGAAAAAGCGGCTGTCGCACTAATTTTACTTAGTGCCCAGCTCCTTTTTTGTACCAAAAACGGTTAAAAGCATTTATGAAATCCTTTTGGAAAGAGAAGAATATCTGTTTAAAGGAAAGAGAAAAGAAGAAGTACCACTTTAGCATTTTATTAAATCACTAAAGCGGTACTTCTTTTTTTTATTCCTATTGAGTCAATGCCGATTGTCAGCCTGCTAGCTTCTTTAGTACTTCACTATTTCTACTTTTCTTACTTTCGTACACTGCCTCTCGGAATTTCTTCTGCAATAATCTCAATTCAGCATTTCCTTGTCTTAATCTTAATAGTGCCTCCTGTGTCATAGGTCATCATCCTTTCTGAAAAAGACTTTTAGGTCTTAAAAACTTATCTTGCAGTTCTATTCCTTGTATATATATTATAATACATCTTACATTATTCTTAAAGATAGTAAAAAATTACCGTTAATATGACGATTCAAATTGTTCATATTAACGGTAATTTTGATATAATTTCTTATGTTTTTTCTATATTAATTCTAATTTTTTTGTTCCACTAAAGTTCCATCATAATACACTTCTAAACCTGCTGACTGGAAATTGATATATGACTAAATTTCTACAAAACAAAAAGAGAGCTTCTCTAATATGCCCTCTTATATTAGCTTTAACTGGAATATCCTGTTTACCCTTAATTCTGTTTCTATACTTATATACTTTTCACTGCATTACTTTTTTAAAGCTAAAGACTTTATTATAACAGCAATTAAATTTATTCCTATAGTCAATAAGCATATATTTACCGTGTAATTATGATTTAAAATTATATCTTTAGCTGTAAGCACTGTTATTATTGTAAATATTGTACTTATAAAAAAAAGAATATTTCCTATTCGATTCAATAAAACTTTCATACCAGCCTCCAAAATTGAAATAAAATGTATTAACTATACTACATGCCTTGTTAAATACAGGTAATTTTTTTAATAATAAATGCATGTCAAAATATCTAGATTAAAATGTTGAAAAACTTCCGTTATGACCATACGGAGCCTTAAAAGTCGGTTCACTATGTATCTAAAAATAATATAAATGTCCAAACACAGCTGCCATTTTTTCTTTTATTCGTTTTTTAAACATAATCTTCTCTTTTGCTTATTTATTTTACATTTTGTGTTTACTCAATGTTTTATTATATAGTATTTATATCCTGATATCAAGTTTTTTCATCTACATTGATAATACATTATCTAGAATGAATTGCATCATTAGTGCTTAGACATTTTGCAATCCCCAAAAAAGAGATGCCACACTAGTTCATATTCTAGTGAGACATCCCCTAACATTTTGATACAATTCCTTATGTTTTTTCTATATTAATTCTAATTTTTTTGTTCCACTAAAGTTCCATCATAATACACTTCCAAACCTGCTGACTGGAAATTGATATATGGAGACCAGTCAGAATAATTCATCCTGGTCTGGATGTTAAATGTTCCACCATACAGCAATTGTGCCTTTGTAAATGCAAACTCTACATACTCCTCGGTCACATTGCATTTTACATTTGAAGTATATCCAATATAGTATGGTGAACAATTACAGGAAACTGCTGCATTATCAATCCATATATTTTGTTCTTTCTGGCTGTCTTTAATAAAATAGTAACGAAGTACAAGTTTTGACAAGTCGAACTCTTTTATAGTGCCACTACTGATTGTGTAATTCTGTCTTACCTGACTAGAAATCTCTGTCTGCACAATCACATCTGGTTTTTCTTTTGCAACAGGAACTTGGCTTGGGAATGGCGTTTCACTTACTACTGGTTCCGCACTTGAAACTGGTGTTTCACTTACTGCTGGTTCCGTACTTGAAACTGGCACTTCACTTACTACTGGTTCCACACTTGAAGTCGGTGCTTCACTTTCTGCTGGTTCCATACTTGAAGCTGGTGCTTCACTTTCTGCTGGTTCTGCACTTGGTATCAGAGAATCTTCCACATGAACCGAAGCTGTAAAATCATCCGTTCTGCCATACTGGCTTACGGTTACAATAACAGACGTCTTTCCAGCATTTTTCGCTTTAATGACACCATTTTCTACAGTCGCAACAAAAGGATCTTCTACTGCATACGTGATAACAGCATCCTTTGCAACATCTTTTACTGTAACTGCTTTTTTCTCGCCAGCTTTTAACGTTACCCCTTCTACTTTTGGCATAGCTTTCACAGCAAACATGCCATTTACATATTCTTGAATATCATAGAAGTATACAAGAATTCCGCCTGCTGTAAAATCAGTTGGTGTAGAGCTGAATGTCATAGCGGCTGGCCATCCGTCCATTTTGATAACACTAGAATCTGTAATCCATGTTCCATAGATGGAACCACCTTCTGGAAGTCCTAAATACTGAGAAGGAATCTGTTTTTCTCCTACATAAACAACCATTTTTTCTGGTTTCTTAATTTCAGCGGATGTATTCTCAGCATACTGGCTATCTACCTCAATACTAGTACCTTTCTTATTCATCCATACCTTTACTGTCTGGCCATTCCACATTTCCACATTTACTAGGATAGGCCCATCTAAGACAGAAGAATCTTTTAAGAATGAAGAAGATAAAACCAGTTTGTTTCCTGCATAATCCGGTGTGAAATCTCCATTGAATGTAAGGTATTTGCACCATGAATGTGTAGGTCCTACACAGCCATTTCTCTGATATGCAGAAATTCTTCTGACTTTTGCTCCATTATAAGTAAATGGAATGGTTACTCCATTTGTATTTCCTGTTGCTTTTCCCGCTGATGCTTCCGCATTTTTGCATAAATATTCATGCCATACAGCTCCACTTGTAAACTGAATCAGTAATTCATCAAACGTACCAAATTCATTAGAACCAAATGCTTTTAACTTACGATTTACATAAGAAGCTTTTACGGTAATCACAGCTTTTTCTTTGTTATAAGTATAATCACTGCCTTCTGTTAATCCTTTGATTCCTTTGAATTCTGGTCCATTTATAATGAGAGGAATCGTAACATCTTCCGATAGTTCTCCTTGGAAATAAAGTTCATCTAAACATGCTGCTGTGGAGGAACGTCCTGTCATGCTTGCGTCGACCATTTCTCCTAAACGTGGCTCATTCCATGCATAGTTCTTATCTCTTCTATTAATATAGTTTCCTGCATCCCAGAATACCATACTCATGCCATAAGTATGTCCAACTGCATTGACGCATTCTAAATATTTTACATATTCTCCTACTTCATTTGTTCCAAGCAGTCCATATTCCCCTACGATAATCCCAATGCCATTGGCAATGAATTTATCGTAAACCGTTTTAAATGTAGAATAAATAGCATCTCTGGAAGTAGTTTCTCCACCATTGACTGGATCGTCAAAACCTGTTGTACCAAGGTTTCCACTGAAGCACCATTCGCTGTAATAGTGAATGGTTGCAATTACATTTTCATCTTGTAATCCTTTGATCAGGTTATATAAATCATCTAAGGATTCTGGATTCTGGTTGGTATTATAAGTTGGCAACACAATCATTCTTGTTGCATTTTTTCCACCTGATTTACGGATGATGTTATAAGATGCCAAATTCACAGCATCTAGCATATCGTAAATGGTATTATGAGCTGTTGGGTAATCAAATTGCGGTTCGTTGATTGTTTCAAAACATACTTGTGCTGGTTCCTCTTTAAAATAATCTGCAATCTGTTCCCAGCTTTGTGTGAAACGGATAAATTCCTCTGCACTCTTATTTCCATTCCAGCTGCGCAGCCATGAGGAATCGTGATGCATGTTGATCATAACATAGAAACCTTCCTCTACCGCCCAGTCAACCACTTCTTTATAACGTGCTAACCAGGATTCGTCAATAACGTATCTTCCATTGACTTTAGAAGCACGACGGTAAGTAGTCATTGGGATTCGGATGCTGTCAAAACCTTCTTGTCTGATGGCATGGAGAAGTTCTTTTGTTACATTTGGGTTGCCCCATGTATTTTCTTTTAAGTCTTCCACATTCAGGTTCGTATCAAAACTGTCAAATGTGTTTCCTAAATTCCATCCATTATTGAAAGCTAACATAAATTGATTAGAGGCAGTATCCGGAATATCTTTCTGAACCGTTTCCTGACCAGAAGCAATGTCTTTCTTTCCTGTTGCTTCTGGTTCTGTCGCAAGTTTTCCTGTGCATGCCCAGAAACCTGTCAATTGAAGTTTAACCCCTTCTACTTCACAATAATTTAAATTTACACCTGCCACATCCCCCTCTGCACAGGAATCTTTAATGGCCTTCATAGGGATGTAGGCTATGTACTCACCATTTTCTAATGCAGAATCCGATAATGTGACTGCGTTACATTCCCAGCCTGCCCATGAGCTTGTAAATGGCATAAAATTAAACAGCCACGTCCAGCTCTGTAATCTGGATGGATTATCAATGGTATATGCAATTTTCAGATAATCCACATCTACGTCACGAACAGTTGTAATAAGGCCATCATATCCATCTCCTGTTCCTCTTGCTTCCTCATCCGAAGCGGTTACGCTTTGGCTTAACAGACTTATTTCTGTTAAGGAACTGTTTGTTTCTGCTGCTTTGACAGTCGTAAAACATAAGGATGTGATAATCATCACAAAGCTTAGCAGTACAGAAAGTCCTTTCTTCATTTTCTTCATAATAAGCACCTCTTTTAAAATTTATTCATAGGTAAATTATAGCTTTGGAAAATGAAGAGTTTCCTTGTGGATTCGGACATATGATAGCATAAAAAGGACATGATAAGATGCAAAACAAAGTGTTTCTGCTTATCCCCTTTTCATTATGTCACTTTTTTAGTGCAAAGGACTTAATTGTAACAGCTGCTATATTTATCCCTATAATCAGCAAACATACCTTTACTGTGAATTCAAGCCAGAGAAAAAGAGATGCCACACTAGTTCATATGCTAGTGAGACATCCCCTAACTCTTTATTACCTATTATTTCACATAACCAGACAACTCAATATTCAGTCCCTTAATTCCATTTGCCACTAAGGAAGCTACTGCTTTTGCACCTGTTTCTGTAAAGTGTGTTTTGTCAGTAGAAGCATCTGATGAAGAAATCATGTAATAATTGTAAGCGCTGTTGTATCCGATCTGATTCAAATGATTTACCATTAAAGTATTTAAATCAATACATGGGATCTTATACTGTGCTGCTATCTGCTTCATAGCGTTACAATAGTCATTGTAACTATTTACAAATCTTCCATTAGAGTAACTGCCTAAGCTTAATGTAGTCGTTACTAAAATAGGAGTTGCCCCTTTATTTAAAGCTCCTTCTACATACATCTTAATATATCTCTGATAAGTTCCGTCGCTTACTGGTGCATAACGGTCTTCATTATTATAGTTTGCATCGTTGATAGCAAACTGGATAAGAAGATAATCCCCTTTTTGAATCGTATTTAAAATAGCATCCAAGCGGCCTTGTGTTACAAAGTTTTTGGAACTTCGGCCTGCAATAGCATGATTTGCTATGGTAACGCCTGAGCGAAGGAAATCACCAAGATAAGCTCCCCAGCCTTGTTGTGGATAGTAGCTTTCACGGTATGTCTGTACCGTAGAGTCACCTGCAATGTAAATGGTTGGATTGTGCTTTGGTGCTTCACTTGGAACTGGTGTCTGTACTGGTGTCTGTGAAGGAACTGGTGTAGAAACAGGTTCTTGTGCCTGTCCATCACTGGATGTACTTCCTCCGTTATAAGCAAACTCATAGTAGAAGTCTGGATTAAATGTTCCATTACAGCTAAATCCAAAGGAAATAGTTCCATTGGCATTGATTGTACCGTTCCAGTCAACACTTGTTAGTACGTAATAATCTCCAGATTCCTTAATGGTTACGTTCCAGCTTCCACCAATCTGGAAATCTGCTTTTTTCAGTTTCAAAGTCCAGCCTGTAACATTCTGGCTTCCTTTATTTTCAATATTTATGTTAGCTGTATAGCCTCCATTCCAGCTGTTGACATCTGCTTTCACAGACACAGAACTGTTTCCAGCAGCTGGAGCTTTGCTTGGTGCTGCACTTGGAACTTGGGTCTGTGCTGGTGCCTGTGAAGGAACTGGAACAGCGGAAGGTACCATTACTGGGCTTGGAGATGGAGAAGGATTTCCCCCGATTTCTTCCATGTACCAGCTCTGGCAGTTATGTCCGTTGACTTCCCATTCCTGTACATTAGCACCAGAGGATGTCAATGCTGATTTTACTTCCACACAGCTGCTGTCGTTGGATACTTTTGTAAGGATCACATAACTTCCGTCTGCATTTTTCTTGAAACGGAAAAGCTGTGCATCATGATAGGTATTCTGATAAATCTGGATATTTGTTCCATTGGCTGTACGGGCACAGTCCACATCAAGAAGATACGTGTTTCCGTCTGCTATCTTGGAATATAGCTGATAATATCCATTTCCCTGATGAACTGCTCTCCAGGTTTTATGAGCCTCTACTCCATTGGCACCCCATTGCTGTACATTCGTTCCATTGGCAGCTTTTGCACCATTAATGTCCATATAAAGTCCACTATTTACATTGCGAAGCATAAATTCTTTGCCATTTAAGGAACCATCTGTAATTATGCCTGTGGCACCAGTTCCTTGGGATGGTGCTATAGAAGGCTGTGTAGCACCCTGTGAAGTGGAGAATTTCACATCATCTGCAACCAGTCTGGCAAGAATCTTAGCACCTTCACGATTTGGATGTAAACCGTCTGTTAAGAACAGATTGGTTGTTGCAGCCTGTCCGATTGATTTGTAGTATGTAAATGCTAAGTTAAATAAATCAACTACTTTTACATTCTGCTCATTGCCGATTCTGTCAAGAGATCCACCAAACCAGCGTCCTGTCAAGTTTGGATGCTGTGATACATCCGTAGCACGTCCCTGCTGTTTTACTAATACGACGGTAGCACCTTTCGCTTTTGCCTGTTTTACCATGCTTGTTACGGTCTCATAGTACTCCGTTTCGTTGGAATAATTACCATCGTTGATACCAATGGAAATCACATAGTAATCACCCTTCTTTAAATACTTAAGTACAGAAGCAAACTGGCCGCTGTTTACGAAACCTTTGGCATACTGGCCGCTTGTAGCTAAGTTCTTTACATAAAAGGAAGAATCTACATAGCTGCCAAGAAGCTGTCCCCATCCACATTGTGAACTGGTTGCTAACGGATAGTAATCACATACCGTAGAATCTCCACAAAGCCAGATTGTTGGAGGCATTGCTGGATTATCCGATAATCTGGTAATCTCTAATGCACTCATGGTAAATGCATATCCATCTTTTCCAGCTGTTGCAAGAATGTTTAACTGTCCGTCTGTGACAGGAAGTATAAAAGCTGCAGTTGCATTATTGCCTGTCATGTTCATAATCTGATAGACACCTTCTGCTGCCACACTAGTTCTCATAGTGTTTCCCAAGTAAACTCTTACTTGATATAGGCCATTGGCTAAGTCTACATTAAAGGTGTTGTTACTTGTCATGCCAGATGCCATAAACTGAACTGCATCACTTAACATGCCACTTCCGGAAGCACTTACATTTTTCATCTGGGATGGGGTGTTAAAACCATATCCGACACGTGAATTGTAAGCGGTTTCTGCTTTAACCTGAGTATAGCCGCTGACTGTTCCACCGTTACCAAAGTCAAATTTCATCGAATTGCTTGCAGCTTGTACATTGTCTGCAAATACTGTGACAAATCCGACCAGGAGAAAGATTGGAAGAACCATAAGCAGGTATCTCAGTCTGTTTTTCATTGTTTTCATGAAAAAAACCTCCTTATTAAAATTTTACTCTTGTATTATACCATATTTTCTAGAAAGATGAAATTATGGCATTATACGAAATTCTATAAGGAGGATTACATATAAACAGGATTTTCTTTTTTATCAGGATTTCTTTTTTCATATGCATATCTTCGCTCCCTAACCGTAAACATCCTCAAGGAACGGTATGCCACATATTTCTGACAATCCCATTATCCTAATGTAACATCCAGAATCATCATGACCAAGAATCCGATAGTAAATCCAATAGTACCCAGTTTTGTTTTATCATCCTGTTTTGCCTCTGGTACTAATTCTTCAATCACCACATACAGCATTGCTCCAGCTGCAAAAGACAAAAAATAAGGCAGCACTGGTGTCACGATCTCAGCTAGTAAAATGGTAATAAATGCTGCAATAGGCTCTACAATGCCAGAAAGCATGCCATAAATAAATGCCTGTTTTTTACTGCTTCCATCTGCTTTCAATGGCATGGAGATAATAGCTCCTTCTGGAAAGTTCTGAATGGCTATACCAATGGCAAGTGCCATAGCACCTGCAAAAGTTACTTGTGAACTATTGTTTAACACACCTGCAAATACAACTCCAACTGCCATACCTTCTGGCACGTTGTGAATGGTAACCGCTAACAGAAGCATTTTCGTCTTACTAAATACTGTCTGCTTAGTCTTCTTTGGCTTTAGGAAATCCTGACGCTGTTCGCAGTCTTCGCATTCGGGCATCAAACAGAAGTATGGAACTATTTTGTCTATTAGAATTAAAAAAGCCATACCCAGTGTAAATCCAATTGCAGCTGGCAAAAACGCTAGCTTTCCTAAATGTCCTGACATATCAATACATGGCATTAAAAGCGACCAGATAGAGGCAGCAATCATTACACCTGAAGCAATGCCAAGTACAGTCTGCTGGACTCTCGGCTTAATTTGTTTTTTCATAAAGAATACACAAGCGGCTCCCAATGATGTTCCGAAAAACGGTATGAGCACGCCTATTACATATTTCATCAATTTCACTCACCTCAATATATCATATGAGGCTCCTTTGAAAATGCGATCTATGAGATAAGCTTATTTGGCAAAATACTTTTTTTACCAGAATAATGTCTAGATGAAAATTTCAAAATCTATCTAATAAGTTACCGTTTTATAATATTATTTACAAACTTATTAATATTTTCCAATGGTTCATATTCAGCTTCATAGCAGATATTATCAATCATAACATATGGATAAAAGCATTTGACTATAACAGATGAGCCTTCTGATTTTTCTATCTTAATCTGTACCATCTGCCCTATTCTTTCTTCCTCTTCTGCTTTGCCACATACCTCCAGCTTATTGAGCAAAGAAATCATTTGCAAAGCCTCATCTTCCAAAAGGATAATATCAGACTTTAGACTGGCTTCATAAATACTTATGCTTGCCACATCGTCACTTGATAGTCTTTCAAAAGGCTTATCGTTCTCTGTTAAGGATTCTTTTATATCTTTCGTAACTGCTGGCACCTCAGAACCCTTGCTTTGACATGCGGAAAAATTAACAGCAGCTTCTGAAAAGAAAACAAAAAAAAACACATAATAAACCTATTGCTTTTTCTTAAAATTTTTCATATTCCCTCCATTTCTTTCATAACCAATCAAAATTCCTGAGCCAGTAATGACGTACCAAAAAAATCCACTGTCGCCTGATTAATTTCTTATTTTAAATGTTTAGCGTTCAATTCCAACTGATTTGCACCAGCATGCAATTGAACGCTAATCTGATTAACTGCACAATATCTTATGATTCATTATCTTATGCCGTCACATTTATTGCTTATAAATCCACCTTAGGTAATTTCGCAAAGCTTGCCTGTAATTCCTCATCTGTTGGAATATAATCAGACATTTTGCCATCGTGAAATTTTTCATAAGCAAACATATCAAAGTATCCTGTTCCTGTTAAGCCAAACACAATTGTTTTTTCTTCTCCAGTTTCTTTGCATTTTAACGCTTCATCAATCGCAACTCGAATTGCATGGCTGCTTTCAGGAGCTGGCAAAATTCCTTCCACTCTTGCAAACTGTTCCGCCGCTTCAAATACAGCTGTCTGTTCTACACTACGTGCTTCCATTAAGCCATCAGCGTAAAGCTGTGACAAAGTTGCACTCATGCCGTGGTATCTTAACCCGCCAGCATGGTTAGGAGAAGGAATAAATCCACTTCCTAGTGTATACATTTTCTGAAGCGGGCAGACTTTGCCAGTATCACAGAAGTCATATGCATAAACCCCTCTTGTTAAACTTGGGCAGGAGGCTGGCTCTACGGCAATAAATTTATACTCTGCTTCTCCTCTTAACTGCTGCCCCATAAATGGAGAAATCAATCCGCCTAAGTTGGAACCGCCACCTGCACAGCCAATGATGATATCTGCTTTTTGACCATATTTATCAAGTGCTGCCAATGCTTCCAAACCAATTACAGACTGGTGAAGAAGAACCTGGCTTAATACGCTTCCTAGTACATAACGGTAACCTTCCTGTGTTGTTGCAGCTTCAACTGCCTCGGAAATAGCACATCCAAGACTTCCAGTAGTCCCTGGATGCTCTGCTAAAATCTTCTTGCCGACTTCTGTTGATTCAGAAGGAGATGGTGTTACGTTAGCACCATATGTTCTCATGACTTCACGGCGGAATGGTTTCTGTTCATAAGAACATTTTACCATATATACCTGGCAGTCCAGATCAAAATAAGAACAGGCCATAGATAAAGCAGTTCCCCACTGGCCCGCACCTGTCTCAGTAGTTACCCCTTTTAAGCCCTGCTCTTTTGCATAATAGGCCTGTGCAATGGCAGAATTTAATTTGTGGCTTCCACTTGTATTATTTCCTTCAAATTTATAATAAATCTTCGCTGGTGTACCTAGCTTTTTCTCCAGGCAATACGCACGGACCAATGGAGATGGACGGTACATTTTATAAAATTCACGAATCTGTTCTGGAATATCTATGTATGGATTTGTTTCATCTAATTCTTGTTTTACAAGTTCTTTACAGAATATGTTACTTAACTCTTCTTCTGTAACTGGCTGTAAAGTTGCAGGATTTAATAATTTTGCAGGTTTGTTTTTCATATCTGCCCTGACATTGTACCACTGCTTTGGCATTTCTTCTTCTTTTAAATAGATTTTGTAAGGTATCTCATTCTTGTTCATAAACGGGTTCCTCCTATTTGTTTCATTTTATCAAAGATAACAAAACGTTATTCCTTTAAATCAATGAAGTATATTACAGATATTTTAGCACGTTAAAGGACGAATTACAAGATTTTCTAACGAACATGTACGAATACTTGCATTCTACGTCATATTGTTTATAATAAAAGAAAAATTGCATATACAAAGAAGGAGGAACTATGACTAACTTAATTCATGAAGCAAACGCTATTTTTGCCAATGACCGCTTTGCTGTCAAAACCTGCGGTGCTGCCATTGATTCCATTACAGAGGAACAAACTGTCTGTTCCATGGCAATTACCGAAGACCATCTCAATGCAGTAGGCACTTTAATGGGCGGAGCAATCTTTACTTTAGCTGACTTTACATTTGCTGTGGCATCCAATTTTCATAAAGACATTACCGTATCGGTTGACAGCCATATCAGTTTCTTGGGAGTTGCCAAAGGTGACAAGATCATCGCCCGTTCCAGATGTATAAAAGAAGGCCGTAATACCTGTTTTTATGAAATTGCTGTTTCCGATAATCTTGGAAATGCTGTTGCTCTGGTAAATATCACTGGTTTTATCAAACGAAAAGCTTAATTCTTTCCATTTTACCAGAAGCCCTGTCACGCAGGTTTTCCCAACATTACTTCCCGTTCCAGTTACATCCTTACTCATTCCAAAGCACCGCCGTATATCCTAATTCCTTTAACATTGCCATATCTTTCTCTATGGTGATTCCTTGCGTCGTAAGCATATCTCCTGAAATTGCGGCATTTGCTCCTGAACAGAAACAGGCTCTTCCCTTATCTGGCAGCAGGCCTCTTCCTCCCGCCAAACGGATGGAGGCATCTGGAACAAGATAACGGAAAATTGCGACGATTCTTCTCATTTCTTCATTGGTCAGGCGAGGATTGTTTTCATATGGAGTTCCTGGAACAGGATTCAGCATATTTACTGGAATGGAACGGATCCCCATTTCCCGGATATCAGTCACCATGCTGATTCGGTCTTCCATCGTTTCCCCAAGCCCCATAATGCCACCACTGCATACATTTAGCCCTGCTCTCTTTGCTGCCTGTATTGCTTTTAGCTTGTCATCATAAGTATGGGTCGTACATATTTCTTTGAAAAATGCTCTGGATGATTCTAAATTATTATGTACTCTTGTAACCCCTGCTTCCTTTAGCTTGGAAAACTGTTCCTTGCTTAGAAGTCCAAAAGAACCACAGATTGCAATATTCGTTTCCTTTTTAAGTTCCTTCACCATTTCACACACACGTTCCACTTCCTGGTCATTTAAGCATCGGCCTGAAGTTACGATGGAATAACGAAGAACTCCTTTCTCATCATTGTATTTTGCCTGTTCTAACACTTTCTCTGCTGGCAAAAGAGGATAGGTTTCTACTTCCGTTTTGTAGTAAGCAGACTGGGCACAATACTTACAGTTTTCCGAACATTTTCCGCTTTTTCCATTTATAATGGTACAAATGTCAAAGGCATCTCCACAAAAATGCTTCCGAATTTCATCAGCCCCTTTGCATAACTCTTCCAAATCAGCCTCCACAAGCTGTAATGCCTCTTCTTCTGTCAGGAGTTTTCCCTCTAAAACGGCGTGTTTTAAACTTTCTGCTTTTGTCATATCTTTCTTTCCTTTCCCTATAAAGCTTTCCTTCTTCCCATTGCAGAAAAACGGGAAGCAGTCTTCTCGCCACTACTGCCGCTAAAATACAAAGCGCAATGCAGCCTGGTACTGCTGAGAAAAAGCAATACAAAAACAAAGGCCAGACTCCTCTTCCTTTCTATGCTTTTTCCTGCCAGAAACATAGTATCGTATAAAAAACGAAATGTCAACCATAAATCAATTCAAGGTTGACATTTCGTTTGTTTATCCTGCACCTGAAAGAATCCTAGAATTTCATTTAATTCGGCATTTACCTGTCTTACTGGTTCTCTTTCCAGGAAATAATATATTCCCAACGGGTTTCGATACCTGGATTCCTGTGTACAAACTGACCTGTGATTCCATTGGCTTTTGCTGCTTCTTCAAAATGGCACATGGCAATTCCCATATCAATCTGATTCATCATACGCTTAGCATCCATATAGAAATGGAATTCACTTCAAATTCTTTTCGTTTTCCCTTTTGGGACATAATGTTTCCTAACCAGGAATTCTTCTCGGCTTCCCATCCAAGAGGACTAACACTTCCAATAACTTCGTTTCCTGCCAGCTCTATTACCTTGGCAAAGTTACCTTTATTAAAAGTTCCTCCGATCCAGCAGGTACCAAGACCAAGAGAAGTACAGAATAAAACTGCCTTTTCCATAACATATCCTAAATTCCGGTATCCTTCTTTTATATTTTCACAAACGCCTGCAAAGAAATAAGACGCACCTTTAATTACGCCGTAAGTGCCAAGTTTTACGCTTTTATCTCCTAATTCCTGCTTTACAAGCTTAATCTTTACTTTGCTCTGTTCCTTATTCTGTAACGAATCTAAAAATGCTCTTATCTCCTGTAACAATTCTTCTGGAATATCTTTTTTCTGATATGTCCGTACTGAATGCCTAACTTTCATAGACTCCATAATATCTAGCTTCATACGTTTTTCTACTCCTTTTCCTATCCTTATCATGCTTTTCCTAAACATATGTTCTGAAAACATAAATTTTTTCATTATACTATATTGATAAACAGAATACTATCCTAAAAATAATAAGAACCTCTTTTCTATGAAAGAAAAAAGGTTCTTATTCATATTCTTGCCAGTTTTCCTCTAAAATATGAGTTACCTTGCTTTATCCCATTAAGCCACACAGAAAATCAGCCTTATTCTTATTCTTCATCCTCATCCGGCTCGTCCCAGTTATGATATACTTCCTGTACATCATCATCCTCATCAAGAAGATCCAATGTTCTCTGGAAGAATTTAATATCTTTCTCATCTGTCAACTGAGCATATGTCTGAGGGATCATTGTAACCTCAGCCTGAACCATTTTGATCCCTTCTTTTTCAAGACCTTCACGAACTGCACTAAATGCATCTGGATCTGTTAAAACTTCGAAGCTGTCTTCTTCTTCGTTGAAATCTTCTGCTCCGGCATCCAGTGCTATCATCATTAAGTCATCTGCGTCCATGCTGCATTCTTCTTTGTCGATGATAATCTGGCCTTTTTTGTCGAACATATATGATACACAGCCTGGAGTACCAACGTTGCCATTTCCCTTGGTAAATGCGTTACGTACATTGGAAGCTGTTCTATTCTTATTATCTGTTAATGCTACTACAATTACAGCGATACCATTAGGTCCATATCCCTCATAAGTAACCGTTTCGTAATTAACGCCAGCCAAGTCACCGGCAGCTTTTTTGATGCCACGGTCAATTGTATCGTTGGGCATATTATTCGCTTTTGCCTTGGCGATTACATCACGAAGACGGCTATTATTAAGCGGGTCTGGTCCACCTTCTTTTACAGCAACCGCAATTTCACGACCGATAATTGTAAAGATTTTACCTTTCGCTTTATCATTTTTCTCTTTTTTATGTTTGATATTGGCGAACTTAGAATGTCCTGACACAATCATTCTCCTCCTTTAAATATGATATAAACAACCTGTTACATTTTAACACCAAATTTATCAAGTTACAAGCCTTTATACAAAATAATGCACCAGAAGACCGTATGTAGCATAAAATTAACAGATTTGCGGGCTATTTCGTTAAGTTTTCCATGCTTTCTGTGATAATTCCAGCAGATTCACTTACCTTTTCCGACTCTGCTTTTGCAGAATTGCTTAACTCATATACTTCCGTTGCAGTTGCGGAGACATTTTTGGATATGCCGGACATATCATTTACAGACTCTACTACGGAAGCCGTTTCTTTCTGCACCACGTTCATCTGAGCTGATATGTTTGCCATATCTTTCATAAGCTCCAGCAGACTGGATGTGACCTGATTTAAGCTGTTATAGGTATCATTGATTCTTGTGTTCTGCTCTTCCATTCCATTTAACATAGAAGCCAGACGGTTATCTGCCTGCCTGGAGCTTTCCTCAAGCTCAGTCAGGATCTGTTCGATTTGGGCGATGGAATCCTTAGTGGAATCTGCAAGTGAACGGATTTCGTCTGCTACTACGGCAAACCCCTTGCCTGCTTCTCCTGCACGTGCTGCTTCGATAGAAGCATTTAAGGCAAGAAGATTCGTCTGGGAAGCAATTTCATGAATTACGTCTGTTACCGAACGTACTTTATTGGCTTTGTCAACTAAAGCCTTCATCTGCTCATTTACCAGAATGGAATCTCCCGTAACCTGCTGGGTGATTGCTTTTACCTGTTCGATATTCTGGCTGCTTAATTCTACATTTTCCTTAGACTGTTCAGAATTAACCGCAAGCTCGCTTGCCAATCCAGCAACCTGATCCACTGTTTTCTGAATGGTAATGGCTGCCTGTGTCTGATCCGATAATGCATTAGACACTTCTTCCATTCCATGCTTTACCTCTCCCATGGAGGAATTCATCTTATCAATTAAATCTGCATTGGTATCAATGCTTTCTTTTATCTGCTGAATCTGCAGCGCTACTTCATTAGAAGCCTCAACAATGGTACTGGTCTTCTGTTCTGCGTTGGCAGCCTGATCTTCTATCTTTCCCAGTCTCCACGCATTGGTCTGGCTCATGATCTTACTGGAAATGTTTGAAAACAGAATAAGCAGTGCATATACAGCTATGACTGTTTCATAAACGGCCACATAGACACTGGAATTCCAGCCTTTTATTGTATACCAGTAAACAATTACAGCAATAACTTCGAAAAATGCAATGGATGTAAATCTTAAGTTCAGTTTCTGATTAGAATAAATCTGTAAACATATTACAAATGGAACAAAAAACAGTACATTCGATATGGAAAATGCATGAATAAAAGTCACACACACAAATACACAGTAAGCAATAATTCCAAAATCTGCAATTTTCCTTCCAAGTCCATCGGTTTTTTTATAGTAAACATGTGCTAGTATGTACGGAATAATGGCGATTAGAGATAAAACAGATACATATGCCAGATCCTGTTTGCCTGTGAAATATTCTACGATAAATGCCAGCTCTAAAGTAGCAATGACAATCCCCCAGCTCAGTAAAAAGAGCCAGTTCTTTCTTCTAAATACATCTTGCTCAGTATGAAACATTTTCATTCTCCTTTAATTTTTACAAAATATAGTTTATCAAATACTCTGATAATCCCCCCTCTTTTTGAATATTTTGTAAAACAAGTTTTTCTTGGGTGTCTTTTTTCTTTTCGTTCCTTATTTTATTATACGTAAATAATTCTTCATAAATGGATTATATTATCAACGAATCTGTATGTCAAGTCATTGAATAATGCAAAAAGCCAAGAGAGCCTGCCATGCCCTCTTGGTTTTTGCCATACAATATAGCTTTATTTCATTTCTTTTATAAATAATTCTCTGATTACAAAATTCGACTTGCTTCCTTCCATTTCCCAATTCCGATAATCTTCCAATGTAAGATCTTCTTTATCCGTAAGTACATAAGCCGTATACTCTGTTTTTTCTTCCTCCATGCTATTTAAGCCATCCACTGCTAAAAGATATGGCAGCCTTCTTCCTGAACTAAATAAATTATATTTCGTATATTCATGAACGAAACCATCTTTATAAACATAATCAGCAAAAGCATTTTCCCCATAACCGCCATCCATTACCCGAACCATGGAATCCTTCTTGCTGTGCACATCCTCCATAAACTGTTTCCACTTGTCTTCTCCATACACCAGTTTTCCAGAATCTAATATGACACATCCATCCTTCTTTGCCTGTTCCACCGAGTAGTATTTTGGCACAGAATCCAAACCATTGTAACGTACAGAATAGCTGTAAACATAAACAGAGCCTGCCACTGCCAGTGCAGCCGCTGCATAAGCAAACTGATTCCAGCCTTTTTTGAAACATGCTGTCCAGTTCAATTCAATTAAAGAATCCACAATATAAAGACCAGACATAGCTCCGATAACCAAACCAATTCCCTTAAAGAAAACCGTATCTTCATTAAATACAGATTCAAATGATGTCGCTACAAACAATGTAATAAAAATAACCAGTAATGCTTTTATGATAACTTTGGCAATTGGAAATGCAATGGTCTTTCCTGCTGCTTCGCTATTTCTCCTTGCATAAAGCAGCCTTGCGGCAAATGTACTTATTACAAGCAATACAATCAGGTAAAGGATATCACTCATATCGCATAGAGCAGTACTAAGTCGTTCATGGCTATACACGATATATTTTTGTGAATTATATATCCTTCCGTAAATTTCCACTGGGGATATCATAACATACTTATCCCATAAATCAACTGCCGAGACTGCTTCCCCATTGAAAATATTTCTGACACACTCTAATAAACATGGAAAATACATCAATAAAGTTCCTGCACCTAATATGGAGAAAACAAACTTTCCAGTCAGACAGCACGCCAGAATCGTGAAGGCATAAACAGCAAGATAAAATAACACATTCACCAAAAATGTCTGTAACACTACCAGCACCAGTGTTCCTGAAAAACAGTTATTTACACCAGCCATAACTAATACAGCCAGCAAGCTAATTAAATAAGGAACTATTCCATTTACTGCACCTTGTATATAACTTACCCAGAATAATTCTCTCTTCTGAAATGGCTGGCTAAAATAGAAATCCAGTTTCTTTCTTGAAGAAAGATAGGAAAACAGAATAATTCCATTTAAAACAGCTAAGCCACAAAGAACAATACATAACATTTTATTATCATAAAACAGCGAAATCAGCTCGCCATCACGGCTAATCAGAAGGTCTCCCCTTGCCTCTTTAAAGGGAATCTTAGACCACTCTTTAAAATTCACAATCTTGCCAGAAAAACAAAATGGCAATGCGAATAAATATTCAAGGAGTCCTATTACTGCTAACCAGATATTTCGCCTGGAATCTCTTCGATATAAGTTTTTTAAAGACATCCTAAGATTCATTCGTCTTCCCCCTTTCCTTCTTCTATATCATAAGCCAGCACACAATCTGCTTCATTATAATCCACATTCCAGTCTATTACATACTTCCTGAAATCTTCAAAAGAATAGTCCTTTTTGCTAGTCAGGACATAGTACACCCTCTTGGTATCCTTTGGATCAAATTTTCCTGTAAGACGTACCATATATTTATAATTGCAAGCTACTCCATATAGATTATAATTGTCATACCGCTTTATCTCTCCATCTTCATACAGATAATCCGATAGAGTACTGTAGTCTGCTGCCCAATAATCCGCCAAACGCACTTTTGACTCTTTTCCTAACGCAATATCCTCTATAAAGCGATCTAAACTTTCTACTCCTGCTACTTCTTTATACACCCTGATATCTCTGATACAATCCTCAAAAGTTTCGCTGGCTTCATAGCATTTATCCTCATTCATCACTACACACTTATCGTTCTGGGCCTGTTCTTTTGTATACTCCTCTCCAATCTTATCAAACCCATTATAACGATAATGATTTTGAAATCCGATTACGGATACAAATGCAGCTGCACTAATTCCCAGATAAACCATCTGTTCTTTCCAGTTTCGTATATTTCCTTTCCAGTTCAATTCCAGCAGGATATCTACAAGATAGCTTCCCAGCAAAAAACCGAATACTGCACCAGTGATTTTATACGTCATAGAATTCATATCATACATAGAGGATACAATCACAGCACCTATTAATGTAAAGAGCACAGCCAGAAATCCCTTAATTACTTTTTTCGCATGTTTAAACACTATGGTTTTTCCTGTGTCACTTGCATTTCTTTTCCCATACAGGACTCTAGCTGCTGCCAATGTCACTAGTGCAATTACCAGTAAAGCAACGACACTTTTTCCCCCTTTATATACCAAAGCAATATCTTCTGGTACTGCTCCCATGCTGGCATTTCCAGCCTGGCCAAAGAACCATATCCCAGCACTTACAGGCGATAGCAGATAAATGTATTTCATGATTGTATTAAGATAGTACATTCTGCCATCTACTAGATATTCTAATATGATATAGACTACTGGTGCATATGCCAATAAAGTCAAGGTACCTAACATGTGAAAAACCATTCTTCCTGTTAAGACGCAAGCAAGCAATGTCACAGCGAAACAAGCACAGTATGTCAGATATCCTACTAAAGATACATAAAGCAATACCACAGTAAACCCTATCGTAAGACAGCCATTTGCTCCTGCCAGCAGGAACATAAGCGCAAGATTAATGCACAATGGCAATACTATGTTTCCAATCCCCTGCTTATATCCTAGCCAAAAGAAATCTGACTTTTTCACTGGCATTGCGAAATAGAAATCCTGTTTTGATTTGTCACTAAGATAAGAATACCGTACAATTCCATTTAAAAATGCCAGCCCAATGAGAACCGCTAAAAAAAACAGATTTCCATAAGTAAGGTTTCTTAAACTTACCACACGCTGAACTAGCAGGTCCTTGCTAGCATACCGGAATGCCACGCCATAATCAGAACCAAATGTAACAATCTGCTGCATGAAATAAAAGGGCAATGCTAAGAAAATGGCAAACCCGCTAAAACAGGTCAAAAACAGATTTCTCTTAGCTTCTAAACGATACAGGTTTTTATATGATGTCTTTAAGGTCATAACCTACAGCCTCCGTTTCACTTATAAAGATCTCTTCCAGACTAAGAGGCAGTACTTCATAGAATACCGAAGCTTCTTTCTTCATACGTTCTACAATTCTTACCTCATCTCCACGGACAGTTGCGGTCACTAATTTTCCCTGTCTTCCACATGAAACTATCTGGAATCCTTCTAATATTTCTTTCGCTGTCTTTCCATCCGGCAACACAAACTGCACTTTATGAAGGTCTAATTTCAGTGCCACGATATCTTCGGAAAGAAGCACTCCACCTTGATGCAAAAGTCCAATGCTGTCACAGATATCTTCTAATTCCCTTAAGTTATGCGAAGCAATAACTGGTGTAAAATCACGTTCTGCCACTTCTTTGGCAAACAGGCTTTTCATTCCTTGTCTCATTAAAGGATCCAGTCCATCAAAGGTTTCATCACATAATAAATATTTTGTATTGGCACAGATTCCAAGCAAAAATGCAACCTGTCTTTTCATTCCCTTTGAAAATGTTTTCATTTTGCGTTTTCTGTCTAGTCTGAACTTTTCTAATAAGGCATAAAAACGTTCTAAATCATACTTTGGATAAATGCCATTGTAATATTCTGCCATAGTGGCTGGAGCTGCTTCTGGAAAAAAGTACTGTTCGTCTGAAAGATAAAAGATTTCACTTTTTACCTTCACATTGTCATACACTGGCTCACCATCTACTAAAATCGTTCCTTCATCAGGTTTAAATACTCCACTAAGCATCCTAAGAAGTGTACTTTTTCCGGCTCCATTGGTACCAATCAGCCCGAAAACCATGCCTTCTTGAATGTTTAATGTTACATGCTTTATAGCACATATATCATCAAATGTTTTCGATACTCCATTTATGTTAATCATCTTTCCACTCTCCTATTGAAATTACTTTGTTTCCCTTTTAACTATTTGCTATTGGATAATACTGTTCCAATACTTGCTTAATGTCTTCAATGCCTACGCCTAACTCACTGGCTTCTTTTACAAGGGCTTTAAACTTTTCGATTAACTCCATCTTCTTTTCCTCCTGAATTTTCGACGTATCTGATACAAAGTTTCCTTTTCCTTTTACAGAATAAATATATCCTTTCCGTTCTAAGTCTGCGTATGCCTTCTGTATGGTATTGGGATTAATTGCAAGTTCTACCGCCAGATTCCGGACGGATGGCAGCTGACTGTCTGGTTCAAACACTCCATGCAAAATCAAAACACTTAGCTTGCTGCTAATCTGTTCATATAAAGGACGTGAATCCTTATAATCAATATGAATCATGCCTTCTCCTTTCACACCGTACTATGTGTACTAGGTGTACTATTTATATTAATACAGTTAGTATATTCTGAATTCAGGAATATGTCAAGCAAAAAAGTACTGCCACTAAAAATTTTTATCAGTGACAGTACTTTTATTTTTTTATCGCATTTCCGTCCCCTTACGAGGCCATACAAAATGCATTAATGATTATTATAATAATAGTAACTACAATAATCATTTCAGTCCCCTTACGGGGATCTATATTATTGAGAACCTTGCTATTACCAGATCAAAATACGATTTACGAAGTAAAATCCATTTCCAGCTTTCTAAAACATTTTTAAACCTATATGTAATTTTACATATAGCAAAAAACGGAATATTCTTCATAATAAAGTTTATATATAACCATGTTTCACAACAATTCTCTTTTTCAAATATTGATGCCTATCATGACCATAACAACAACTATATTGCTGTAACACTCATAATCCTGATGAAACCATTAATACATTGTGGATTATAGCCAACATGATGCATCCTTTGATAATATGCAGTTTAAACTTACCTACATATATACCTTCTACTCAATCGTTATAAATGTGAAATCCCACTGTTCTACAACTTTCTCCAATTATAGCCGCCACGGCTGACACATTTCATAACCCCGCCTTTTACTTCAACATTTTATCACATTTCCATCCCCTTACGGGGATCTGTATTAATTAACTGCTGAATATTGCGGACATGTCATTGAACAATTTGGTATATTTCCGTCCCCTTACGGGGCTTTGCATTACTTAACATAAAGAACGAACTATTTTTAATGCTAACAATTACGAGTTTCCGTCCCCTTACGGGGCTTTGCATTACTTAACCTAACATATTCTATCCCTGCTGGCAAAAGATGTGCATAGTTTCCGTCCCCTTACGGGGCTTTGCATTACTTAACTCATCCTGCTGTTTCGTACCCCCATCCGAATCTTGTTTCCGTCCCCTTACGGGGCTTTGCATTACTTAACCTAGTATTCTTGCACCAGTCCAAGATGTACTTTTAAGTTTCCGTCCCCTTACGGGGCTTTGCATTACTTAACTTAAAGGAGAAGAAATTAATGTATTTATTTTAGAAGAGTTTCCGTCCCCTTACGGGGCTTTGCATTACTTAACTGAGAGACGCATGGATTGAATATATTGAAGACAAGGTTTCCGTCCCCTTACGGGGCTTTGCATTACTTAACTAAAGAAAAGAGGTAGTATATATGGCATACGGATATAGAAGTTTCCGTCCCCTTACGGGGCTTTGCATTACTTAACTTGGAAATCAAACATTGTCCAGCATGTCCAGATATGGTTTCCGTCCCCTTACGGGGCTTTGCATTACTTAACGATACTGTTAAGCCTTACTATGAAGGCATGGAAGAGTTTCCGTCCCCTTACGGGGCTTTGCATTACTTAACTTAAAATAGTTAATTAGTATTACCTCAATAGAGGGATGGGTTTCCGTCCCCTTACGGGGCTTTGCATTACTTAACAAACTTATAGCTTTATTTTCGAGGGTGGCTACCTCAGTTTCCGTCCCCTTACGGGGCTTTGCATTACTTAACAGAATACGTTGTATTGAATCAATAGGAGAAAATATTGTTTCCGTCCCCTTACGGGGCTTTGCATTACTTAACTTATTTAGCTGAAATACCTGCAGAGGAATACAATGGTTTCCGTCCCCTTACGGGGCTTTGCATTACTTAACTTAAAAAAAACATTATTAGGAAAGGAGGTTGTCTCTAGTTTCCGTCCCCTTACGGGGCTTTGCATTACTTAACGAACAAAGTGAGGACTTTTTATGTCGTTCTGTTTTTGTTTCCGTCCCCTTACGGGGCTTTGCATTACTTAACCCCGTCTTCTGAAACCCTTGTTATTACTGGGCTAAAAACACAGTTTGCGGAGCAAAACCTTTTTTCAGTTTCCTAAACCATTTTATCCCCCTAAAATCTCCTCAAACCCATATAGAATCTTATGCGGAGCAAAAATGGAATATTCTTCATAATTCAGTTTTGTAAACCATTGTATCTTCCAACAATTTCTTTTTACATTCTACCAAAATTCCTGCTGCTTTTCAACACATAATTACAAAACACCAAACCCGTTTTTCTCATTTTTTCGTTTAATGTTCTTCCTGACAGTACTAGAAAAAGGCCAAAAAGGAACAAAGACCATTCTCTGCTTAAGTCTTTGTTCCTTTTTAATCCTTTTGCTAATTATCCAATTTTCTTATTCTTTATCGTCCAGTTTTTACTTCTTCTTTTTTCATAAGCAATTAACTTTGGAAATGCTTCTTCAATCGGCAAGGTTACCTCTAGAACAGCGATATCCTCTCGATACAAAAGTTTTGAACTTTTCATTCCAACCTTGGAAGCAAGCAGATAGCTGCAGTCCGAAAGAAAGCTTACATTTTCCAAAGAACCATGACACTTTCCTCCAGGGCCACTACAGCCTCCCCCGCCACAGGTTTTCCCCTGATTTGCTGTTGAAGAAGTATCGTTCTTTAGATTACTGTTTTCTCTAATTGCAATCTGTTTCCAAGTTTCATTCTGATCAATCTCATAAATATAAAAGTTTTCTGTATTGCCAAAATGGCAGTCAATAGTTTGTCCATCACTGCTTGCAAGTGCAACTCGAAAACGGTACACTTGATTATGTTCCATCAATCCACCACCTTATTTTCCACCAACTGCCGCTGAATAAATTCGTTCTAATAGTGTTAAAGCACCTCGATACCCAATGTAACTGCGATTCACCACTAACGTTTCTGTGGCAGGGACGCTGACTTCTATCAGCAATGCATCCCGTTCACGTGCAGCATCACTTTCCCATGTACTTCCCAGCACAAGTGGTTTTCCACTGCCAAAATCCGCCTTGCTAAGAGATTGTTCCACAAGATATCCATCTTCAAGGAATTCTACCTCCACAGATACCTCTTCCGAAAGATTACGATACAATTCTCGTATCTGGTCACGGTACTTTTCCGGTGGATTATCTGTAATAATTTGTTTTACTGGTATCAGTCCTATCTGATCTGCAAGAAACTTCGTCAACGCAATATTATCAGAACTATTCCCAATTGTGGCAAACTTTGCTGGAAGTCCATACCAGTACTCTGAGAAAAAATCCGAAAAGTGTTCTAGGAAATAATAATAAATTCCGGATTCCTGGCTAATGAATTCCTCTGACTGTGTCTTGTCAATCCCTGCATATTCCACAAGTTTTCGGATAAATGCGGTGGTATCTTCTTCCCCAATCGGAATCACTGGAACATGAATATAAGGCTGGCCATATTTTTTCTCGAGATGTTTTGCGATTTTTAATCCATTCCATGTAGATAATACCAGATTAAACTGTGCTTTGGGAATCTCTTTCCATTCCTTAGCCCCACCGCTTTCTGGTCCAAAAAGCACATTTACTTTAAAGCCCGCCCCTCTCAGAATTCTAACAATCTCCAGATAATCACCACGCCAGTTCATATTAAAGTATGGAGTTTCAAACCACAAGTTAATAAGGCCTTTCTCTTTTGGTCCATTGTATGCGCCTGTATCGGCAAAAACAACTGGATAGCCACTTTTCTGGTATTTTCGCACAACCGATCCAACATCATCACCAATCAGTTCTCCTGAACAGCCTGTCAAGACAACGTATAAATCTCCTTTTAATACAGCAAGGGAAGACTGCACTAGCGCATCCAGTTTTTTCGTACCTCCAAAGACAATATCATTTTCCCCTACATTTGCACTTGGAACATTACCGCCTCCTGCACCTGATACTCCCTGAAATCCATTATCAAAGCTCATAAAGAAAAATTGCTTGTACATACATCCTGGTCCACAATTTGCAATCGGCACTCCTCCTTTAATTGCTGCAACCGTATATGCTGCACCGACTGCACAAGCATAATGAGCATGAACGATGGTTCCTCCTTTTGATTTTGCCATTAATATTCGTCCTCCTCTTCTAAAAATGATTCCGTTTTGACTGGAACAATCTTATCCAGTATTTCTTTATCATGTGCAAGCAGAAATGGATCTTCCTGACGAACCCACCAGTCTGAATAAGGTACTGACACATGTTTTTGCAGAACCTTATTGAATTTCTTTCTTGCTATGATATTTAAAAGGATCTCTCCTGTACGAACCATTCCATCATAACCAACTGGAATATGCTCATCTCCCATTGCTAATGCTGGAATACCAAGTTTGGCTGCTTCTGGTGCTAATCCCTGATGACGGATAATAACAAAATCAGGCTTTTGGATACGGTTAAAAAGATTCGTAAGCTGATAAGCTTCCGTCTTGCTAACGGTATAATATTTTACATCTCCATAATGATCAACCAGTTCCTTCAATGTATTCTGATTCTCTCCTGCACCATCATACACAGGATCGTGATGGAAAATAATAGAACCCTCCACTTCAATCCCCAGTTCCTTAAGTACAGTAATCAGTCCATGTGCATAAGCAGATCCAGTCATAACAAAACCACGGATGCCTTTCATTTTTTCTCTAAGTTCCTGTACTTTTGGAAGTATACGGGCATGTTCCGCCTGTATGTATTGTTCCGTTTCTTCTTCTTTTCCAACGATTCTGGCAATTGCACGAAGCCACTCATCCGTTCCACGAAATCCGTATGGCTGTGGTGCATCTACTTGTGGCACGCCAAAATGTTCCTCAAGTCCTGTTGCCATATAAGAACCCAATGTATTACAAAATGTAGCGGTTGCCACAGCTTCACTAGCCTGTGCTAATTCATCATAGCTGGCCATATCAATCATATAGTTTACACGCAGTCCCATTGGCTTCAAAAGTGGTGTAAAATAGTCTGTCCCCCACAAGGCAATGATATTAATTAAATCTTTCTGCTTTTGTGGCTTTTTCTTGACAATCTGGCGAAGTACACCATGTTGCGAGATATCAAATCCAGTGCTCCAGTGTTTCGATCGGAAGCCTTCACAATGCAATGGAATTACTGGAATACCAAGTTCCCCTTCCATCTGTTCTGCAATATCATCAATGTCCTCACCAATAATTGCAGTAGCACAAGCCATAGAGATAAAAATAGCCCTTGGATGCTCACGTTCAAAAGCATCCTTACATGTCTGGCGAAGCTTATTGCTTGCCCCAAAGACCATATCACTTTCCAATAAATTGGTACTATAAATTTTAAGATTCTGTGCTGGTTTATTTCTTCTTTCCAGCCCCATGTTAAATGCAAGGTTAAACCATGGATTATCTGCTGAACATCCAATTGGTGCATGCTGTATAAGGATACAGTCCGTTATATTCCCAATCTGGCATTCCACAATCGCATTGGCACACATAGTCTGCTGGTTTAAAGGTGAATTAAGCTCACACAGCTTACAATAACTTTTTGTTCCACAGCTGCCATCCGTTTTTTTTCCTTGTTTAGTCTGACTTCGTTCTACATAATTTGATTCTTCAACAAGGCTTGAAGCTTTGCCATCCCATCCTATGATAGTCCCCAGACGCATTTCCCGGTTCTCCACAGAACTCATACCCAGATTAATTGACATTTATCAATCACGCTCCTTCATCCAATCGTTCTTTCTTGTAAATCATTAATTTTTTTCTGACGTTTCTGCTAGAAAAAAAGAAACACCAGTATATCATATTTTTCCTATATGATATCGCATGATATGATTTAAGTGTGATTTTATCATAAATGCCTTCTGTTGTAATTTATCTGTTTTTTATTATTCGTGATAAAAATTTCATATGTGTGGAATGCCACCTTTCAATGCTGTGCATGAATCATTTTACTTGAACAGGAACCAAAGATATGGTAGAATGGCAGATAATGTAAAGCAACTTACCGTATTGAAACAGCTTGTAATGAAAATATAGCTTTATATTACAATAAAATAAATTTTTTTCATCTATTTCAAATTCTAGTACAATAATAAATGATAAGCTGCAAAAAAGGTTACAGTACTAGTTAAACTCTACACAATCTTAAAACGAAAGAAGGATAATATGTTGTGGTAAACTAAAGTTGTAACACCTCTACCTAATAAGATATAATCTTATAAAGGAAGAGAGGATACAATTATGAGAAAAAATTATGAACCAGAAACAAAAAAGCAAATTGTCCGCCTTCATCTAGAGCAGGGAAGAACCATCAAAAGCCTTTCAGAAGAATACGGAGTATCAACTGCCAGTGTATCTAACTGGGTCAATCAGTTTCGCAAAGAATGCCAAAATAATAGCCAAGCCAAAGAAGAATACGATTCCATGCAGGAAATATTAAAACTCCGAAAGGAACTTGCTGAAGCACGCAAGGAAAATGAGTTTTTAAAAAACGAAAATCAGCAAGCTGATTATGGCATTTTTTGCGAAGGAGATCGATTAGAGGCTTATCGATTCATCCAATCCTATCATGAAATCTTTGGAACTAGATGGCTGTTACGTAAGTTTAACATCTGTCC
>NZ_FOHN01000006.1:59460-183045 GCF_900111595.1 [Clostridium] polysaccharolyticum | reverse complement strand
AATTGCTGGTTTGGAAGTGCAATAGACATCCAGGAGAAGTCAGCACCAACATCAATACCAACAGAGATAAATAATTCATCAAGATTAAAAATAACATTATTTGACATGAGCAAGAGCTCCTTTCTGACAGGAATCCATTTCCAATCTGGCAGGTACACAACCTAGCGCGTTATTCGGGTATTGCCTTTTGGCTCCCAACTAGCTAAAACATAAAATCCTGTCGAATGGACTAATTGACTTAATTGTAGGTATCCGCTGATATTTCAGCATCCCAAGGAGGAAAACATTATTTGTCCTATCCTAAGAGATAATACCTTATGTTTTATCTGGTGTCTATCAGGAACCGTCAGACATGATAATTATTTATGATAACATCTGATGAAGGGAGAACACCTTCTTCCGTTATCAGATTTATAGAAACTTATTAACTAAGTAGTCTTAATTGACTACATCATTATTATACTAGGAGGTTTGTTTATGCCCGCTTTTTTTACTCATTACGCATTTTGTGTGGATAATTATAAAAAGTTAAAGAATAATTTTCTGAAATCTATTATAAAGGAACATCGGAAAGCATATGCACTTGGTGCAATTGGACCAGATATATTTTTTTATTATTTTCCAGATATAAGGAGGAAAGAAAAAAAGCCAGGGAATTTGCTGCATGAGAACTTTACACAGCGTTTTTTTGAACATATGCTGAAACGTGCGGAGATTATGCCCAAGAAAAAACAAAGGATTGCATATGCATATATTGCTGGATTTATATGTCATTACCAGTCAGATGTGCATTGCCATCCATTTGTATACGAAGAGTCTGCTTGGGCCAATCCTCATATTCGAAATGAGAAACATTTTGCATTAGAGGGGGCTATGGAAGTGTATTGCTGCTATGAACGTCTTCATAGGCTTCCTACAGAACTGGATCAAAGAAGCCTGATAAAGATAAATAAAGAAGAACGTAATGTAATTGCCACCTTATTAGCGGATGCATACAATACTACCTATATTGGTGTGAAGCAGTCGAAGTTGCGGATTCAAAGAATTTTATGGTTTGTGAGAGCTGTTATTTGGGCTTTAGAAGATAAAAAAGGCAGGAAAGAAAGGATCTGGACCAGACTAGAGAAATGGTTTACCGGTTACAACGAGACGGCTCCTTTATTTATCAATAATAATACCTATGCTTATACAGTAGAAGACTGGTATGTGTTTTCGCAGTATTATAAAAAGGGATTGAAATCATGTGAGAACATAATGCTGTACTTTACAGAGTACCTTGAAAAAACAGGTGATAAACGAAGGATGAGAAGTAAACTTCTTGAAGAGCTGGGGGATGAATCCTATCATAACGGGAAGATTTTTTCCTAGATTCCCAATGAAAAACTGTCGCTACATGAGGATAACTCCATATACTGTATAGGAGGCGATTCAGATGGCGATAATAGATGTTAAGAAAACGAATTTTGAAAAGGAAGTTTTAGGTTCTTCTACACCAGTGTTAATTGATTTTTTTGCGAATTGGTGTATGCCTTGTAAAATGCTGGCTCCTATTATACAGGAAATCAGCAAGGAGCACAATGGATTGAAAGTGTGCCGCATAAATGTGGAATCAGAGCCAGAATTGGCTGAGGCGTTTCAGATTATGAGCCTTCCCACATTGATTTATTTAAAGGATGGAATTGTAAAAGAGCAGTCTGTAGGATTCTGCAATAAAGAAGTTATAAAAAAAATGTTAAAACAATAAAAGTAAAAATAAGGCTGACAATGAAATTATTTGTCAGCCTTATGAGATCTCAAGCTGCCAAATGTATAAATCGTACAAATATGTTTAATGAATTGATATAAAGTTGTTTCATTTGTTCAAATTTTATCGTATAATAAAATCTATATAGATAAAAGCATGCCAATATTTACGTAGGGGGAATAGAAGATGCGAGATTCGGAAAAAGAATTACGTTTGCAGAAGCGAATTCAGGAGTTAGAACATGAACTTGACCTAAGTAAAATTAAATATTCAATTTTGGCTGATTGCACAGATTGTGGATTATGGGAATATGACATTGAAACAAAATGTTTAAACCAGAGTAAGAAACTGCATGGTATATGGGAACATAATAATTTAGATATACCAAATTACAGGGATACCGTTTTGGGATGGGGAATCATTCATCCAGAAGATGTAGATGTGTTTAAGGCATACTGCAACAGTATGGATAATGGGGTACCAAACTTCCAGTATGATTTGCGGGCGGTAACAGATGATGCAACATTTACCTGGTTACGTTATACTGGTTCTACCTATTATGATGAATATGGTAAGCCTATTAAAGTTGTTGGAAAGACGATTGATGTAACAAAGGAAAAGAAAGAAAAAGAGGATCTGGAGAGGAAAGCAAATCTGGACAGCTTGACGAAACTGAATAATAAGGTACATACCAGAGCATTAATTGAAGAGTATTTAAACCGGTATGATGGTGAAAATATAATGCATGGATTTTATTTAATAGACATAGATAATTTTAAACAGGTAAATGATACATGGGGGCATTTGTGTGGGGACAACCTTCTGGTGCAGTTTGCCAACAGGATTCTTGGGGCATTTACAACGAATGATATAGTTGGACGTATTGGTGGAGATGAATTTCTTGTTTTTGTTCCGAATATTAAATCTTATGCGGAAGGCAGAAGAATTGCACAGAAGATCATAACCAATGGAAGCAAGATATATCTGGAAAATCACCAGACGATTACGTTAAGTGTGGGAATGTCTGTTTTTCCGAGGGATGCGCAAAGCTATGATGCACTGTTCCGAAGTGCAGATCTGGCATTGTACCGGGTGAAGCAGAAAGGGAAAAATGGATTTTGTGCGTACGACAAGAAATGTAAATATAAAATGCGAAATTCTAATGGTGAAAGACCAGAAGCAATGAATGAAATCATTTTTAAGAACATGGAAGATGTAGAGACAAAATTATTCGATTATTCTTTCGAAACAATTAGTACAGCAGATGACATTGGTGAAGCTATTTACAATATTATGATGGAAGTTGGAATTTATTATGATTTATTTCGGGTTTCCATTGTGGAATATGCCAATAAAAAAGCTAAAGTTACAAAGTTATGGACAAAAGAAGAAAATATAAATACTCCTAAACAGAGAATAGAGGGGTATTTTACTAATAGCTGGAGAAATGTTGAAGAACGGTTTTATAGTGCAAAGTTCTATGTAAGTAATAAATTAAATGAAAAAGATAAGGAGAATCTGCAAGGCGAAGAGATAGAAAGAAGACAGTTTGTTCAATATCCTATTTTAGATGGAGAAGAACTGCTTGGTGTAATTACATTTGAAAAGTTATTGGATGAGAACACAGAAAGTGAGGAAGAAATATCTTCTAGAGAAGGATGCTGGACTCCAAGCCAGATATCTACATTGTCGTGTATTTCTAAAATGATATCCAGTTATCTCTTAAAGTTAAATACAAAAACAGAAGTGGCGGATGAATTGCTTTATACAGGATATGCTCTGGACAGTCAAAAACTTACTTTTTATGTAATTGACTCTGATTCTTATGAATTGCGATATGTAAGCCGTTATGCGAATGAACTGTTTCCAAGTATTGCAGTTGGAAAGAAATGCTATGAAGCAGTCATGAATCAGAAACAGCCATGTTCTAATTGTCCAATTGCAGGTCTGGCAGCAGATAAACAGCATTTTGCTACGGAATTGTATAGTGAAGAATTTGATACATGGTTTACGGTTAGTGTGTCGGTTGTAAATAAGGAAAACAGGAATAGGCAGTATCTGCTTTGCTGGACAGACGTAACAGCATTTTTAGAACGTGTCCGTTCGACGGATCAGCTGACAGGAACGTTATCTTATGATAAGTTTTATGCGGAAGCTATAAAAAAATTATCGAATACAGAGAGAAGCTATTCCATGCTGTATTTTGGCATTAAGGATTTTGCGAGAATAAATGATGAGTTTGGGTTTGAAATTGGGGATATGGTTATTAAACTGCTTGCCAACCGGTTTATAGATGTATTATCTGAGCAGGAGCTGATCTGCAGGATCAAGGGGGATGACTTTATCATAATGGTTGAGAGCAAAGATCTGTATCATCTGAAGGAGCGGACGTATCTGATGTGCAGGACAACAGAAATTTTCCTTCGTACCATCTATCCTGCCATGAATATGTATTGCATCTGTGGAATGTATGAGGTTACGGCAGAAGATTACTCTTTAAGTGCTATTCTTGATAAAGCGAATAAAGCTAGAAAAAAAGCATATCAGATGTTTAATGGGGATCATACGTTCTTTATTTATACGAAAGAATATGAACGTCAGGAGATGGAAGAAATCCAGTTAGAACGTGATATAATCGAGGCATTGAAAACTGGCCAGTTTCAGGTGTATATTCAGCCTAAGGTCTCTTTGGATACGAAAAAAATTGGAGGAGGAGAAGCACTGGTCCGCTGGGTGAAGCCAGATGGTTCGGTAGTTCCGCCAGGAAGATTTATTCCTCTTGCAGAAAAAAATGGAATGGTCATTGAAATTGATCATGAAGTTTACAATGTTTTATTCAAGCAGATGAGAGAGTGGCTGGATGAAGGGAAAACAGTACCTGTCATTTCAATTAATGTGTCCAGGCTGCATTTGTTAGATGATGAATTCCCAGCATTTTTTGAATCCCTTGTAGATTCTTATGGACTTCCTCATAAGCTGATTGAGGTGGAAGTGACAGAGAGTGTATTTTTTGATAAAGTAGATCGTATGATTAGCATGATATCCAAAATACGGGAGATGGGCTTTCAGATTTCTATGGATGATTTTGGAACGGGATATTCAACATTGAATATCATGTCAAATCTTCCATTGGACATTATAAAAATTGATGGGAAATTTTTTATGAACACACCTTTGGATGAACGAAACAGAACCATCATATCGGCTATTGTAAACTTGACAAAAAGTCTTGATTTTTCTATTGTTTGTGAGGGAATTGAGACGCTGGAACAGGTAAAATACATAACCAATGAGAATTGTGACTTCGCACAGGGGTATTATTTTTATAAACCAATGCCAATGCAGGAATTTGGTAAGCTGATTTAAAGAACATTAGCTTCCTGTCAGGCAAGAAAAAAGGAGAGTATTCATAATCCGATACTTTCCTTTTTTCGTTGTAAAGATTCTGCTGTACTTCGTTTTTTATAAAAAAGCCTCGAAATGCTATAAGTTTTTATAAAAAGCTGAAGAAAAATGGAATGGTAGTTCGTTATAATATATGAGTGCATTCAATTGACATTAGGAGGTGGGTAAAATTAAATCTGAAAAGTATCTAGAAGAACTGATAGATAATTATCAGAATCTAATCTTTTCAATTTGTTATAAGCTTACAAATGATTACTTTATAGCAGAGGACTTAACGCAGGAGACATTTTTATCTGCCTTTGAACATGCAGAATCGTTTCAAGGAGGGAATGAAAAGGCCTGGATATGCAGAATCGCTAGCAATAAGTGTATTGATTATCAAAAGCAGGCTAGCAGGCGGAATATACTATGTGAAGATGTGGCATTAGAGGAAACTAGGACGGATACACCTGAAACGTCATACATAGAAAAGGAGGCCTGCAATCGTTTTTTACAGGAATGTAAACGACTAAAGCCGCCCTATGATGAGATTGCAAGAATGTATTTTTATGAAGAAAAAAAGGTGCAAGAAATTGCAAATATGAAAGAGAAAAATGTAAAGACCATTCAGACACAGATCTACCGTGCTAGAAGTATGTTGAGAAAGGTGTTTCGAGAGGAGCGTGACAATTTATGAAAGATAAACGATATTTAAATGAGGAAGATTTGATGCAGCTGATAGCAGATGTTGAGGAGAAACATATGGTTCAGGCACCGTTTTATTTAAAGCAGGAAATTCTTCATAAGGTGAGAGTAAAAAGTGACAAAGATAGAGAACGCGCCCTTAAAAGATACTTTTTCAGGTATTCCTTTCAGGTGGCCCTTGCAACTGCAGCGGCTATTCTTGTACTGATTTTTGTGCCAGTGGAGCTTAGGAAGAAGCCACAAAGTGTAGAAAGTGTTAGTTGCCATGCGAATGCCGTAGCATGTAAGTTAAGGCAAATGTCTTCAAATATAGCGGAGAGTCTGACGCAGTTATCTAATCTGGTTTTAATAAAGGAGGAGCAAAAATATGAAAAAAATGAAGAAGAATAAATTCTGGTCCTTTTTCTTTTCGTTTATCCCAGGTGCGTTAGAAATGTACATGGGATTTATGAAAATGGGATTAAGTTTAATGAGTATATTTGGAATGGTATGTTTTGTAACATCCCTGTTAAATATAGGTGCATTATCATTTATAGGGATAGTTGTCTGGTTTTATAGCTTCTTCCATGCTCTGAATCTTTTAGCTTTGACACAGGAAGAGATAGAGCAGGTAGAGGATGAATATATGTTTGGCACAAATCAGGTTGTTTTTTCTAAAGTAGCAAATTACATTAAGTCAAACACAATCATTGTGGCAGCTTTGGTAATTGTACTAGGTGGATATGTTGTCTGGAAAGCATGCTTCATTTTTTTAGGTGACAGGTATGGATATTTCTGGTATATAGAAGAGGCGGCTACAAGATTCCTATTTGGAGCTCTGATTGTTTTAGCTGGTATTCATATGATTCGGAAAAAAAAGAAGGAATTATTCGGAGAGACATTGACAATAGAGAGGAAAGAAGAGAACAAGGAAGATGCAAAGGAATAAAGTGGTAAAAAGATTAGTGCAGCAGGCAAATAATAAAAAAGAGGAAAATAGAAAAAAGAATATGCTAGAAAAATAGCCAGCTGGACTTCTTGACAGGAGCTTACAATCGTGTCAAACTAAAAAGTGTGTATCGTGCATTAGTTTGACGCAAAATGGAATTTTACGTAAACATGTCTGATATTGATAATTTAAATTTTCCGTTACTTGGATATTTTATACATGTTGGTTATGGCAGTGAGGAGTATGGAGGGAGTTGCAGTGAAGCAGTTAAAAGAACACTTGGAAGAGTTAGAAAAAAAATATCAAGATGGAAGGTTTTATAGTTTTAATCATATCTCTGAGCTGTACTTGTATCAGTTTTATGAAAAAGATGGAGAGTTTCAGTTATCCGATGAACCTATGAATCGCTGGTATTTAGAACTTGGCATATCTTATGAAGAGAAAGAAGAGACAGACGAGGCTTACAAAGCTTATTTAAATGCAATCAGATGGAATCCTGTTGACTTAGATGCTAGATTTGCAAAGCTGGAACTGGACAAAAAGAAAGGCTGTTATGACGTTGTTTTAAAGGAAACATTGACGTTATATCCTTATCTGTGCACTAGGGCTACAATGGCACGGTTTTACCGCAATATTGGATTCTATTATGTAGAAACTTATCAGCCCGATATTGCGTTTGTTTTGTATGAGTACAGTAATATGTTTTTTCAGACGGAAAATGCCGATAATGAAATAGCGTATATGGAAGAAGCGCTTGGCAAGAAGCATCCGGATTATGATGTGCATCAGCTGCAGAGCCGAATCAGTAATTTGAAAATTCCTGTTTCAGCACCTTCTAATACATTAGGACTGATATATGAAGTTGGAAAGAGTGAAGAGAAAAAAGGACATTGCAAAGAGGCAGCAGAGTGTTATCTGATGGTGTATGACTTAACTCAGGATGAAGAAGTGAAAAGCAGAATGAATCGGGTTATGCACTAAAAAGACAGCATCCTATATGCAGGATGCTGTCTTTTTAGTTAAGGCTGAATTAATAATTCATTTGAAAATCCTAATGCCATATGGTCATCGCCTACTTGGGCTGAGGTTACTCTATCCCCGTTTTCCAGTGCAATGTCTGTTATTTTTAAATGATGGCTATCAATAAATTCTGTTGCAATCTGTTTGTTATTGACATAGATTGTACTGTATTCGTTCAGGTTTTTGCCAGTAATTATATAGGTCTTTTCTGCCAACGTATCCTTTTTTATAGAAGCAAGGCTGATCTTGTCGATTCCCATCTGCATTTTTGCAGGCTCATAAGCGGTGAGTCCATTGGAATAAGTGTACTGATTGCCATATAGTAAATCATATTCTAACAGTTCCATATCTTTTTGATATTTTTCGCTGTCTTCCTTGGAGTAATTAACGTGGTATTCCTGCATGATGCCAAGAGGCTGCTTTAATGCCTGGAATACTTTTGTGCTTAGCTGATAAGAATAGAGATCCTCATCTTGCTGTTTGAGTCCGATGTTATCCCAGATTACATATTCAGTCTGATACATGCTTGCATTTTTTAAGCGGGACTCGGATAAGCCTAATGTAGGAAGATGATCCCCATACAAAACTAAAACAGTAGGTTCGTCACTTTCCTGAAGCTGATCTACCAGATTTCCAATCATTTGGTCCATTTCGTGAATCTGGTTTACATAGTATTCAAAAGATATTTTTTTATAGTCATTGCCGCTTATTGTGATGGTTTGGGAAGGATCAATCTGTTCAGAAGGATAACGTCCGTGTCCTTGTACACTTACAGTAAAGACAAAATCACTTTCTTTTGTGGAATCGATACACTTAAAGATTTCATCGGGTAAGCCCTTATCCTTAGCCCAGCCCCTAGGATTTTTCTCTACGTCATACATATATTCAATTGGAGTAAAGGAGTCGAAGCCTAGATTGGCGTATACCTGGTTTCGGCTGTAAAATGTTCCGTCATTGTTGTGAATGGCATGTGACTGATACCCCTGTGAATCAAAAAGGTAAGCCATGCTTTCGCAGGTCTTTTTGGTAAGGATTGTTTTGAAGGGATATTCGCCAGCTCCAAAAAAGCTAGTACTCATACCTGTTAATACTTCAAATTCGGTGTTAGCTGTACCAGCACCCACAGAAGGAACATTAAGGAAACCACTTGTATAATGCTTTTTTAAATTCGTAAAGTATGGAATTGGATTTTCTGAAAATGTAACATCATTTACATAGTTTACATCAAAGAAAGATTCCAGTTGGATAAAGATTACATTAGGTGCTGTCTGCTTGTTTGGACGTTTGGCGGCAGGAGTTTCCAGCTTTCCTGTAATCATTGGTTCTGTAATTTCATTTACTGTTTTCTGGCTATAGTTGGATGGCTTGGAAATACCAACGTCTACAAGGCTGTTGGTAAAACAGTATACAAAACCGTAATTTTTATATGCATAGGATAAATTCTCAAAATTAGAGCTTAATAGTTTCATATTAATATTAATGCGGGTAAAAAGCAGTTCTGCTGCACATACAATTACAATCATGCATATATATTGAACAAAGTTTTTTCTCTTCTCCAGTACAGGAGCTTTACGCCATAGCATGACTAGTGCAAAAACAGCAAGTACAAATCCAATTACAAGAAGAATAACTTCGATTGGAGTAAAGTATAAATTAAATAGTTCCAGCGCATTTTTTATCATAATCGTATCAATTGCAGAAAACGGCGTAGAACGGAAACCTAAAATGATCCAGTTTGTAACACCAAGAATCATCCAGATTAAAAAAATAACGGTAGTTGCAAAAATTCGTCTTTTTACCAGCAAACCAAGTGACAACGTGATAAATACAATAATTGTGTTATACATAAATACAATTGGAGAGTGGAATAAAAACTGAAAACTTTTAAAAACTGAACGGCGGTTCATCATTTCAAGTATTATATTAATTACAAACGAAAGAATGGCATATTGGAATATGTCATTCCTGAATATTTTTTTAAAATTTATGTTTTGTTTCATATACTTACGCTCCTACTTTCAATTTCGTTTTTCATTATAGCAAAATGATTTCGGAATGCAATATGGGAAAAGTATTTTTAAGAAAATAATCATAATTTATTTGGAAAATAAATAAAAGTATGATAGAATGTTTTAGTAGTGTGAAGGAAGGATGGTTTTATGAAAAAGTCAAAGGATATGACTAAGGAAATCATCGGAAGTGGCTGCAGTTTTTCACAAAGTGACAATAAGGATAAGATTAGGACTATTAAGAGATGGGCTGTTTTGGGAGGATTTTTCTTCATACTGAATATCTGCTTTATCGTGGTAATCTGCTGGAATCATAGGATACAGGGATCAGAGGATACTGTGGTTATGGTGCAGGGGCCAGAGAATGAAGTGGAAAATGCCAAGTTAGATGAGACACAAGGGAATTCTCAAGAGAATAAGAAGAATAAGAAGGACAAGAATGACAGGCATTCGGAAAGCGACAATCGGAAAAAGGTATATTTGACTTTTGATGATGGTCCAAGCAAAAATACTGAGAAAATTCTGGATATACTAAAAAGACATAAGGTATCTGCAACTTTCTTTGTAGTAGGCAAAGAGGATGACTTTTCATTATCCATGTATAAACGGATTGTAGATGAGGGACATACTTTGGCAATGCATTCTTATTCTCATGATTATTCAGTAATATACAAATCTAAAAAGGCATTTTTTGAGGATTATAGAAAAATAAAGAAATTATTGTATGAGACAACTGGCGTAAAACCAGTATATTATCGTTTTCCGGGGGGAACTAGCAATACAATAAGCAAAGTTTCTATGAAATCCTTAGCACAGGGACTTATTAAGCGGGGTTCTGTCTACTTCGACTGGAATGCGATGAGCGGTGATGCAAGCGGAAAAAACTTGACAAAGAAGCAAATGATCAATAATGTATTAAAAGATGTAGAGATACATAATACATCCGTAGTGTTGATGCATGATGCTGCAGATAAAGATAAAACCGCGCAGATGTTACCGGAATTATTGAGAAAACTTAAGAAGAGTGATGTTTCTATTTTGGCAATAGATGAGGATACTCCTTTAGTTCAACATGTAAAGGTGGAGAACAGGCAAAACTAGTTGATTGAATTTGTGCACTGTAAGCGCATAATCGATGTATTTGAGGAGTGAAAAACACTTCTCTAAGAAAAATAAATAAAAGTAAGTTAAGGAGTTTTGAAAATGGCAGACTATAAAAGAGTACTATTAAAACTCAGTGGAGAAGCTTTAGCTGGTGAAAAAAGGCATGGTTTTGACGAAGCTACATGTGTAGAAGCAGCAAAACAGGTGAAAGCAGTTGTAGACAAAGGAATGGAAGTCGGGATTGTAATTGGAGGGGGAAACTTCTGGAGAGGAAGAACCAGTGAAACAATTGATAGAACAAAAGCAGATCAGATAGGTATGCTTGCAACAGTAATGAACTGTATTTATACATCTGAGATTTTACGTTCTGTAGGGTTAGAGACAGAGATTTTTACACCTTTTGCATGTGGCAGTATGACAAAACTGTTTTCAAAAGATGCAGTGAATGAAGCATTTAAATGCGGAAAAGCAGTTTTCTTTGCTGGAGGAACAGGACATCCATATTTCTCAACTGATACAGGAGCAGCGCTTCGTGCGATTGAGATAGAAGCAGATGCAATACTGCTTGCAAAAGCTATTGATGGCGTATATGATAGTGATCCAAAGGTTAATGCCAATGCAAAACGCTATGATGAAGTAACGATTCAGGAAGTGCTGGATAAAAAACTTCAGGTGATTGATTTAACTGCAACCATTATGTGCATGGAAAATAAAGTTCCATTATTAGTGTTTGCTTTAAATGATAAAGATAGTATCGTAAATACCTTATATGGTACATTCAACGGGACGAAAGTAACCGTTTAGTTTCAGGAGGAATTAGAAAATGGATGCAAAATTAGAACAATATGAAGGAAAAATGAAAAAAACATTACAGGCATTAAATGATGAGTTTGCTACAATTCGTGCAGGAAGAGCAAACCCTCATATTTTAGATAAACTAAAAGTGGATTATTATGGACAGCCTTCAGGACTTCAGTCTGTTGCAAATATTACTGTTCCAGAGCCACGTGTGATTCAGATTCAGCCTTGGGAAGCAAGCCTTATTAAAGACATTGAAAAAGCAATTCTTGCTTCTGATATTGGCTTGACTCCAAGCAATGATGGGAAAGCGGTTCGTCTTGTTTTCCCTGAATTGACAGAGGAAAGAAGAAAAGAATTAGTAAAGGATGTTAAGAAAAAAGGAGAGAATGCAAAAGTTGCACTACGTAATGTACGTCGAGATGCGAATGATTCTTTCAAGAAAGCAAACAAGGCAAATGAGATTACAGATGATGAATGCAAGTCTTATGAAGATAAAGTACAGAAATTAACAGATAAATATGTAGACCAAGTTGATAAAGCTATCGAAGCAAAATCTGATGAAATTCTTACTGTATAATGCAGTAGGACTGTTTTCGTATTCGCACAGTTGCAGTCACGTTTTGAGAAGCTGTCACGCAACTGTCGAAAAGCAAAGGACGTGTTTTGGTAACAAAATGCGTCTTTATTTTACTTTATGGGACAAAGTGGATTCTTGTAAAGCAAATGCTGGAGGTAAAGAATGGATGAACTGAAAATTCCACAGCATGTTGCTGTCATCTTAGATGGTAACGGCAGGTGGGCAAAGAAACGGCGGATGCCTAGAAAATATGGACATGCACAGGGTGCTAAGGCAGTGGAACAAGTTTGTGAAAATGCATGGAGAATGGGAATAAAATATCTTACAGTGTATGCCTTTTCCACAGAAAACTGGAAAAGGCCTGAAGATGAAATTGATGCTATTATGAAACTGTTTCGGGATTATTTAAAAAACTGTTTGGAAATCAGCAGAAAGAATGATATGCGCGTCCGTATTATTGGTGATAGAAGCTGTCTAAACGAAGATATTATAAAAGTAATAACTCAATTAGAGGAAGAGTCAAAGAACAATCAGGGGCTGAATTTCCAAGTAGCATTAAATTATGGAAGCCGAGATGAAATTACCCGGGCTGTGAAGAAAATTGCCCAAAAGATTGAGAATGGAACTTTACGGTCAGAAGAAATTAATGAAACGATTATATCTGATGAATTAGATACCTGTGATATTCCGGATCCAGATCTGATGATTCGTACAAGTGGTGAACAGAGGCTTTCTAATTATATGTTGTGGCAGCTGGCTTATGCAGAGTTTTATTTTACGGATGTTCTTTGGCCTGATTTTGATAAAAAAGAACTAGAAAAAGCAGTCGCTTTTTATAATAAAAGGGATAGGCGATTTGGCGGAGTTTAGGAGGTTTGCATGTTTGTAACTAGATTAATCAGCGGGGTTGTATTATTAGCAGTTATTCTTGCTGCCATTATCACAGGGGGAAATGTTTTGCTTCTTTTTATTACGGCAATTTCCTTAATCGGGCAGTATGAACTTTACAAAACAGTGAAACTGGAAAAGTCGCCACTTGCCATGATTGGATATTGTGCCAGTGCAGGTTATGAAATTCTGTTATGGTTCCAGTTAAGCGATTATATTATGATTTATAGTGCTGTTTTTCTGATTACAGTATTAGCATTGTATGTTATGTTCTATCCTAAATATGTAACAGAACAAATTAGTCTGGTTTTTTTCGGATTTATTTATGTGACTGTGCTGCTGTCTTATATTTATCAGGTCCGTATGCAGGCTTCAGGAACTTATACGGTATGGCTAATATTTATTGCCGCCTGGGGATCGGACACCTGTGCATATTGTGTAGGAATGCTGATTGGAAAACACAAGCTTCCTTCAAAGCTTAGTCCTAAAAAGACGATAGAAGGCTGTGCTGGTGGTGTGATTGGTGCGGGGCTGTTAGGCCTTTTATATGCAGCAGTCCTAAAAGAAAAACTTATGATGGATTTTACGAATCCCCACATTCTATTTGCTGTAATTGGCTGCTGTGGTTCTGTAATCGCACAATTTGGAGATTTGGCCGCATCGGCGATTAAGAGAAATCATGACATAAAGGATTACGGAAAACTGATCCCAGGTCATGGCGGCATATTAGATCGATTTGATAGTATTTTATTTACAGCACCAGTTGTATATTTATTAGTAGTATTATTTATTTAGATTTATAGTAGGCAAAACGGAGATTCAAAATGAAAAAGATAGCAATTTTAGGTTCAACTGGTTCTATAGGAACACAAACTTTGGATGTGGTTCGAAATAATAGCGATCTGGAAGCAGTTTCACTTGCAGCAGGAAGTAATATAGAGCTGCTCGAACAGCAGATCCTGGAGTTTCGTCCTAATGTAGTTTCAGTCTGGAAGGAAGATAAGGCAAAAGAACTAAAAGAGAAAGTAAAACATCTTAATGTAAAAGTATTAAGTGGTATGGATGGGCTCATTGCCTGTGCGGCAGAAAAAGAAGTTTCCACCGTTCTTACAGCTGTGGTAGGCATGATTGGGATCAGGCCTGTAATTGAAGCTATTAAAGCGGGAAAAGATATTGCGTTAGCCAATAAAGAAACTTTAGTAACAGCAGGTCATCTTATTATTCCTCTGGCAAAGGAATATGGTGTGTCATTACTGCCAGTAGATAGTGAGCATTCTGCTATTTTTCAGTGTTTACAAGGAGAAAGGCAGAATAAAATTGCAAAGATTCTGCTCACTGCGTCGGGTGGCCCTTTCAGGGGAAGAACAAGAGATGAGCTTAAAAATATCCAGGCAGAAGATGCACTAAAGCATCCTAACTGGTCTATGGGACAGAAGATAACCATTGATTCTTCTACAATGGTAAATAAGGGACTTGAAGTAATGGAAGCAAAATGGCTGTTTGATGTGGATTATTCTCAGATTCAGGTTGTGGTACAGCCGCAGAGTATCGTACACTCTATGGTGGAGTTTGAAGATGGAGGAGTGATGGCGCAGCTTGGTACACCAGATATGAGACTGCCAATACAATACGCATTGTACTATCCAGAAAGAAGAACACTTCCAGGGGAAAGGCTTGATTTCTATAAGCTTTCCCAGATAACATTTGAAGAGCCTGATATGGACACCTTTCGTGGTCTTCATCTTGCTTATGAAGCTGGAAAACAAGGGGGAAGTATTCCGACTGTGTACAATGCAGCCAATGAACTTGCTGTTTCCATGTTCTTGAAGAAAAAGATTTCTTATCTGGAAATCGTAGATAGTATCGAATATGCTATGGAGAAGCACAGATTTATTGAGAATCCTAGTGTGGAACAGATACTTGAAGCAGAACAGGAGACATATCATAATTTAGAAGAAAAATGGAAAAGGGAAGAGGAATAGTATGCAAATTATAATCGCTTTGATAGTGTTTAGTGTGATTATTATTATTCACGAACTGGGACACTTTTCATTAGCCAGGAAAAATGGCGTAACGGTAACTGAATTTTCGGTGGGAATGGGACCACGTCTGTTTACTATTGTAAAAGGGGATAACGGACTGTCTATTAAGTTTTTTGCATCCACAGACACCTGTCTTAACCGTGCAGACTGGAAGGAACACACCAAGTATTCATTAAAACTGCTTCCACTTGGCGGTTCCTGCATGATGCTTGGAGAAGATGAAGATGTGCCAGATGTAAATGCATTTAACAATAAAGGGGTATGGGCAAGAATATCCGTTATTTTTGCAGGTCCATTCTTTAATTTCCTGCTTGCTTTTGCATGTGCTTTGTTTATTATCGGAAAAGTTGGTTATGATAAGCCAACAGTGGATGTAGTAGCAAAGGATTTCTATACGGAAGGTGAAGGAATCCAAGTGGGAGATGTTTTGAAAGAAATTAACGGAAGTAAAATCCGTGTTTCTAGAGAAGTAGGTTATTATCTTGCTTTTGAAGGATGCCCAGGTGATAGTTTTACAGCAAAAGTAGACCGTAATGGAAAAATCGTAACGGTAAAATCACCTTACTATAAAAATAAAGAAGGCAAGATTACTTTGCCATTTGATGTTGCATATGGAAGAGTTGGAATTGGACCTTTAAATGTAATCAAATACAGTGCTTATGAGGTGAAGCTTTGGATTGAAATTACAATTAAGAGTGTAGGAAAAATGATTACGGGCCAGGTAAGCAAGGATGAGATATCAGGTCCAGTTGGAATTGTTGATATGATTGGAGATACTTATAAGGAAAGCAGATCAGAAGGGGTTATGCAGGTTATTTTGAATATGCTTTACGTTACGATCTTCCTTAGTGCCAACTTAGGTGTTATGAATCTGCTTCCACTTCCAGCGTTAGATGGGGGAAGGTTAGTATTTCTTTTCATTGAGGCAGTTCGGGGTAAGCCTATTAATAGAGAAAAAGAAGGCATGGTTCATTTAATTGGACTTATTATTTTAATGGGATTTATGTTCTTTATTATGTTTAATGATTTTGCAAAATTATTTCATAGATAAGATTGGAGAATGACATGATTCGAGAGAATACGAAAGTGGCTGTAATAGGAAATCGAGCAATTGGTGGGAAGAATCCTGTTTTGATTCAGTCTATGACCAATACTAAGACAGAGGATGTAGGGAACACTGTAGAACAGATAAAAAGACTTGAAGAAGCAGGCTGTGATATTATCCGTTGTGCAGTTCCAACGGAACAGGCGGCGTATGCATTAAAGGAGATAAAAAGACAAATTTCCATTCCATTAGTAGCAGATATTCATTTTGATTACCGTTTAGCAATACTAGCTATGGAAAATGGTGCAGATAAGATACGTATTAATCCTGGAAACATTGGTTCAGCAGAAAAAATCCAGGCTGTGGTTGATGTTGCCAAGTCTAGAAATATTCCGATTCGTGTTGGTGTAAATAGTGGTTCTTTAGAGAAGAATCTCATTGAAAAATACGGTGGCGTAACAGCAAAAGGAATTGTAGAAAGTGCTTTAGGTAAAGTGAAAATCATAGAAGATATGGGTTATGATAATCTGGTTATCAGTATCAAGTCGTCTGATGTCCGTATGTGCATAGAGGCACATGAACTGCTTGTTAAGGAAACAGATTATCCTTTACATGTAGGAATTACGGAGTCAGGAACCGTTTATTCAGGCAACATCAAATCAGCAGTAGGACTTGGTGCAATTCTTTCACAGGGAATTGGCAATACGATCCGGGTATCACTGACAGGAGATCCGTTAGAAGAAATTAAATCAGCAAAATTAATTTTAAAGACTTTAGGATTACGCAAAGGCGGTATTGAGGTTGTGTCCTGCCCTACCTGTGGCAGAACAAGAATTGACTTAATCCAGCTTGCTAATCAGGTGGAATCTATGGCCGCCAATTATGATCTGGATATAAAGGTGGCTGTAATGGGCTGTGCAGTGAATGGGCCAGGAGAAGCCAAAGAAGCAGATATAGGTGTTGCAGGCGGTGTGAACGAAGGACTTCTGATCAAAAAGGGTGAAATTATAAAAAAAGTTCCTGAAGGGGAATTGTTAGACACATTAAAATGGGAATTAGATCATTGGAAGGATTAGAGAGGGTGGAAAGTATGCTTTTTTTTGAAGCTTTTGACCAGCTAGATGTAAAAGATGACATAAAAGAGGTATTTAAGACTGTCCAAGTCAAGAGAATCTTAATGAGCAAATCCACATGTTCCGTCAGGGTATTTGTTGAAAGTGACCATATCCTGACTTATCAGGTAAGAAGAAAAGTGGAATACGAACTTAGAAAGCAGATATTAGGAGATGCGGTGCGAAATATTCGGATTATCGAATCTTATCAGCTTTCTAAGCAGTATACTCCAGAAAAAATAATGCCAATGTATTTTGACAGTATATTAGCAGAGCTTAAGGAAGAAAGCATTCTAGATTACAATATTGTAAAAGAAGCGAAAATGACTTTTATTCCAGAGGCTGTAAAACTTACGGTTGATGATACATTTATGGTGAAAAAACGTGCTGCATATATAAAAGAAAAGCTGGATGAAATTTATCGTGAACGCTTTTCTTTTTCTGTTGGTGTAATTTTTGAATATGTGGAACCAAAGAAAAAAGAGGTGAAAGAAAAAGAGTACGTAATGGCTCGGCCGGCTTCAATAAAAAAAGAAGAACCTGTCAAAAAGGAAGAAACACCAAAGAGAGAAGAAACGAAGAAACAGGAATACAGTTACCGTCCCAAACACCCAAAATTACCAGAAGATCCTTTTGTTATCTATGGACGCAATTTTGACGGTGATGTTCTTGAAATAAACGATATTCAGGATGAAATTGGAGAAGTTGTTGTACGAGGCAAAGTAATTTTTGTAGAACCAAGAGAACTGCGAAATGAGAAGACGCTTCTGATTTTTGGATTGACGGATTTTACCGATACCATTACCTGTAAGATATTTTTGAAAAATGAGCAGGTACCTGATGTGACTGGAAAGATTAAAAAGGGCAGCTTTCTGAAATTGAAAGGAATGGCACTTCTTGACCGGTACGACAAGGAAATTTCGATCAGCTCAATTGTGGGAGTAAAAGCCATAGAAGACTTTACAGTAACAAGAAAAGATGAGAGTCCTCGAAAGCGTGTGGAACTTCATGCACATACGTTAATGAGCGATATGGATGCGGTTGTAGACGTAAAAGATCTGGTAAAAAGAGCCATGAGATGGGGACATCCTGCTATTGCTATTACCGATCATGGCGTAGTTCAGTCCTTTCCAGAGGCGAACCATTGTATCCAAAAAGGAGACGATTTTAAGATTATCTACGGTATGGAAGCTTATCTGGTAGATGATTTAAAAGAAATCTGCGAGAATATCAAAGGACAGGCAATTTATGATACCTGTGTAGTATTTGATATAGAAACAACAGGGTTTGGACCAGTCAATGACCAGATTATTGAAATTGGTGCCGTGAAAGTGGTAAATGGGCAGATAGTGGACAAATACAGTACATTTATTAATCCAGATGTACCGATTCCGTATCACATTACCCAGCTTACTGGCATTACAGATGAAATGGTTATGGATTCACCAAAGATAGATGTGATTCTGCCAGAGTTTCTTGCGTTTTGTAAAGACGCTATATTAGTTGCTCATAATGCTTCTTTTGATGTTGGATTTCTTAATAAGAAGGCAGAATTTCTTGGAATAGAAACAGATTTTACTGTGGTGGATACAGTAGGAATTGCAAGACTGTTATTGCCACATCTTAGCCGTTTTAAATTAAATGTAGTGGCAAAAGAATTAGGCATTTCTCTGGAAAATCATCATCGTGCAGTTGATGATGCAGGGGCAACTGCTGAAATCTTTGTGAAGTTTATTGAAATGCTGGAAGAAAAAGGAATTCACACATTAGAAGAACTGGAAGCGTTAAATGTTATGACACCAGAAATGATTAAGAAGCTTCCGACATATCATGCCATTATTCTTGCCAAAAATGATACAGGCCGTGTGAATTTATATAAAATGGTGTCAATGTCCCATATAGATTATTATCAGAGAAGACCGAGAATTCCAAAGAGTCTCCTTCAGAAGAATCGAGAAGGCCTGCTTCTTGGAAGTGCTTGTGAAGCAGGTGAATTGTATCAGGCGATTTTAAGAGAGCGGCCACAAGAAGAGATTGACCGGCTTGCCAGATTTTATGATTATTTCGAAATCCAGCCACTTGGAAATAACCAGTTTATGATAGAGGATGACAAGTTTGATATAAAGTCAAAGGAAGATCTGATTGTTCTTAATAAGCGGATTATTGCTTTAGGCGAAGAATATAACAAACTTGTTGTAGGTACCTGTGATGTACATTTCCTTGATCCGGAAGATGAGGTGTTCCGCCGGATTATCATGGCAGGAAAAGGGTTTAAAGATGCAGACAGCCAGCCGCCTCTTTACCTTCGTACCACGGAGGAAATGGTGGAAGAGTTTATGTATTTAGGACGTGAAAAGGCTGAAGAAATAGTAATTGACAATACCAATAAGATTGCAGATATGATTGAAAGGATTTCACCTGTAAGACCAGATAAATGTCCGCCAGTTATTGAAAATTCTGACCAGCAGCTTCGTGATATCTGTTACAGCAAGGCTACTTCCATGTATGGAAAGGATCTTCCAGTACAGGTATCAGAGCGTCTGGAAAAAGAGCTGACTTCTATCATTGGTAATGGATTTGCCGTTATGTATATCATTGCCCAGAAACTAGTCTGGAAATCCAACGAAGATGGATATCTAGTTGGTTCCAGAGGTTCGGTTGGCTCATCTTTTGTTGCAACTATGTCTGGTATTACAGAAGTTAATCCATTGCCAGCTCACTATTACTGTACCAATTGCTTTTATTCGGATTTTGATTCTGAAGAAGTAAGAGCATTTGCAGGAAAATCAGGATGTGATATGCCAGATAAGGCATGCCCGGTTTGTGGAAAACCTTTAAGTAAGGATGGACATGAAATTCCATTTGAAACATTCCTTGGATTCTATGGAGATAAAGAACCGGATATAGACCTTAACTTCTCAGGAGAATATCAGGCAAAAGCCCATGATTATACGGAAGTTATTTTCGGAAAGGGACAGACTTTCCGTGCAGGAACGATTGGTACTCTTGCTGAAAAGACGGCATATGGATTTGTGTTAAAATACAATGAAGAACATGAAGTTCATAAACGGCGTTCTGAAGTAGAAAGAATTGCACAAGGCTGCGTTGGAGTAAGAAGAACTACGGGACAGCATCCAGGTGGTATTGTTGTTCTTCCATTAGGAGAAGAAATTTATTCATTTACACCAGTACAAAGACCAGCCAATGATATGACTACTAAGACGGTTACAACCCATTTTGATTACCATTCCATTGACCATAACTTATTAAAGCTTGATATACTGGGACACGACGATCCGACGATGATACGTTTGTTAGAGGATCTGACTGGGCTTAATGCACAGACCATTCGATTGGATGATGAAAAAGTATTATCGCTGTTTGAAAATTTAAGTGCCTTGAATATTACCAAAGAAGATCTTGGTGGCTGTGATCTTGGCTCATTGGGAATACCAGAGTTTGGTACGGATTTCGTTATGCAGATGCTTCGTGATACAAAGCCGAAGACATTTTCTGATCTGGTGCGAATTTCGGGACTTTCTCATGGAACGGATGTATGGTTAAATAATGCCCAGTACTATATTGCAAAAGGGGATTGTACACTTTCTACTGCTATCTGTACTCGTGATGACATTATGACTTACTTGATTCATACTGGTGTGGAAAATGGCCTTGCATTTAAGATTATGGAAAGTGTCCGTAAGGGAAAAGGCCTGACACCAGATATGGAGTCTGCTATGATAGAGGCAGGCGTGCCAGAGTGGTATATCGAATCCTGTAAGAAAATTAAGTATATGTTCCCGAAAGCTCATGCAGCTGCTTATGTCATGATGGCGTTTCGTATTGCTTATTTTAAAGTGTACTATCCGTTAGCTTATTATTGTGCTTTTTTTAGTATTCGTGCTTCGGCATTTAACTATGAACTGATGTGTCTTGGAAGAGAGCGTCTGGAATTTTATATTGCAGACTATAAAAAACGTTCCAGCGAACTGACAAAAAAGGAACAGGATACTTTAAAAGACATGCGAATTGTTCAGGAAATGTATGCCAGAGGGTTTGATTTTATGCCAATTAACTTGTATACAGCGAAGGCCCATCTGTTCCAGATTATTGATGGAAAGCTTATGCCATCCTTTAGTACCATTGATGGGTTAGGAGACAAAGCGGCAGAGGCTATTGTAGAAGCAGTAAAGCAGGGAAAATTCCTTTCTAGGGATGATTTTAAACAGCGCTGTAAAGTCAGTGGTACAGTTGTAGAGGTTATGGCAGATCTGGGAATTCTGGAGGATATGCCAATTTCCAATCAGATGTCTATTCTGGATTTTATGAATGCTTAAACAGGGTTTTGAAAAAGGTTCTTTTGCGTTTTTTGAGAAATTGCGAAAGAACCTTTGTTTGTTAAAAGAATAAAAGACTAAGACATAAAAATTCCGAACCGTTTTTTTATAGGATATAGCAGTGCTACTCCTTTGGAAAAGGGAGTCAGCATATCGAGTAAAATATGGCTTAGAATGCCACAAAAAACACCGATTCCTACCGAGGTATGCAATTGCATAAATAGGTACCCCATTAAAAAGCAGAAAAGCAGGCTATGGGTAAATGTTCTATGGCCAAATGCCTTGAAAAGAGTTTTTGACAGAAAACGAAAACGTCTTCCAAGGTGGCTTTTGGGATGATCAATATCAGGCAGTGCTGCAGCCAAAAAGCAAGGTACAGTAACCAGAACAGGAGAAAGATTATAGTGAAAACGTAAAGATGCATAAGAGATGCCAATGCCAGCGGCTGCGCCTGCCGTAACGTGTGCAGCATAATTCATTTTATTCCTCCTAGTAAGTTATGGTAAAAAATATCATAGCAGATAAAAATGAAAAAAGCAATACATATGTTCGGTTTGTGGCAAATTATCGAACTTGCGTTTGTGTCTTCTTTATGATACAATGTACCATTAAGAATGAAGAATGAGAGGTAACTAGTATGATTGCATACATAAAGGGTGAGTTAGCAGAAGTAAATGAGAATGGAATTGTTGTGGAAAGCAACATGACTGGCTATGCAATTAGTGTTCCTTCCTCTGTGCTTTCCCAATTACCAGCTATAGGAGAACAGATTAAGATTCATACGTATCTTCATGTCAGAGAAGATGCTATGTTATTATACGGATTTTTAACAAAAGAAGATTTAGCAATATTTAAACTGCTGATTATGGTAAATGGAATTGGTCCCAAAGCAGCCCTTGGCATTTTATCCGCAATCAGTCCGGATGAACTGCGTTTTGCAATTCTTTCCGATGATACAAAAACCATTTCAAAAGCTCCAGGAATTGGGGCAAAGACAGCAAGCAAGTTAATCTTAGAATTAAAAGATAAAGTACGAATGGAAGATGCATTTGAAATCCGTCTAAAACATGCAGAGGAAGCAATGCATGAAAGTAAGAAAGAAGCACAAGCATCCATTCAGAATGATGCTGCTGCAGCTTTAGTGGCATTAGGCTATAGCAGTACAGAAGCTCTAAAAGCAGTTCGCCAGGTTGAGATTACGGAAAATACAGATGTAGAAGATGTGTTAAAGAAAGCATTAAAGCATATCAGTTTGTTTTAATAGGAGTGGGATGTTATGGAAAAAAGAGTGATTACCACAGAGCTAATGGAAGAAGATTATAAAATAGAGAATTCTTTGCGTCCAAAGCTGTTATCAGACTACATTGGACAGAAAAAAATCAAAGATAACTTAAAAATCTACATTGAAGCGGCAAAAGCAAGAAACGAAGCACTTGACCATGTCCTCCTTTATGGACCACCGGGACTTGGAAAAACAACTCTTGCTGGAATCATTGCCAATGAAATGGATGTTAATGTGAAGATTACTTCAGGGCCTGCAATTGAAAAGCCAGGTGAGCTTGCTGCTATTCTTAATAATCTGCAAGAAGGAGATCTGCTGTTTATTGATGAGATTCACAGGCTGAACAGACAGGTGGAAGAGGTACTATATCCAGCTATGGAGGATTATGCCATTGATATCGTGATTGGTAAAGGTGCTTTGGCAAGGTCTATCCGTCTTGATTTACCAAAGTTTACCTTAGTAGGTGCAACTACAAGGGCGGGTATGTTGACAGCACCTTTGCGGGATCGTTTTGGGGTGGTGCATCGTTTGGAATTTTATACACCAGAAGAACTGGTAGACATTATTACACGTGCAGCAGGAGTGTTTAAAGTGGATATTGAGCCAGAAGGGGCTTGGGAGATTGCCAGACGTTCCAGAGGAACCCCTCGTTTGGCAAATCGTCTGCTAAAACGAGTTCGAGATTTTGCACAGGTAAAATATGATGGTAAAATTACCTTGAAAGTTGCGGTGTTTGCATTGGATCTGATGGAAGTGGATAAATTAGGATTAGATAATATGGACAGGCAGATTTTAATGACTATGTACGAAAAGTTTTCAGGTGGTCCAGTTGGCCTAGATACATTAGCAGCTGCAGTAGGAGAAGATTCAGGAACTTTGGAAGAGGTGTATGAACCATATTTTATCCAGAATGGGCTGATTCAAAGAACTCCAAGAGGAAGAATTCTGACAGAAACTGCATACAGGCATTTTGGATTAGATAGGATAAAAGAATAAGAGTCAGGGATTGACAGCAAAGTCTGGATTTCGATTTTCGTCTTGCTGTTTCTAGCCAGTTAGGATATAATGTGTATTGAAAAATACATTCTGGTAGGGGGCGATGAATATGGGGACGAAAAATGATGCACATGTTGTAATTAATAATAAAGAATTTGTTATTTGTGGTTATGAAAGTTCAGAGTATCTTCAGAAAGTGGCCGCTTATCTGAATAATAAGATAGCCGAGTGTAAAGAAATAGACGGGTATCAGAATTTAGAACGAGACATGAAAAATTTCATGCTGGAGATAAATATTGTAGATGATTATTTTAAGGCGCAGGCCAAAGCCGCTGAGTTAGAAGCTGAGAATTCCAGGAAAGAGAATGAACTTTATCAGCTGAAACACGAATTCATTGCTTTGAAAGAAAAGTTAGGAAAGACAAAAGAGGAATTAGAACAGGTTGGACCGGCATATGAAGCAGCAAAGCGCCAGATAAAGCGTCTGGAAGAGGAAAAGCGTTACCAGACGAAGAAGTAAGAAAGAGCTAATGAAAAGACTGCGAGAGCAGTCTTTTTTCGGTAAACTTTAACTTTGACATAATTTTATATTTTCAATTCAGAACAGTTTTGATCTTAAATTAAGAAGGGATATATATGACACGTAAAATAGAGATACTAGCACCAGCAGGTTCCATGGAGGGACTTGTAGCAGCCATTCAGGGAGGCTGTGATGCCGTTTATATTGGAGGGCAGAAATTTGGTGCTAGAGCATATGCCAATAACCTTGATCAGAAAGACATGATCTGGGCAATTGAATATGCACATCTTCATCATAAGAAACTATATTTAACCATTAATACTTTAGTAAAAGAATCAGAATTCGGAGCGTTATATGACTATCTGCTTCCATTTTATATTCATGGACTTGATGCAGTAATTGTACAGGACTTTGGAGTGCTTTCTTATGTTTCCCGTACATTTCCTGGCATGGAAATTCATGCGTCTACCCAGATGACACTTACTATGGCACAAGGAGCCAGCCAGTTAAAGGAATACGGTGTTACGAGACTTGTTGCTTCCAGAGAACTCCAGTTTGATGAAGTAAAAGAGATCCGTAATAACACGGATTTAGAAATAGAAGCATTTGTACATGGAGCCCTTTGCTATTCTTTTTCAGGACAATGTCTTATGAGCAGTATGATTGGTGGACGGAGCGGAAACAGGGGGCGTTGTGCACAGCCATGCAGAATGCAGTACCATATGGAAGAAATGAATGGAGAATCCTATAAAGGAAAGCAGGAATTTTTATTAAGTCCAAAAGATATGTGTACCATTTATGATATTCCAGAACTTGTAGAGAGTGGAATCGACAGTTTTAAAATTGAAGGACGGATGAAGCGTCCGGAGTATGCGGCTATGACAGCACATTTATATCGCAAATATGTGGATCTCTATCAGCAGATGGGTGCACAAGCATACAAAACACATATGAAGAAACACCCTGAACTTCTTGAAAATGATAGGAAACATCTGATGGATTTGTATAACCGTGGCGGATTTTCAGAAGGCTACTACCGCCAGCATAATGGAAAAACGTTAATGTCTATGGATAGGCCAAACCATAGCGGTGTTTTGGTTGGAACGGTAAAAGCGGTAAGGAAAAACCGTGCAGCCATTACATTAAGTGATACCATTTTTGCTCAGGATGTTTTAGAAATACGTTCGGATAAAGGAGAAAATGTGTATGATTTTACAGTAAAGGACAAAGTAGAAAAGGGGATTCCTTATGAAGCAAACTTTAAGCCTGGATCAAAAGTAAAAATCGGCCAGAAAGTATACCGTACCAAAAACCAGTCCCTTTTAACAGATATTCAGGAAAAAATTATAAAAAGAGACAATCGAGAGCCTGTGCAGGCATATTTCTTTGGAAAAGCCAATGAACCTGTGATGCTTACATTGACTTATGGAGACATAACGGTTACTGCTATTGGTGAGACTGCACAAGTTGCAAAAAATCAGCCCATTGGTAAAGAAAAGATAAGAAAACAGCTTGATAAGACAAAGGATACGCCATTTTATCTTGAGTCTGTACAGATAGATTCTGCCGAGGACTGGTTTATGCCACTGGGAAAATTAAATGAGTTTCGGAGAAATGCGTTTGAACAGTTAGAACAAGAGTTTCAAAATTCGTTTCTTAGAGAGAGCGTGCCACGTACCAAAGTGCATTTGGAAAGTGCATTGAAAAAGAAAAGGGAACCTGATATGACAGTGGGTGTAATGAACAGGGAACAGTTAGAAATAGCAGTAAAAGAGGATTCGGTATCACGTGTACTGCTGCATTTTTCAATGATAGAACAGGAACCTGAGATTCTGGATTCTGATTTGTCAGATAAGCAGAAGGAATTCTATATTGTGCTGCCAACGGTATTCCGCCATAAGACGTATATGCAGTATAAGAAGAAAACACATCCCATATATCAGGCTGCAAGTCATAAAAATATTGATGGTTTCGTTGTGAAGAATTTAGAAGAACTGGAGTATTTAAAGGAAGAAGGCTGTGAAAAAGAAAAACTGCTGGATTATAATTTGTATATGATGAATAAGGAAACACAGTATTTTTGGGAAAATCGCGGGATTACACAGTTTACTGCTTCCTTAGAACTGAATCATCAGGAATTAAAAGAACTGAATATAGAAGGGTATTCCATGATTGTTTATGGATACACACCTCTTATGACTTCAGCACAGTGTGTGGTGAAGAATACAAGAGGATGCACCAGCAAATCAGGTTATTTCTGCTTTGCAGATAAAAGTGGGAATCCGTTTTATGGAAAGAATTTCTGTACCTGCTGTTATAATGTAATTTACAATGGAAAACCATTGCATTTGATAGAGCATTTAGAAGATATTAAAAACTTAGGAGTGAGCGATGTCCGACTTGACTTTACAATGGAATCAGGTAAAGAAATGGAACGAGTTCTTTCTTGTTATACATCTTATCTTCGTGGAAAGAAAGAAAAAAGCAATTGTGTGGAAAATTACACAAAAGGACATTTTAAAAGAGGAATCGAATGATTATTATGAGAGAAGAAGATAGGAGGCTAAGGATTGAAAAATGTAATGGTTGAGATTTCGAGGTTTGTTATTATTTTTCTCATGACAGTTTATGTGTTATTGGGATTTACGGCTCTTCGAAAGAAAAATAAGAAGAAACAAAAGAGGTTATATAGATTGCAGCGTATATTAATATTTGGCAATCAGTTTATCTGCAATTTTATGTTGTATCTGAATGTGGGAAACCATAAGGTTATGCTTTTTTATTTAGCACAAGCAGGATTTTTAGTGGCATATTTTATATTGTATCCGCTATTGTATCCGAAAATATCCAGGGCAATTTTAAATCACATGATGATGCTGTTTTCTATTGGATTTGTGATGCTGGCAAGACTATCTTATGATTCTGCGTGGAGACAGTTTGGCATGGCGTTTGTGGCTATGGGCGGTTCTTTGGTGGTACCAGTAGTGATTCGCAAAATGAAAATACTGATGAAACTGCAGTTTATTTATCTTTTATCAGGTGTTGGTTTGCTGGCTTATGTGTATTTGTATGGGGTTGTTGTTTATGGTGCGAAAAACTGGATTTCCGTTGGTGGAGTTTTAATACAGCCCTCAGAATTTGTAAAGATACTGTTTGTATTTTTTGCAGCAGCCAGTTTGTCAAAGGTAAAAAGCTTTTTGGGAGTCGTGATGGTATCTGGAGCTGCGGCAGTTCATGTAATGATTCTTGTATTGGAAAAGGATTTAGGAGCGTCTTTAATATTGTTTATCACATATGTGATTATGCTCTATATTGCTACAGGAAAGTCGTTTTATCTGTTTGGTGGATTAGGGGCAGGTTCTGTGGCTTCTGTTTTTGCCTATCAATTGTTTCCACATGTTAAAGTAAGGGTCAGTGCATGGTTAAATCCATGGGGTACGATTGAAAACAGCGGTTATCAGGTGGCTCAGTCTTTATTCGCAATTGGTACAGGCGGATGGTTTGGAATGGGTATTGGAAAAGGCTTGCCAACTAGCATACCAGTAGGAAAAAGCGATTTTATTTTTGCTGCCATATCAGAAGAATTCGGAGGAATTTTTGCACTTTGGCTTATGCTTCTTTATATTACTTGTTTTGTTCTTTTTATTACCATTGCATTACGATGTAAAGAGATATTTTATAAGCTGGCTGCACTAGGCCTTAGTATAATGTTTATTGTCCAAGTGCTTTTATGTATCGGTGGGGTTACAAAGTTCATTCCATCTACAGGTGTAACCTTGCCATTAGTAAGTTATGGTGGAAGTTCTGTATTTGCAACCGTCATTGTATTTAGCATTTTACAGGGAATTTATATAATGAATCAGAGCGAGGAAGGTAAAATTGAAAGAAGAAAGAGAAAAAACAAAGGAATCCGTCAGAAAGAAAATATTCCAGCAGTCAGAGACGTGGAAGAATAACAATAAGAGAAAAAATGCAAATATTTTTAAAGTGGTTTATATTTTTATTGGGATTTTTGCTTTGATGGCAGGGAGATATATTTATTTTATGATAGCAGAGTCTCCAGTTCAGATTAATAACTCTTATAATAGAAGACAGGATTTGCTGGCAGAAAAGTATGTGCGAGGAAAAATTCTGGCATCAGATGGAACGGTTCTTGCTCAAACAGTAACAGGCAGTGATGGAAAGGAAAAGAGAGAATATCCATATGGGCAGGTGTTTTCCCATGTAGTAGGGAGCGTAGGAAGAGGAAAAACAGGACTGGAACTTGCAGAAAACTTTACAATGTTATCTTCTCATATCAATGTAATTAGTCAGGCTATTACCCAGATGCAAGGAAATAAAATTGTGGCAGACGACATTGTAACAACTTTAAATATAGAGTTACAGAAAGTGGCCTATGAAGCATTAGGGAATCGAAAGGGTGCAGCTGTGGCAATTGAACCGGCAACAGGACGTATTCTGGCAATGGTGTCTAAGCCTAGTTATGACCCAAATACTATTGCTGCTAATTGGGATTCGCTGGTATCTGATACAACTGGTAATTCCACCTTATTGAATCGTGCCACTCAGGGACTTTACGCTCCTGGTTCTACCTTCAAAATTGTAAGTCTTCTGGAATACTTGAAAGAACATCCAGATGACTATGAAAGTTACACCTATGAATGTAAAGGGAGTGCTATGTTTGGCGATAGGCGTATTTCCTGCTATAATGATCATGTGCATGGAAAACAGAATTTAAAAGAGTCTCTAGCGAATTCCTGTAATGATTCCTTTGCACATATAGGAACAGTACTGAATCTGAAAAGCTATAAGAATACAGCGGAAAAACTGATGTTTAACAAGTCGTTATCCTTACGTATTCCATATAATAAGAGCAGTTTTAGCTTGTCAAGCAAGGACAGTCTTAATGAAATTGCACAGACAGCCATGGGACAGGGAAAGACGCAGATAACGCCACTTCAGAGTGCTTTGATTTCTTCTGCCATAGCCAGTCAAGGGAAAATGATGCGGCCTTATATTGTGGAAAAAGTCCAGACTAGTACAGGTTATGTTGCCAGAAGTACAAAAGCAAAAGTACTTTCTAGGAGCATGACAAAAAAGCAGGCATCCATTGTAAAAGAGTATATGGAAGAGGTTGTTAATCACGGCACAGGAACTGCCTTAAAGAACAGGAAGTATCAGGTAGCGGGAAAAACAGGCTCAGCAGAGTATGATTCTACCGGTGCTTCTCATGCATGGTTTACAGGCTTTGCACCAGCAAATGACCCGAAAATAGCTGTAAGCATTATTGTAGAAAGCTCTGGTACTGGAAGTGAGTACGCAGTACCTATTGCAAAAAAAATGTTTGAGAGTTATTTAAATTAATCAAAATAGCGGAATATTATTGCAATGTTCTTGGAAAAGAGTTATACTTAACAACAGTTAGACACACCAAAAATGTGAGAAATCACAATAAACAGGGGGCATTGCAATGGTTGAAGCAACGAGCTGTGGCGGTGTGGTTATTTTCAGAGGAAAAATTTTGTTATTGTATAAGAATTATAAAAACAAGTATGAGGGATGGGTTTTGCCAAAAGGAACCGTAGAAGCTGGAGAAGAGTTTAAAGAGACTGCGTTACGTGAAGTAAAAGAAGAGACAGGGGTTTCTGCTTCTATTATCAAGTATGTAGGCAAAAGCCAGTATAATTTTAATACTCCTCAGGATACAGTAACAAAGGATGTTCATTGGTATTTAATGATGGCTGATAGTTACTATAGCAAACCACAACGTGAAGAATTTTTTATGGATTCTGGTTATTACAAGTTTCATGAGGCCTTTCATCTATTAAAATTTTCAAATGAAAAACAGATTCTTGAAAAGGCATACAATGAATATGTATATTTAAAGAAGAGTAATTTATGGGGATGTAAGAAATATTTTTAAGAGAGAATGCTTCTTTTGGAGCAGTTTGTGGGAGAAAACCCGCAAGTGTCCGGAAAGGAGCATTTTTTTTGCCTTTTTTGAAACACTAATATGTGAGAATATAGTGAAACTGGAGGCATCACATGTTAGATCAAATCAATTTAAGCCAAAGCTTAACAAAACATGAATATAAAAGAACGGCAGAAGAATTATTTCAGAAGCTTAGTCTGCTGCAAAGACAATTAAAGGATGTGAAGATACCTGTGGGAATTGTGTTTGAAGGATGGTCTGCATCTGGAAAGGGGACTTTGATAAATGAGGTAATACATGCACTGGATCCAAGAGGATTTAGAGTGATCTCCCTAGAGGATGAAACGGAAGAAGAGAAGAGGCATTCATTCTTTTGGCCGTTTTGGAATACAATTCCTCCAAAGGGCAGAATTCATCTGTTTAATAACTGCTGGTATTCCCGAGTGCTGGAGAAGAAACGAAATAACGAAAATGTGCATTTACAGGTACTGTATAATGAAATCAATTCTTTTGAAAGTCAGCTTACAAAAGATGGATGCCTTCTTGTGAAATTTTTTCTGCATATTAGTAAAGACGAGCAGAAGGAGCGGTTCGATAAGTTAGAAAGCTGTGCGGATACCAGATGGAGAGTAGAGAAGAAGGATTGGAAAGAAAACAAAAATTATAAAGAGCGAAAGGAAGAATTTGACCGGATGCTTGTAGAAACGGACACTCCTTGGGCACCTTGGAATCTGATAGAAGCAACCGATAAGCGGTATGCAGCTGCCAAAATACTTAGTATTTTAGTACGGGAAATGGAAAAGTCCTTATATAAAAAGCAGCAGAAAGCGAAAGAAAAAGCAGCAGAGCAGCAGAATGAAAAAGAAGAAATGCCATTCCAGACAAAGGTTCTAAAAGGAATTGATTTGTCAAAGGAGATGAAGAAAGAAAAATATAAAGAAAGAGTGGAAGAGTTACAGAACAGACTGGTGACACTTCACAACCGAATGTACCGGGAAAAAGTACCTGTTATCATTGCTTTGGAAGGATGGGATGCCGCTGGCAAAGGAGGTGCCATTAAACGAATTACAGAGAAGATAGACCCTAGAGGCTATGAAGTGGTACCAGTTTCATCACCAAATGATTTAGAAAGGCAATATCATTATTTATGGCGTTTCTGGTCTAAGTTCCCTAAGTCAGGCCATCTTGCCATCTTTGACCGTACCTGGTATGGAAGAGTTCTTGTAGAGCGTGTAGAAGGCTTTGCAACAAGAGAGGAATGGACAAGAGCTTATACAGAAATTAATGAAATGGAAGAAAGTTTATATCAGGATGGATATGTGCTGCTGAAATTCTGGCTGCAGATTGATAAGGAGGAACAGAAAAGACGTTTTGAAGAACGGCAGAATACACCAGGGAAACAATGGAAGATTACCGAAGAGGACTGGCGAAACCGTGCAAAATGGGATGAGTATGAAGTAGCAATAGATGAAATGCTTGTGAAAACTTCAGCCAGTTATGCACCTTGGCATGTAATTGAAGCCAATTCCAAGTATTATGCCAGAATCAAAATACTTGAGACTATTGTAAATGCTTTGGAAAAGAGAATGAAATAAAGCAACATGATAAAAGAGCAGGCTGAATGGAATCAGTTCTGCTCTTTCGCCATAGCATCAGAAATGCATTACATTTTTTCAGGTTCCTCATAAGTTTCGCCGAAAGTATCAACGGTAACTTTTTTCATTTTCTGTTCTTCAACTGGACGATCGGAATAATCTGTTTTAACCTCTGCGATTTTATTTACAACATCCATACCTTCTGTTATTTTGCCAAAAGCAGCATACTGTCCGTCAAGGTGTGGAGAGGTTTTATGCATGATAAAGAACTGGGAACCTGCAGAATTTGGCATCATGGAACGAGCCATGGAAAGAACGCCTTCTGTATGTTTTAAATTATTGTCAAAACCATTCTGGCTGAATTCGCCTTTGATCTGGTATCCAGGACCACCCATTCCGTTTCCGTCAGGGCATCCGCCTTGAATCATGAAACCATTGATTACTCTGTGGAAGATTAATCCGTCATAGTAACCTTTGCTGATAAGTGAAATGAAGTTTTTCACTGTATTTGGAGCGATTTGGGGATAAAGCTCCGCCTTCATCACATCGCCATTTTCCATTTCAATTGTAACAATAGGATTTTGCATATTGATTCCTCCATTAAAAGAATTTGTAATTAGTTTAATGGATCTCGCATGAAAAGTAAAGGGGGCAATCATAACCTTGGCTTATGGAATATCAGGCATGATTTCTCTTATCTTTTCTATCAGGCGTTTAGCATCCTTCTGGTGAGTCTTTAAACTTGGGTGTTCTGAGGCTTGTCCATCAAGCTCTACGTTATGGAAAGGAAGCTCTAAGGTGTCTATATTATCCCAGCCTTGTCTGGTTAAATAGTCACAGGCTTTTTTAATCAGAGGAAATGCTTCTGTACAGAGAGTTCCACAGATACAAAGGAATCTTGTGTCAGGGTATTTGGAGCGGATACATTTTAAAAAGTCAATATAGCAAGTGATAAATTTTTCTTGAGTAGATGGATCTCCAAGAAATCTGGAATCGTTGGTTCCTAAGTTGATTACAACCAGTTCTGGCGTAAAATCGTGAAAATCATAAAGAATGGCTGGATCTACCCAGTAATTTGTATAAGGATATACTTTAGGGAGCGTATTTTCTACATTGCCTGTGTATTCACAGTATACACCATAGCCAGATACTGCTGTATATCGGGCGTTTAAATTCAGCTCTTTTGCAGTGATGGCAGCATAAGAAAGCTCACCGTCCTCTTCACGGATGTGAAATTCTGAATGAGGTTCTCCTAAAACACCGTAACCACATGTAATGGAATCCCCAATAAACTCTACTTTGGTACGGGTATCAGGTGTGGAAGGCAAAGGCAGAATGGAACCATTTGCAATTGTAATATTATGAAACTCAGCATAAGACATCTGGGCTTCTGTTATTTTTATAATTTTTAATTTATGAATCCTGGAATCTTCGATTTGTGCGATTTCATAGGTCTTAATAGGCTGGTCCAATACAATAGGTTCTTTTGTGATAAGACTGTCATCTAAGTAAACCTTTAGACGGGTCCAGTCAACCTGGTTTACTACATCACTGCCAATGACTGCGGAAACAGTTGCTGGCAGATTTTCTTTTCCCTGTACATAAAATTCAACTGCTGAGTTGGTGTAGCCTAAATAAACTTTTTCTTCTTTCACGAGAGTACGTCCGTAATAACGAAAATAATTACGATCAAAAATATGTATCATAAAGTTTGGTCCTCCTTGCTGTATGTAAAAAATACTGATTGCAGCATTATTTCAACTGCAAAGTTTATTTAAGAAGATTATAGCAGAAAAAAATGGAATATCAATGTATTATTCCAAGGAAAAATGAGTTATGTTTGACAAAGGCAGCCATTAAACATATAATTATAATGATTGCAAATATTCAAAAAAAGCAACAATAAAAGCTGAGAAAGGATGTGGGTTTATGGAATCTGGACCGAGTTATAGCTGGATAGGAAAGAAAAAAGAAGATTCAATATCTGCATTTGAGAAATTCAGCTATGGAAATGAGGCTGGACTTACTCTATGATGCAGTGGAAGGAGTAAGTTATGATTGGAATTTTTAAAACATTTGATGACGGATTAAAGCAGATTAAGGATTATGAGGATGGATGCTGGGTTGCGCTGACCAGTCCATCTCCAACAGAATTATTAGAAGTTTCCGAACAGTTTGAAGTAGATATAGACCATTTAAGAGCACCACTGGATGAAGAAGAACGTTCACGTCTGGAGATTGAAGACGATTATTCGCTTGTTTTAGTAGACATTCCATGTGTAGAAGAAAAAAATGGAAGAGAGCGTTATGTAACAATGCCGTTAGGTGTTGTTCTGGTTAAAAATGCCATTATCACCGTATGTCTTGAGGAGACACCTATATTAAAAAGCTTTATGGAAGGCAGGGTCCGTGGATTTTATACATTTAAAAAGACAAGATTTATTCTGCAGATTCTTTATAAGAATGCATCGGTGTATTTACAATACTTAAAAATAATTGATCGTAAGAGTGGGGAAATAGAAGAAAAACTGCATATTTCTACGAAAAACAGAGAATTGATTGAGCTTCTGGAATTAGAAAAATGTTTAGTCTATTTTACTACGTCACTACGTTCCAATGAAGTTGTGTTAGAAAAACTGCTGCGGACAGAGAGTATCAAACAGTATCCAGAAGACAAGGAACTGCTAGAGGATGTTATCATAGAAAACAAGCAGGCTATTGAAATGGCTAACATTTATAGCGGTATTTTAAGTGGAATGATGGATGCGTTTGCCTCTGTTATTTCAAATAACTTAAATATTATTATGAAAACATTAGCAACGATCACTATCGTAATGAGCATTCCAACCATGATTTTTAGCATGTATGGTATGAATTTTACACATATTCCTTTAGGAGACTTTAAATATGGATTCCTGATTATTATATTGATTACGCTGCTGCTTACAGTATTTGTGGCACGGTTATTTGCAAAAAAAGATATGTTTTAAGTTTAAGAGAGTTAGGAAAGAGGAGCTATATGAAGTTTATTAATAAACTCGAACGTAAGTATCGTAAATATGCAGTACCAGATCTGATAAAATACTTTATGTTCGTCTGGGTTATAAGTACAGTTTTCTTTAATTTCATTCCGTATGCAGAATCGGCGTATTATTACTACTGCAGTCTGGATTTTGCTAAGATATTCAGAGGACAGGTCTGGAGGCTGGTTACATTTATTATTCTGCCATATCATATTGGTGGCGTATTAGATGTTGTGTTCTTTGCAATACAGGTAATGCTCTACACATTTATAGGACGTTCCCTGGAGAGAGCATGGGGAGCTTTTCGTTTCAATCTGTTTTTTATAAGTGGAGTTCTGTTTAATATACTAGGTGGATTGATTTATTATCTGTCATGTGCTATTACAAAGAATCCTGCTGGAAGCCTGTATTATGTGGGAATGGAATATTTGTTCCAGTCAATGTTTTTTGCGTTTGCGGTTTTATATCCAGATGTAGAACTTCTTTTGTACTATATTATACCAGTGAAGATGAAGTATCTTGCTATTCTGGATGGGGTATTTCTGTTAAGGCAGATCGTTATTTCATTTGCTGCAGGAGCTTATTATATTGGAATTGCTATCATTGTAGCAATGGCGAACTTTTTAATTTTTTATTTTGCTACAAGAAATTATAAGAAATATTCTCCGAGAGTACAGAAAAGAAAAGTACAGTTTAAAAGGGAAGTCAGTCAGGCAAGTACCATAACTCGCCATAAATGTGCTGTCTGTGGGAGAACAGAGAAAGATGGAGAAAATTTAGAATTTCGTTATTGCTCAAAGTGTAAGGGAAATCTGGAATATTGTCAGGAACATTTATTTACCCATGAGCATGTGAAATAATAAAATGGGGGCGAAAGAAAATGGAAGCAATGGTATTTTTATCTGTGGTTTTTTTGTGTCTTATGTATTACACATATTTTTATATGAGGCAGGACAGGAAAATTTCACAGGAACAGACAACAAAGGAATTACAGGCTAAATACTGGCTTGTGCTTCTTTTGGCAGCAGGTTTTATACTGCGGGTAATTGTTGGGGCAAGGCCAAATACGAAATCTGGAGATTTAAGTAATTTCAGATGGGCAATGCAGACATTAATGGACAATGGTTATAAAAGTGTATACCAGAGTGGCGTGAACATTAGTTTTCCGCCACTTCTGGTTCAGATAATTGGTGTAATCGGGCTGGTCTGCAGAGTATTCCGCATTAAGTATGAAACATTGGGATCGACAGCAGCTATTCTTATATTTAAGATGCCAGGTATCATAGCGGAATTAGTAACAGCGGCTATGATATATAAAGCAGCAAAAGCGAATTTTGCAAAGAGAAGCACTTTGATTCTGGCAGGATTATTTCTGATAAATCCAGTGGCTGTTTTTGATACAGGAATCTGGGGACAGATGGATTCAGTTGTATCTTTATGTGTGATCTTAATGTGCTGGTATCTTTATCAGAAAAAAACAGGAAAGGCAATCATAGCTTTTGTGGCAGCTGTTTTAATGCACCCGCTTATGATAATACTTGCACCAGTGCTATTCATTGGGGTTGTGGATGGATTGGTATTGGATGGTTTTGAAGCAAAGAAAACAGTTCAGGCGGCTGCATGTCTTGCAGGAAGTATCATGGCAGCAATTATGATGTGTCTGCCAATGGGGCTTTCCACTGTGTGGGATAATGTGAAGCAGACATATAACGGTTATCTTTACTGTTCTGTAAATGCTTATAATTTCTGGAACATGATTGGATACAACTGGACACCTGAAACAGCTACATATTTAGGAATTACATGCAGAGTATGGGGCTGTATCCTGATTGGCGTTTTATTATGTGCATCTATTGCATGGCACTACTTGAACAAAAGAAAAAAAGAAGATTATTTTTATTTAGCTGGTTTGGTGCTTGTTGGTGTATTTACATTTAGTACACGTATGCATGAGCGCTATTTGTATAATGCAATGGCTGTATTTTTAATGCTTTATGCAGTAAAACCATTTATAGAGAACTATATTTTCTACGGACTGTTTACTATGGTACAGTTTGGTAACATGGTTTTTGTCTATTACGTATATGATGCCAATAAGTTTAATCCACGTGAAACTGTGCCAATGTATGTATCAAGAATACTTTTCTTAGGTTTCATAGCACTTGTCGTAATGAGCATTTACCGTTTGAAATCCAAGGCTTTAAATGAGGAGAACGTTTCTTTACAGACTAAGGCAAATGAAAATGAAAGCAAGGAAGAAAAAGGATTTGTGATAGAAAGAACCAGCAAGGTTCCAAAATGGAGTAAATTTGATACCATTGCCTTGCTTGCAATCCTGATTGTGTATTCTGCCTTTGCTCTTCATGATATTGGTTATAGATATGCTCCTGAAACTTCATGGACGTATAATGTAAGCGGACAGGATGCTTCCAATCAGATCCTGCTGGATTTGGGGGATGTGAAACAGGTTCAGGCTTTAAAATATTATTTAGGAAACTATGAAAACCGTCAGATGAAAGTGGAATATGCACAGGATATAAATGGAGAATGGGTTAGCGCATTTGAAGGAGAATGGGTTAGCGTATTCTGCTGGGGGGAAAATGCCCTAAATGTTCCTGCACGGTATATCCGTATCACTTGTAACAGTGATAAAGCAGTAGTCTGGGAATTGGCAATTAAGGATGATGCAGGCAATTTGATTATGCCGGTAAATGCTAAGGAATATAAAAATCTGTTTGACGAGCAGAAAATGGTTCCTAAGAGAAGTACATTCCGTGACAGTACTTACTTTGATGAAATCTATCACGCACGTACAGCTTATGAATTTATTCATGGATTACCAACTTATGAATATACGCATCCACCGCTAGGCAAAGTGATTATGTCCATTGGCATTCGCCTGTTTGGGATGAATCCATTTGGATGGAGAATCATGGGTATCTTATTTGGTATTGGCATGGTGCCTGTTTTCTATGCATTTTCAAGAAGAATGTTCAAAGAAACCTGGATTGCATCCGTTTCCACGATTCTGTTTGCGTTCGACTTTATGCATTTTTCACAGACCCGTATTGCTACTATTGATGTATTCGTTACTTTCTTTATCATAGCATCGTACTACTTTATGTACAGATATTACAAAACAAGTTTTTATGATACATCTTTAAAACAGACTTTCGTGCTTCTGGGGTGCTGTGGGGTTCTGATGGGATGTCAGATGGCGGCTAAGTGGACTGGTGTATATGCAGCTTTTGGTTTAGCAGTAATTTTCTTTGTAACATTAGGAAAACGGTATCGTGAATTTTTATATGCGAAGAAAGATATGTATGGCAGTACCAATGGAATTGAACACCAGTATATTGTAAAGAACTTTGTGCCATATGCATGGAAGACAGTTTTATTCTGCTGTGTTGTATTTGTAATTATTCCAGCAGTTATTTATACCCTTTCCTATATTCCGTTCCAGGATTATGATGGAACAAAGGGACTTGTTGCAAGAATGTTAAAGAATCAGCAGAATATGCTTAACTATCATAAAGGGGTAACGGAATCCCATCCATTTGAATCCAGATGGTGGCAGTGGCCTATTATGTATCGTCCAATCTGGTATTTTAGTGGCAGTGTCAGTGGAACAGTTTCAGAAGGAATTAGTGCATTTGGTAATCCGGCAGTCTGGTGGGCTGGTATTCCGGCATTCTTTGTGCTGATACAGAGAGCATTCCGTAAGAAAGACAAGATGGCAGTGTTTCTTATCGCTGGTTACATGTCACAGTATCTGCCATGGGTATTTGTTGGCCGTACTACATTTATCTATCATTATTTTACAAGTGTTCCATTTGTAACATTAATGGTTGCATATTGCCTGTATCTTCTTGTGAAAGAGAAAAAATGGAATAAGGGAATTGTTTTCGCTTATGCTGCAGTGGCATGTGTACTATTTGTAATGTTTTATCCGGTACTGTCTGGCCAGCCAGTAAATAGGGAATATGTATTCCATTTCTTAAGATGGATGGACAGCTGGGTATTAGTAGGTTAATGGAATAAGAGAAAGTTTATGGTAAGCTGGCTTCTTATGAGGTCAGCTTATTAAAATAAAATTATATGATCATTATTGCAATAAAAAATATGAAACAGCCGGAGGGTTAGGGAATCTTGAGTGCAAATTTAAGACAATTGATTAAAAGTTTAAACAGTGGAAAGAATCTGGATAAGGACTTGCCAGCGTATCTTAAGGCTTTGGCAGATGAGTATCACAGCTATGCCATGCTGCAGACCATGCTGCAGTATTATGTCATGTGTGAACAGCATGAGGAAGGTTATTTTAAAGAAAAAGAAGTTCTGGATACAGTCCAGGTGATTCATGAACTTATATACGAGCTTTTTGTGTCAGAAGAGCCAGTACAAAGAGAAGCATGTATTCAGAAACTAGATAAAGAAAGAACAAAAGTGATTCGGAAAATGGAAGTGCTTACAAATTATACGGACCATTTGCTTATTAGTGAATATATATTAAACCGCATTGAGCATAAATATGATCAGGCAGATCCAGTATCAGAGGATGACACTGTATTTGCACAGAAGCTGCTCCAATATATTTTTGCACAAAAGGATAATGCCGTAATTGGAGAAAGAATAAAAGAAGTAATCGGCCAGCTTCCAGTTCGTATTGCAAGAAGCAAGTTTTATGAAATGGTGAAAAACAGTATTTCTTTGTTTAAAGGTGGAGAAAAAGATTCTCTGGATTCCTATCTGTATATGATACGAACTAGTGCAACCATGTATCATCCAGAAGGAGAGGGCATATATTTTAATAACTGGGGACAATTTGTAGAAAAAATGGACGGTATGGATTATGGAAAGCTGGAAATGCAGGAAATTAAAGCATTGCAGCAGGAATTACAGAAAATGAGTGAGGAATTTACAGCTGCATCGGAAGTGTTTGTTACCTTACAGGAATTGCTCAATAGTCTTTATGTGTACCTGCTTTCAGAGGCACATGGAAACGGTTTTGAGGAACGTTATTGGGAAAAAGAAGAAAAAATATGCAAGGATGTAATAATAACCATTGCAAAACAGGTAAAATCAGACGATAATTATGTTATTGGAGGAACATTAATTGAAAAACTTGAGCAGATTGAGGGTGTGCTGGAAAAAGTTATGATGCAGATTCAACAGCTTATGGGAAGTTTTGAGATGATAAAAGAAACGTATGCTGCTGAAAGGAAGGAACTTAAATTGGAAACTGGTTTTGCTGATTTTGATAAGGCAGAAAAGCTTCTTTCTACTAGTATTTTTGTGGAATTTAAAGAAAAATCCACAGAAGAAGTAACGGAGCAGATGGCAGAGAAAGAGGCGGTAAAACTTGCAGAGGAGTTTAGTGAATTATTTCATGGTGCCTCCATTCTTTTTGTCCGTGCTGTAATTGCCAATGTGATGGAAAGAATGCCTGTTCAGTTTGCCAGTGTAGACGAAGTGTCAGAATATATACAGGGAAGTTTACAGCAGTGTAAAGATGCTGCTGAAAAACAGGCAGTTTATGAAATACTTAATCGTATGATAACAGAAAATGCATAAATCCATGCTGAAAGAAATGGGTGTCAAGTAATTATGATTGAATGGTATCCGGCTTTATATTTAGATTCTGAAACGCTGAAAAAAGAGACCAGAATAAAGCGGCGAGTGGAAAAGCACAGATTGAACTTCAATGTGTATTGCATTGCTCTCGCTTCAAATAAGAAGAATTTGTTTGATATAATCAATGCAAATGAATTATTATTTCAATACTATAGAAAGCGGGGAATAAAGATTGTAGGACTGGCTTCTAGTAAAGAAAGTGCAGTAAAAATGGTTGCGGATATTGTCGGTGACGTGTATCACCAGACAGGCAAATTTGATGTAAGGGCTTTTTTTGGGCAGAATGAGTAAGTTTTAAAAGGATGGGATGTGAGAAGGATTGCATATTGTTTGGCTGATATTAAAAATAATAGGAGCAATCCTTGGCATGCTCCTAGGTTTTTTGTTAGTCCTTATTGTTTTGGTACTGATTGTACCTTTACGGTATCGGTTTCACTTGCAAGTCAATGGCAAGACAAATGTGGATTTGTGTGTTTCATGGCTTTTTCATCTGGTTCACATAACCATTCAGTATAAAGAGAAAAAGACAAAATACTGTTTGCGAATATTTGGACTGCCAGTAAGAAAGAATAAGGAAGAAAATGAGAATCAGAAAGTATCCCAGGCAAGGAAAAAGAAGAAACAGAAAAAAAGGAATAAGAGTAAAACCAAAACAAATATGTTAATGCAAAGAGATTCAAAGCAGCAATCCCAAAAACGGAATGTTAAGAGTGGGGCAAAAGAAGAGAAGCACATAGCGAAAGAAGAAAGTGCAGCAAAAGCCGAAAAGAGTGTTGCAAAGGAAGAAGAGTTAAATTTCTTTCGTAAAGTGAAAGACTGGCTAAAGAAAGCAGAGAAGATGCTCTTGCAAATTCCAGAGACATGGACTAAAATCAAAAACAAAATAAGCGGAATCATGAAAAAGAAGGATAAAATTCTTGAGTTCCTGAAAGATGAAGGGAATAGAAACTCTGTGAAAAAGTTAAAGAAAAGAAGTTTTGAAGTGTTACGTTATATAGGACCTAGAAAATTAAACGGTTATGTCCGGTTTGGAACAGGAGACCCTTCTAGTACAGGAAAAATTCTTGGCATTATAAGCATTTTACGGGCATACGTTAAAATGAATGTTTCAGTTTATCCTGATTTTGAAGAAAAAAGAATAGAAGCTGACATAACGGCACAAGGCAGAATGAGGGTAATACGCTTTATACGTGTAGGTGGCAGTTTGTATTTTGATAAAGAAGTCAAAAAATTTTTTGCTGATGGCAAGCAGTTAAAGGAGGAGCTCAATGGCTGATAAAACAAATTATGATGGAACATTAGAATCTTTGTTTAAAGGAATGGATAATTTTATCACAACAAAAACAGTAGTTGGCGATGCGATTACATTTCCGGATGGAACGATTATTTTACCGTTAGTGGATGTAAGTTTTGGAGTGGCTGCAGGAGCATTTGCTGAAGAAAGCAAGAAAAACAAAGGGGCTGGGGGAATGGGAGGTAAAATTACTCCAAGTTCTGTACTAGTGATTCAAAATGGAGTAACGAAGCTGGTAAATGTAAAGAATCAGGACAGTCTTACGAAAATATTGGACATGGTTCCTGACTTTGTCAATAAATTTACTGGTGGCAATAAGGAAAAAGACAGCAGCAGTGAGGATTCTGAAACAGAAGAATAGAAGCTGGATCTCAGGTAAATTTAAAAATTCATAAAATTTGCTTGCATTATTAAGATTATTTTGATAGAATGGTTTTGTTTGATGTATAGCGATTTTTAAGGCTATGTCTAAAAAGCGTAAGGAGGTGCTTTGGAATGGCTAAATGTGCAGTTTGTGGAAAAGGAGCTCATTTTGGTATCAAGGTGAGTCATTCACATAGAAGAAGTAATAAGATGTGGAAATCAAACGTGAAATCTGTTAAGGTTAAAGTTAACGGTGGAGCTAAGAAAATGTATGTATGTACATCTTGTTTAAGATCAGGATTAGTAGAACGTGCTTAATGCAGAGTTGGCGGAAGGTGTCATGAATGGCGATGGATATCACTATTGTGACACCTTCTTTTTGAGTTGTAAAATTAGCAGCAGAATAAATTATAACCTAATATTAGAAATAGAATGATGATGCAGATAGCAAGCAGGCCGTTGGTAATGAAAAGCATGATTGTCATGCCTATAGCAATCCAGAAAAGGATAAAACCGAGCATATGTCTCATAACAACCTCAAAATATATTTGTTAGATATACAATATAATATGTTTAAATTTAACAGTAATTACTAAAAATATAAAAACTGCACCATCCTGAAAGAAATTAGTTTTCAAATAGAGAAAAACAGGGTATAATTATAAAGATTCGTGAAAGAATGGAGGGTTTACTATGAAAGGTCATATGAATACTGAAATGGGCGAAATTATCATCGACAACGAAGTAGTGGCGAAGTATGCAGGATCGGCAGCTGTTGAGTGCTTTGGTATTGTGGGTATGGCTGCCGTTAATGTAAAAGACGGTTTGGTTAAACTTCTAAAGAGAGAAAGTATCAGTCGTGGTGTTAATGTAGAAATTGACAACGATAATATGAACATAGATATGCACATAATAGTAGCATATGGTGTTAGTATAACCGCAGTAACAGAGAACCTTATTTCCAATGTAAAGTATAAGGTGGAAGAGTTTACTGGCTTAAAAGCTGGAACAATTAATGTATACGTTGAAGGCGTTAGAATATTAGATTGACAATCAGAAGGATAACAACATTAAGGAGGATTAAAAAGTGGCAATTAAGTTAATAGATGCCCCGCTGCTTCAGAAAGCATTTTTAGCTGGAGCAAAAAGCATCGAATTGAAAAAGGACTATATTAATGAGTTAAATGTTTTTCCAGTGCCAGATGGTGATACTGGAACAAACATGACTTTGACGATTATGTCGGCTGCTAAGGAAGTTAATAATATTGATAATCCTACCATAGTAAATATTGCAAAAGCTATTTCCAGTGGTTCTCTGAGAGGAGCCAGAGGAAATTCCGGCGTTATTTTATCTCAGCTTTTTAGAGGCTTTACAAGAGAAATTATGGATAAGGATGCTGTTGATGTGCCAGCATTGGCAAAGGCATTGGAACGGGCAGTAGAAACTGCGTATAAAGCCGTTATGAAGCCAAAAGAAGGTACCATTCTCACTGTAGCAAAAGCAGGTGCTGCAAAGGCAGAAGAAATTGCTGGAAAGACAGACGATATTATATGCTTTTGTGAAGAAGTGCTAAAAGCAATGCAGGAAATGTTAGAACGTACTCCAGAGATGCTTCCGGTATTAAAAGAAGCTGGTGTAGTGGATTCTGGCGGGCAAGGTCTTGTTACGGTATTGAATGGTGCATTTGAAGTATTGAGTGGCAGGAAATCAGATTTTAAGTTTGAGTTAAGTACGCCAGTTAATACAGCGCCAGTTCAGAAAGTTGACAGTTCGAATATTTCCACTGCTGATATAAAATTTGGTTATTGTACAGAATTTATTATCATGCTGGAAAAAGAGTATAACATGGACACTGAAAAACAGTTTAAAGCATACTTAGAATCTATCGGGGATTCTTTAGTAGTAGTTTCTGATGATGAAATTGTTAAGGTTCATGTACATACTAATGATCCGGGACTAGCAATCCAAAAAGCATTGACTTATGGTTCCCTCACTAGTATGAAGATAGACAATATGCGTGAAGAGCATCATGAAAGAGTAATTCAGGATGCAGAAAAGAAAGCCAAAGAACAAGCAGATGGGAAGAAAGAAACGAAAGAGGCAAGTGGGCAGGAACAGCCTAGAAAAGAAGCAGGTTTTATTAGTGTTTCTGCTGGAGATGGTCTTAGCGAAGTATTCAGAGGTCTTGGTGTCGATTACTTAATTGAAGGTGGTCAGACAATGAATCCGAGTACGGAGGATATGCTTAATGCAATTGCAAAAGTAAATGCAGATACCATTTATATCCTGCCAAATAATAAAAACATTATTCTGGCAGCTAACCAGGCTCGTGATTTAACAGAAGATAAGAAGGTTATTGTAATACCTTCTAAAACAATCCCACAAGGTATCGCCGCTATCATAAACTTTGTTTATGATAAGATTCCAGAAGAAAATGCCAAAGCTATGGAAGAAGCTATGGGCAATGTAAAATCAGGACAGGTAACTTATGCAGTCCGTGATACTTCAATTGACGGCAAGACAATTAAACAGGGGAATATCATGGGAATTGATGATTCCAGAATTGCTGCTGTTGGGGAATCCATAAAAGATACTGCCAAAGAATTAATAGAATCCATGCTGGAGGAAGATAGTGAATTAGTAAGTCTTTATTATGGAGAAGAGGTAAAAGAAGAAGAAGCCAATGAACTTGCAGAAGAGTTAATGGAAGCACATTCTGACATTGAAGTTGAAGTCTTATATGGTGGACAGCCAATCTACTATTATGTGGTTTCGGTTGAATAAAAAACAAAGCATAGTAAGAGAAATGTGGGAATTGCCTGCATTTCTCTTATTGCTGTATATGGTTTTTTAAACAGAACATAAATCAGGGCAATGTGGCAGAACTGCTTCATTTGCTGGGAGGAAATATGAAATTTGAAGACGAGATTACATCCGTAAAGGGAATCGGAGAGAAAACACAAAAAGGGTTAGCAAAATTAGAAATCTTTACGGTACAGGACTTGATTGAACACTACCCAAGAGATTATGATGTATACGGGGACATTCGGGCCATCCAGTCACTTAGGGAAGAAGAAACTTCTGTTATTGAAGTGTCAGTAGTGGCGTTGCCACAAAAGAAAAAAGTACGGAATCTGACTATCGTACAATGTCGAGCAGGAGATGCAACAGGAACCATTCTCCTTACATGGTTTAATATGCCCTTTGTAATGAAGCAGTTAAAAATGGGAAGCCGTTATCTGCTAAGAGGAAAAGCGGTTAGGAAAAATGGATTACTTCAGATGGAGCAGCCAGTATTCTTGACAAAAGAAAATTACCACAACAACCGCTATGTCATGCAGCCTATATATGGATTGACATTTGGAATTACCAATCATGTAATCAAAAAAGCGGTAGTGCAGGCTATAAAAAATATAGAATTTCCAAAAGATTATCTTCCAGTGAAACTAAGAAAAGAATGCAATTTAATTGAATATAAAAGTGCAGTGTCAAAGATTCATTTTCCGAAGAATACACAGGAAATGCTAGAAGCAAGAAGAAGAATTGTATTTGATGAATTTTTCTTATTTAACCTTGCTCTGAATTACCTGAAAAAACAAAAGGGAATGAAAAAATCTGTTTTTCATATGAAACCAGCAAAAGAATGTGAAAATATGATAGAAAGGCTGCCATATGACCTGACCAATGCACAAAGGAAAGTCTGGAAGGCTATTGAGCAGGATTTATGCAGCTCCCAGCAGATGAACCGTCTGGTACAGGGGGATGTTGGTTCAGGCAAGACCGTTGTTGCAGCCCTAGCCTTGCTTCAGGCTGCCATGAATGGATATCAAGGCTGTTTAATGGTGCCTACGGAAGTTCTGGCAAAGCAGCATCTGGAGTCTTTGGAAGAAATGTTATCTCCTTATGGTATTCAAGTAGGTCTTCTTGCAGGTTCTATGACTGCCAAAGAAAAAAGGCTTATGTATGAAAAAATCAAAAACCAGGAAGTGCATATTGTGGTAGGAACACACGCTTTGATTCAGGAGAAAGCAGAATATGCCAATCTGGGATTAGTTGTTACAGACGAGCAGCATCGTTTTGGTGTAAAGCAGAGAGAGGCATTATCGAACAAAGGAAAAGAACCACATATCCTTGTAATGTCAGCAACGCCGATTCCAAGAACACTGGCACTAATTCTTTACGGAGACTTGGATGTATCTACAATTGATGAGCTTCCAGCAAACCGTTTGCCAATAAAAAACTGTGTGGTTAATACCAGTTACCGTCCAAAGGCATATGAATTCATTGCCAAGGAAATAGCTAGTGGCAGACAGGCATATGTGATTTGTCCAATGGTAGAAGAAAGCGAAAACATGGAAGCAGAAAATGTTATTGATTATACAGAAAAGCTTGCTCATGAACTTCCGCCAGCCTATGTGGTGGCGTATCTTCATGGAAAGATGAAGGCAAAAGAGAAAAATGAGATTATGGAACGTTTTGCAAATGGTGACATACATGTATTAGTATCAACAACCGTAATTGAAGTCGGTGTAAATGTGCCAAATGCCACTGTCATGATGATCGAAAATGCGGAACGTTTTGGGCTTGCACAGCTTCATCAGCTACGTGGACGTGTAGGACGTGGAGTCTGCCAGTCCTATTGTATTTTCATTAATGGTTCCAATAGTAAAGAAAGCCAAAAACGATTAGAGGTATTAAATCATTCCAACGATGGATTTCATATTGCCAATGAAGATCTTAAGCTTAGAGGACCTGGGGATATGTTTGGAATCAGACAGAGTGGAATGCTGGAATTTAAATTAGCAGATATCTATAAAGATGCAGAAATTCTGATGCTGGCAAATGAAGTAGCGAAACGGTTTGAAGACGCTCAGGTAAAACTGATGCTGAAAAAATATGAGGCCCTTCGCAAGAAAATGGAGCTGTATACAAACGAAATATTTTTGTAGAATCCGTTGTGTACTATATAAAAACCATCTATAATAATGCTGTGTTATGTGAATAAAAGGAAAGGAGGGTAACATGGTACAGCAATCCTTATCAAATGAGCGCTTACTGGAATTAGGAAAACGCAATTACCAGAAACTGAAAGAAATCTGTGGTTTGCTGGCTGGTGCAGGGTACTGGGACGAACCAGAAAAAATATTAAAGATGCCTATACAGGAAATGCTGGATACTTATCTTCAGGCTGTATTAGTGCAGATTGCATTGCAGGCAAATGGATGTCGTGAAGAAGAAAGCCAATACATTCTGAAAGTTATGGATACCAATCCGTATTATTTACAAGGCAATGGAATTGTAGAAGATACGGTATTGCGTGCAATGAAACGAGTTTTAAATTCACCACCAATTATTCTGCAGCTTTGTGGTGTGTATGATAGAGAACAGGAAGGGACTGTATCGGCAACAGCTTTTGACTGTTTTATTAATATTGTATTAGGAATAGTGTACTTAAATAATGGGAAGAACAATGAAACATTAAAGATTGCAGAAGAATTTTATAAGCAGATCAGTGTGTTTTTAAATAGCCATCAGGCACATATTATGTTAGACCAGAGGTACTGGTTTAAAAAAATCAGTTCTGACCAGCTGGATTTGGGCTTTCTAGAGGAATTAGACTGTGAAAATGGATTTCAGGATATGAAACGGAAACAGCAGGAACGTATTGAATCTATGAAACTGAATATGGAAAAGGAACAGCAGGAAGGAAAACTGGCAAAACGATCAGAATCGGGAATACGCTTAGACCAGTATTTAGATGAATTAAATAATTTAATTGGTTTAAAAGAGGTAAAGAAAGAGGTTACTTCATTAATTAACTTAATCAAAGTGAAAAAGATGCGTGAAAAATACAATATGGCTGTTACAGAAATGACTTATCATATGGTATTTACGGGAAATCCAGGAACAGGAAAAACAACCGTAGCGAGACTCATTGCAAAGATTTACAAAGAACTTGGGATCTTATCCAAAGGGCATCTTGTGGAGACAGACCGTTCAGGACTGGTGGCAGGTTATGTTGGACAGACTGCGTTAAAGGTGAAAGAAGTTGTAGAGAGTGCCATTGGAGGCATTTTATTTATTGATGAAGCGTATGCTTTAAGTAACCAGTTAAATGGAAATGATTTTGGTCAGGAAGCAATTGATACTCTTGTAAAGCTGATGGAAGATAACCGGAATGATCTGGTGGTAATCGTGGCGGGATATAAAGACGAAATGCAGACATTTTTAGAAGCCAACCCAGGTCTGATTTCCAGATTTAATAAATTTATCTGTTTTGATGATTATTCCAGTCAGGAACTAATGGATATAATGGAATTTATGTCTAAAAAGGATGACATATCTCTTGAAGAATCTGCAAAGGAAGATGTGCTTTTGCAGATTCAGGAAATGGAAGCGGATAAGCGGACTGCTTTTGGCAATGCCAGAGGTGTGAGAAACGTATTTGAGAAGATTTTAATTAATCAGGCAAACAGGCTTGTGCTGTTAGACGAACCGACAAAGGAACAGCTGCAGCAGGTGATGCTTTCGGATGTTTGTGATGTGATAAGATAAAGGATAACTCGGCAGGAGTTTTGGAAAACTCTTACTGGGTTATTTTAAATGGACGAATTTTTTAGGTATAAAAGAAATGAAAAACACATGGTAAATAGATAAAAGATATTATATAATGACTGAGAATGGGAAAAATATAATTATAGAGATAGATAATACATATTTTATTGGAGGGAGAAAGATTGAAGTTTGAATTTGGCAGTTTAGGACCAATTGAGCATGGCGAAGTGGATCTTGGAAAACTGACTGTTTTTTGTGGGAAGAATAATACGGGGAAAACGTATGTAAGTTATTTGATTTATGGATTTAATTATTATTTAAGTCGTGCAATAGAAAAAGAATATCTGTTAGAACAATTGTATGAAATTAGTGAAGATGAATTAACAATTAATTTGGGAGAATTATATCAAAATAAAGATAGAATTATAGGGAATTTAATAGAAAAATATATGAAATGTATTCCTAATTTTTTTAAGGTCAATAAAGAATTTTTTGATGGGTTTCAGTTAAAAGTTAGTGCAGAGGAAAAAATAGATGATGAGCGAAATTCAGAAATAAAAGAATGGATAATAGATTTGTTAAATCAAAGGAAAGAGGTAGAAAATATATATGAAGAAGGAAAAAATATAAAAGGAAGATTTACAAAGAATGTAAATGCAATGCAAAAGGATAGAATTATTTTTGTAGCCATTTTGTTTGCTGTTTATGTTGAGCAATTTAGCGAAGCGTTTATTCCAGCTTATATGTTGCCAGCAGAGAGAAATGGACTTAGCATGTTTTATAAAGAATTAAATGTAAATCGAAACAATGTGTTATTTGATCTGTCTGGTCAAGATGGAATCGAAACAATAGAGAAAAATATAGCAAAATATCCTTTGCCAATTTCAGAATATATTAATTTATTAAATTCTATGGATAATATAGAGACAAATGACATATCATATGCCAATATGGCAGCGACACTTGAAGACTGTATTGTAAAAGGAAAATTTGATATTGAAAAAAATGGAAATATTCGGTTTATTATGGATGAGGATCTAAAGCTTGATTTTCATTTATCTTCATCCACCGCAAAAAGCTTATTTGGATTGGATTACTTATTACGAAATAAATTGAAAAAAGGGTGTATACTCATCATTGATGAGCCAGAACAAAATCTTCATCCAGACAACCAGCGTTATATTGCAAGACTGTTATGTAAGTTAGCCAATGCAGGAGTCAATGTCATTATTTCAACTCACAGTGATTATATTGTTCGTGAAATCAATAATCTGATTATCTTAGCTAACAGATTTAAAGGTTATGAGAAATTAATGAAAGAATATGGTTATGAAGAAGAGGAGTTAATTGCTAAAGAGAATGTAAAAGGTTATATCTTTCAAGAGCATATGATAGATGAAGTTGAAGTTGATGGAGAAGGCATGAAAATGGATGTGTTTGACCAAGTTATTAATAAGATGAATGAAGCATCAGATGATATTTATTATACTTATCGAGAGGTATGTGATGACGACGAACAAGATAGTGATAGAGAAATTTGATAATGCAGTAAAGTCCATTGTTGATAAAAAAGTAATTGAAAAAAAGAAAGGCAATGAAATAGTCATAATTGAAGATCAAAAGATTGCAGCGAAAAATAGTAAAAATGTTCAAGTAAGAATAAGGCGTATTGGAAATAACAGTTTTGCTTTTAAGATGGACATTAGGCCACATAATGTTTATTTGCTGGATAGGCCCACTATGATCAATGATGAATTGGTTTTAAGAGTGGAAGAAGAAAAAATAACAGCGTTTATTTTGGAATTAAAATCAAAGGATCCGAAAAAAGCAAGAAAACAGATATGTTACGGAAAACAATATGCAGATTTTTTAATTGGAATATTGGAATTGGAAATGGATTACTTTTTTAAAGAAAAGGAATATCGAGGTTATGTTTTTACTACAAATACAAAATACAGAAGACCAGTAGTTCGTTCTGGATATCTAAGTAAGGAAAAGACGGATCAAGAGATTGGTGATATTTACATAAAATATTTAGGTGATGCTCCATCCTATGATTTTGGAGAATTAGGATTAGAGATTAGATAAATATAGCAGAAGGGGATAAGCAAATGAGTAAATTTACAGTAGCAAAGGTGTTTTCGGATTCCATGGTATTACAAAGACAGAAGAACATCTGTGTATTCGGCACTGGAGCAGATGGCAGCAAAGTTACAGTTGCATTAGGCTCAAACAAAGCGGAAACGGTTATAGAAAACGAATCATGGAAAGCGTATCTTCCGCCAATGGAAGCTGGAGAAGATTATGAAATGATAATTACCTGTAAGGAAGAACAGGTTGTTTTTAAAGATATTGCCATAGGAGAAGTATGGCTTGCAGGCGGACAATCCAATATGGAACTGGAGGCAAAAGACTGTGCTGAAAGCAAAGAAATCCTGGAACAAGACAAGGATATAAAAGTCCGTTTTTATTTTACAGAAAAAAACCAGTATAAAGATGAAGCATTTTATGAGGCAGAAAATAACTCTAGATGGCATAAGTCTGGATCAGATGACATGAAACGCTGGTCGGCAGTCGGGTATCTTTATGGAAGAAAACTTTCAAAAAAGTTAGGTGTAACAGTTGGTATCATCGGCTGTAACTGGGGTGGTACAAGTGCTTCCTGCTGGGTAGATAAAGAAAGTCTTAAAGCGGACAAAGACTTAAATGTTTATAACGAAGAATATGATAAAGCAGTAGAAGGCAAAACCGTAGAAGAGCAGATAAAAGAATTTGATGCATATCAAGAAAGGCAGATAGAATTTGATAAGCAAAGCCAGAAAGTATATGCACAAAGGCCAGAAGTGAGCTGGGCGGAGATTGAAGAAATCTGTGGAAAAAATCCTTGGCCTGGTCCTATGAACTTAAAAAGCCCATATAGACCAGGAGGTCTATATGAATGCATGCTTCAAAGAGTAATGCCATATTCCTTGCGAGGTTTTATTTATTATCAAGGAGAAAGTGATGATACGAAATCTGGCACATATTATAAATTATTAAGTCATTTAATCCGTGAGTGGAGAAAAGGCTGGGGGGATGATAGCCTTCCATTCTTAATGGTACAGCTTCCAATGCACCGTTACGAGCAGGATCCAGACTGGAAGAACTGGTGCATGATTCGTGAAAGTCAGATGAAAACTTACCAGATGATGAAACACACAGGGATAGCAGTTATTTTAGATAGTGGAGAATGGAATGAAATCCATCCAAAGAAAAAAACTCCTGTGGCAGATAGGCTGGCACTTCAGGCATTTTGCCACGTGTACCATATCATAGACGAAGAGGAAGCATTTGGACCTGTCTATCAAAGCTGTGTTTATCACAAAAAAGAACTGGAATTAAAAATACAGTATGCAAAAGATGGTCTGGATGTAAGAGAAGGAAAAGTAATGTTTGAAGTTGCTGGACGTGATAAGAAATATGTACCAGCAGATTTCAGAATTCAGGGAGACAGTATCTATGTATGGGCAGATGGGCTTGACAATCCTATGTACGCAAGGTATTGTTGGAGTAATTACTGCGATGTTGCCATTTTCGGAAAAAATGGTATTCCACTAGCACCATTTAGGACCAGTGAAGAAGATGGGTTTCATGTGCAGATGAATTTAGCTTAAACGGAAAGGATTCTTTAAATGATTACAGATCACAATTTGCCATTAAACTATATAAAAAAAGAAAATTTAACAGGCAGTTATCAGGGGATGCGTTTTATGTTTACGAAAGAGGAAGAAGGACTTCTGGTATATATCTGGCCAGAACCATACTGTTTTGAAAAGACGGAGGATGCAAAGAAAACTGCCAAGTTATTCGACTTTTCAGAAGAAGGAAAACTTGCAGCGATTGACTGGATGAATGAACAGTATCAGGCTAGAAAAAGCGAATGGCAGAGTGCTGTGGATTATTAAAAAAATGTAACCATTTTTTAAGAGAAAACAATAAAATTTCCAGTGTATTATTTCTGGTTCTTCACATACTAGGATTGTAACAAACAACATCACTAACTTATTTCATTCAATTGAAATAACGAAATGGAGGAGTTTATTATGTCATCAAGCAGAAGAAACAGAGTCGAGGTACCAGAAGCAAAAGCAGCATTAGACAGTTTCAAATACGAAGTAGCAAATGAAATTGGAGTGCCACTAAAACACGGATATAACGGAGATCTGACATCATATCAGAACGGAAGCGTAGGCGGATATATGGTCAAAAAAATGATCACCGATTATGAAAAGAGAATGGCAGGCCAGAATGGTCAGCAGTAACAAAAATGAATGGGCGATTGCAATCTGACAGGAATGTTAGAGGGCAATTGCCCTTTTTTCCTTTGTATAGGCTACATTTTTAATATAGATCATATACTTATCTGTAACCGTTTTTTAGGAGAAAAGGAGAGGACACGAACATGGAAAAGGATGATTTTAAGAGATATCTTTATTACGGCTTTGATAAAGTAGAAAATCCATATGCCAAGACACAGGAAATAAAACAAGTACCTATCCTTGATAAGGAAAAAATAACAGAATTAAGTGGAAAATCGTGGTATGAGTCTTTGCCAGGGATAAATCAGGTTGACTATAAAATTATTATTTCGCAGACGGAGTCTGAGCTGGAACAAAGAAGTGTGGCAGAGTGTGGGAGTGGTTACCAGGGAACGGAATCTGAATTTTGGATAAAACAATCTTTGGATTATTCCCAATGCAATTTTATTAGTGAGCTTTACGGAAAAGTAATTTCGAACTGCCTGCAGGCACAGATAGTAACAAAGCTGGATTTGGAGGCGTTAAAGAAGTGCACCACTGGTGATTTTATTGAGGCCGTACAAAAAGGAGATATGGAAAAGGTATTTGAAACATACGGGACTCATTTGATTTCTCACGTGTTAATTGGTGGACGTATGGTGATTCCGTTTTGTACCAAGAAAAACACCCAGAGAACGGTAAGAGAGATTAAAACCTTGGCTGAAGAAAGTTATAAAGCATTTGTGGCAAATGAAAATATTACATACAGCCATTCACAAGTTGAATTTTCACAGTTTTGTGAGTATTCCATATGGGCAATTGGAGGAAATGTATCGTATTTGCCAACCCAATTTGGGAAAAATAAAGAATATCATAAGTGGGTAGAAAGTCTGGAATTCCAGCCTGCTTTATATCAGGTTACAAACTGTATTCCAATTTGGGAACTGGTATCAGAGGAAGAGACAAAAAAAGCATTGAAAAAAGCCTATTTTCTTTATCTTTTTGCATACCGTGATCCTTTATACATGAAAATTGATAATCAGATTCAGGAAAATAAGGAAAAAATGCTTAAAATCTAGGCGTGTAGGATCAGGAACGGTTTTTCTTCTGTTCATATTTTCGAAAAAAGACTATAATAAGAACTAAGTTTGATGTTATAGAAAGGGAGAAACAGGTATGAAGTTAAAACAGATCCATAAAAAGAATGAAGGAAAATTTATAACCAGATATGATTTAGCATATGAAACCATAGACGAAAAAGAAAAAATTTATGAGATGATCAGCCGTAACAAAAACATCCAGACATTAGAGGAGCTGCAAAATAAACATCCGGATGCTGTTGTGCTGATTCTTCATAATGAAACAGGAGATAAAGTGCTGCTTAATAAAGAATTTCGAATGGCAGTTGGGAAATGGGTTTATAATTTTCCAGCAGGCCTAATTGATGAAGGAGAAGAACCAGAAGAGAGTGCTAGGCGAGAACTAAAAGAAGAAACAGGTCTTGATTTAATAAAAATTGACGAGATTCTGTTTAACAGTTATAGTGCTGTAGGCTTTTCCAACGAAGTAAATGTATGTGTAGTAGGTACAGCTAACGGAACATTTCAGGAAAGTTCTTCTGCTTTTGAGGAAATAGAAGCAGGCTGGTATACAAAAGAGGAAGTTCTTTCTCTCATGAAAGAGCAGGAATTTGCAGCTAGAACCCAGGCTTACTGCTATGCGTGGGCTAAGTACGCAAAATAGTGAATCTGTGTTTTGTCATAGATATCATTTCATGTAAAAAGTTCCCTGTTTAATACAATAAATTCTTCGCATACTACTACTGTAACAAACAAATCAATGAAATTTCAACAAAGTGTTACTATCTCGCATGGAGAAGAAATGGAGGCGGTTGTTATGTCAGGAAGAAACAGAGTAGAAGTACCAGAAGCTAGGGCAGCATTGGAAAACTTTAAATTTGAGGTAGCAAATGAAATTGGAGTACCATTAAGACATGGCTATAATGGAGATTTAACATCCTATGAAAACGGTAGCGTAGGTGGAATGATGGTGAAAAAAATGATTGCCGAGCAAGAGAAAAGAATGGCAGGAAAATAACCAAAGATAGAATATAACACAGAGGATATCAGATACGCTGATAATATCCAGAAAACCGCATTGCGAAAGTAATGCGGTTTATTTATAAAAAAGCGGAGGATATTGATTGGAAAGTACATATTGTGGAAAATTTAATAAAATTAGGTCTTTTGGCACATGGGAATACGATTTGTTTGATATTATAATGAATGAGAAAAAACTGGTGATGGATGTAAGTTTTTTATTGGGTTTAGAAGTAATAAGAGGTTTTTTTAGTTTTCTTATTAGTATTTCTTAAGTTGCTATTGAAAAGTATAGAATTATGCGATACACTATTAATATTGTAGAGATTTAGACACAGAGGAGAGCAGTATGCGTGTAATTGCAGGAAGGGCAAAAAGAATACCATTAATTGCACCAGATGGATTTGATACACGTCCTACACAGGATAGGACGAAAGAGACATTATTTAACATGATTCAGCCTTATCTGGCAGACAGTTCGTTTTTGGATTTGTTTAGCGGGAGTGGTGCAATTGGAATAGAGGCTTTAAGCAGAGGAGCCAGAGAAGCAGTATTTGTGGAATGTGGTAAAGAAGCCTGTGACTGTATCACATATAATTTGAAAAAAACAAAATTGGAATCTGATGCAGTCTTGCTTAGAATGAATGTAATAGAAGCATTAGGCAGATTAGCGGATAGTCAGAAGAGTTTTGATTGTGTATTTATGGATCCTCCATATAATCATCAATTGGAAAAAGAGGTACTCACTAAACTGGCAGGGTCAAGCCTGGTTCATGAAGATACAATAATTATAGTGGAAGCATCGCTAGAAACCGATTTTTCATATCTGGGCAGTTTAGGATATGAATTGGAAAAAGAAAAGAATTACAAGACCAATAAACATGTATTAATTACATTGAAATAACGAAAGTTAGGAGTTTTTTTATGAAAGTAGGGATCTATCCAGGTAGTTTTGATCCGATTACATTGGGACATTTAGATATTATTACCCGTTCATCTAAGGTAGTGGATAAGCTTATAATAGGCGTGCTTTATAATAGTGCAAAGAATGCACTGTTTAGTACGGAAGAAAGAGTAGGAATGATAAAGCAGGTTACCAGTCATATTCCGAATGTGGAAGTAGACAGTTTTTCGGGGCTGCTTGTGGACTATGCTAAAATGAAAAATGCGAATATTATTGTAAGAGGACTTCGTGCCATCACTGATTTTGAATACGAACTTCAGATTGCCCAGGCAAATCATAAGGCTAATCCAGAGGTTGATACCATTTTTTTCACAACCAATGTGGAGTATTCCTATGTAAGTTCCAGCATTGCTAAAGAATTTGCAAGGTATGGTTCCGATGTCAGTCAGATTGTATCTCCAATTGTAATAGAAAAACTGAATGAGAAATTTAACCATAGTGAAAAATAAAATAAAGGAGCGTTACCTATGGGAGTAAGTAAAATTGAACAGTTAATAGAAGAAATATATGAATTTGTAGAAAGCTGTAAAATGCAGCCTCTTTCCTCTACAAAAGTTGTAGTGCCAAAGGATCAGTTATACGATTTATTAGACGAATTAAGACTTAGGACTCCTGATGAGATTAAAAGGTATCAAAAAATAATTTCTAACCGTGATGTGATTCTGCAGGACGCACAGGAAAAAGCGAACAATATGTTAGCAGAAGCGGAAGCACAGACCAATGCATTAATTGATGAACATCAGATTATGCAGCAGGCATATTATCAGGCAAATGAGGTAGTAAATCAAGCCACAGAACAAGCAGACCGGATGTTGGAACAGGCAAGACAGGATGCAGATCAGATTCGTCTGGGTGCTCTTAATTATACCAGTGAACTGCTTTCTAATGCGGAAGGAATGTTATCTGCCGCGTATAATAATTCTAAAAACCAGTATGAAGGGTTATTAGAATCATTAAAAGGCAGTTTGAACGTAATTGCAAGCAACCGTAGCGAACTTGCACAAGATGAAGCCGCAGCTTCTGCACCAGCATCAGCTTATGAAGAAATCTCTCATGCACAAGGCAAAGCAGAAGAGGAAGAGTTCCAGTTTGATGAAAATACATTCTTAGATGGTGTAGACGAGGAGTAGCGAACATATGCCCGCAATGCAGGCGTTTATGCACTTGAAAATAAAATACTTTTTCATAGATAGTCCTGAGTGAATGATGACACTGAAGGTTTGGGCATGGCTAGACAGTCCGCCAAACGCAGTAAGAGCATTGGTCAGGACTGTTTTTTTTGCAAAGGAAAACGTGGATAAACTAATGGCAGCACTTCCTGTTGTGATTTCTAAAAAGCCAATGGAAAAATACCGTATCGTTGCGGGAAGGAAAGGCAAACGTAATACGGTTTCTGCTAAAATGGAAAATAGAATGATGTATCCTCCTGCCTTTACTAGAATTTCAAAAGCTTTCACAATAGTCTGGTCCAAGATGGCGAATGCAGGTGACGTCTGGAAAGTTTTGAGTTGAGTGGCAGTTTCCATAGCAGATATGCAGTTGGCATGAGAGGATAGTTTTTTTCTATACAAAATTCGATATAAAATACCAGTCAAAATGGCACTGCCATAGATAATAGCTAGAATAAGAAAAGGGTTTCTGTCCATGTGCAGACACTGAGTTCCGATAAAACTGATTACAAACATAGGGCTTGCATTGTTACAGAAGCAAAGCAGATATTGTCCTTCTTCTTTGGAAATCTTGTTTTTTTCGATTAAATCGGTACAGGCTTTGGCTCCAACAGGATAACCAGACAGCATGCCAATAATGAATGGATAGCATCCTTCCTTAGACAAGCCAAAGAGTTTCCCAAGGACTGGATAAAAGAAAGAAGTCAGACAGTCCGTAACATTTAACTGCATAATCAGGCTGGAGATTATCATAAAAGGCAATAAAGTGGGAAGGACTGTTTCGAACCATAGCATTAAGCCTGTTTTTGCCCCATGAAGCGATAAGGATGGGAAGGTTAAGAGCAGAAGTAAAAAACATACAATAAGTAAGGAAGTAAGAATTTTTTTCAAAAGGTTTCCTGCTTTCTGATAAAAACTATTGCTTGCATATATTTTATGATTTATAGTAATAGTGTATAACTAAAAATGTGGGGAAAACTACATGGTGTGAAAGAAAGGTGGTAAAAGAATGATAAAGCAGCTGAAGAAGAGAAGCGAAGTAAAAGAGGAATATAAATGGAAGATAGAGGATTTATATGAAAATATCCAGCAGTGGCAGAAGGAAGCAGACGAGATTCTTTCTATGGCAGAAGAATTGAAAGGCTATAAAGGAAAGCTAGGAGAGTCAGCGGATACTTTGTATTCTTATCTTTCCCTTAGAGATAAATTAAATTTGTTTATGGAGCGTGTTTATGTATATGCCAATCAAAAATTTCATGAGGACACAACCAATGGAATTTATCAGGATCTTTCCGATAAAGCAGCCAGCATTATGGCAAAGGTAAACAGTGCAATATCATTTGCAACGCCTGAAATACTTGAAATTCCAGAACAGAAAATAGAGGCATTTTACAAAGAAAAAACAGAACTGCTGCAGTATCAGCGTATGATTCAGGAAATTATGAAAGATAAACCACATACTTTATCCTCTGAGATGGAAGAACTGCTTGCACAGACAGCGGAATTGGCAGATGGGCCAGAAAATGCTTTTTCCATGTTTAATAATGCGGATATTAAGTTTCCAGTTATTGAAAATGAAGATGGAAAAGAGATAGAAATAACCCATGGCCGTTATAGCAAGCTGATGGAAAGCGGCAAAAGAAGCGTTCGCAAGGACGCATTTGAGGGCATGTATTCCTCTTATAAAAAGTTTAAAAATACATTAGCAAGCCTGTACAGTACCAATGTGAAAAAAGACATTTTCTATAGCAGGGCCAGAAACTATCCTTCTTCTTTGGAATGTGCCCTGGATGGCAGCCGCATACCAGTCGAAGTGTACTATAACCTGATTGATGCTGTGCATGAAAATCTTCCTGCTATGTATAAGTATATGAAATTGCGTAAAAAAGCATTAAAAGTAGATGAACTTCATATGTATGATATTTACACGCCGATAGTTTCGGATTTTAAAATGGAAGTGGCATTTGAAGAGGCAAAGCAGATTGTAAAAGAAGGACTAAAGCCATTAGGAGCAGAGTACCTGTCTATTTTACAGGAAGGATTTGATTCAGGCTGGATTGATGTATATGAAAATGAAGGAAAGAGAAGCGGTGCTTATTCATGGGGTGCTTATGGAACTCATCCATATGTGCTTTTGAATTTCCAGAATACATTAAATAATACATTTACGCTGGCACATGAGATGGGACATGCGATTCATTCTTATTATTCGGATAAAACACAGCCTATTACTTATGCAGGATACCGTATTTTTGTTGCAGAGGTAGCTTCTACTTGTAATGAGGCATTGCTAATGGCACATTTAATAGCCAATGCAAAAGACAGGAAGGAAAAAGCGTATTTGATTAATTATCATTTAGAGCAGTTCCGCAGTACTCTTTACCGTCAGACTATGTTTGCTGAATTTGAAATGCTGACACATCAGATGGCAGAAGAAGGTCAGGCACTTACTGCAGAAAATTTGTCTGCAGCATATTATGATTTAAATAAAAAATATTATGGAGATGAAGTTGTTATAGATGAAGATATTGCAATGGAATGGGCTAGAATCCCTCATTTTTACCGGAGTTTTTATGTATATCAGTATGCAACGGGATATTCAGCTGCGATTGCACTGTCTAAACGTATTTTAGAAAAAGGGGAACTGGCTGTAGAAGAATACATCCACAATTTTTTATGTGGAGGAAGCAGCAAGGATCCAATTGATCTGTTAAAAGGTGCAGGTGTTGATATGAGTTCCAAAGAGCCAGTGAAACAGGCTCTTATGGTATTTGCAGATTTGGTAGATCAGTTAGAAGGACTGATTGACTAGGCTATAGAATAACAGGTGAAGTCTGAATATCGTTTTTTTCCTTTTGGTGAAATGACTGGAAAACCAGACGCTGGTAAAGGCTAGTGGAAAAAACATCTTGGGACAGCATTTCATAGGAAGCAGTGGAAAGCATGTTTTTGGCGTCAGCCATTTTGGTTATCATAGGAATGGTGCAGTTTTGCTTTATTTCCTTTAGCAGCCTAGAAGCACAACGGCGGAAACCTAAGATTCTGGCATAAGGAGCTATTTCTTCAGAGGAAAGGCCTTTCAGGGAGTAAGCTGGCATTTTTAACAGAATATGCAAAAGGCTTCTGCTGATGCGGGTATAAGTAAATTGTTTTGATTTTAGTACAGAAATAAATTGTTCATAATCTTTAAATTGATTAAGAGATTTTTTTATGGTACGTGCTAAGTCGTAAGTGACATCCTGATAGGAAGCTAATTCTTCAATTGTGCTGGAGGCAATTGCGTAATAGAGCATGTCAGACAGCATTTTAGAAGTTACAGGATAACCTTTTTCGTTATTCAGTATCTGGTACACGCTTTCTGGAACACTTTGCTTAATGTTTGGAAGAAAGAAGTTTTTTTCCAAGGAAGCACGTATGGCAGAGGCGGAATGAATGGCACATTCTTTGGAGTTCTCTACGGAAAGACTAGGGTCATGGTATCCTGTCTGTTTTCGTTTTATAGTGAAAGGCTTTATGCTGCTCTTTAATAAGGAAAGTGCCTTTAAGTACTCAATGCCTAAAATATTGTTTGGTGAAGAAATTAATTCTTTTATCTGAACTTGAGATAATGAATCGCAATGGTTTATTAGTGTTTTTTCGCGGGCAGCAGGGTAGGAAAGGCCGCTTTTAAGGTGTTTTCCAATGGAATTATTAAAATCATCACAGTTTTTTTGTATAAGATCTGCAATTATTTTCATTTCAGAAGTGGCACCAGATTCACTTCCGAAGCATAAACAGTCAATGACACCTATATTTTCAAGTAAGGAGACTGCTCCTAAGGAAAAATATTCTGCACTTCCAGTTGCGTACCGGACTGGCAATTCTAAAACAAGATCTGCTCCATTTTCCAGAGCCATTCGGGTGCGGCTTGTTTTAGATAGAAATGCAGGTACACCACGCTGGACAAATGAACCACTCATAACAACCACTAAGAATTCAGCACCAGACAGGCGTTTGGCTTCATTAAGCTGATATAAGTGTCCGTTGTGGAATGGATTATACTCTGCGATAATTCCAACTGCCAAAGGTGAGGCAGAGGCGGTTTGAACGGTGTTAAAACTCATAGGTTTCCTCCAGATTTTTGATATAAAGTATTATAGCAGATTTAGAAATTGGTGCAAGTTCTTATGGAATTGGGAGACAATGAGCAAAAATGAGAAATATATATTCTGCTAAAATGCAGTATACCGTAAAGTGTCGTGGAGATGATTTATGTAAGAAGTAAAAAAATGTTGAAATGGGAATGGGAATAATTTATAATTTTGAGAATGAAACATAATAAAAAATTTATGGGGGAAAACTTTATGTTATTTGAAATTATTACAGACAGTTCTGCGAATCTGCCACAGGCATTTATTGAGGAAAATAATCTTCACATCTTGTCTTTGTCCTACTATATTGGCGATGAAGAGTTTTCTTCCTATGTTCCTGGACAGAAAAATGATCTGGATTATTTTTATGAGAAACTTAATAGTAAAGCCAATATTCGGACATCATTAGTTAATGTAGACAGTGCAATGTCCTATATAGGCCGATTGATGAAAGAAAAAAAGGATATTCTTTATATTGGTTTTTCGTCAGGATTAAGTGGATCATATCAGTCAGTGTCATTAGCGGTATCTGATTTACAGGATGTGTATAAGGATTCAGAAGTATTCTGCGTAGATTCCTTATCAGCTGCACTTGGAGAAGGGCTTCTTGTGTATTATGCTTGTAAACTTAGAAGTGAAGGGAAAAGCCTAAAAGAAACAAGAAACTGGCTAGAAGAAAACAAATTAAAAATGTTACACTGGTTTACAGTAGACGATTTGTTTTATCTAAAACGTGGTGGAAGAATTTCGGCTGCAGCAGCGGTATTTGGCTCAGCCTTAAGTATTAAGCCGATTATGAACATGGATAAGGGAGGACATTTGCAAGTATATGGAAAAGCCAGAGGCAGGAAAAAAGCTTTGAATGAACTCCTTATGCAAATGAAAGAAAGCGTAGAGAATCCAGAAGAACAGATATTTGGCATTGCACACGCAGACTGCGAAGAAGATGCAATGTACATGAAGGATAAAATGATGGAGCTAAATCCAAAGGATATATTTGTGGAACCTTTTGAACCGGTAATTGCTTCGCATACTGGTCCAGGCTGTATTGCGATCTTTTTCATGGGAAAAGAAAGGTAGAAAAACATATGCATAAAGCATGAATATTTATGCAGAAATTCAGATGCTTTTGAATAAAAAAATAAAAAGTATTAGAATTTTTTAACAAATGGATTGTATTGAATTTAGTACTAAAAAATAAGGGCAATTAGGCTTGTGTTACGCAAAACGTTGGTATATAATATACGACGGAAAGCGGCCATGCATACAAAGTTATGGAGAAAGTGTGTATTTACTTTCGGACGCAATGAATAAAAAAGAAGAAATTACAAGTGGAGAAAGGAGTCTTTATCGTGTCATTTATAGATGTTATCAAAGCTAGAGCGAAAAAAGACAAAAAGACAATCGTTTTACCAGAAACAAACGATATTAGAACTATTCAGGCAGCGGTAAAAGTTATGGAAGAAAATATTGCAGATTTAGTGCTGCTTGGAAATAAAGATAAAATTGTTCAGAAAGCAGAATCATATGGTTACGATTTATCTGGAGCAGATTTTATTGACCCAGACAGCAGCGATAAGCTTGAAGAATATGTTGCGATTTTATGCGAATGCAGAAAGAGCAAAGGAATGACTCCTGATGAAGCAAGAGAACTTCTTACTAAGGATTTCTTATATTTTGGTGTTACAATGGTAAAAGCGGGTGATGCAGATGGTATGGTAGCAGGTGCATGCCACGCTACAGCAGATGTATTAAGACCTTCTTTACAGATTTTAAAAACAAAACCAGGAACAAAATTAGTTTCCGCAATTTTCGTTATGGTTGTTCCAGACTGTGAATATGGTGCAAATGGCATTTTCGTATTTGGTGATTCTGGTCTTAACCAGAACCCTACAGCAGAAGAACTTGCGCACATTGCAGCAACAAGTGCCCATAGTTTTGAATTATTAGTTCAGGAAGATCCTAAGGTCGCAATGATTTCACATTCCACAAAAGGAAGTGCAAAGCATGCTGATGTAACAAAAGTAGTAGAAGCTACTAAAATTGCCAATGAATTATATCCGGATATTCCAATTGATGGGGAATATCAGGTAGATGCTGCTATCGTTCCAAGCATTGGTTCTTTCAAGGCTCCGGGAAGCGATATTGCCGGGCATGCCAATGTCCTTATTTTCCCAGATTTAGATGCAGGAAATAACGGTTACAAATTAGTCCAGCGTTTAGCAAAAGCAGAAGCATATGGTCCTTTGACCCAAGGTATTGCAAAACCGGTAAACGATTTATCCAGAGGATGTTCTGCAGAAGATATCGTTGGTGTTGTTGCAATTACAGCAGTTCAGGCACAGGCAAATTAATTTTTTATAGTGAGGTTTTGTAAAATGAATGTTTTAGTTATAAATTGTGGCAGTTCTTCATTAAAATACCAGCTAATTGATTCTGACAGTGAAAACGTATTAGCGTCAGGTCTTTGTGAAAGAATCGGCATTGATGGCCGTTTCACTTTTAAGCCGGAAAATGGTGAAAAATATACGATTGATTCAGAGATGAAAGATCATACAGATGCAATCAAAATCGTATTAGATGCACTTATAGATCCGAAAACAGGTGTAATCAGGGAATTAAGCCAGATTGGTGCAGTAGGACACAGAGTAGTTCATGGTGGGGAAAAATTTGCAAAATCTGTAGTAATTACCAAAGAAGTTATCAAAGCAATTGAAGAATGCAATGACTTAGCTCCACTACACAATCCAGCTAACTTAATTGGGATTGACGCATGTCAGAAAGCGTTGCCAGGGGTTCCTATGGCAGCAGTATTTGATACTGCTTTCCATCAGACAATGCCTAAAAAAGCTTACACCTATGGTGTACCTGACAGATATTATGAAGATTACAAAGTTAGAAGATACGGTTTCCACGGAACAAGCCACAGCTTTGTTTCTAAGAGGCTTATTGAACTTGCTGGTTTAGATAGGAACAATTCTAAAGTAATCGTTTGCCATTTAGGAAACGGTTCTAGTATTACGGCAGTGAAAAATGGGGAATCTGTTGATACAAGCATGGGATTAACTCCATTAGAAGGGGTACCAATGGGGACTCGATCTGGAAATCTTGATCCAGCTATCATTGAATTTATAGCAAACAAAGAAAACAGGACTATTTCAGAAGTAATGAATATTTTAAATAAAGAATCTGGTGTATTGGGTATATCTGGCGGCGTGTCCAGTGATTTTAGGGATTTGGATCAGGCTTCTAGTGAAGGAAATGAAAAAGCTGCCAATGCATTAGATGTATTTGCGTACAATGTTGCAAAAGTAGTGGGTGGTTATGTGGCAGCTATGAATGGTGTGGATGCTATTGCATTTACAGCAGGCGTAGGCGAAAACCATTTAGGCATTCGCAGAAGGATTATGAGTTATTTAGGCTACCTTGGAGTGGAGAGCAATGAAGAAACAATGGGTATTCGTGGGGAAGAAGTTGAAATTTCCACAAAAGACAGCAAAGTGAAAGTTTTTGTTGTTCCAACAAATGAAGAATTAGCAATTGCTCGTGAAACGTTAGCTTTGATTTAGCATGATTTTTTTCTATTTGCCACGCCAGACAAATACTGTCTGGCGTGTAGTTTTATGAATAACATATTGCAATTTTTGTTGACATTTGCAATGAGTTGTGGTATAAATAAGAAAGTGTGGAAAAATCCTAGTTTAATCCGTGGATAATACAGGATTAGGAGATAATTTATGTTAATTCATTTATCAGAGATTATGTCGGTGAAGGACAAGGTCCAACACGTTGTAGTTCCAATTGATATGGAATGCTTTAAGCTGGATGGAACAGAGTATGGCTTTGTGAAAAAGAATCCTATGGACTTGACAATTACCTGTACGGGTGAGAGGAAAGTGCTTGTGGAAGGTTCCACAATAGTGTCGCTTATGCTTCCATGTAGTAGATGCCTTGAAGATGTGGAAACTGCATTTGAGATAGCTGTGTCAAAAGAGTTAGATTTCCGTGAAACATCACAAGATAGAATAGATGACTTAGATGAGTTAAATTATATGGAAGAATATGATTTAAATGTCGACCGTTTAGTCTATAATGAGATTTTGCTGGACTTTCCAATGAAAGTTTTATGTAGTGAAGAATGCAAAGGAATTTGCAATGTATGTGGAACGAATCTTAACAAAGGAACTTGTCAATGTGATCGAACAGTAATGGATCCGAGAATGTCAGTATTTCGAGATGTCTTCGAGAAGTTTAAGGAGGTGTAAATATGTCAATCTGTCCAAAGAATAAACATTCTAAAGCAAGAAGAGATAAGCGTAGAGCTAACTGGAAAATGACTGCTCCAAATCTTGTGAAATGCAGCAAATGTGGAGAGTTAATGATGCCACACAGAGTTTGTAAAGCTTGTGGTTCATACAATAAAAAGGAAATCATTTCTGTTGAGTAATTAGCAGATTATAGAGAAACCATCATGTGCTGGATTTGCACATGGTGGTTTTTTTATTTGACAGGAAAGTCCTCTGCGAGTCCTTCCCTATCAAATAAAAAGTGCCCTGAAAAAGAAGGGCACAGAATGCACACAGATGGGTAAGGAAGATAGTCGCTAAAATGCAGCGACAGCGAAAAGACAGCGACACCCGTCTGGCGTGGCAAAGCCTGCGTTCCTTCGAGTACATTCCAGTCGTGAGAGTCTGAGGAACTCACACTTTGTTCTTTCCCAATTAAATTTTTTTAATTGTATGCAGCAGATGCTGTAATAATATAAAAGCATACTGACAACATAAGCCTGAATCAGAAAGAAAACGTTCGCTTGCTTGGATATAGCTTTGCTTATCCTTATAATCGGCTCGAAATGCAGGTTCTAAGTTTCCATGAAATTGTGGCAAAAAAAAGCCGGTTTTTCTGGTATAACAGTTTGAAGCTTTTGCTTTCTCACGAAATTTTTTATCTACGAACTCAGCTACGCTTTTATGCATAGCGGTATCTTCCGATGGAAGATAATAATAGTCTTTGTAGTTTGCATAATAATATTTTAATTCGCCTTGTATAAAGGAAACTGTTATTTGTGCATTATTTTCAAAAGCGTGAAAGCCAATTTGCGGGATTTGTAAATGGATTGGTTTTAATAGTGTATTCCGGAGTGGAATTTCAAATGTTACACTGTTTTTGCAAGCAGTCACTTTGCAGGAGTCTGGCTTTTTTTCGAATAAATCCGTATATGCCATTAGTGATGTTAACCAAATTAAGCCGGTAACGTCCTCTTCGTTATGAAGAAGGAGTTTATTCTGTTCAATTTCTGTATCCTCTTTATGGCCAAATTTATCTTTCATATAAGCTGCATAAACGTCAATCAGTTCTCTTCCAGTGTAGGAGTCTATACGAGGCAGGCTAAGAAAACCTTCCACAGTTTTCTGTTTTAAATCTGGCAGTCCTAAAATCTTTTTGTAAGGATGAATTTTTTTATATAAATCAATTTGCAGGAAAGAATCAAAGGAAAACGTCATATTGTAATGTATAAGCTTTTTTTGCAGATAGGGTATGTCGAATCTGCTTCCATTAAAATGAATCATTGTTTTATAGTCAGTGGCGAAATCGCAAAAGCTTTGCAAAAGCACCGGTTCACTTATATAGTCATCGGCAAAAAACTGAATAAGATTCCAGCAGTTATTTTTATTATAACAGCATCCAATTAGGTAAATACTTGAGATATCAGGCAAAAAGCCAGTGGTTTCAATATCGAAAAACAGTACTTCAGTTTCTTTGATTGACTTGTCAGAGGAAAACTGATAAGGTATGGATATTGAAAGATTTTTTTGAAAGATTTGCATAAGGTACCTCCTGTAATATATGTATTATAGCATAAATGAGGTAAGATGGCATGTTAAAAAGGAGTGCTTCATGAGAGATAGAGAAAGTAGGATAGCTGGTTCAAAAGAATATCATAATAAAATTAGAGAAGAACTTACAGGACGTTTTAAGAGTAACCTAAGCGGTTTTTTCAGTGTGTGCCTTGTAGGATTTCTGGTTCTGTTCCAGATAGGAATTATCATACTGCTTCCTTTTGTGCTGCAGAATATTACGGTATATTTCTATGTTGTTTTAGAGATTTTTAGTATTGTACTGATTCTGAATCTGGTAAATGACAATAGAAGTCCATCCTATAAAATTTCGTGGATCTGCATTGCATTAGTACTTCCCATATCGGGGCATATTATGTATCTTTTGTGGGGTGGACGGGATTCTACAAAACGCTTAGATGATAATATTAAGCATATTATGCGGCATGGACAGATGTTTTTAGAACATGACAATGGCCTGGCTGAGGAATTTTATAATAAGAAACCGCTGGAGGCAAGGGTATCAAAATATATGACTTCGCAGAATTTTCCCTTGTATGCTAATAACCAGATAGCATATTATTCTATGGGAGAGGATGCATTTGAAGCAATTTTTAATGAGCTGGAAAAAGCAGAAAAGTTTATTTTAATTAATTTTTTTATTGTGGCAGAAGGTGCAATATGGGATACCCTTCATGAAATTCTGTTAAAGAAGATTAAAGAAGGCGTAGAAGTGAAATTTATGTACGATGATTTTGGGGCGAAAATCCGGACGGATAAACATTTTCGAAAAAAGCTGGAACAGGAAGGATTCCAGGTTCAGATATTTAATCCAATTCATAAGTACACAGATAAATTATATATGAACTACCGTAGCCATCAGAAAATTGTTGTAGTAGATGGAAATGTGGGCTTTACAGGTGGATATAATATTGCAGATGAATATGCGAATCTGATTAACCGGTTTGGTACATGGAAGGATAATGGAATTCGAGTAGAAGGCGACGCTGTATGGGGAATGACGGTGACGTTTTTACAGATGTGGGAAGTGTGTCAGGGAACGGCACAAATAGATTATGAGAAATACAGGCCGTCCAGAGCATTTCCAAAAAGCGATACATTTTGCCATGTAGTTTCGGATGGCCCCGCCTATAACCGCTCCAATCCTATTGAAAATATATACCAGCAGATGATACAGTATTCGGAACAATACCTGGTGATTACGACCCCTTATTTGATTATTGAGGATGATATGAAGAGAGCTTTGATTACGGCTGTTCAAAGTGGCGTTGATGTGCGGATTATAACACCGTACATTCCAGACAAAAAGCATGTGAAACTGCTTACCAATTATAATTATGGGTATTTACTGAAACATGGTGTCCGTATATACGAATATAAACCAGGCTTTATTCATGCCAAGACCATTTTGAACGAGAAAAATGTAATAGTAGGAACTATAAATATGGATTATAGAAGTTTTTATCTTCATTATGAAAATGGAGTCTGGATATCGGATAAGACTGTAGTGGGAAAAATCAAAGCAGATATGGATAAAACCTTAGAACAGTGCGAGGAAGTTAGTTATGAAGAGTGGCTGCAGCGGCCATTGTTCATGAAAATGAAGCAAGTATTTCTGAATATGTTTTCTACGCTTATGTAGAAAAGCTGATTTCCCTTTATATGGGGGTTTTTGAAGGGTTAGGAAATGATGTGTTGAAAACATTTGTTTGACACATATGATAAAATAGAGAAAAAAAGGAAATGTGAGGCGGCATTATGCATAATGAATTAACCCAGAGTGATATTGACAAAATGAAAGAGGAAATTGAATATAGAAAACTAGTGGTGAGGAAAGAGGCACTAGAAGCAGTAAAAGAAGCAAGGGCCCATGGTGATTTAAGTGAAAACTTTGAATATCATGCAGCCAAAAAAGATAAAAACCAGAATGAGAGCCGTATTCGTTATTTGGAAAGAATGATTAAGACAGCAGTAGTGATTTCTGACGATTCTAAAGATGATGAAATAGGGGTAAATAATACGGTTACTCTTTATTTTGAAGAGGATGGCGAGGAAGAAACTTTCAAGTTAGTAACCACTGTGAGAGGAAATACATTGAAAGGTCTTGTAAGTATAGAATCACCTGTTGGAAAAGCCATTTTGGGCCATAAAGAAGGCGAACGTGTTTATGTTAAGATAAATGAGCAGGCAGGATATTATGTTACCATTCGAAAGATTGATAAGACTTCAGATGGCAATGATCAGATTCGGAGGTTCTAATGAAAACGGAGATTCGCAGTGGATGGGTATATAAGGAAGATGGAGGGTTTTGTAAAGGAAATTTAACTATAAAAGGTGAAAAGATTGTTTCTTTTGAGGCTGAAAGGAAGAATCAAGAGGCAGACCAGATAATTGATGCGAATGGATGCTATGTGATTCCAGGGCTGACAGATTTGCACCTTCATGGGTGCAATGGTGTGGATTTTAGTGATGGAACAGTAGAGTCCATTGAAAAAATGGTGGATTATGAAAGAAGGCATGGAGTCACAGCCATTTGCCCAGCGGCCATGACGTTGCCAAGAGAAAACCTGCTTAAAATTGCAGGTGCAGTAAAAAAGTATCAGCAAAAAAATCCAGATGTATTAGGTGGAATGAATCTGGAGGGGCCATTTATTCATCCGGAAAGGTGTGGTGCCCAATCGGAGGAGAACTGCCTTTTGCCTTCTTTATCTTTGTTCCATGAATTGCAGAAGGTGTCTGGAAATGCAGTTAAAATGATTACGATTGCTCCAGAACTGGAGGGAGCTGAAAAATTTATCCGTGAAGCATCAAAGGAAATAGAGGTATCCATTGGGCATTCTATAGCCAATTATCAAGAGGCATGCAGTGGGTTCTTAGCGGGTGCTTCTTGCGTTACTCATCTTTACAATGGAATGAATCCGTGGAATCATAGAGAACCAGGGATTCCAGGAGCTGCTGCAGACAATCCGTCTGTAATGGTAGAATTAATCTGTGATGGGAATCATCTTCATCCTTCTGTTATTCGGGGGGCATGGAAACAGTATGGACGGGAACGGATTGTACTGATTAGTGACAGTACAATGGCAACAGGGCTGGCAGATGGAGAATATACGTTAGGTGGACAGAGTGTCTATTGTAAAGGAAAGAAAGTGACGTTGCGGAGTGGAACATTGGCAGGTTCAGCTTCGAATCTTATGGACTGCGTAAAATATTTATGTAAGGAACTGAATTTTCCATTAGAAGATATTCTGCCTTGTGCGACGATTAATCCTGCAAAAGTGTTAGGTTTAGAGAAAAAATATGGCAGTCTTGCAAATGGGAAGTATGCCAATGTATTGGTAATCGATCAGGATTTTTCACTGCGAGACGTATTTTATAAAGGGAACAGGGTATGAAAGATTCCCATGATATAGTATTGAAATAGTATAAATTATTAAGGAATTATTGCATTGTATTTGCAAGGTTTAGAACAGTATGCTATAATTTCAATATTTAAAAGTGAGAAGAATAGGCAGGTGCCAAAAAGAAAAGCAATGATACGATTGATTACATAATTGGAGTGATGTAATAATGGATGAAAAATCATGTGAACATATTGGTATGGAAGAACTGACTATCTGGAAGAATGAGAACACGTTAATTAAACCAGATAACTATATGGAACCTGAGGAACTGTATACATGCCTGATAGAATGTATCAGGAAATATCATCCCTCTTCCGATCTGACTATGATTGAGCGGGCTTATGCTGTTGCGAAAAAGGCTCATCAGGGACAGGTAAGAAAATCCGGAGAACCTTATATCATTCATCCTCTTTGCGTAGGATTAATTCTGACGGATTTAAAGCTGGATAAGGAATCCATTAGTGCAGGGCTTTTGCATGATGTAGTAGAAGATACAGACATGACGATTGAGGAGGTAAAGGAAATCTTTGGAGAGGAGGTTGCTTTTCTTGTAGATGGCGTGACAAAACTGGGCCAGATTTCTGATTTTTCTGATAAAACAGAAGAACAGGCTGAGAATCTGAAGAAAATGTTTATTGCTATGGCAAAAGATATCCGTGTACTGCTGATTAAATTAGCGGACCGCCTGCATAATATTCGGACGTTGAATTTCAGGAAGCCTGAAAAACAGGTTAAAGTTGCGAGGGAGACCATTGATATTTATGCCCCTCTTGCCCAGAGGCTTGGGATATCAAAGGTGAAAATGGAGCTGGATGATTTATCCTTAATGTATCTTAAGCCAGCTGAGTATCAGGAGTTAGTACGCAGGTTAAATGAAACAAAACAAGAGAGGGACTTATTTATTAAAACGGTTGTGGGAGAGGTAAAAGAGACTTTGGAACAGAATGGCGTAAAAGGTCAGGTTTCAGGCCATTTAAAACATTTGTTCAGCATTTACCGGAAAATGGTAAACCAAAATGATGAACATATTTTAGATGCCTTTTCCATTCAGGTAATCGTGCCGACGGTACGAGAATGCTATCAGGCATTAGGTGTCCTTCACGAAATGTTTACGCCAGTGCCAGGAAAATTTAAAGATTTTATTGCTATGCCAAAACCAAATATGTATCAGTCCTTACACACAACCCTGGTGTCCAGACGTGGAAGGGTATTTAAGGTGCAGATCCGTACGGAGAAGATGCACATGGTGTCTCAATATGGAATTACAGCACTTTGGAAATACCGGGAAGGCAAGGATCAGGCAGGAGAAGAACGCAGAAGCGAAGAAAAGCTTATCTGGTTAAAGCAGATTTTAGAATGGCAGAATCAGATGTCCGATAATAAGGAGTTCATGAGTTCTATAAAAAGTGATTTTGATCTGCTTTCGGAACAGATTTACTGCTTTACTCCGGCAGGAGATGTTAAAAACCTGCCAAGTGGTGCAAATGTCATTGATTTTGCGTATAGCATTCATTCGGCAGTTGGGAATAAAATGGTAGGCGCAAGGGTTAATAATGAGGTTGTGCCAATAGATTATATTATTAAGAATGGAGATAGGGTAGAGATTATTACTTCCCAGAACTCCAGAGGACCTAGTTATGAGTGGACACGGATTGTAAAAACCACACAGGCCAAAAACCGCATTCATCAATGGTATCATGATGTACAGAGGGAAAGTAACATTGAGCGGGGCAAAGAATTGCTAAAGGCTTATTGCAAAGCACGTGGAATTGCAAGAGCGGAAATCTGGGAAGAGCAGTATAAGCGGAAGATTGTACAGAAGTATGGGGTGAAAGACTGGGATTCCATACTGGCATCTATAGGACACGGCGGTTTAAAGGAAGGGCAGATTGTTAATAAACTGATTGAGGAATACGAAAAAGAACACCAGAAAATTCACTTTACGACCTGTGCTGGTGGAGTAGTAGTGAAAAATGTAGGCGGTGCACAAGTCCGTTTCGCAAAATGCTGCTGTCCGGTTCCTTTTGACGAAATTATTGGTTATCAGACTAATGAAAGAGGTGTTACGATTCACAGAACAGACTGTGATAATATTCTGTCATTGCCTGAGGCGGAGAGAAGACGTCTTGTGTCTGTAGAGTGGAAAGAAGGATACAAAGGAGAAAAGGGAAAGTTTTATGCAGCGGATATAACCATGACTGCTAAGAACCGTACTGGCATTCTGGCAGATGTAACGGAGATACTATATAAAAACCGTATAGATGTACAGCTTTTAAACAGTAAAACCAGTTCGGAAGGGGTTGCGACAATACAGCTGTCCTTTCAGGTTGAGAGCAGAGAACAGCTTAATGGAATTATGCAGCAGCTTTCTAAAGTAAACAATATTGTGAAAATTGAGCGAAATTAAAGACTTGTCATGCGCTTCCTTTGTATGCATTTTTGGATTTACATTAAAAAAAAAAGTGATATAATAGTAATGCTGTGCATAGAAAACATTATAAAGGAGTGTAAAAGAAGTGAGTAGGAAAGCGACAAACATGCAGAAAGTCTGGATAGGTATATTGGGCATATTGATGATAGGTACCATTTGTTACTATGCTGCAGTTTTAGAGAAGAACACATTGAATACATGCAATGTAATTATTTCATGCATTATGCTTTTGGCAGCCGTAGAACTGATATACAGACAGATTTCAATAGAGGATGCAAGAAAAAGAATCCGTACGGTTCTTTCTTTTGCGGTTTTTTTGATAGCACCTCTATTAATGGTTGGATTTATATGGAATTATACATATACTTTATATAACTCCATTACGTTTATTCAGAATGCGTTGCTGATTTATATTCTGGAAGGAGTTTTATTTGTTATCCTGTTCCGGATTAAACCAGTGATGTACATTAGCATTTTTCTTAACTGGTTTCTCTTTTTGGGAGATGAAGTTGTACTGGTACTTCGGAAAACGCCACTAGTGCCTAATGATATTTTAGGAATTAATACAGCTATGTCTGTTGCCGGCAACTATAAGTTTACCGTAACATCAAGGCTGATGCTCGCTACAGCATTTAGCATTTTTCTTGTTGTTCTGATTCATAAGCTTCCCTTATGGAACAATCTGATTCAGAAGAAGAAACTAAGTGAAATGATAGGATTTCGAGTAATTATTCTTATTATAACTGCAGTAATCGTATGTTATGTTTCTTCTTTTCAAAGGGATCAGTTCCAAAAAGATAATTTCGATGTGGAGCGTATGAATGAGAATGTCGGAATTTTGCTTACTTTCTATCTGAATTCCAAGGAAGTAATGCTGAAAGAACCTGAAAATTACAGTAAAAAGAAAGCGAAAGAATATTTGAATCAGTACGTGGATGATACGGAGTCAGAGGCAGCAAGTACTCCTGAACCATCTAAGGAAAATCCGAATGTGATTATTATCATGGATGAAGCATTTTCTGATTTGGGTGTTCTGGGGGAACTGAAATTGAATCAGGATCCTTTGAAATTCTGTCATAGCTTAGAAAAAGACCCTAATACCATTTCTGGTAAATTAAATGTATCGGTTTGGGGTGGAAGTACTTGTAATTCGGAATTTGAAGTGCTGACAGGAAATACTTTGGAATTTCTTCCATATGGTTCGATTCCATATATGCAGTATGTTACAAAGAATACAGATTCTATTTGTGACTACTTCCACAAGCTTGGCTATACCAACGTGGCAGTGCATCCGTATTGGGGACAATGCTGGAGACGTGATACCATTTATAAACAGATTGGTTTTGATAAATTTATCGATGCAGAACAGTTTGACCAGGAACATGATACTAAAAGAACGAAAAACATCGCAATTCATAAAGGATGTGATTTCGGAGATCTGGATTATATCCGTGAGTATATTAGTGACAAGCAGTCTTTTAAACAGATTATCCATCAGTTTGAAATTAAGGAAAAGGGAGAAAAACTGTTTCTGTTTAATGTAACCATGCAGAATCATGGCGGTTATTTGTATGATGGAGACAATATTGAATATACTACTAGATCAAAAGTCTATCCTTATCGTACGTTAAGCCAGTATTTAAGTCTGATTGATAAAACGGATGAAGCATTGGAATACCTTGTGAATTATTTTAAACAGGTAGAGGAACCAACGGTAATTATGTTTTATGGAGATCACCAGCCAGGACTGGAAACTGATTTATATGAGAAGATGTTTGGCAGAAGCTATGACTGTTTTACAATAGGTGATTATCAGAAACGGTATACCGTACCATATTATATTTGGGCCAATTATCCATTAAAAGATGTACCATCCCATGAACAGGTAAGTACCAATTATTTATCTGCTATTATGAAGGAAGCAGCAGGAATGCCGATGGATTCCTGGGATAACTTTAGAAAAGCAGTCAGAGCGAAGTATCCTGTTCTGACCTCAAGATTAATTGTCAACGCCAATGGGGAACGTTTTAGCAGAGGTACAGTTGAGGATGAAATATTTGGCCAGTATGCAACGATACAGTATTACCGAATGAAAGAATAATACATGATTTTATATTAAGACCGAGAAAAAGAGACATTCCAGAGATGATAAGATTGGGGGATGTCTCTTTTTTCATTGCACAAGGAAAGTGGTTTTTAGCTGTTTTTTTAGATAAGTTTAGATAGCTTCTTTGGCAGGCATCTCCATTGGACAGTCTACAGTAGTACTATCAGGTGAAGGCTGCCTGATTTCCGGAACCCTGATTACATCTGGAGCAGAAAGTGGCGGGGATGCTGGCTGTTTAGCAGGTGCTGTCATAAAATATACTCCTTTCAAACATAACTCGTTTTTGTAAATACAGTTTTATTAATATAGTTATATTAATATAATTTTATTATGTGAAAGGCAGAGGAAAATATGTATACATAAGGGGGATAACAATTGATTTACATAAGAAAAGCAGAGACACAAGATGCGTCTTTATTAACCGGAATTAAGGTGCGGGCTTTAGGAGAACAATTGAAAAAGTGGTATGGGAAGAGTTACAAAGAAGAAGTTTTATATGAGTTTATGGAAAATGAATTAACACTTATGAAGCAATATGATGTCTATAAGATTCTTTTGAATCATGAAATTATAGGTGGCTTTTTGCTGGATTATTTTGAAAACAATAAAGCAAGAATTGAAGATTTTGTAATAGATCCTATGTTTCAAGGGAATGGTTACGGATTACGGGTGGTTCAAATGATGGAAAAAGCCCATTCTGATATTAAAGAATGGTCCTTATCTACGTTATATACCAGTGAGGATAGCCAGCGGTTTTATGAAAGGGCTGGATATATAGAAGAGAAAAGAGATGCGGAAGAAGTCTGGTATCGGAAAGTCATGAAGAAAGAATAGGAGAAAGTAAAAAGCTTGCCTTGATATGAAAAGGCAAGCTTTTTAAAAGTGAAACGGTAACACAAAAACAGCCTGACAAACAGGCTGTTTTAATAATGCGGATGGCGGGACTTGAACCCGCACGAAGTCACCCCCGTCAGATTTTGAGTCTGATGCGTCTGCCATTCCGCCACATCCGCATGTGGAAAAATAAATCAAAGTTTTTTGATTTTTTATTTCTTAAGGCGAGACTTATTCTAACACATGTGTTAGAATAATGCAAGAGGTTTTTGAAAAAAATATGAATGGAGGGTATTTATGACATGTTATGAAGCACAATGTCTAATTACACCGTTTATAAATGAAGAACTTGACGAGGAACAGATAAAAGGGTTTCTTGAACACATCAAGCATTGTTCAGACTGTAAAGAGGATTTAGAAGTCTATTTTACTTTACTCAATGGTATGAAACAGCTTGACGAAAATAAAAATATCGCTAATAATTTTCATATTGATATGGAAGGCTTTCTACATAAACAAGAAGAGAAGCTGTTATTGGAGCGGTCAAAAAAAATACAAAAGAGAATTATTTTATGTTTGTTTATGTTATTATTAGGATTATGGTTTGCATAAAGGATTGGAGATAATAAGAAAGTATGAGTAAAAAAATAGTTTTAATTGATGGACACAGTATTTTGAATAGAGCTTTTTATGGAATTCCTGAACTCACCAATTCAAAAGGACTTCATACCAATGCGGTCTATGGATTTTTAAATATCCTGTTTAAATTGCTCGATGAAGAAAAAGCGGACTATCTTACTGTTGCATTTGATGTAAAGCATCCAACCTTTCGTCATGAAATGTTCCCAGAGTACAAAGGGACAAGAAAGGGAATGCCAGAAGAATTAAGAGAACAGGTGCCTCTTATGAAAGAGGTTCTCAAAGCAATGAACATACGAATTGTAGAAAAGCCTGGTTTTGAAGCAGATGATATTTTAGGGACAATTGCAAAGAAGAGCGAGGCAGAAGGCTATGAAGTTTCAGTGGTTTCGGGGGATCGAGATTTACTGCAGCTAGCAAGTGACCATATTAAAATCCGTATTCCAAAAACAAAACGGACTGGTACGGAAATTGAAGATTACAATACCAAAGATGTAATTGAGAAAATGGGAATCGAACCATGGCAAGTAATTGAAATGAAGGCCCTAATGGGGGATACAGCAGATAATATTCCAGGGGTTCCAGGCATTGGAGAAAAAACAGCCTTAAAAATACTGGATGCATTTAAGACCTTAGAAAATGCATATGAGCATATCGAAGAGGTTATGCCAAACCGTGCCAGAGAAGCACTTCGTAACAACTATGATTTAGCCAAAATGAGTAAAGCTCTTGCTACTATTAAAACGGATTGTGAATTAGAGTATAAAGTAGAGGAAAGCAAGATTGAAAATATATACAATGAAACAGCATTTCAAATCATGAAGGATTTGGAATTTAAAAGTATTCTAAGGCGTTTTGGCTGTGAGACAGTATCACTGTCCAATGACACCATAGAAGAGAACTTTGTGAAAATAACAAAGCAGGCAGATGCAAAACAGATATGGGACAAGATAACCGGCAGCCAGGGAAAAAAAGACTTTGTGCTTGGATTCTGGTTATTTCAGGAGGATAAGAAAAAAGCATTTTCCATAGCAGAAGATGGCCAGTTTTCTTTTGCTGGTTTAGAAGAAAAAACGGAAGAGACTATTTATGGTGTGGCACTTTCCTTTGAAGGGGATAATGGAATCCAGACCTGCTATATTTCTACAGAAGGAGATATTACGAGTCAAGAGATTACTGCACAGCTTGCCGCTTTGTCATTGGAAGGGGTAGCAGCAGTTCTTGACCTGAAAGAGCTATTATTTAAAATGCCAGAATCTTGTCTTAGCAGTGAAGAACAGGATCCGTTCTTTGACTGCAAAGTAGCTGCATATCTTTTAAATCCATTGAAAGACACTTACGAGTGTGATGATATTGCAAGAGACTACGTGTCTTTGACAATACCATCCTATGCAGATTATTTTGGCAAGGCAGATTTAGGACAGGCGGCAACTATGCCGGATTTTTATAAATATGCCTGTTATAATGCGTATATAGCGAAAATGGCATATGTCACATTGGAACAGGAATTAGAACAGGCTGAAATGACATCCCTTTACTATGACATTGAACTGCCATTAATAACGACTTTATATGATATGGAAGTACGTGGTGTTCATGTAAATAAAGAAGAACTGACACAGTATGGACAAAGGCTTGGGGAGCGCATTGTTACCCTGGAAAGTGAAATATATGAAATGGCAGGAGAGAAGTTTAATATTAACTCCCCAAAACAGCTAGGTGTCATTTTGTTCGAAAAGATGAATATGCCATTTGCTAAAAAAACCAAGACAGGATATTCAACCTCAGCAGATATTCTGGATAAATTGCGCTGCGAACATCCGGTGATTGGAAAGATTTTGGAGTACAGACAGCTTACTAAGTTAAAATCCACCTATGCAGATGGTTTAACAGCCTATATTCAGGAAGATGGCCGTATTCATGGAAAATTCAATCAAACCATAACGGCCACAGGAAGAATCAGCAGTACCGAACCGAATCTTCAGAATATTCCAATTCGGATGGAACTTGGGAAAGAAATCCGGAAGGTATTTGTTCCCAAAGAAGGGTATGTATTTTTAGATGCGGATTATTCCCAGATAGAATTACGTGTCTTAGCTCATATGTGTGGAGATGAAACTTTAATCGAAGCTTATCGTGAAGGAAAGGATATACACCGTATCACAGCGTCACAGGTGTTCCACATTCCATTTGAGGAAGTTACATCGAGAGACAGAAGTAATGCAAAAGCAGTTAATTTTGGTATTGTGTATGGAAGTACAGCATTTGGTTTAAGCCAGAACTTAAACATTTCCAAAAAGGAAGCAGATGAATATATAAAAAAATATTTTGCTACCTACCCGAGGATTAAGGAATTTATGGATGGGTTAATTGAAACTGGAAAAGAGAAAGGGTATGTGGAGACCTTATATCACCGTATTCGTCCAGTTCCAGAATTAAAGTCTTCTAATTTTATGCAAAAGGCAGCAGGAGAACGTATTGCCATGAATTCACCGATACAGGGAACAGCAGCAGATATTATAAAGATTGCCATGGTTCGTGTGAATGAAAAGTTAAAGAATTTAAAAATGAAATCTCAGCTGATTCTGCAGGTTCATGATGAACTTCTTGTGGAAACTCATAAAGATGAGATTGAAACTGTGAAAAAGATTCTAAAGGAGGAAATGTTTCATGCGGCACAAATGGAAGTGCCACTTGAAGTAGATGTGCAAATGGGTGAGAACTGGTTCGAGGCACATTAAGGAACCAAAGAAAATATAAGGGGAGGCAACAGATGAAAGTAATTGGATTGACAGGTGGGGTTGGTTGTGGAAAATCAACCGTTGCCAATATAATAAAAGAAAATTTCCAAGCGTCTGTATTAATTGCAGACGATATTGGAGCTATGTTAATGCAGCCAGGCCAAAGCTGCTACAAGGAAATTGTAGCAGCTTTTGGTGAAAAGGCAGTTTTGGAAAATGGGCAATTAGATCGGAAGGGAATTGCTGCTATGGTGTTTGCGGATGATGTACAATTATCGGTATTAAATGGAATCATACATCCGAAAGTGAAAGAGTATATTAAAAAAGAGGTATTAAAAATTCAGAATGAAAAACTGCACCAGTATGTTTTTATTGAATCTGCCATAATCTTAGAATGCGGTTATGAAGATGTCTGTGATGAGTTCTGGTACGTCAGTGCTCCGTATGAGGAAAGAGTCAGACGTTTGAAAGTGTCAAGGGGATATTCTGATGCAAAGATTCAGGCAATTATGAGTAACCAGAAAGAGGAAAAGCAGTTCCAGCAGCTTTGCAGTGTTGTTTTGGAAAATGATGGTGACCTCGAAAAAATCTATTCTCAGCTAAAAATACTACTAGTTTAGATGGAAATCATATGTTATAATGATAATGTTATGGAATATCGTAACAATTGACAGGAAAAATGGGGGAATCCAGATGCCAAGTAATATAAAATATCCTGAACACCTGGTCTTTGGATTGGATATTGGTACCCGAAGCATAGTAGGTACAGTTGGTTACAAAGACGGCAGTGTGTTTAAGGTTGTAGCACAGGTTTCTCGTTTTCATGAAACTAGAGCTATGCTTGATGGGCAAATTCATGATATTATAAAAGTTTCAGAAACAATTAAAGATATTAAAGATGATTTGGAACATAGAATAGGCAGGCCATTAACAGATGTATGCATTGCGGCAGCCGGCCGTATGCTGAAAACTGTAACGGTACGTGCAGATTGTGAGTTTGGTACAGAAACTGTCATGGAAGACGAACATGTGCAGTCGTTAAATCTTCTCGGGGTAGAAAAAGCATATGATGCTTTGCGGGAGGAAACGAAAGAAGAAGATTTGAAGTTTTACTGTGTAGGCTATTCAGTAATCCGTTATTATCTTAATGACTTTTCCATTACAAGTCTATTAGGTCATAAAGCATCAAAAGCTGGTACAGAACTGATTGCTACATTTCTTCCAGAGGAAGTAATTGACGGCTTATATGCAGCGATTCAAAAAGCAGGGCTTTTTGTAGCAAACCTGACTTTGGAGCCTATTGCAGCAATTAATGTAGCGATTCCTGAAAATTACCGTCTGCTTAATATTGCACTAGTAGATGTAGGTGCGGGTACATCCGATATATCAATTACGAAAGATGGAAGTATTGTGGCATACGGAATGATACCATTTGCAGGAGATGAGATAACAGAGCAGATTGCAAAATCATATCTGGTTGATTTTGCTACAGCAGAAACTATTAAAACTGCCTGTCTGAAAAAGAAAACCGTTTCTTATAAAGATATTTTAGGGATACCCCATAAGCTGGATACGAAGGACATAATCCAGAATGTTTCTGAGACGGTGGATATGATTACGAAAAATGTTGCGGATAAAATCATTGGATTAAATGGTGAAAAAAGTGTCAGTGCAGTTTTTGTAGTAGGTGGCGGTGGAAAAATACCTAGTTTTGTAGAGATGCTGGCACAGCATCTTGGACTTCCCAAAGAACGTGTTGCCCTTCGGGGGCAGGAAGTACTGCAGAATGTCGTGTATTTAGAAGAAGAAGTGAAAAAAGATTCTACGCTGGTAACACCAATTGGTATCTGCCTGAATTTTTACGAACAGAAAAATAACTTTATTTTTATACAGGTAAATGGACAGCGGGTGAAACTATATGATAATAATCATATGTCTATTGCGGATGTTGCTGTGCAGATAGGTTTTCCTAATGAGCAGTTATTTCCGCAGCGGGGAAAAGCTCTTTTTTATTATGTGGGCGAAGAAAAGAGAATGGTCCGTGGAGAGGCAGGAGAATCTGCAGTTGTAAAGCTGAATGGAAAACGTGTTGGAATATCAGCTCAGGTTGAGCAAAATGATAAAATTGAAATTGAGTCTTCCACTGTAGGTAAGGATGCCGTATTGGAAGTACGCAGCCTTCCTGAGTACAAAGAGACCATTTCATTTCAATTCAATAATAAAACAGTGGTGTGTCCAAAGTTTATTAAAGCAAATGATGAACTGGTATCGGGCTATTACGAGATACAAGATGGAGACCGCTTGGAAATTCTTAATTATTATACGCTTGAACAGGTACTGGCTTTTATGGATTTAGAAGTTACAGATGAAATCTATATAAATAACGAGTTAGCTGATTTGGAAGACAAAGTGTATGAAAATTTTTCAATTCGATATATAGTTAATTTATCCAGTGTATCAAATGAAGATAATGAAGATGAAGAAGAAATCAAGGACTCCCAAATTCTGGAGATTACAAAAGAAGAACAAAAAGAACATGAAATTACAGTAATGATAAATGGTGAAGAGGCTGTTCTAAAGGGAAAGAAAGCTTATATTTTTGTGGATATATTAGATGTTTATCCATTTGATATGAGTGCTGCAGCAACTTCACATTTAAGAACAAAGGTAAATGGAAAAGTAGCGGATTTTACTACAAGTCTATCAGATAACGATAACATAGACATGTATTGGGAGGAATAATAATCTTGGATTACGATCAGATTCTATTACTTCAAAGAAAATTTATAGATTTTCATAAGGTATTAACAGTAATTCTTGTCTGTTTTAACCTCCATTTTGCGTTGACAGTTACAGGTTATAATTGTTTTTACCCTGCTTTAGCAATGCTGGCTATCCTAATTATGGAAAATGTTGTAATTAAGATGACACCAGTCCGGCTTAAAGTCCTTATGGGCTTAAAATATCTATATGTTTTTTTTATGGTTATGTTTATAGTAGCCGCCAGCAGTGTGTATGCTTTTGGCATAGGTTTATTGTGCCTGATGCTTTATAATATTGAGTTTTACTTTACGTTGGATTTTAGTGAAAGTTTTGTACGTAAAATTTATGTTGTACTGGTAAGTATTCCAGTACTTGTGGGAATTATCATTGTGTTAATTAAAAGCCATTCTGGAGACTGGATGAAACATTTTGAGATGTTTTGCATTGTCATTTTGTACATAGGGCTTGTATGGTTTTTTTCGGAGATGATTGCACAGGTAATCGGGGAGAATGACCGGAAATTATTTGCTCAGACCAGGCTTATTGAGCGAATTAATGAAACGAACGAGGAGTTAAGGATTCAGCAGCAGAAGGTAAAAAGCACCAATGAACTACTAGGTGTTCAGAAAATAGAACTGCAGGCGACATATGAAAAAATTAATAATGTAAATGAAGAAATGCAGATTCAGAATGATATTCTGAAATATATTTCTTCTTCTCTTGAAATCAGCAAGCTTATGGCACTTATTACAGAGTCTTTTGTAAGCCGGATAGGGGCGGATTTCTGTGCCATTGTATTAAAACCAGGAACTGCTAATAATAAAAAACTTACATATAAGATTCAGGATAATTTAGGCAATGATTTTAAAGAGCATTTAAGTGAGTGCATCCAGAAAAACTGTTTTGAAGAAATTATGGAACAGGAAGAAATCATTGTGGATAATGATGTAGACTTCCGGAAGTATGAATTTCTTGCATGTGATTCTGTAGGTTCTATATTGCTGATACCTTTAGTAAAACAGGAACAGCAGATAGGGCTGCTTTTTGTTGGAACGAAAAGAAAAAATTATTTTGTAGATAATATTGATTTCTTTGAAGGCATTGTTGCACAGTTTTTAATTGCCTTAAATAATGCAAACCTTTATGCAGAAATGCAATCTATGGCTATTTTAGATGGTCTGACGGGAATTTATAACCGCCGTCACCTTACGAAGCTTTTTAATGAATATATGTACGAATCCATTAACAACAGGACGCCAATGTCGGTAGCTCTTTTTGACATTGATTTCTTTAAGCGGATTAATGATACATATGGGCATTTGTTTGGCGATTTGGTAATTCGTACCATTGCAAGCCTGGCAAAAAACATAGCAGATGAAAACGATGGTATTGTTTCCAGATATGGTGGAGAGGAGTTTGTTATTATCTTCCCAAATAAAGGGTTAGATGAAGCATATCCAGCAGTAGAGAGGCTTCATAAGGATGTAAAAGAACTGGGGATTGAACATCATGGCAAACAGGTCAAGGTTAATGTGAGCATAGGGTTTACTTCATTTCCTAAGACTTGTAAAGATCCAAGAGAACTGCTTAACAGGGCAGACTGGTCAATGTATTATTCCAAACAGCATGGTCGTGACCAGATAACAATTGATAGTGATGAGATTCGCAAAGAGGTTTCTTTGGAATAAAAACAAGCAAGCATTGTGCTTGCTGTTTTTATGTTATTCTGTTTGTTATCAATAGGGGTATAGATTAATTGTACAGAGTGTGTTATAATGGGGAAGATTTTATGAAAACAATGCTGGAAAAGGGGAAAACAAATGGAATTATGCAGTATAGCCAGCGGAAGCAGCGGCAATTGTATTTATGTAGGAAATGACAACACAAAACTTTTAGTGGATGCGGGAATCAGTTGCAAAAGAATAGAGAGTGGTTTGGCACAAATTGATATTAATCCAGAAAAAATAAACGGTATTTTTGTAACTCACGAGCATTCCGATCATGTACAAGGTATAGGGATAATGGCCAGAAGATATAAAATGCCTATTTTTGCTACTGCCGAGACATTTAGTGCTATGAACCGCATAAAAAGTTTAGGAAAAATAGATCCATCACTGTTTCAAGTAATTGAGCCTGATGAGTCTTTTGAAATACAAGATATAAAAGTACATCCATTTTCAATTCCTCATGATGCTGCGAATCCAGTCGCATATACTTTTGAACATGATAACCATAAGGTAGGAATTGCAACGGATTTGGGAAAATATAATGAATATATTGTGGAAAATTTAAAAGGTTCAGAACTCTTATTGTTAGAAGCCAATCATGATATTAATATGTTACAGGTAGGAAAGTATCCTTATGTATTAAAAAGAAGAATTTTAGGTGATTTGGGGCATTTGTCCAATGATAATTGTGGAAGATTAATCAATCGTTTGTTACATGGAAGATTAAAACAGATATTTTTAGGGCATTTGAGTAAGGAAAATAATTATCCGGATCTGGCATTTGAAACGGTAAGGTATGAACTGCAGCAATTTGACAGCCCATATAAACAGGTAAAGATTGAAGTTGCCAATAGGGAAGAGCCATCTGCATTCTGCAGATGTTAAGAATATATAGGAGGATTAATTATGAAAAAAACAGTTATTACAGTGGTAGGAAAAGACAGTGTTGGTATTATTGCAAAGGTATGTACTTATTTAGCAAACAACAATATTAATATTTTGGATATTTCTCAGACTATTGTTCAAGGTTTCTTCAACATGATGATGATTGCAGATACCAATGAATCTTTAAAAGATTTTGATGTAATTGCCAGTGAATTAGAGCAGATTGGACAAGAATTAAGCTGTGATATTAAAGTACAGCGTGAAGAGATTTTTGACAAAATGCACCGCATTTAGTTAAAGATTATGGATAGTGCTCGCATAAAGGGAAGGATGTTAGAAAATGATTAATATTAATGAAGTTATTGAAACTAACAGCATGATTGAGCAGATGAACTTAGATGTCAGAACCATTACATTAGGTATCAGTTTACTAGATTGTGCAGATGAAAATTTGGAAAAACTAAATGAAAAGATTTATAACAAGATAACTAAAGTTGCTGGGGATTTGGTTAAGACAGGGAAAGAAATTGAACGTGATTTTGGAATTCCTATTGTAAACAAAAGAATTTCCATTACTCCTGTTTCTTTAGTTGGTGCAGCTGCATGTAAGACTCCAGAGGATTATGTAACCATTGCAAAAACTTTGGATCGTGCTGCAAAAGAAGTTGGCGTAAACTTTATTGGAGGCTATTCCGCTTTGGTTAGCAAGGGAATGACCAAGAGTGATGAATTGCTTATCCGCAGTATTCCAGAAGCAATGAAAGCAACTGACTTTATCTGCAGTTCTGTAAATGTAGGTTCAACCAAAACAGGCATTAATATGGATGCTGTAAAGCTTGTTGGTGAAATGATTTTAAAGACATCAGAGATTACAGATTCACAAGGCTGTGCGAAACTGGTAATTTTGTGTAACGCTCCTGATGATAATCCTTTTATGGCAGGTGCATTCCATGGAGTAACAGAAGCGGATGCGATTATTAATGTTGGTGTAAGCGGTCCTGGTGTTGTAAAAGTTGCTTTAGAAAGTGTTCGTGGAAAAGACTTTGGTACTTTATGCGAAACGATTAAAAGGACAGCATTTAAGATTACACGTGTTGGCCAGTTAGTTGCACAGGAAGCATCAAAACGTCTGGGAATTCCTTTTGGTATCATTGATTTATCATTAGCACCTACACCTGCAATTGGTGACAGTATCGCAGAAATCTTTGAAGTTATGGGATTAGAGCGTGCTGGTGCCCCAGGTACAACAGCAGCCTTAGCCATGTTAAATGATCAGGTGAAAAAAGGTGGTGTTATGGCATCTTCCTATGTTGGTGGGCTTAGTGGTGCCTTTATCCCAGTCAGTGAAGACCAGGGAATGATAGATGCAGTAAAAGACGGTGCATTAACGATTGAAAAATTAGAAGCTATGACATGTGTATGTTCTGTTGGGTTAGATATGATTGCAATACCAGGTGATACAAAAGCAACGACTATTTCAGGAATCATTGCAGATGAAATGGCAATTGGCATGGTAAATCAGAAAACAACAGCAGTTCGTATTATTCCAGTAATGGGAAAAGAAGTAGGGGAAATGGTTGAGTTTGGTGGTTTGTTAGGGTATGCTCCTGTAATGAAAGTAAATCCGTTTTCATGTGATGACTTCATTAACCGTGGAGGAAGAATTCCAGCGCCAATCCACAGCTTTAAAAATTAATTGCAATTAATAAATTAGGTGATAAGGGAGGTTTGTCATGAAGGCAGCCTCCTTTTGCATAATAAAGATATAGAAAGAAAATACTAACGTTATATGATAGGAGGAAATTTGTATGGTATTAGATAAGATTGATTATAAAAAAGTGTTTTCCTATTTTGAGGAAATCAGTAATATTCCTAGGGGGTCAAAAAACAATCGGGAAATCAGTGACTTTCTGTTGGCATTTGGAAAAGAAAATGGATTAGAGTGTTATCAGGATGAAGCACTTAATGTTATTTTGATCAAAGAAGCAACACCAGGTTTGGAAAATGTTCCAGCCATTATGATCCAAGGCCATATGGATATGGTATGTGAAAAAGAGAGTGAAACAGAACACGATTTCTTTAAAGAAGGTTTAGAACTTGCGGTTGAAGGAGACTATGTATATGCAAAAGGAACTACATTAGGTGGAGATGATGGAATTGCACTTGCTATGGCCATGTCTATCTTGACAGATAAGGAACTGGCACATCCTCGTTTAGAGGCAGTATTTACAACTGACGAAGAAATCGGTATGGATGGAGCAGCTGTACTAGATACAAGCAAATTAAGAAGTAAATATTTAATTAACATTGATTCGGAAGTAGAAGGAATTCTTACGGTTGGATGTGCAGGTGGCATGACATCTACACTTACATTGCCGTTGGAAAGAAGCAGTGCAAGTGGTGTAAGAGCGAAAATTTCGATTAAAGGGTTACAGGGTGGCCATTCAGGAATCGAGGTTACCAAGAACCGCACCAATGGAAATATGTTACTAGGCAGACTTTTAAGCACTTTGAAAAAGAAAGTGGATTTTCAAGTGATTACACTCTGGGGTGGTTTGAAGGATAATGCGATTCCAAGAGAATCCTTTGGAGAACTGTTATTAGACAGTGCCAATGTAGAAGTATTTAAAGCGGCAGTGAAAGAACTGGCAGCTGTTTATGGAAAGGAACTGGCATCTAGTGAACCTATGTTAGCTATTGAGTTAGAGCTAGACAAAGATGTGAAAGAATACCCTGTTTTAACAAAGAACACATTCGATAAGGTGCTTGCTATTCTTTTATTTACACCAAATGGTATTCAGGCAATGAGCAGCGATATTGATGGTCTGGTAGAAAGTTCTTTAAACTTAGGAATCTTTAAAATGGGTGATGATGAGGCTGTTTTCTCCTATTCTGTGAGAAGTTCCAAATCTGCTTATAAAGATTTCATGAGTGACAAATTAGAAATACTGGTTACAATGCTAGGGGGAACGTATAATGTTCATGGTGTTTATCCAGCATGGGAACTTATGAGAGAATCCAAATTGACGGAGATTTGTAAGAAAGTTTATAGAGAACAGTATGGAGAAGAAATGGTAGTGGAAGTGATTCACGCAGGATTAGAGTGTGGTATTCTTTCTAGCAAAATGAAAGAACTTGACATTGTATCCATCGGACCAAATATGTTAGATATTCATACACCAAGTGAAAGAATGTCCATTTCTTCTGTAAAACGTGTATATGACTATGTGCTAGGAGTTATTGCTGAGATTAACAGACAGTAGGCTCATAAGAGAAAGGCTGATATGGAAGAGAAAAATACAGAACCGATAGCAGAGGAAACAAAAACCACAGGACAAAAGAAAAAGAAGATCTGGAAAAAGCCAGTTAGGATTGTTTTAATACTACTTCTTTTTTTGGCAGCAGGAGCTTTTATTTACTCAGATTATTTGTTAGATAAGATTCATTATGATAAGGATAATGAACGCAGGGAAGAGTATTTTGATGAGGATGAACATGCCAAAGACTTGGATGAAGTAGATCCTAGTGATGTGCACTGGCAGCAGAATCTTCTTGCCAGACACGAAGATGATGTTATTAATATCCTGCTAGTAGGGGAAGAGGCAATTCTTGATAAAGGCCGAGGCAGAACGGATTCTATTATGATTGCAACGATTAATGTGAAGGAAAAATCATTAAAACTGACTTCCATTATGAGAGATCTGTATCTGCAGATTCCAGGTTATAGTGATAATAAAATCAATGCTGCATTTAACATTGGTGGAATGGATTTGTTAGTGCAGGCTTTGAATCAGGATTTTGCACTTAAGTTAGATGGATATGTAAAGGTGGACTTTGACTCCTTCGAAGATGTAATTGATGCACTGGGAGGTGTTGAGATTACCCTATCAGCAAAAGAAGCTGATTATCTGAACCGGACCAATTATATTTCCAATCCAGCGTACCGTAATGTAAGAGAGGGTACGCAGACGCTCAATGGCAATCAGGCACTAGGGTATTCTCGTGTCCGTTACGTTGCCCATGGTGACCAGGCAAATGATTTTGGCAGAACCCAGAGACAGCGAAATGTGCTCAATGCTATTTTCCAGAAGTACAAGTCAAAGAGTGCTGTGGAACTGATCGCATTGCTGCCTGATATCTTATCTTTTGTTACTACAGATTTGAATCGTACTGCTATCCTGGAGTATTTGTATCTGGCAGTTACGCTGCATCCGCAAGAATTAGAGACTATGCGGATTCCAGTGGAAGAAAAGTATTATTCTGCCCGCATACGTGGTATGGCGGTGCTAGTACCAGATACATTGCAGGATAATATAGATGCATTGCAGGCGTTTATCTTTGGAGATGAGAATGCGGATAATAGGAGTGATGGGAGCCAGAATAGTACAACAGGGGAATAGGATAGAGTGAAAATGGGGAAATTATGGTATGCCATTGAACTTAATAGTAAAAAAGCGTATGTAAAGATTTTAATCTTATGCATACGCTTTTTAAATAAAAACTGTTATTGGCCAACTCAGAGTATCAGCTATATCTGAAAATAAGAAACAAGTTCTTTTAGTTCTTCAGAAACTTCTTTGGTATCCAGTACCTGTTTGTGAATATCCGTCGTGCTTGCACTCATTTCCTCTATGGAAGCATTCGTTTTATCGCAGCTTGAAGCATTTTGCTGGGAAATGGATGTTAAGGTAGATATTTCATCAATTATCACAGCTTTTTGCTGTTCTAGAACCTTTACACGATTATCAATTGAAAAAATTACCTCTGTGGTATCTGAAATTTTGGAACTGACAGTTTCAAAACTTTTATTTACCTGATTTAATACAGAACCTTCTTGATCCGTAGCATTTTTAATCTCTGTTGCAAGTTTTACATTGTTCTCGGATATGTGAAGGATGGTTTCTATAATATTTTGAATTTCCTTTGCTGAATTAGCAGAATCGGTGGCTAAGTTAGAAATATTAGAAGCAACCACAGAAAATCCCCGTCCAGCTTCTCCTGCATGTGCGGCTTCGATAGAAGCATTTAAAGATAGTAAATTAGTCTGATTGGCAATATCAGAGATGGCATTGGTAACTTGTCGGATTTTTTCGGCAGCCTCATTAGCATGAAAAATTCCATTTACAACGTCTTCGGATATGGAAATTGTGTGTGAGTTGGCTTTTATCAGTTCATTTAACATATTTTTAGCATCTTCACTGACTGTTCGTACCGCAACAGAATTTTCATTGGCATCTTCAGTAAGACCACTGATATCAGTTATTTTCTCGTCCATATTTTCAATGGATGTGGAGCATTTTGTTACAGAATGTTCCATGGAGAATGCTCCTTGTGCCAGTTCGTCTACAACTAGCAAGATATCTTTCGATGCCTGGTTATAAAAATTTACGCCATCTGTAACATTGCCCATGTTTGCTTCTAAGGTAATCAGGTTTCGGTTTATATTGGCCGCAATATTTTTCAGATTGGATTGTAAAGTGGCCGCCGAAGTAATTAATGTATGGATTTCTCGGATGCTGCTTTTAATAGATGGTTCTTTTCCTACATTTCCCTTAGCGAATTCATTTATGCAGGTACAGATGGAGGCGATAGGAGTACGGATTTTCATTGCGACTCCGATAACAAGTCCAATCATGAGCAGTATCATGGTGGCCGTCAGTATTAAGAGTACAGAAGAGGAACTGCGGATCTGAGCTCTCACGATTGCTTGAGGTTCTCCAGCAAATGCCATACCGATAACATTATGATTGCCATCAAATACTGGAGTATAGTAAACATAGTATTTCTGGCCTCCAAGCATAACATTATCAGACTGATAATCCTTTCCGCTGAAAACGGTTTTATAAATTGTTTTATCTGCTTTTATCCCTTCATCACGTTTGCCTGTGGAAATGTTTTTTATAGAAGTTATGTAGGAAGTGTCATTTAAGAAAAGTGTCTGTTCAATGCCTTGCTCTAATAAGTTATCTACATAATTATGTTCATATGCTGCTTTTCCAGTATGAATCACATCCCAAGAATAATACATGTCAAGACCTTCTGCAGCAACTTTCAGTTTGTTATAGACATCCCTTTCTAGATTATTGGATAGTTTGTTCATGGAAACAGAACATAGTGTTATGCCTGCTATCAGAAGTGGAAGCACACCAATCAGAATAAGTGTCATTAATAGATTTATTCCCTTTTTCATCTGCAAATCCTCCTTAAAATAATCAAATGATAATGATACTTTTTATTACAAGCAATCATACATGTATTTTCATCTGGTATTGTAAGTTATTCTGGATAAGCCATTTGTGCCTGAGGGGTCAGTCTGCTAATAGAATTGTTATATTATAGCATAATTGATGCAATTTTGCTATATTTTCATGAAAAGCAGATCATAAAAAGTTCTATTTTTCTGAATGTCTGCATATATATTATAGTTCATACTTTGGGAGTGTTAAAGAATGTGGGGATTAATGAAAATCAATAAGAACAAATGGAAGCAAGGAATGCGATTTGCCTGTATTCTTTTTATCAATATTGTGGTCTGTATTATGGAGATTGCCATGATTCAAACTGGTCAGAAAATCAGCAACATAGATAACTTTAGAAACTTTCAGATAGAAAGCAGTTTGTGGTCAAGCTTAGAAAAGGAGTATGGCAGAAAAACCCCAGAATTTTATGACAAACTCACGATTTGTATGTTACAGTCTAATTTCAATCCAGAAAATCACAAAAAGGCAATGCCAGGGTTTATGTACAAAATAGGTCTGCTTGGCAGGTATTATAAGAAATATAGAAATATGTACCGTACTATTTTAGACGATATCGAGTGTTTTCCAGTTGCAGAAGATAGGAAAGGTGGAGAGAAAACAGCATTTGATGACTCTTGGGGTGGCACTAGGACATTTGGGGGGAAAAGGAAACACGAAGGTACGGATATTATGACAAGCAATAACAAACGTGGCTATTTTCCTATTGTCAGTGTGTCTGATGGTGTTGTAGAAAAAAAAGGATGGCTGCCACAAGGTGGATACCGGTTAGGCATCCGAAGCCCAAAAGGAGCATATTTTTATTATGCACATCTTGATTCTTATGCAGAGGGCATAGAAGAAGGAACAAAAGTCAGAAAAGGAGACTATATTGGTCTTATGGGTGATACTGGATATAGCGAAATAGAAGGAACAGTTGGCAATTTTGATGTACATCTGCATATGGGGGTTTATCTGGATTATAAGGGAAAAGAAATGAGTGTAAATCCGTACTATATTTTGAAATATTACGAAAATAAGAAACTGAAATTTTGTTTCAAAAATGAGTAAACTATGGTATAATGCACATGTATGCTTAAATTTAAGGAGAGGTAATAATGGAGATATTATTATGGAGGGAAATCTTAGATCCCTATGTTTTAGCTGTAGACGAACTAGTGGTAAAATTTAATCATATCATTAACGAATACAGAAACGCTGGAGAATACTCTCCGATTGAGCAGGTAAATGGAAGAGTAAAAACAATATCCAGTATTCTGGAAAAGGCACAGAAAAAAGAGATTCCTTTAGAAGAAATCGAAGAGAGAATAGAAGATATCGCTGGAATTCGAATTATATGCCAGTTTGTTGAGGATATAGATAAAGTAGTGGAGTTAATCCGTAACCGTAATGATATGGCAGTAACAAGCGAAAAAGACTACATTCTGCACAAAAAAGAAAGCGGTTACCGGAGTTATCATTTAATTGTGGAATATACCGTACAGACACTGCATGGGCCAAAGCAGTTAAAGGCGGAGATACAGATTCGTACTCTGGCAATGAATTTCTGGGCAACCATTGAACATTCACTGCAGTATAAATATAAACAGAATATGCCAGCTCATATTCGTGAAAGGTTAAGTAATGCAGCAGAAGCGATTATTGTATTGGATCAGGAAATGTCTAGTGTCCGCGGGGAAATTATGGATGCGCAGAACTCATTCCGGATTAAAGCCAATATTGTTGCAGATATTTTAACCAACATCCAGAATCTGTATCGTGTTGCCAATCAGCGTGAAGTTGTGAAGATTCAGACAGAATTCTTTAAAATATACGAAGAAGGTGATTTGGAACAGTTAGAACGATTCAACAAAGAATTAGATATTATTGCAGAAGGTTACCGTGCACAAAGCTTAAAGTAAGCAGGTTGCCAGATTGTGCAGCCAAGAGAGGACGACAAAAAGTGAATTTACCAGAGATTTATTTAAAGAGAATGAAACAGTTATTAGGAGATGAGTTCCCGCAATATAAGGCAAGCTTTGCAGAAACGCCTTTTGCGGGACTTCGTGTGAATACCCTGAAAACTTCACCGGAGGAATTTGAGAAACTGAGTCCATTTGCATTGGAAAGAGTTCCTTGGACAAATAATGGATTTTATTATAATAAACAGGATTCTAATAACTCCAAAGAACAGCCGGGAAAGCACCCATACTATTTCGCTGGATTATACTACATTCAGGAACCGAGTGCTATGACTCCGGCTGCCTTATTGCCAGTAGAACCAGGGGACTGTGTGCTGGATATGTGTGCGGCACCAGGTGGAAAAAGTACAGAACTTGCAGCAAAACTAGCAGGAAAAGGCGTGCTGGTTACCAATGATATCAGTGCTTCCAGAGCAAAAGCACTTTTAAAGAACGTGGAGGTGTTCGGGGTAGCTAACGGGGCAGTCCTTAGTGAAGTGCCAGAGCATTTAACAGAGTATTTTCCAGAGTATTTTGATAAAATTTTAATTGATGCTCCTTGTTCTGGAGAGGGGATGTTCCGTAAAGACAACGCCATTATTAAAAGCTGGGATGAAGAAAGACCAGAGTTTTTTCACAAAATTCAGCTTTCTATTCTGGATGCAGCAGTGAAAATGTTAAAACCGGGCGGCTATATGGTTTACTCAACCTGTACCTTCGCCCCAGTTGAAAATGAAGGAAGCATTCAGTATTTATTAGATCACTATCCAGAATTCGAGGCAGTAGAGGTGAAAGATGCCTATGAAGGATTTGCACCAGGACATCCAGAGTGGATAGAGAATGGTTCTGAACAATTAAAACACACATTCCGTTTATGGCCACAAAACATCAAAGGAGAAGGGCATTTTGTTGCACTTCTGCATAAAAAAGGTGAGCCAGAGCCAGTGAAGGAAACAGGAAAGAAAAAGCTTCCCCAATACCCAAAAGGAACAGAAGAATTTTTGGAACAGGTAAACTTAGATTTAGAAGGCAAGCATTTTGAAGAGTTTGGAGAAAAGGTATATCTGGTACCAGACTTATTGCCAAATCTGAGAGGACTGCGTATTCTAAGAACGGGATTGTATTTGGGAGAAAAGAAAAAGAACCGTTTTGAGCCAAGCCAGTCATTGGCAATGGCACTAAAAGCAGGCGATTATCCGAATACAATCAACTACCCTTGTGATTCTTTGGATTTAAAGAAATATCTAAAGGGAGAGACGGTAGAATTAGAAAATGGTAAATTAAGCGGCTGGCAGTTAGTGCTTGTAGACGGCTACCCGCTTGGATGGGGAAAAGCATCTAATGGAAGGCTGAAGAATAAATATCTTCCAGGCTGGAGGTTATTCTAATGGCAATGCTTCGTTTGGACAAATATCTGGCGGATATGGGACTTGGAACCAGAACAGAGGTAAAACAGTTTATTAAAAAAGGACAGGTTCTTGTAAATGAAGAAATAGTAAAGAAACCAGAATACAAGGTTTCTGCTGTGGAAGATGAAATTGTATGTTGTGGGAAGAAAGTTGGATATACGGAATTTGAGTATATTATGCTGAATAAACCACAGGGAGTGGTATCGGCCACCCAAGATGAGCGGGATAAAACAGTTTTAGATTTAATCACGGAGCATGACAGGAAAGACCTGTTTCCTGTTGGAAGATTGGATAAAGACACAGAAGGCCTGCTTCTGCTAACGAATGACGGAAAATTAGCACATGAACTTCTCTCACCAAAAAAACATGTGCCGAAGACGTACTTTGTTATTGTGGATGGAGTAGTAACCAAAGAAGATGTGGACCTGTTTGCAGAAGGATTCCAAGTAGATGCTGAGCTGTTTTCCAAGCCAGCACAGTTAAAGATCCTTGAAGCAAAAGAACAGTCAGAAGTGTACCTTACCATTACAGAGGGAAAATTTCATCAGGTAAAGAGAATGTTCCAGTCAGTAAACAAACCAGTATTGTACTTAAAGAGAGTACAGATGGGGAGACTTAAACTGGACGAAACATTAAAATTAGGACAATACCGCCAGCTGACAGAAGAAGAACTGGCACTGCTTCGTTAGAGGAAGCATTGGAATGGAGGATATATGTTAGATACAATACAGGCAGTTATATTTGACATGGATGGCACATTAATTGATTCCATGTGGATATGGCGTAATATAGATATCGAATACTTGGGACGTTTTCAGATCCCATTGCCAGAAGATCTGCAGGGACAGATTGAGGGAATGAGCTTTTCGGAAACAGCAGCCTATGTTAAGGAGCGTTTCAGCATTTCTCATTCAGTGGATAAAATCAAACAGGACTGGAACCAGATGGCATGGGACAAATATGAAAATGAAGTACCTGTAAAAGATGGCGTAATTCCATTTTTGAAGTATTTAAAGGAGCGAGGAGTTAAAATGGGCGTTGCAACAAGCAATTCCGTAGAGCTTGCAAAAATGGTATTAGAAAAAAGAGGTCTGGCACCTTATTTTGATGCCATCCATACTTCTTGCGAAGTAGCCCATGGAAAGCCATACCCAGACATTTACGAATTCGTGGCAGAAAAATTAGGAGCAACGCCAGAACACTGTCTTGTATTCGAAGATGTAATTCAAGGTATTATGGCTGGAAAATCGGCAAATATGAAAGTATGTGCAGTGTATGATTCCTACTCAGAAGCACAGGATGAAGAAAAAAAACGACTAGCAGATTATTATATCAATAGTTTTGAAGAATTAAAACCATTGATGCAGTCAGGCAGATAGAAACAGAGGAAAATATGATACAGGATTTTTTACCAATATCCCGTGAGGATATGAAAAAAAGAGGCTGGGATCAATGTGATTTTGTGTATGTCATTGGTGATGCATATGTGGATCACACTTCTTTTGGACCAGCAATTATTAGTCGTGTACTAGAGTCACATGGCTATCGTGTAGGAATCATTGCACAGCCAGACTGGAAAGACGAAAATTCCATTCAGATTTTAGGTACACCAAGATTAGGATTTTTAGTTTCCGGTGGGAATATGGATACTATGGTGAACCATTATACGGTGAATAAGAAAAAACGTCATCAGGATGCTTATACCCCAGGTGGCGTGATTGGAAAACGTCCAGACAGGGCAACCATTGTATACGGTAACCTGATTCGTAAAGTATACAAAAAAGCACCAGTTATTATTGGAGGAATCGAAGCAAGCCTTCGCCGTCTGGCACATTACGATTACTGGAGTGACAAAGTCAAACGTTCAATTTTACTGGATTCAGGAGCAGATATCATTTCATATGGAATGGGAGAACATTCAATTGTGGAGATTGCAGATGCCCTGAATTCCGGAATTGACGTAAAAGATATTACGTTTGTCAAAGGAACGGTGTACAAGGCAAAGGACTATGACAATGTGTACCAGCCCGTTGTGCTGCCTTCCTTTGATGAGATTTGCCAGAGCAAAGAAACTTATGCGAAAAGCTTTTACGAGCAGTATCTGAATACTGACCCATTTACTGCTAAGTGTTTAGTGGAACCTTATAAGGAAAAGGAATATGTAATTCAGAATCCGCCTGCTTTTCCTCTTACAGAACAGGAAATGGATGATGTTTACGCACTTCCTTATATGAGAACGTATCATCCGGTATATGAAAAGGATGGCGGAATTCCTGCAATTCAGGAATTGAAATTCAGCATTACTTCGAATCGTGGATGTTTTGGAGGCTGTAATTTCTGTGCATTAACATTCCATCAGGGAAGAATGATCCAGGTACGAAGCCATGATTCTATAATTGAAGAAGCTAAGGCAATGACTGAGGATAAGGATTTCAAGGGATATATCAACGATGTTGGCGGACCTACGGCTAACTTTAGACATACTTCCTGTACCAAGCAGCAGACCAGAGGGGTATGTGCTAAGAAGCAGTGTTTAGTGCCAACGCCTTGTAAAAATCTGAAAGTGGATCATAAAGATTATGTTACACTCCTTCGTAAACTTCGAAAAATCCCGAAAGTAAAGAAAGTATTTATCCGTTCTGGAATCCGCTTTGATTACTTGATGGAGGATTCAGATAATACCTTTATCAAAGAATTGTGTGAAAACCACATCAGTGGCCAGTTAAGAGTAGCACCAGAGCATATCAGTGATCCCGTTCTGGAACTTATGGGCAAACCAGAAAACAGTGTTTACGAAGCATTTCGCAAAAGATATAAAAAGGTAAATGATTCCGTAGATAAAAAGCAGTTTATCGTGCCGTATTTAATGTCCTCTCATCCAGGTTCTTCTATGAAAGAGGCCGTAGAGCTGGCTGAATATGTTAGGGATTTAGGCTACATGCCAGAGCAGGTGCAGGATTTCTATCCGACGCCATCCACGCTTTCTACTTGCATGTATTATACTGGCTATGACCCACGTACGATGAAAAAAGTATATGTGCCGAAAAAGCCACATGAGAAAAACATGCAGAGAGCGTTGATTCAGTACCGTAATCCAGAAAATTATGATTTGGTAGTAGAAGCCTTAAGGCTGGCACACCGTACGGATTTAATTGGATTTGATGAAAAATGTCTGGTTCGTCCAAGGCAGTTTAAAAAAGAGAAAGCAAACCAAGGAAAGTCTGGAAGCAAGAGTGGAAAGAAAAAAACGCTTCGCAATGTGCATAAGGGGAAAAACAAGCGCTAGGCAGAGACAGCAGAAAAAGGAGGATACCGTATGAAAATAAAACCAGGGCAATATGGATTTTTAAAAAAACAGAAGATGATGTATGTTGTGAAAATGGCAGTTTGCGTAGTGGCTGGACTTTCAATCTTTTTAATTGGTCTTTGGGTAAATAAGGGAAACTATAAAAATATCGGCAGTGTAATCGCCATGCTTTCCGTGCTGCCATTTGCAAAATCTTTGACAGAATTAGTGGTGGTATTTCCATTTCGGGATGTTGCTAAGGAACGATATGAGAAAATAGCAGCTCTTTGCGGTGAGGATGCAAAACTTATGGCAAGTCTGGTTATTACGTCTGATAAGAAAGTGATGTTCCTGGATTTCGCAGTGGTATGGGAAGGAAATGTAATCGTACTGGCTGGGAAACGAGAAACCGATATTCCTTATATCAGTGAGTATTTAACCAAAGGGGTAAGAAACTGGGGATTTGATTATCGTGTTAGAATTGTCAAAGAAGAGAAGGCATTTATACATGCCATAGAAGACAGAAAACCCGTACAGGTTTCAGAAGAAGAGAGAAAACATGTAATCTGTTATCTGGAATCATTAATTGTGAAATAGGTAGGATGGTGTCTGTGAGAGAAATAGAGATTAATAAAAACGAGGCAGGACAGCGTTTAGACAAGCTTCTTGCAAAATATATGAATAAGGCACCAAAAAGCTTTATTTATAAAATGCTCCGAAAGAAGAATATTACCTTAAATAGAAAGAAAGCAGACGGTTCAGAAAAACTAGAACTCAATGACCATGTACAGCTCTTTTTATCGGATGAAACCATAGAAAAGTTTACAGAACTGGATGTAGTAGCCAATGAGGTGGATTTGCAAGTGGTTTATGAGGATGAAAATATTCTAGTGATTAATAAACCAGCTGGAATGCTGTCTCAAAAAGCGAAACCAGAAGATGAATCTTTAACAGAATATGTCATTGCGTATCTGTTAAAAACAAGACAGCTTACAAAGGAAGAATTAATCAGTTTCCATCCAGGCCTTTGCAACCGCTTAGACCGCAACACAAGTGGCATTATCCTTGCAGGAAAATCCCTGACAGGTCTTCAGCAGATGGGGATTCTTCTAAAAGAGAGAAACATCGGAAAATACTATCAGACCATAGTAAAGGGGGTTATCAAAGAGCCTACTTGTATTGAAGGGTATTTGACGAAAGATAAAAGCCATAATAAAGTGGCCATTTCCAAAGAACCAGTGGAAGGTGCTGATTTTATCAAAACCCAGTATGAGCCTTTAAAAACCAACGGAGAGTATACGTTTTTGCGAGTAAAACTTCTGACAGGAAGAAGCCACCAGATCCGTGCCCACCTGCAGAGTATAGGCCATCCTGTTATCGGAGACGGAAAATATGGCGATGTACAGGTAAATAAGTATTTCAGACGGAACTTTAATTTAAGATTTCATTTGCTTCATTCATATGAACTTGATTTTCCAGTCATTCAGGGAGAACTTGGAAACTTGTCTGAAAAACAGTTTAGAGCACCATTGCCAAGCTATTTTGAAGCTATTGTATCTCGTATTTTTAAATAAATGGAGGAAGGAATATGCCAGCATGGAATTCACGAGGCCTTAGAGGGCAGACATTAGAAGAACTGATTAATCTTACCAATCAGAAATATATGGAGAATAAACTGGCGTTGATTCAGAAAATACCGACACCAATTAAACCTATGCGGATTGACTCGCAGACAAGGCAGATAACTCTGGCATTTTTTGAACAGAGAAGTACGGTGGATTATATTGGGGCAGTGCAGGGAATTCCAGTATGTTTTGATGCAAAGGAATGTACACAAGATACTTTTCCGCTTCAGAATATACATGAACACCAGATTGGGTTTATGCAGCAGTTTGAAGAACAGGGAGGCATTTCCTTTCTTCTGATTTACTATTCCTGTAAAGATATTTTTTACTATTTAACATACAAAGACTTAATGAAATTCTGGAAACGGGCAAAAAATGGTGGCAGGAAGAGTTTCTGTTATAATGAACTGGATGCCAGATACCAGCTGTCTACGTATAATGGAGTCTGTGTCCACTATTTAGAAGGAATCCAAAGGGATTTGGAAGAACGGTAAGAAAAGACGATATCCTGATTGAGGATATCGTCTTTTCCTGCAGATCACTTTATTCATGGAACTGTTCTACAATAGTATGGAGCGAGTCTGCATTGTTCTGATTAGAACGTGCCACATCATTGATTGTTTCAGCTGTTAAGTTGGTACGTTCAATCTTTGTAACAATGTCATCTACACTGTTTTCGTTTTCATTGGAAGCGTACTGTACTTTGTCTACCTGTGTCTGGATACCAGTCAAGGACTGGCTGAATTCAGATGTAATTTTATAGATTTCATTAATGGTAATATTTATTTGTTCTACTCCTTCATTGGACTGCTCTGAGATTTTTACGAATTCATGGAATTTTTTCATAACATCCTGTTCCATAAAGGAAAGAATATCATAAAAGCAGTTTCTGATTTGTTCCACATTCTGATTGGTTTCCTTGCAGACCAGCTGGATTTCAGAAGCTGTACGAGAAGAACTTAATGCTAAATTGCCGATTTCGCTGGCAACTACTGCGAATCCTTTTCCAGCGTCTCCAGCTCTGGCAGCCTCAATAGAGGCATTTAAAGAAAGCAGATTAGTCTGTTCCGTAATATCTAAGATCTGGTTTACCATATCATTGATTTTAGAAAGTACACCCAGATTCACTAACGCATTTTCGATATTTTTCTTATTTTCTGAAATCTTTATTTCGGATGCTTCCAAAGAATCATAGGCCAGATTTTTCATGGAATTGGATGTTGCAATAAGCTGCTGGCTTTTGGCATTGCAGTTTTCGGTTTTGCTTAGGAAATGCTGTATAATATTAGTCTGCTGGGTAATCTCATTACAAACTTTTTCAATTGCGAAATTGGTAACATTAATACTTGAAGCTAAAGCCTCTGTTGTAGCAGAATTGTCTTCTACACAAGTAGTTAAGGTTTGGGAAGCATTGCTCATAACATTAGCGGAATTATTTAAAGAATCGGAACACTGGTTTAAAGTGGATACAATGCCGCCAAAAGTCTCATATAGGAAACGAATGGCCTTTGCCATGCTGCTTATTTCATTTTTGCCATTTGCGTATATTTCCAGCTGCTCGGAAGGATGTAAATTCAGTTCTCTTAAGTTAATGATTTCCTTTTCTAAAATATGCAGGGGTTTAATCATTTTGCTGATAAGAAACCAGATGAAAGAAACAATGATAAGAGAACAAAGAAAGCAGAGGATTCCTATTTGGTTAATACTAGAAGATAAAGTGGCAAATACTTCACTTTCCGTATCTGTTAGTACAATTGCCCAGTTTCGTTCCTTTAATATTTTATAAGAAGCAATATAATTCTTTTTATCCGTAGAGGTAAAAGAGAAACAGTGGCAGCCGGAACTGCTGTTTTTTTCTATTCGGTTCAGAATTTTTAAATTATCTTTGTCCTTAATTTCGGTACCAAGAAGAGAAGAATTTTCATTAAAAATGTAAGACTTAGTCTGTAGATTCATTAAAGAAAATTTTGCATTAGGCAATCCTTTGATCTGCAAAGAATCTAGTACCATTTTTAATGTGTCTGCAACAGGACCGCCTCCAACAAAACCTAAAGGTGTTTTGCCGTCTTCATCAAAAACTGGATAGTACATAGAGAGTATCAGCTTTCCTGAAGAGGGAGATGTGATAATTCCAGTATTATAGATTCCGTTTTTTTCAATCATAAGATCTTGAAGTTCCTTTAATTTGGTTCCCTCCCGAAAACGTATGCCGACCGTTTTTTCATTGGAGTGGGCTAGTACATGCGTATCCCATTCTGAAAGATATAGTCCTTCCCATTGATTCAGGTTTTGGAAGAAACTTTTCGTATAAGCTTCTGCCTTTTTCTGTAATACAGGATCATTGGGATTTTTTAAGAGTTCTTTAATACAAGGGGCTTCGCTGTAAGAAATAAGCTGAGATTCTGAATTCGATATGTATTCCTGAATAATGCATTCTTTTGCTTCAAGAGAAGTTTTCATGTTGCTTGTTGCGGAATCTTCAATGATATCGCTTAAGCTGATGCGAGTGAAACCAAACAATAAAATCATGCAGAAAATTACAGCCGACGAAGTTGTAACTGCGATAGCAAAACTTAGTTTACAATTTTTAAACATAATCGTTTTCCTCCGTTTTTATTCACTTGTATCTCTTTTATTATAACAAATATATTAGAAAAGTAAATCATTAAGTGAAAAAAATGTATTTGTAAAACAGACCTGTGAAAACCTGGTTTCTATAGGCAGAAGTAGACACGCCCTAAAAAGTAAGGTAAAATAGAAAACACGAATTACCATGAATGTTTTCTGGTTGACAGCAAAAACGAATTTATATATAATAGCCTTAGATTTTTGATTAGTAGCAAATTATCAAATTAATGTTTTAATGTGATAAAGCGATAAAATGTACTGCATGAATGGAGGTAGCTATGAGCTATAAATTTTCAGAACATAAAATTGAGCAAAGCGTATTACACATTCCGGAAGGTGTTCGAGATATTTATAACGGAGAATGCAAACAGAAACTTTCTATTGAACAGAAAATGCATCAGGTGCTTCACTCTTACGGATTTACAGATATTCAGACTCCAATGTTTGAGTTTTTTGATGTATTCAGCAAAGAAAGAGGTACTATTGCATCCAGGGAAATGTACAAGTTTTTTGACCGTGGCAATAACACTCTTGTACTGCGCCCCGATATGACACCAGCAATTGCCAGATGTGTAGGAAAATATTTCAAAGAAGAAGAACTGCCGCTGCACCTTTGTTATAAAGGAAGCACATTTATTAATACAACCAGTTACCAGGGAAAACTGAAAGAAACTACACAGCTTGGTGCAGAGTTAATTAATGACGGTTCTGTAGACGCAGATGCGGAAATGATTGCATTAACTATCGAGTGTCTAAGAAACGCAGGATTAGAAGAATTTCAGGTGGAAATCGGTCATGCACAGTTTTTAAATGGAATTATTGAAGAAGCCGATTTTGATGAAATGGAAACGGAACAGTTAAAAGAACTGATTCAAAAGAAAAATGTATTTGGTGTAGAAGAATTAGCAGAAGGAAAGAAACTTCCTGAGAACCTGAAAGAACTATTCTTTAAGATTACAGATATGTATGGCAATATCGAAAATATTTCAAATGCAAAGACATTAACTTCCAATGAACTAGCCATTAAGGCAATTGAGCGTCTGGAAGAATTATATGCCATTTTAGACAGTTATGGTGTAAGCGATTACATAACCTTTGATTTAGGGCTTTTAAGCAAGTACAACTACTATACCGGAATCATTTTTAAAGCTTATACCTATGGAACAGGAGAACCAATCGTTAAGGGTGGACGTTACGATAATTTAATGAAACAATTTGGAAAAGAAGCTCCAGCTATTGGACTTGCCATTGTAGTGGACCAGTTAATGACAGCCGTAGATAAGCTTAATGAGAAGGATGCAGTGAAGGAAGAATCCTATCTGGTTCTTTATGAAAATGAGTGCAGAAAGAAAGCAATTGATTATGCGAAAAACTGCCGTTTAGAAGGAAAAGAAATTCAGCTGACCCATAAAGATCCAAACTTTACACTAGAAGATTACAAAGCACATGCAAAACGTATGGGCATTGCGCACATTCTGTATATGAAAAATGAAAGTTCAATGGAACAAATGTAGCAAGAAATGAAAAAACAGAGGTAAAGAACAGGCTGGCAGCCATCAGAAAGGATTGTATTATGGATAGATATTTGACATTTGCCCTGGCAAAAGGACGTATAGCAAAGCAGACAATGGGTTTTTTAGAGCAGGTGGGCATTACTTGCGAAGAAATGAAAGATCCATCTTCAAGAAAACTTATTTTCTGTAATGAGGAGTTGAAATTAAAGTTTTTCCTTGCAAAAGCCACAGATGTTCCAACATACGTAGAATACGGTGCAGCGGATATTGGCGTAGTAGGGAAAGACACTATTTTGGAAGAAGGACGCAAAATGTATGAAGTGCTGGATTTAGGCCTTGGAAAATGCAGAATGTGCGTTGCAGGACCTAAGGAAGCAGAAAAACTGTTACATAGCGGAGAGTTAATCCGTGTAGCAACCAAATATCCTCACATTGCCAAGGATTATTTTTATAACAAAAAGCATCAGACAGTGGAAATCATCAAATTAAACGGTTCCATCGAATTAGCTCCAATCGTTGGATTATCAGAAGTAATCGTAGATATCGTGGAGACAGGTTCCACTTTAAAAGAAAATGGACTTGTAGTTTTAGAAGAAGTCTGCCCATTATCAGCAAGAATGGTAGTAAATGAAGTCAGCATGAAGATGGAACATGACCGGATCAAAGATTTAGTAAATGGTTTAAAACGTGTTATTGACGGACAATAGAAAGGGTGTTAAACATGCGTATCGTTGAATTGACAAAAGAAGCCAAAGAAAATATTCTTGAAAATTTATTAAAGAGAAGTCCTAACAATTATGGACAATATGAAGAAACAGTAAAAGACATTTTAGCAGATGTGAAAGAAAAGAAAGACAAAGCAGTTTTTGAGTATACGAAAAAGTTTGATAAAGCGGATATTACTGCACAGAATATCCGTGTAACAGAAGAAGAAATAGAAGAAGCTTATGCACTAGTAGATGACAGTCTGGTAGAGGTTATCCGCAAGGCACTGGCAAATATCCGTGATTACCACATGAAGCAGAAACAGTACAGCTGGTTTGACACAACACCGCAAGGAACCATGCTTGGCCAGAAAGTAACACCGCTTGAAAAAGTCGGTGTATACGTTCCAGGGGGAAAGGCCGTTTATCCTTCCTCCGTATTAATGAACATTGTTCCTGCAGCAGTTGCTGGTGTAGACAAAATCGTTATGACAACACCTCCAGATGCAGAAGGAAAAGTAAGTCCTAATACCTTAGTAGCAGCAAAAGAAGCTGGTGTTCAGGAAATCTATAAAGTAGGTGGTGCCCAGGCAATCGCAGCATTAGCTTATGGTACAGAATCTGTTCCGAAAGTAGATAAAATCGTAGGACCAGGCAACATTTTCGTTGCACTTGCCAAAAAAGCAGTATATGGCCACGTAAGCATTGATTCTATTGCCGGACCAAGTGAAATTCTTGTAATTGCAGATGAAACAGCCAATCCAAGATTTGTGGCAGCAGATCTGTTATCCCAGGCGGAACATGATGAAATGGCATCTGCAATCCTGATTACCACAAGCAAAGAACTTGCAAAGAAAGTATCTGACGAAGTAGATGGATTCTTAAAGGTTCTTTCCAGAAAAGAAATTATGGAAAAATCTTTAGAAAATTATGGATACATTTTATTAGTAAAAGATTTAGAAGAAGCAGTTGAAGCTGCCAATGAAATTGCTTCTGAACATTTAGAAATCGTTACAAAAGATCCATATAACCTGATGATGAAGATTCGTAATGCAGGAGCTATTTTCTTAGGGGAATACAGCAGTGAACCATTAGGAGATTATTTTGCAGGACCAAACCATGTACTGCCAACCAACGGAACAGCGAAATTCTTTTCACCTTTAAGTGTGGATGATTTTATTAAGAAATCCAGTATCATTTCGTATTCCAGAGAAGCCTTAGAACCAGTCCATAAAGATATTGTTCAGTTTGCAACGTCAGAAAAACTGACAGCTCACGCAAATTCTATTGCTGTCAGGTTTGAATAATGCTATTCTATAAGCATAGTGTTAGAGAATTTTCCGTGAGAAAGGATTTTGGGCATGAACGCAAGATATGCAAAAGTTGTTCGTACAACAAAGGAGACAGATATTTCCCTTGAGTTAAAAATAGACGGTTCCGGTATCGCTGACATAGATACCGGAATTGGTTTTTTTGATCATATGTTAAATAGTTTTGTAAGACATGGTTTCTTTGATATGAACCTGACAGTAAAAGGAGATCTGGAAGTGGATTCCCATCATACGGTAGAGGATACTGGAATTGTTTTAGGACAGGCCATCAAAGAGGCTATTGGAGACAAAGCAGGTATTAAAAGGTTCGGGTCTTTTTTGCTTCCAATGGATGAAAGCCTGGTTATGTGTGCATTGGATTTGTCAGGAAGGCCATTTTTGGTATACGATTTAGATTTGACAGTTGAACGTCTTGGAACAATGGACACAGAACTGGTGAAAGAGTTTTTCTATGCGGTTTCCTATGGCTGCGGAATGAATCTGCACATCAAGCAGATTCATGGCTCTAATAACCACCATATTGTAGAAGCCGCTTTTAAAGCATTTGCAAAAGCGTTAGACGAGGCTACAAAATATGATGACAGGATTGATGGAGTTTTATCAACCAAGGGGGCACTATAGGAGGTAGACTATGAGAGTTATTCCAGAAATCAGCATCATGAATGGACACTGCGTAAAACCGTTAAAGGGCAGTTTTCAATATTCGGAGATTATATCCCATTCCCCACGAAAGGTTGCAAAGATGTTGGAAGAACAAGGGGCAGCTTATATACATATACGGGATCTGGATGGTATTCTGGCAGGCCATATTATGAACCAGGAAGCCATAAGAAAATTAATACAGCAGGTATCCATTCCAGCAGAGTTACATGGTGGAATATCTTCTTTAAAGGAAGTTGAGAATGCAATAAACCTCGGAGCCAGAAAAGCAGTGCTAGAGCTTAACAATGGCAAAATGAATTTTATAAAAGAAGCAGTAAACTGTTTCGGGGCAGACAAGATAGTCGTGGCAATTCCAAATAGGCAGGGAGTGGCAAACAGTCATTCCGTAGAAAAAAACAGCATTGGCCAACTGGAAGAAACTGTGAAAAGGCTTGATGAAATTGGTGTCAGGACCTTAGAGTGTGAAGGTCTGCTGGGAGATGTATATACATTTGCAGCAAATCTTGAATATTTAAGCAGCATCGTGAAAAATTCCCAGCTGAAGGTAGTAGTCAGCGGGGCAATTGGTACTATAAAGGATCTGGAATCGGTACACAATGCAGGATTAAACGGTGTCATTTTAGATGATGTATTATATGAACGGAAAATTGATTTAAAATATGCAATGGAACTATTTGATAGAGGAGCTGGACAAGATGAATAATAAAAAAATAATCCCTTTTATAAATGCAGAAAATGAAATGGAAAGCAGTGTAGTAGAATTAGCATCCCAATATGCATTAAATGGAGCAGATGAACTTTTTATTTATAATTATGCGAAAGATGAAGCAACAAGAGAAGAATTTATCGCAACATTAAAAAAAGCCGGGAAGAATATTGATATTCCATTTATCGCAGGATGCTATGTAGAAAGATTTGAGGATGTGAAAAAAGCACTGTATACAGGTGCATGTGCGGTAGTGGTGAAAAAAGAAATTTTAAAATCACAGGAAGCGGTACTGGAAGCTTCTAAGCGTTTTGGAAAAAACAAACTGTTCTTAGAATTGTCTGAAGAGGAATTCTATGATACTGACGTAAAACAGGATTTAGAAAAAATGGAGATTGGCGGACTTGTATTAAAACATGTAAATACAGGCGATAAGTTAGAGAATGCACTTATGAAACTTGACACACAGGTTATAATAAGAGATAGCTTAGTTCGTAATGATCTGCTTACATTATGCTCCTATGAACAGGTGAAGGGAATATCTACCAATCATTTTGAAAATAAGAGCATTATGAAAGTAAAACGTTCTCTTTTGGCAGAGGGTGTGCCTGTAAATGCCTTTGAAAGTGCCGTTCCTTTTAGCGAATTCAAATTAAACAAGGATGGAATGATTCCAGTCGTTGCACAGGATTATAAGACAAATGAAGTTTTAATGGTTGCATATATGAACGAGGAAGCTTATAATAAAACAGTTGAGACAGGAAAAATGACATACTGGAGCCGAAGCCGTAATGAGCTTTGGTGTAAAGGTGACACTTCTGGCCATTATCAATATGTAATGGAACTGAAGCTGGATTGTGATAAAGACACCATTCTGGCCAAAGTCCACCAGATAGGTGCAGCTTGCCATACAGGCAATCGTACCTGTTTCTTTACAGACCTGGTAAAGAAAGAATTTGATAATGTCAATCCATTGATGGTCTTAAATGAAGAATATGACATTATAGCAGATCGTAAGAAAAATCCAAAAGAAGGTTCTTATACGAACTATTTATTTGACAAAGGTATTGATAAAATCTTGAAAAAATGCGGCGAAGAAGCAACAGAGATTGTAATTGCTGCAAAAAATCCTGAGGCAGAAGAATTAAAATATGAAATTTCAGATTTTCTATATCATATGATGGTTCTTATGGTAGAATGTGGTGTAGACTGGAATGATATTATGAAGGAGTTAGCAAATCGCAGATAGGAGGTATTTGTATGGCGGTTTTAAAAGCAATAACTGGTTTTTTTATGGATTTTAGATACTTATTAACAGCAACAGGTTACTTTGTGCTTAAATTCCTTTTCTTCGGAGGAGTTGCATTCATTGGTACAATGCTTGGCATTCTGTATCGTAAAAAGAAAAATGTCGAAGAACAGGCTTAATAAAAGAAAACCGTTCTTTGTAAAAACAAAATAGAGAAATTGTCCGGGAGGATTCACATGAAGAAATACGGTGTAAACGAATTACGTAAAATGTATTTAGACTTTTTTGAAAGCAAGGGACACTTGGTTTTAAAAAGCTTTTCCCTTGTTCCGCAAAATGATAATAGTTTATTATTAATCAATGCTGGGATGGCTCCGCTAAAGCCTTACTTTACAGGCCAGGAAATTCCGCCTAGAACCCGTGTTGCTACCTGCCAGAAATGTATCCGTACAGGAGATATTGAAAATGTAGGCAAGACAGCACGTCACGGTACATTCTTTGAAATGTTAGGGAACTTCTCATTTGGTGATTACTTCAAAACAGAAGCAATCCACTGGTCTTGGGAATTTTTGACAGAAGTAGTCGGGTTAGATGCCAGCAGGCTATATCCATCTGTATATGAAACAGATGATGAAGCATTCCGTATCTGGAACGAAGAAATCGGGATTGCAAAAGACCGCATTTTCCGTTTCGGCAAAGAAGATAATTTCTGGGAACATGGTGCAGGCCCTTGTGGTCCATGTTCGGAAATCTACTATGACCGTGGAGAAGCCTACGGCTGTGGAAATGAAGGCTGTACAGTAGGCTGTGACTGTGACCGTTACATGGAAGTATGGAATAATGTATTTACTCAGTTTGAAAACGATGGAAAAGGCAATTACACAGAACTGACTAACAAAAATATTGATACAGGTATGGGTCTGGAAAGACTTGCAGTTGTTGTGCAGGATGTAGATTCTATTTTTGCTGTCGATACCATTAAAGCTTTGCTTGATAAAGTCTGTGAGCTTGCAGGCTGCAGATACAAAGAAAATGAGACAAAAGATATTTCCCTACGTCTTATTACAGACCATATCCGTTCCGTAACCTTTATGATTTCAGATGGCATTATGCCTTCTAACGAAGGAAGAGGATACGTTTTGCGAAGATTATTACGCCGTGCTGCACGTCATGGAAGGCTTCTTGGAATCCAGGGCAAGTTCCTTGCAAAATTAAGTGAAACAGTAATTAACATGTCCAAAGACGGTTATCCGGAACTGGAAGAAAAGAAAGCAATGATCTTTACTGTTTTAACAGAAGAAGAAGACAAATTTAATAAGACAATTGACCAGGGCCTTGCAATCCTTGCTGACTTAGAAGCAAAATTAACAAAAGAAGGAAAGAAAGTATTAGACGGTCAGGATGCCTTTAAATTGTATGATACTTATGGATTTCCTCTGGACTTAACAAAAGAAATTCTAGAAGAAAAGAATTTCCAGGTAGACGAAGAAGGCTTCCAGAAAGCCATGAAAGAACAGAAAGACATGGCAAGAAATGCTCGTAAAACTACAAACTATATGGGTGCAGACGTTACGGTATACCAGTCAATTGATGCTGCTATTACATCTAAGTTTGTAGGTTATGACAGATTCACACATGATTCCAGAATCTCTGTTTTAACAACAGAAGATGCATTAGTGGAAGAATTAACAGAAGGAAGTACAGGAACGATTATCGTAGAGGAAACTCCTTTCTATGCTACTATGGGTGGCCAGAAAGCGGATATCGGTGTGATTACCAATGGAAACAGTGCATTTGAAGTAGAAGATACTATTAAATTGCAAGGTGGCAAAATCGGACATGTAGGAACTGTAAAAGCTGGTTCATTCAAAGTAGGGGAAACAGTTACTCTTACAATTGATGAAGCCAACAGACAGGACACCTGTAAAAACCACAGTGCAACTCATTTATTGCAGAAAGCACTGCGTATGGTTCTTGGCGAGCATGTAGAACAGGCTGGTTCTCTGGTAACAAAAGACAGGTTACGTTTTGACTTTACACACTTCCAGGCTTTAACCAAAGAGCAGATCCAGCAGGCAGAAGCAATCGTAAATGCAGAAATTGCTAAGAACGTAGATGTGGTTACACAGGAAATGTCGATTGAAGAAGCGAAGAAAACAGGTGCTATGGCATTGTTCGGTGAAAAATACGGCGATGTAGTACGGGTTGTAAAAATGGGGGATTTCAGTATTGAATTATGTGGTGGTACACACGTGCCAAATACAGGCGTTATCTCCAGCTTCAAGATTGTATCCGAAGCAGGTATTGCAGCTGGTGTTAGAAGAATTGAAGCTTTAACAGGCAAGGGTGTAATTGCCCATTTCGAGGAAATGGAAAGAGAATTACATGAAGCAGCCAAAGCAGCCAAAGCAGAACCGGCGAACCTGACTAAGAAAATTGAAGCGATGTTAGAGGAAATCAAACAGTTACAGGCTGAAAATGCAAAATTGAAAAACAGGCTTGCAAAAGAAGCTTTAGGTGACGTTTTAGATCAGGCTGTAGAAGTAAAAGGCGTAAAAGTCCTTGCTGCAAGTGTTCCCGATGTAGATATGAATGGACTTCGTAATTTAGGAGATCAGTTAAAAGAAAAATTAGGAAGCGGTGTTGTTGTATTAGCATCCTCTCTAAATGGCAAAGTCAGCGTATTAGCTATGGTTACGGATGATGTAATGAAGAAAGGTGCCCATGCAGGCAACCTGATTAAGGCAATTGCATCTTGTGTAGGCGGTGGCGGCGGTGGCCGTCCTAATATGGCACAGGCTGGCGGCAAGAACCCGGCAGGCATACCAGAAGCAATGGAAAGCGTTGCGAGGGTATTGGAAGGACAACTACAGTAATTTATATATAAATGCTGCATGTGGGTAATAACTGGTGTTTAAACGGGGGAATAGCACACGGCATAAGCACCAGTCTATAACATGATTTATTAAAAGTTCGGAAAAGTTATAAAAAGCAGTTGACGAATACAAAAATTGTGTTATAATCTTAATAGTGCTATTTAAAATTACCCAAACAGTTGTAAAAGCACAATACACAACTGGAGGGAGGTTAGGTGTGAGACTATGTCAAATGTTGTCGTAAAAGAAAACGAAACGTTAGATAGCGCTCTACGCAGATTCAAAAGAAACTGTGCTAAAGCAGGTATCCAACAAGAAATCCGTAAAAGAGAGCATTATGAAAAGCCAAGCGTAAGACGCAAGAAGAAATCAGAGGCTGCTCGTAAACGTAAATTTCAATAATTGAATTATAGAAGAATAGCAGAAACCCTTTGAAGGGCAGGTTTATGGATCTGTTTTTTAAAGGGTTTTTTCGTTTGCCATAAAAAAGACGTGTGATATTTTATAATGAAAGGTATTTGTATTGACATTAAACACGCAATGCGTGTATAATGATTTAGAGATATTATGATTTCATAAATAAAAAATGGAGCAGAAGGAATGGAGAAGAATGAATACCTTTGTGAGTTGCGAAAAGCAACGAAAATGAATCGAAGAGAATTCGCAGATTATTTTGGAATTCCATATAGAACAGTTCAAGACTGGGAATTATGTAAAAGAAGCATACCGGAATATCTGCTTCGCTTAATAGAGTATAAGTTGAAAACAGAGAATATGATAAAAAAAAGCATTGTGGAAAAAAATGAGGAAAGGTGAGAAAGTGTTAAATATAATTAGAGGTGTTAGTAGTAAAATTGAAGTGGCAGAAAATGTAATAAAGATACTGAAACAAGTAGTAGAGGAAGGGTATGTTTACATTGGATATCCTGTTCTTGGAAGTTTTGAGGGGAAACTTAAAGTTGATGTTATGCTTGTGAGCAGAGCTCATGGATTAGTGATATTTGATATTGAAATGGGCAATCAAGAGTATAATAAAGAAGAGGAACAAGATATATTGTATAACAATATGGAATCAAGATTAAAAAGATACCATTCACTAGTAGAACGAAGAAAATTGAAGGTGGACATAAATATAATAACTTTTGCACCTAGATGGAAAGAGGCATCTGAGTTTGTCTGTACAAATGACCAGCAGTTAAGACAATGTATAGAAAATATTTCATGGGAATCGCCAGAGTATTATTATAAATTATTAGAGTCTATTCAGTTGATTTCGCAAATTAAGAAAAGAGGAGGAAGAACGTATGTACAAAGAGAGGACTCTAAAGGGGGAAAACTACGTAAGATTGAAGATCAGATTTCTTGTTTAGACAAAAGCCAGAGCAGTGCAGTAATCGAAACGGTGGAAGATGTTCAAAGAATTAGAGGATTAGCTGGCTCAGGAAAAACAATCGTCCTTGCGTTAAAAGTTGCCTATTTATATACAGTTTATGATAATAAGGTTATAGCGGTTACATTTAATAGTCGATCACTAAAACAGCAATTTAAAGAGCTAGTTACAAATTTTGTTATTGAAAATACAAATGAAGAACCTGACTGGAGTAGAATTAAGATTATACATGCGTGGGGAAGTTCCTATTCAGAGGGCATTTATTATGATTTTTGTAAAAAGAATAATCTGAAGTATTATGATTATAATGAGGCAGCACAAAAGTTTGGAAGGAACAATGCATTTCATGCTGTATGTAAAGAGGCGTTTTGTAGTGTAGAGGATCCGGTTAAGCTATATGATGTTATTTTAGTAGATGAGGCACAGGATTTATCGGATTATTTTCTTCAAATGTGCTATAAATCATTGCCAAAGGATAAGAAAATGCTTATATACGCATATGATGAGCTGCAAAGTCTTGATGGAAATAATTTGGAGTCGCCAGAAGTGATTTTTGGAGAAACAAATGGAAGACCAAATGTTGTATTAGATAATGTGGATGGAAAATATCAAGATTTGGTGTTGTCAAAATGTTATCGAAATTCTAAACCTATATTAACTACAGCACATGCATTGGGATTTGGAATATATAGGAAAGAATGTGGTGATGAAACGAAACTTGTACAGCTGTTTGAAGATGTGCGCTTATGGGAGGATATAGGCTATAAAGTTGAAGAGGGAGTATTATCAGCAGACCAAGATGTTGTATTAACGAGAACGGAAGAAAGTAGTCCAAAGTTTCTGGAAGAGCATTCAGATATAGACGATTTAATTATTTTCAAAAAATTTTCTGATGTAAAACAAGAGAGTCAGTGGATTGCAGATGACATTGTAAAAAATATTAAAGAAGATGAGCTGAGATATAAGGATATTATGATTATTCATCCAAGACCTCTTGGAATGAAAGAATATGTTTCTGATATCAGAATTCTGCTTTTAAATAAAGGCATAAAGTCTCATATAGTTGGTTTGAATACAAGTCCAGATAATTTTTTCCAAGACGATTCCATTGCAATATCTCAAATATATCGTGCAAAAGGAAACGAAGCTGCAATGGTATATTTAGTGAATGCAGATTTGTGCTTCGATGGAATAAATCTAGCAAGTAAAAGAAATATCATATTTACAGCAATGACACGTTCAAAGGGATGGGTTCGGGTTACTGGAGTTGGTGAAAAAATGAAAGGTCTAATAGAAGAATATGAGAAAGTGAAAAATGCTGGTTTTAAACTTTCATTTAAGTATCCGAATGAAAATGAATTAAAAAAGATGCGTATTATTCATAGGGATAAAACACGAAGCGAAATACAGAGTATTTCTGATTCAAATGCTAATATTGGTGAATTTTTGAAAAAGCTAGAGAATGAAGAAATACGTCTTGAAGATATAGATCCTGCTATATTACAAGCGCTTAGAGAGGTCATAAAATGAAAATAATGAATCAGTTAAAGGGGGAAATACAAGGTATTACCCTTGAGTTAATTAAATGTGGTTTAGCAATGGAATTCAATATGCCCATAATTCAAAAGAATGAAATTCTTTGGGAAAAGCATACTGACATTTCGCGATATTTAAAAAATTATAAATATCCTGACATTTATAAAGAAATAAATAATTTGAAAAATTATAATTTTATGTTGCCTGATGGTGGAATATTTCAATTAATGTATAGAATCGAAGGAAATGAAGTTGCATCTCATAGGTTAGCATATTATCCGTCACCTGATTTTGAGATGTATCAAAACGATCCTTCAATTTATGAAGAAGATGAAATATACGGAGATATTCTAAATCGCAGTGTGCTTCCTGTTATTATTAGGGCAGACTACAATAAGGATGATGTAATAAGCAAAGTTCATCATCCTTATTCGCATATTACATTGGGGGAGTATAAGAATTGCAGAATTCCAGTTAATAAACCAATTTCACCTTTGTCCTTTGTGAATTTTGTATTAGAGCATTTTTATGCTGTACCTACACAGATGTGGGAATATAATTATACACAAAAGGCACAGGTAAAATTCAAAGAGCATATACATAATCGTGATATGGAAAGAAGCAGGTTTCAATTTTAATATATTATAAAACGCATGAAAACAACCTCAATCTTCATACAATAGAAGTAGTATATCTGCCGAAACCCTCGGAAGGTATCAGTATGACAGAGTGAGGTTTTTGTTATGGAACAAAAAATCAAATCCAACCATAAACGATTTAAGAAGAAACAGGAAAAAGCAATTTACTCCAAGTTTGAAAATAAATCAAAAGACCGGATAGAACTAGAAAAACAAAGTTATCTGGAAAGCCTTTCAGAAAACTTAAAGCTGCCAGCGGACTTGTTAATGGGCGTACCAGTTCTGACCGTTACGGGAAGCAGTCAGCTCTGTCTGGAGAATTATAAAGGGATTATTGAATATACAGGAGAAATCATTCGAATCCAGACCAAGAAATGCCGGATTCATATTGAAGGCAAAAATCTGAACATTGATTATTTTACAGACGATGAAATGAGAATATCAGGTAAGATTATGCGTATTGAATATTGCTAAGGAGGTCTTTGCATGCTTATCCGTTTCTTTAAGTGGTTTCGGGGATATCTGCTGGTGCAGTTAAATGGATATTCACCAGAACGATTTATCAATTTATGCAGAAATCGAAATATCCTAATCTGGGATATGCACAAAGCAGAAGATGGTTACCAGTGTTATATGACACTGAAAGGATTTCGAAGCATTCGTCCCATCGCCAAGAAAACCAGAACGAAGGTGCGGATTCTTAGAAGGTTTGGAAGGCCATTTCTGTTTCATAAGATGTTTTGCCACAAAGGTTTTTTGCTTGGAATATGTATCTTTGGTGCCATTTTGTATGGCCTGTCACTATTTGTATGGGATATTACGCTGGAGGGAAACTATAGTTATACGGAGGATGTTATTTTCCGTTATTTAAAAGAAATATCAGTAGAACCTGGAGTTATGAAGCGACATCTAAGCTGTCAGGAAATAGAGGAATCTATACGGAAGAAATATCCAGACATTGGCTGGGTGTCTGCTGAAATAAAAGGAACCAAACTGAATCTGAAAATTGTGGAAACTAATATGCCAGTACCATATGAAACATCGGATGAACCGTGTCACCTGGTTGCAAGTCATGATGGGGTGGTGTATAGTATTATCACAAGACAAGGAACTCCAGTATTCAAAAAAGGAGATCCTGTCAAGAAAGGTGATATTATCGTATCAGGGGTAATAGACGTAATTTTAGATAACAGCGAAGTCATTAACAAAGAACCTGTTGTTGCCGATGCTGATGTTTTGATTGAAACTGCATACCAGTATAAAAAGGTTGTTCCAGTTGAATATACCGAACATACTTATACTGGCAGGAAGAAAAAAGTATATTCCATTTTCCTGTTTGGCCATACACTGAATATACAAAATCCTTTGAAAAAATTACATTCTGGGAAAAAGTATGATATAATAACGTGGGAGAAAAACCTGAATCTGACCCATGCCTTTGTATTGCCATTAGGTATAACCAGCAAGACTTATAAAGAGTATAAAGGTACACCAGCTGCTTATACTAAAGAACAGCTTATAGAAAAGCAGAACGCATATTTTTCATTATATGTAGAGAAGCTTAAAAAAGCAGGCGTGCAGATAAAGGAAAACCATGTATCAATCAGGATGGATAAAAAGAACTGCGTTACGTCAGGAACTCTAACGGTGTTAGAACCTGTATACGAAACGAAAAAAATAAATGAAACCGAGTGGAGGATCACAAAACCAGATGAGCATAGTGGAAACGATAATTGATATTCCAGCAGAACACGAGAAAAATGTATTTGGGCAGTTCGATGCCTACATTAAAATGATCGAAAGGAATTTAAATGTCACCACAGTCTCCAGAAATGGGGAATTAAAGCTAATTGGAGATGCAAAAAAGGTGGCAAAAGCCAAAAGCGTATTTTTAAAACTGGCAGAACTGTCTGAACGGGGCAACACCATTACAGAACAGCTGGTAGCCTATGCACTTTCTTTATGCGTAGAAGATAAAGAAGGGGCAATTGTAGAAATTGATTCTGACTTAATCTGTAATACGATTCAGGGAAAACCCATCAAGCCAAAAACATTAGGCCAGAAAAGCTATGTAGACCAGATCCGCAACAAGATGATTGTATTCGGCGTTGGGCCTGCAGGAACAGGAAAAACCTATCTGGCTATGGCAATGGGAATTACCGCATTTAAAAATGACGAAGTCAGCCGTATTATTCTGACACGTCCAGCCATTGAAGCAGGAGAAAAGCTGGGATTCCTTCCAGGAGATTTACAAAGCAAGGTTGATCCGTATTTAAGGCCGCTGTATGATGCCTTATATCAGATTATGGGGCCAGACAGTTATGCAAAAAATATGGAAAAGGGACTGATAGAAGTGGCTCCTTTGGCATATATGAGAGGACGTACTTTGGATAATGCCTTTATTATTCTGGATGAAGCACAGAATACAACACCAGCCCAGATGAAAATGTTCCTGACACGTATTGGATTTGGTTCCAAAGTGGTTATCACAGGAGATTTATCCCAGAAGGATTTACCACAGGGCCAGGTATCCGGTCTGGACCATGCTTTAAAAGTATTGTCAAGAGTAGACGAAATCGGGGTTTCACAGCTTACAAGCCAGGATGTTGTAAGACATCCGCTGGTGCAAAAGATTGTAAAAGCTTACGATGCATATGAAGAAAGAACCAGTCAACGAAAAAAACAAAGAGCAAAAAGAGGAAAATATGAAGAAAAGAAATAAAATCTTGAGCACGGTTTTAACGCCGTGCTTACAATTTGTATTAATGAACAGCCTGCTTATCATAGGGATTTCCATTCTGGCGGGCGGCCTGTTAGGGGTTACATATGGAAACATTGGAAAAATGATATTCTGGAACATAGAGTATATGTTTGTACTTGCGTTATTTTTAGAAGTATTTGAGTGGGGAAAACGGCTCCCTGCCAAAAAGATGGTACTGGCAAGCGTACTTTATGCCGCATCCTTTTGTGCGGTCTGGTTCTCTGCTAACTGTCAGCTATTAAATTTCTGGATGCTTGGTGTCCTGCTTGCAGGTTTTTTCATTCCGAAAGAATTAGCCATTGCATTGCAGATTATCTTAACCATTTCTTATTGCATGATCAACGAACTGCCAGTGGAGACATTTATCTGTTACTTCACATTTGGAACATTGATCTTATTGCTGGAAGAATTTCTGGACAGACTGCAGAATACAATCGCCATTCTAATAATTGGTGTTACAACAAATATCGCATTTTTAATTCTGCTTCAGGATTTTGAACTGGCAATGTCAGCAGACGTAGTGCTGGAGCTGGTTAGTACAGCAGTAACGATTCTTTGTCTTTGGGGCATTCATATATATTTTGATCCAGTGAAGAAAATGAAAAAGAAATCAGCCAGCCTGCTGGAAGAATCTTTAATGGATCAGTTGAATGAGTATTCCAAAACTATTTACCGGCACAGCTTATATGTAGGAGAGGTTTCCAGAGAAGCGGCAAAACAGATTGGTGCAAATGAGGAAATAGCCTATAAGGGTGGCTGTTATCACGAAATTGGGCGGATGAGAGGAAAAGATTACATTGCCTGTGGAGTGGAAATCCTGACAGAAGCAGGGGTTTCCAAAGAAGTAGTTGACGTGGTGAAAGAACATAACATCCACAAGGACAAGCCAACTTCCAAGGAAGCAGCAATTGTAATGCTGGCAGACAGTATTATTACTACTATCCGTTATTTAAGAACAAAGGAACCAGATAATAAAGTAACAATGGAAGTGGTGGTAAAATCCATTTTCAAGAAGCGCAGGGAGATGGAAATGTTCACGCAGACGGGATTGCCGGAGCAGGAGTTAGAACAGTTACAGCAGTATTTTATTGAAACGTTCAAAGAAAAATAGAAAATTTTGCTTTTCTTGTATGAAAGTTCTGGTATAATAAACCTGATAAATGTACAGAATACAAGGGAAAGCAGGATATGAAGAATTATCCTGTATTTGAAAGGTTTGGGAATCATGACAGTAAACATTGAATACGAAACAGAAAAAGAGTTAAATATTCCTTACGAGGAAATCATCAATAAGGTAATTAACGAAGCGGCTGATTATGCAGAGCTGCCTTATGAAGCGGAGCTGAATGTATTACTAACCGATAATGAAAGCATTCATCAGATAAATCTGGAGACAAGAGAGATGGACCGTCCTACGGATGTGCTTTCTTTTCCGGCATTAGAGTACAATGAACCGGGAGACTTTTCGATAATTTCAGAAGATTCCTATGATTTTAACCCAGATACTGGTGAGCTTATGCTTGGTGATATTGTGATTTCCGTAGAGAAAGTCATAGAACAGGCCAATGCTTATGGACATAGTGAGGAAAGGGAACTTGGATTCCTTGTTGCACACAGCATGTTGCATTTGTTCGGATATGACCATATGGAAGAGGATGAAAGAATCGTTATGGAAAAGAAACAGGAAGAGATTCTTGCAAGATGTAATATTCTTCGAGGATAGAATCATGTGAATATAAAAAACAATTGAGGTAGATGTATGAAGAAAAAAATAAGACTGGTTTACATGGTGCTGCTGGCAGTTTTGTGTCTGTCAGGCTGTAGGAAAAGCAAAACAGCTGATAAAGACGCAATTGTTCCAGTTGAGAAAGTAACGAAGATACCCGACATGGCTTCGCCATCCCCAGCTGTGAAAGCCGATAAACACAAAGGCCAAGTCAGAAGCTGGCTGACAGGAGAATGGGTAAGCAAAAAACTTGCAGGCAAAAGGCCTTATGCCATTATGATTAATAATATTAAGGCTGCCAGTCCCCAATGGGGTACTTCACAAGCGTCTATACTGTATGAAGCAGTTGTGGAAGGCGGAATTACAAGAATGATGGGCATTTTCCAGAACTTTGATTCCAGAAGGATCGGATCTACAAGAAGTGCAAGACATTATTTTGTAAGCTTTGCAGATGAGTATGATGCCATTTACGTGCATTTTGGACAGACCAAATATGCTGCTGCCAAGATAAAAGAATTAGGTGTAAACAATTTAAGTGGATTATCCTCACTTGGAGATACGGTATTTTACCGTGACCCTAGCATAAAAGCACCACACAATGCATTTACAAGTGCAAAGGGTGTGAAGGATGGAACCAAAGCGGCGGGTTACCGTACAAAGCTTCGGGACAAGGTGAACAAGTTCCAGTTCCATGCAAGAGATACAGGTATTGAGGGTACATCAGCTAAGAAAGTAACCTTAGGCTACTCAAGCTACACACAGCCTTATTTCACGTACAATGAAAAGACCAAAAAGTACGAACGTTATCAGTTTGGCGAGAAACACATTGATAAATCCACAGGCAAGCAGCTTGCATTTAAAAATATAATCATTCAGGTTGTAGAGGAATGGGATATTGATAAAAATGGATACCAGACCATGGATATTAATAATACGACTGGCGAAGGGTATTATATAACCGATGGAAAGGCTGCAAAGATTACCTGGAAGAAAAACGAAAAGAACAAAGAGCGTGTCTATTATGATGAAGACGGCAAGGAACTTAAGTTAAATACCGGAAAAACATTTATTTCTATCTTTCCGAAAAAACGACTAAGTACTTTATTAATTGCATAAAAAAATATGTATAAAAGTGGCATATTTGGTTATCCTTTTAATGAATAAGAACAGGAATGGAGGTTCGTAACATGAAAAAGGCAGCTATATATGCCATTTCTTTTCTTAGTTTGTGCGTGCTGCTTACTACGTGCTATTTCGTAAGTTATCGTTATGCTTTACACAAATTTGAACGGAATGGGACTAAGGAGGATACTGTAAAGGCGCAGTCGGACACAGGTGTCCGTAATGTATCATCCAGCCAAAGCTCGGCAGTTTTGCCAGATGCGTCTTATGTAGAACAGGTTTATGATATGGCAACTGATAAACTAAAGGAAAAGAATGAAAATATTCCAAATGATTTTGTAGGACTTACAAGGGAACAGATTATCACCCGCCTGAATGTATATATGCAGAACAAGTCTCTTGAGGAGTATAATAAAGGGCTGGTTTCCTGGACGCTAGAAAGCTTTTCTCCTAGTAAAGTAGTCGTTAAGAAAACTTATAATAGCCAGGGGATTTTATATAAATATTATATGGTTCTTGAGGATGATCAGGTAGTGGTGTATTATAGTGATAAAAAAACGGTCTATGATAATGAGACAGGCCTGGATGCTGGCAGCCTGTTAGAAGATGAAAAAAGAGAATTGATGTACGGAATCTGGATTAAAGATGAAGATGAACTGTATAGCGTGCTGGAAAGCTATACCAGTTAAATGGAATAAGAGGCTTTGCTAGACAAATAAGCTTGCTTAATGGAAAAGGAGTTCCTGTTTGAAGCAGGAACTCCTTTTAGACTGCTTTGGTCCATAACTGGATAATATATAGATGGTTCGTTGTGCTGTCAGGTGGCTATGAAAGGAACAAAGAAAAGTTGTGCAAAAATTTTAAGGAATAAGCAAGAAAGAATCCCTATCTTTGGAATACTTGTACCATTTATGGAATATATTTGGTTGCGAGAGGGTGCTTTGTCTGCTAAAATAGTTGATAACCCATACTTTGTGTGGGAGGAACAAAAATACTGCTAGAAGCAGTTGAAAGGAAACCGTACAGTGGATGGTGTAAATCAGAATTTGGCGGAGAGAATCGTACATAACAGGATTAAGGAAATGCGATGGATAAAACTTATAAATAAGGAGACAGAAGGATGAGGAAGATGATATGTAAACAGTGTGGTAAAGAATTTACACTAGAAGAACCGGAGATTACGTTTTATCAGGATAAGGGGCTGGATTTGCCAAGGAGATGTAAGGAATGCCGCAAGCAGAATAAGCAGCAGAGCAGGAGAAAGCCAGGGGGAAGACCTGGAGCAGGAAAGAATGGCTATAAAAATGGATATAAGGGCGGCTACAAGACTGGATATGGAAATACATACAGAAATAAAAATAATGGAGGGTACCGTCCGCAAGGAAATAATACTTCTTACAAGGCAGAGCAGGAGACAAAGAGTTCAGAAAACAAGGCATATGCTAAGACAGAGAGAATAGCCAGTGTACATAAAGCAGAGGCAGAACAGACAAAGCCAGTTATGGAAAACAGCGGAAAAGGATACTATCTGTTCGGGGTTATTCTGGCTGCTTTGGTTTTGTGTGGAATTTTAGCGTGGCGTTTGTTATGATAGCTGCAGAAAGGAAGTATACAGTCTAGTAAATTTTTTTTATTTTCCAGTTATATAAACCTTCCAACTTGCCCATACTCCAACTATCAAAACTAAGGGAGGCAGCTATGAGCTATCTGTATATCAACGAGAACGGTTCCACCGTAAGCATGGAAGCGGGTTATTTCATTGTGAAAACACAAGATGATCAAATCAAGAAAATACCCAAAGAAACACTGGAAGCAATCGGGCTATTTGGAAATGTCAGTTTGACAACACCCTGCGTAAAAGAATGTCTTAACCGTAAAATTCCCATTTGTTATTTTTCATCGAGCGGTTATTATTTTGGAAAATTGGAATCTACAAGAAACTGGAACATTTTTCGGCTGAAGCAGCAGATCCACATGTCTGAAAATCCAGAATTTACGCTGGGGTTTTCCAAGAAAATCATAGGTGCTAAGATTCAGAACCAGATTACCATTTTGAAACGTTATAACCGTAGCGTAAAGGCTGTGATTGACAATGAAATTATTCGGATGAAAAATTCCAGCCAGAAATTGAAGATTTGCCAGTCTATAGAACAGGTACTTGGTCATGAGGGAAATGCGTCACGAAGTTATTTTCAGGCAATTGCAAAAATGATAGAGCCAGAATTTGCGTTTGATGGGAGAAATCGAAAGCCACCCCAAGACCCGTTTAACGCTATGATAAGTTTTGGTTACACCATTTTGATGAATGAGATTTATGGAGAGCTGGAGAACAGAGGACTGACACCGTATGGAGGATTTATGCACCAAGACAGGGAGAGGCATCCGACACTTGCCAGTGATTTGCTAGAAGAATGGCGTGCGGTCATTGTGGATTCCACGGTGCTGTCCATGATTCAAGGTCATGAGGTATCAGCAGATGATTTTGAGAAAGAAGAAAATGGTGGCATCATTTTAAAAAAGAGGGCAAGGCAGCAGTTTTTGAAGAATCTGGAAGCAAAAATGCATGGGGAAATGAGTTATCTTTCATATGTTTCAGAGCGAACCAGTTTCCGTAAGGCTATCTGGCTCCAAGTAGGTGAGCTGGTCAAGGCAGTTGAGAAGGGTGACTATCAGCTGTATGAGCCGATTCGGGTAAGGTAGGGTGATGGAAAATGTTGACTGAGGAAGAAGAGGCACTGTTTGATGTGGGGCAGGAGGAGCGCAGTATCAAATACCGGGTACTTGTGATTTATGATATAGTAGAGGACAAGCGTCGCAATAAATTCGTAAAGTTTGTTTCTGGCTTCGGATTCCGTGTGCAGAAATCGGCTTTCGAAGGAAAACTGGACAAGCTGCTTTACCGCAGGCTGCTTGAAGGAATACCGCTTAGAATCACCAGTGAAGACAACGTGCGGGTTTACAAGCTGAGTAATAACGGTGAGGTTATGAGCTGGGGTGGTGTAAATGATGTTAGCTTGGAGGATGTCATTATCATGTAGTGTTTGAGCAAGGTGCTATGGATTTTTATGATTATACAAGAAGAAAATGATTTTACTATTGAAATATTTCTTTATTATGTATAAAATAGATATGAATTAGTAAGTAGGAATATTGAAAAAAAGTTTAGATAGATAAAAATGACAGATTATTCCATTTTTGCTCCGCATAAGAAATGACAAGGGATTGACCTATATTGTTAGTGGAAAATGCGGTTTAGAAAACGGAATAATCATTTTGCCCCGCAAACCACATTTTGAAGTCAGTAATAG
>NZ_FOHN01000006.1:43941-57947 GCF_900111595.1 [Clostridium] polysaccharolyticum | reverse complement strand
AGTTAAGCAATATAAATCCCCGTGAGGGGACGGAAACTGGCTTGTCTTCGCCATATTCACTCTTCTTTTTCGTGTTAAGTAATGCAGATCCCCGTGAGACCAGCTAGTAATAGTCAAGTATTATTTGAATTTTTTTAGAGAAAATCTATAGAATATCATCACAAAAAAACTGCCATTAAAAACCAGAACTTTGATAGAATGAGATAGGAGCGGATTAATGATGAAAACATTGAATCCAGCTTCCTTTAGGTGACAGAAGAATTATGCAGGGGCTTAAAAAGTTTGGAGATAACATTTCTTTAGCAAGAACATTTCAGAATTTCATAAAGTTAAGCAAGACACTCCACCAAAACGATACACACACCACTCTATTGGCAGACAAAACATTTCTATACATTAATAAATGTAATTCTCAATAAAGAACAAATTCTATATTTGCCCATTCCGAAATAAAATATCTTGAACATAAACGATGATTATGATAGGATACATTACGATGGTTAAAAAAATAAACTATTATAATAAAGAGAAATGTGCAAAGAGGATGAAAAAATGAGAATTACAGATTTTTAGGAATTAAATAATGGAAAAAAAAGTAATATGGAAGAAAAATTAGCTAAATTAAAATTAGAAGATATACAAAGCAGCTGGTATTTTATATTTGCCAAACAGAAAGTAGTATTAGGAAGCAAAGGCTGATCAGAAAATATAAGGAAGGGGAAAAGATTGGAATTATTAAATTATAGTTTAAAAGTCGGGGACAGACAGCTTCTGCATGACGTAAACCTTAAGTTTGGCAAGCAGCAGATTCATCACGTATTAGGTGCAAATGGAGCAGGAAAATCATGTTTTGCCAAGTCCTGCGTGGGCATGCTGCCTTACGACGGACAGATACGGAAGAAAGATGAGCAGCACTGATTGGAAGCAGCAGTAATGTTCCTGGTGAGTTTTCGCTAAAAGATATCTTAAAAGAGCTGCGTAAGAAATTTGAGCAGTCCGAAATCAATAAGCTATACGATTTGCTGAAAATGGATACAATATCAGATAAACTTCCACTGGCTAAGATGAGCGACGGACAAAAGCAGAAAATAAAACTTCTATGTTTTTTGGCATCCAAGCCCAAGATCATTATTTTAGACGAATTTACCACTGCTTTAGATAAGGGCAGTTCGCTAGATCTGTATGCATTTTTAAATGAATATAGAAAGAACAATGAGGTTACAATTCTCAATATTACACATAATCTGTCCGATCTGGAACACATGCCAGGAAAATATTATTACATATCGGATTGTGAAATGAAAGAAGTGGATTCTAAGGAAACGGCTATTGAGAAATATATAAAAGGGGAATAGGGTGGAATGGAATTAAGAAAAAATGTGAAAAACAGATTCTTGTTATTTTGCTTGATTACAGTAGCAGTCTGTTTTGTGCTGGGATATATACTGCTTGCAAGTCTGGATAAAATCACTCATCCAGCCATAGAAGAATTGTTTAATAGCATTTTTACAGTATATACAGAGTTCGGAATGCTGATTTTTCCAGTGCTGACAATTCAAATGTTTTCAAATGATTACAAGAATAAGAACATACTCTTTTACAAACTGCTAGGTTATGGCTGGCTTCAGTTTTTTGTCAGCAAGGCAGTGGTAAGCCTGCTGTTTTTAGGAGCAGCAACCTATATCGGAATTCTTGCTGTCAGTATAATATATGGAAAGTTTTCCTATATGGGAATCATGATGTTTTACTTTACAGGGGTGCTGATTTACCAGGTATTTTTAACGAGCCTTTGGGGCTTTCTATTTAAAAATATAATTGCAGCTTACGTGGTAAACTTTGCCTATTGGCTATTTACAATAGTTGCATCTACGGCAACGGATAAGCTGGATTGGTTCGCTTACTATGACGCCAGCAATAAGGTTTATCAGAATTTTATGGAATATCTGAAATGTAATGACCGTTCTTATCTGCAGATTAGTGGAAGCTTGATTTACTCCGCAGGGCTAATTGCCAGTGTTCTGGTAATCGTGTTTGTGTTCAGAAAAAGGTGGGGCAGGAATGGAATTTGATTCGTGCGGTATTTTATTGACCGAGAATTGTAACGCAAGATGTAAAATGTGTTGTGATTCAAGAGGGATGGTAAGAGGAAAGACTCTTTCACAAGAGGAGCTAGACCAGATATTACAGAATATTAAGGAATGTGGAACTATTACTTTGGTTGGGGTGACTGGTGGTGAGCCTATGCTCTATCCCGAATTAGTGGAACATATTTTAAATTATGACTTTGGACGGCCTATGAGATTCACAATCAAAACCAATGGATTTTGGGGAAAAGATACAGCTAAAGCGAGAAAATTTCTGGAAAAGTACAAGGAAAAATGGAAGAAAATCAAGTATCCACTTCAAGTTACGTCACCTTTATTTACCCATCTTTTTTGTGGATACTTCTTACAGTTACCTGCTGCCAAAGAGCAAAAAAGTAATGGTTCACTTGGCGGGGGGACTTGTGAATAGTCTGTTCGTGCTGGTGATTCTTATAGCAGTTCCTAAACAGATACCCTATCTTTATTTGTTAGTTAGCAATATACTGATTAATTTTGTGCCAATCGTAAAGGGCGATGGATATTATGCCCTTGCATCACTATGGAATAAATTTCATCTGAAAAAGACGCAAAAAGCAGTATTTAAGGAAGATCTGGCGAGAGGCACAATCATGTTTGCCGTGCTGGAATTTCTGGCAATGGCTTTCAATGGAAAATGAGCTGATAGAGAGCATATGGAGATTAGGGATGATTGATTTTGATTCCTGTAAGGAAAGATTCTGTATTGTAAATACAGGCACAAATATGGTAAAATGTAAAAGTCAGTATGTATCAGATTAGAAAGCAGGTGTTTTTTTGCTTAGCAGATTACAGATAAATCTTGAAAAACCAAAACAAAGTAAGATAAATGTAAATATTTCATCTCTGCTTCAAGGCGTATTAATGGAACAAATAAGTTACGAATACGCCACAGAGCTTCATAATGGCGGGCGGCAGCCGTACAGCCATTTCGTTCAGATAAATCAGGAGGAAATCATCTGGACAATCCAGACCCTAAATCAGAGAGCATTTGATCAGATCCTTGTTCCGATGCTTAGCAGCCAAGTGCAGACAATCTATCTTCGGCACAAAGACCTGGAACTTAACATTTTAGATAAAAAGTTAGAGCAGACCACCTACGATCAGCTCAGAAAAGACCGGTACTTCACCGACGGAAGCCGTAATCAGAAAATTCAGTTTCTGTCCCCCACTGCCTTTAAAAGCCAAGGGGAATATATTTTCTACCCATCCGTGCATTTTCTATTTCAAAGTCTTATGATGAAATACGATGCCTGTTCGGATGATGCAGGCCTATTCGGCCAAGATATCATGGAACACTTTGAACAGAATATTAAAATCGTGAGGTACAAGCTTAGGAGTTATAGCTTTCAGCTGGAAGGAACGAAGATTCCAGCTTTTTTGGGGGAGATTGACATTAGGATTAATGGGGCACAGGCATTGGTAAACCTGGCGGATTATTTGCTGGCGTTTGGACAGTATTCAGGCGTTGGGATTAAGTGTGGAATTGGGATGGGAGGAATTCGGGTTGGAGAAGATAGGAGAAAAGAATCGTGAAGAAGGCAAAGAAGAGAATATGTGTTATAGTAACTTGTATAAGTAAATTTACATGTATAGATTTTAAGGAGTATCAGAGTGATATAGGAGATGACAAAATCAGTGCAATATTGACTAACGAGGCAGGTACTCAATATTTATTTGGAAAAATTGTAAATTCGTATAGGGAAGCACAGGAGGAGATTAAAGTTGTTCTTGTTTTGCTTGAATCTGAAGAAGTAAAAAAATATGAAAGACCTAAACAAAATAGCAATGAAGAGAAAGAAAAAAAGATAGAGTTGCTAAAAGCGTGTCTGGAGCAATATGCTAAAAAAGAGGAGACGAACTATGTGGGCAAATTAAATTGGATTGAAAAAGAGATGAAGTTAAATGAAGTAATGTATTATATTAAACGAATGAGATATGAATGGGAAAAAATTCAATATAAAAATGATAATATCAAAATAGATTCTAAAGTAATACATATACCTATGGACGAAGAAGATAAAGATAAATGTGAAGGTCTTTTTATGGAGCGCATTCATGAACTACAAAAGGAATGTGATGAACTTGAAATTTACATGGACGAAACTGGGGGACCAAGGGATATTAATTATATATTTGCATTGTTAATTAGAATGTTAGAGTATTCAGATATTAAATGCAAAGATATTGTATACAGTAATATTAATAATATTTCCAATAAGATTAGTTCTGTTTTGTCTAAGCATCAATATGTAGATATTGTAACTGGAATGGATGAATTTGTGAAGTATGGGAAAATCGAGATGTTACGTACTCAGTTTGCAAATTTAGGTATTAGTCAGGATAGCGAGGGAGAGAGACTGCTTAAAGCAATGCAAGCATATTCAGAACAACTGACATTGTGTAATGTAAGTGGATTTCAACATGCGAATGAGAATCTGAAAACTGCTGTCAAAAAATTTATGGATCATAAAAAAGAAGAATATATTCTTAATTTGTTACTTATGGATTTGCAAAAGAAAATTGCATTAAATAATGAAAGAGATAGATTGCCTTTTTTGCTGAAAAGATGTTGGGAGAATGATATGGTTCAACAAGGTATTACTATATATAGTGAAATGGTTCCAAGTTATTTAATCGCCACATTAAAAGTTTTACAAATACAGAATATTTACAAAAAGAAAAATTGTAAGAACGATAAAAGGAGAATGGAAACACTTTTACATGGAATGGAGATTCCAGATTGTTGGAAAAGTGTAAGAATTGAGAATAAAGAAGTAAATATCAATTCTGCTTTTGGTTGTGATGTAAAAGAAATTGTGAGAGAAAAATACAATGCTGGTATAGAGCTAGAGTGGTATAATGGTTATCAAAAACTTTTTACTCAATTAATAGAGAATGATGAAATGAAATTTGGCAAATATACAAGCGCAGAGTATGTACTGAGTAATTTGGATAAGTTTAAGAAGCAAATAGTATTTGCAAATGAAAAAAAGGATGGTGTCATAAAAGTTATAAAGGATTATCTAGAAATGCGTGAGCTAAGAAATAAGATAAATCATGCGTCAGATATTGAGGAATTAACAGAGGAGCAAGAAAAAAATTACATAAAAAATTATTTCCGCTTGCCAGCATTTCAATCTGACCATATAACTTATGAATCTGTAAAGATAAGCCTAAAAGAAGCCATAGATAACTTGGAGGAATTAAAAAATGAATAATCAAGATAATATGCAACAACTCTTAAATGTTCCAGTATTAGCTATGTATGATGTTCGAGGAATTCAAGATTATATTTTTCGTACAAATCGAGTAAAAGAAATCGTTGGCGCTTCTTATATTGTTGAGGATATTATTCAAGAAACACTAACTGAAGCAGCCAAAGAATTAGAAATCTCTATTGAAAAAGAATGGGAAGACAAGAATACAGAATCGTTCTTGTCTGGAAATACAAAAGTAGAAGTACTATTTATAGGTGGTGGGAATGCATATGTTTTATACAAAACTGGAGAAACTTGCGTTAAGATAAACAAAGTAATGTCAAGAAAAATATTAGAGAAAACATATTCTCTTCAATTGGTAGTTGCTGTTGTTAAAGCGAATTTGGACAAGAATACATATAAAGAAGACTATGATAAATTACGTGGCAGGTTAGATCAGATTAAGGCGGAGATGCCAATAGCGAGAACATTAGGTGCTTTGCCAATAGCTAAGATAGATCCTCTTACAGGATATCCTTTAATCGAACAAGATATTTTTTCAACCGAAGATATGAGTCAAGAAACATTTCTGAAGTTAAGCAAATATCTGGATGAGCGGTATAAAGAAAAAAAAATTGCAGAAGCAGAAGGCAAAAAAATTGTTCGACAATTTGATCAATTCATCACAGAACATGGAGAAGAAAGCATATTAGCCATTGTACATATAGATGGAAATGATATGGGAAATCGCATTGGAACATTATTAGCGAAGCATAACAATACTTATGAGGAAGCTGTTCAAACAATGAGAACCATTTCTAGAAATATTAATAATACTTTTAAGGCAGAAGTCTTCGAGAACATGAAGGCAAAGTTTGAAAATTGGGTTACAAAGTATAACGAAGAACCATTTATAAAGGGAGGAACTTATTTAAGGAAAATAATAGTGGCAGGAGATGACATAACATTTGTATGCAATGCGAGAGTCGCATTACCATTAGTAAAGTACTTTGCTGAACATGTTTCAAAATACAATATGTTTGAGGAATATGATGCTAATGCGGACAAGACAGATTACGGATTCAGTATATGTGCAGGGATTGCTTATATTAATAGTCATTTCCCATTTCATTTAGGCTATAAAGTTGCAGAAGCTTGTTGTGATGAGGCAAAAAGAGTAGCTAAAATGCCAGAGAATGCTGAACATGGAAGAATAGGAAACTGGGTTGATTTTCAGATTTGTCGTAATGTGCAGATGGTAGATTTAGAGGAAGCAAGAGATAAAAACTATAGTATTGGCAATAATGTGAAGCTGTTACAAAGACCATATCATATTTCTGTGAATTCGGATGATGATGTCAGTGAGAAAAGATATAATGAGTTGAGTAAATTAATTAAGCAGATAGAGGTTTTAAGGGAGTATCCACGGTCGAAAGCTATGTTGCTTAGAAATACATATCCAAAAGGAAAAGAAGCAATAGAAGCATTGTTTACTTTTTTGCAATCTAGAGATAAGGAAAACATTTTGTCAGGTATTATGCTAGATGGTCATTCTTGTGAACTATTTGAAGAAGATGAGAATGGTTGTTTTAAGGCTGTTTGTTATGATGCTTTAGAGTTGATTGAATTTTACCAAGATGTTCAATTTGAGGGGGAAGAGTAACGTGAGTTATATTTTAATAGAATTAAAAAGTGACACTTGTGTCAGTTCAGGAGAAATCTATAATTGTTTAGTGGATTCCGACATTTGCTATGATAAATATGGCTTACCATATATTCCGGCTAAGAGAATGAAAGGATGTTTAAGAGAATCAGCAGAAGAATTAAGAGACTGGGGATATGAGATTGAAATAGATGAAATATTCGGTGAGCCTGGAAGTCATAATGCTATGTTACGAATTTCAAATGCAAATCTTTGTAAATCTGATATAAATGCAGATTATGAAGACTATCTGATTGATATTAAAGCCTATCGGAATGCAAATTATATAACAACGCAAAGTGTATTAGAACAGTTTGCCTACATGCGTACACAGACTCAAATATGTAACAAGTCAGGGGTAGCTAAGAGAAATACGTTAAGGAGCATTCGTGTTCTGAAAAGGGGGTTAACATTTCGGGCAAATGTAAGTTTTTCCTGTAATAATGAAATAGTAAAAGATTATATAAAGCAATTAGAGGATTGCTGCAAAGCCTTAAAAACTATGGGATTGAATCGAACTAGAGGAATGGGCGAGGTTGAAGTTTCGTTTCATTTCGAAGAAGAGATAGAACAAAGCCAAACAACTTTAAAAACAGCATATCACAGACCATTGCCGGATGGAGAAAGAGAAAAACTTCAATATGTCATCACACTTAAATCTCCGTTATTAACAAGAAGTATTTCAGCGGGACAAGATGTAACTGAAAATTATATTGAGGGAGCGAAAGTATTAGGCTTCTTAGTTCATCATGTAGGTATGGGATTTGAAGAATTTATGAATTTAGGGGAACTGATTTGTTCTAACGCCTATATTTACAATAACGGTATAAGATATTTACCAGCTTCTGCAGCATTATATTCTTTGAAAAATAACTCAGGGTCTATTCGGGATCGTGTCGTTGATGACAGTATACAGGAAGAATATAAGAAAAATTTAAGGGGTAAAATTGAACAGTTGAAATCACTAAAAGATATTTATGTAAGTTCAAATGAAATGAATGAAATACATACAATGGAAGTATGTACAGAGATTCGTTATCATCATTCAAGGCCAGAAGATAAGTCAATTGGTCGTGCAAATGCAAAAATGTATGATCTGGACTCTAATTCAAATATGGGGAGTATTGGAGCTGGGGAATTCTATCAATTAGAAAGCCTGTCAGAGGGGCAGCAATTTTCTGGATATGTAATTGGAACACCAGCACAAATTGAGCTTATAGAGAAAGCTATAAGAAGACATAGTAAAACACGAATGGGATATAATCGTTCCAGTGAGTATGGAGAAGTGGAATTTGAACTTGTTTCTGCACAAGAAGAAAAGAAAGACAGTATAATGTGTAAGCAATTTGTTCTGAAATTGGAATCTCCTTTGATCCAATACAGTGATGATGGAGCCTATACTACAGAGTCTTTTGCAATAATTGAAGCGTTAAAAAAGATTTTGAATGTAGAAACACTCAAGATAAATAAGGAATTTGTAAAGTTCAAAACATTGTGTGGATACAATACAACTTGGAAAATGAGAAAGCCTGTAATATATGCATTTGACAAAGGAACTACTTTTGTAATTGAAGCTGATTGTGAAATAGATTTATCTTTGTTTTCTGACATTTGGCTTGGAGAACGAGTAAATGAAGGATACGGAGAGATCTCGGTTTATCCTATTGGAAGCAGTTATGAAAAAGTAAAGGTCAATGATTTAAAAGTAAAGGTGCAGAATGAAGTTGGTGTATCAAAGTATAAAACAAATTTGATACCGAATATTGCGAATAAATTAGAGGTGGAATATATTTCTGGTATAGCTAGGAAGAAAGCACAAGAATATCGAAATAAGTGTAAACGAGTAGATGTTTTAAAACCAGTTGTACATGCTTTGTGGAGCAAGTTAATCGAGCTTAGTAAACATGGAAAAGAAAGAATTCTTGAGGATACGAAAGAGTTATTAGATAAGAAATCTGAAAAGAAGGCTAATTCAAGACGAGCAGCTCAAAAAGATACTATCAGCAATGAAATATTACAAGATGCATTTATGGAAGAAATACTACAGAATAATATTTATGAAGCTGCTAATTTGACCAAAAAAGAGATTCGGTATGAATATTATTTAGCATATTTTGAAGAATTGAAATATCTCTTGCGTATAGATGAAATCAGGAAAGGCGGTAATTAAGAAATGGGTGAGAACCGCAAAATAGTAAAAAGAATAGCGATTGGTGTTAAAATTCAGACAAGTTCTCCGTTGTGTGTGTCTAGTGGCTGGGATGAAATTACGGATAACGATTTGCAACGTGATTTTTATGGAAAGGTATTTGTTCCAGGAACTTCATTAGCAGGTGCTATGCGCGCATACTTAGAGAAACCCGAAAGCCTATTTGGGTTTGCAAAAGAGATGGAAGGTAAAATGAGTTCTGTATCTTTTTCTGATCTAACATTTGCAGAGAATGAACACTTAAAAATGTCTGAGAGAGATGGTGTTGCATTAGTACAGAAAGTTGCTAAATCAGGGGCTAAATATGATATAGAAATTATTGAACCTGGTGCGTATGGTGCTTTTCAAATGTTGCTTTCAATAAGAGAACAAGATGAAGAAGAACAATGGTTAGATGCAATAAAGAAGATATTCTTTGGAATTAATGAAGGGGAGATCCGTTTTGGTTCAAAGAAGAATAGGGGATTTGGAAAGATTAAAATAGAAAGTATATATTATAAGCAATTTACTAGCGATAATGTTGATGAATGGGTTGCGTACAATTCTGAGAAAAATTTATATTTTAAAGAAAATAAACAAGAAAAATCAGAATGGATGAAAAGTGATGAGAGCCATTTTGTTAAATTAAAGGTATCTTTAAATTTAATAGGCGGTATAAGTATTCGAAAGTATGCAATAAGTGGAGATGCTGATTTTGAACATATAAGATCAAAAAAAGTTCCTGTTATTCCTGGTACAAGCTGGATGGGGGCAATTAGACAAAGAGTAACTCATATCGCAACTCAGTTAATTGGTGATGAAAGCAAGGCAATGCAGATAATTCACCAATGGTTTGGATATGTAGCAGAATCACAAGATGGTAAGAACCCAGATGCAAGACAGTCTTCAATCATAATACGAGAAAGTGTGATTAAGGGTGGTACAGAACTGAAAATAACAAGAAATAGAATCAATCGATTTGACAATTCTACAATTGATGGTGCACTCTATACAGAATTAGGTCATTTTACAGGAGATACAAAATTAATAATTTTAGTACGTAAGGAAAATGACTATGGAGATTATAGAACAATAATTGGTTTGTTGCTCCTTGCTATTAAAGATTTGGAGAACGGTTATCTGGCATTGGGAGGACAGACATCTGTTGGACGGGGAATATTTAAGCAGGGTTCAGATGGTATTGCAATTGCGGAAAATGGAACACAAACTTATGAGCAATTAGGTAACGATAAGTGTTTGGAATACATAAATGAATTGAAAGCATATGTTAGGGGGATAAAAAATGTTAATTAATTTTGATAAAGCTCCAAAGGAAGGGGTGGTTTTAGCTTATTTTAGAAATTGTGTAAAATTCCAAATTTATAAAGACAATCAGCTTGAGAAAGATGGAAAAATTTTAGGAGAAGATAAGGAAGAACTTTTGGAACTGCATATGTTTGATGAAAATATGGAATTTCGGGCAGTAAAATCAAGAAGTCAGAAGAAATATATTCCTAATGATGTATTGTATAACGATAATCAAGATAAGATTGAAGAAGTAATTTTATTAGAGCAAAAGACACCTGGAAAAATACGTGTTGTGAATTATCTTAGCTATGACGAGTATGGAATGGCTAAGATTGCAGGATATCAGCTTAGATGGATAAGGGAGTGAAGGTATGTGTGATGAAATAAATTATAAGGTAATAAATCCATATCATTTTATTCCGCTGAGGAAGAAACGTTGTTATGAAGAAAAGAACGAAGATTTAATTACCGGAAAAATGACAATTGAATTAAAAACGGAAACTCCATTGTTTATTCCTAATATTACATCTGAAAGAAAAATTAATTGTTCCAAGAATGGAAAAGAACTGGATAAAAAGGAACATTTGCAATATGAATTTTTCTCGTATCATCAATATGAGTCTGAAGAAGAGGAAAAATCAAAAGAGACAGAAGCATATGAGCCAGTAATACCAGGAAGTGAAATAAGGGGAATGATTCGTAGCATATATGAAGCATTTACATGTTCATGTATGTCTGCAATTGATTTAGATAAACCACTATATAAGAGAACAAGTGATTATTATCGATATGGCATACTTGAGAATAATGATGGGGTACTTAAGCTGTATAAATTAGACATGGTGAAAGATGTGGTTATGGTTGGCAAAAAATATGCGAATGATCTAGAAGAATGCCAATATGTAACTTATAGATATAAAATGAAGAAATATGGGCCACATACTAGAAAATTTGTAAATGAATCATTAGGAATCATTACAGAAGAGGATATCAAAAAATCGGGAGAAAATTGTGGAATTCTTTTTAAAGGGGAAGAAGGTTTCAAAAAGGAATGGTTTAAGGTATTTAATGCTTCCAATTTAGGAGATGCTGTAATTGAGATGGAATTATCAGATGATAGAATAAAATCTTTTGAACATGTATTACAGACATACCAAGATGATAGGATAAACAAATTGTATAATGATAAAAAAGGATGGTACAAAGAATATTCGAAATGCTGGCAGAGCCTAAAAAAAGGCGAAAGAAAATATATTCCAGTCTATTTTTCTGAAACTCCATTATGTGATGAAGATCAAAAGAAAGTGATTTATTTATCTCCAGCTTGTATAACAAAAGAAAGCTATTATACAACATTGGAAAGTTTGCTGAAGCAGGTCGGGGCTGAACCTTGTAAATCGGGTAAGGATATATGCCCTGCGTGTCAGTTATTTGGCATGGCTGGTGAAGATTCCATATCATCAAAATTGAGATTTTCAGATGCACGTGTAGAATATAACGGTAATGTAAAGGATTATATGTATGAGAATTTTGTAACACTAGAAGAATTAGCACAACCAAAGATATCTGCAACGGAAATGTATTTGCAACGTCCAGTAGGTGCAAAATTCTGGACATATGATTATTATGTACAAGACAAAAAGATAAAAGCATATACGAAAGCAAATCCAGTAAAGATCATGGGACGAAAATTCTATTGGCATCATCCATTTGTTGCAACGAAGCCAGATAAGACAAAGCGTAATAAATCAGTTAGATTGCTTAAGAAAGGGGTAAAATTTACTGAAGATATTTATTTTGATGGAATAACAAGAGAACAACTTGAACAACTCTATTTTCTATTGAATATAAGTAATAGAAAGTCAGAATCAGAGTCTCTGCATTGCTATAAATTGGGTAGCGGAAAGCCATTAGGTCTTGGTAGTATATCTGTTACGGTTTTAGATGTTGTTGAAAGAAAATTTGATTTAGATAGTGAACTGATATTTAAGGAAGAACATTGTGATGTTCTAGAAAAAAGCTATGAAGACAATGGTTTTGATGTTACTTTAAAGAAGGAATTTGAGTTGGTAACGGATTTTAATGTTACGGATGGGAATAAGGTTTCATATCCATTAACGGAGAAACAATATGAAAAGCGTTTTGGGGGGCAAGATGGTATCGTAAAACCGATTGAGGAAGGTTTTAAGTGGTTTTCTGAGAATAAAGGTGGAAAGTTAAATCAAAGAAATTTGATTTTAATAAAAGAAAATCTGAAACCACTTGTAAATGTAAGTCAGATAGATGATGTTGCCTTGAGTTGCTGGAAGGAAACAAAACCCTCACCTAATAATGGAAATGGAGGTAGAAGAAGGAGATAGTATATGCAAAAACACTTTATCGCAGTTCTAGGCACCAGCTGCTACAACACCCGTAATTACAAATTTGCAGCTCAAACAGTCGCCACTAGTTTCGTTTAAGAAGCTCTGCTAGCGATGCTAGGATTTGGACAAGGTGACAAAGTAACCATTTGGCTAACGGATTTTGCAAGGAAAGAAAACTGGGAAGATGGTACATACCAAAGTAATGATATCTCTGCCTTACAGTGGTTTGCCTCTGAAGGGGAGATATTATCGTCTGAAGGTGATAAGAAAGAAGGATTACATTCTATTTGTATGAGAAAATAGAAGACAGAGCAGCTGTATTTTATAAGAAATCCAATTTTGAAATCGGAATGGCAATGGTAGAATGGCCTGTTGCAAATGGCATGCTACAGCAAGGTTTTACTGCTCTTTTTGAAACTATAAAAACTTTCTTATGTAATCAATGTGAAATGAATGAACATAAGTATGAGTGCCGTGATTTAGTGGTGGCAAGAGTTCTGCATGTTGTGGGACTGTAACTTGGCTATGAAAGTAGCAGTTGTTTCTGTAGAGTAGAGGAAACAGGTGTTAGAGGGTGACACCCAATATCAGGGTTTCATAAAATCTTTTGAAGCTGGTGCATTAGCAGAGAAAATAAAGGCTATTTGGAAAAAGGAATTCAGCTTGCTTATGAACTGCCACGAAGTTTGGCAATTCTGTATGGGAAGATAGGGATTTTGGTAATGACAGGAACCATTTTGGTTTTAAGAAACAGCCAATGAAGTCAGATACGTTACAAAACAGCTGAAAAAATATTATGAAGAATTTTGCTGTATGTCGAGGGAGACTGTAACCAGATTAAATTTAAATGAGAAAGTAATGGAAAAGGTATTGCAAAAATCAGCTAGACTAGGTAGAATAATTATAGAAGTATCTATGAGTTTAGTTATTTAAAGAATGGAATAATATAACATTTTTGCTCCGTATATGATTATATATGGGTTTGAGACTGTTTTAGGGGTATAAAAGCAGTTTAGAAAAGTGAAAAAAGATTTTGCGCCGTAAACCGTCTTCAGAGCCCAGTAATAGCAAGGGTTTCAGAGGACGGGGTTAATTGATGTAAATCCCCGCAAGGGGACGGAAACA
>NZ_FOHN01000006.1:0-43005 GCF_900111595.1 [Clostridium] polysaccharolyticum | reverse complement strand
GTTAATTGATGTAAATCCCCGCAAGGGGACGGAAATTTTCAATGAAAACCTTACTTGCAGTATTTTGGTTTTGCTGAAATGCTCAAGCCTGCACTGTTCAGCAAAAGGGGATACAGGTTATCTGTTTTGTAATTTACTTCACGTTACTTGAATTGCGATTTCTAAATTTTCTTCTTGATATCAGATAAAGGAAGGCGTATGTTTGCCGTCCTTCATTAAAAGTGGATATAGTCTGTGCTTGCTTGTTCTGCTTCTTTATTCCAGTTTAGCTGGAAATCAACGGATGTTTTGCTTTTATCCAATTGTTGGAAGGATTTGTTGCTGCATGTTCTGTTGACGTTCCCTTTATTTTGGAAAGCAATATATTTTAATACTCCTGTTTTGACACGTGTTTCATTTATTTTTAATAATAATAGGTTTTATATCAGGTTCTTTTTGTTTTAGATTCATTTCACTTAAGCATTGCTTTATTATAAAAATTTTATTGTTTTACCCACAGCATTTTCGCATAATGAATAAACAGACAGATGTCGATAACATATATAGTAGATAGATTATTAACGGGCAAGGAAGCTGCTTGACATCAGAAGAAACCAGTAAATTACAAAAGAATAGATTTTCGAAGGAGGAAAAAATCATGTATTGTGATGCCTCATATCGTAAACTGTTACATCAGTTTATTAAAAGTAATTGTTCCGACAGGAACCAGATAAGCCAGTTCTTTTTAAACAATGTTTCACAAATCGCAGAGAAATTGAGAATTGGCAGAGTTGTGTTAAATCAGCAAGCCGTTCTGTATTCTGTAATGGAAGGTTGTGAAGCTGAAGAAGGTACGGAATTTGAATTCGGTTTAGAAAAAGGAGAAGTGAAGAAGATAAGTGTCTGGCCTGTAAAAGGATGTGTATGGACGGAAGAAGAAAAGTCTAATGTAGAACTTTTAGCAGAGACCATTTTCATTATGGGGGGGTACGTAAGACTTTTGGAAATGGTTTGTACCGCAGAAGTTACAGATACTTTGACAGGAATATCAAATGACACAGGAATTCACATTCATGCTGCAAAATTGCATGCAGCAGGAAAACTGACAAAGTATGCCTGTTTGTTTATCAACCTGAAGAATTTTAAATTTATTAACAAACAGGTTGCATTTGACGGAGGAAATAAGGCACTGAAGCAGTTTGGCGAGGCTATTGTGAAAATGGCCAACGAAGAGGATGAGTTTGCAGGCAGATTAGGTGGAGATAATTTCTTCGTTTTAGTTAAAAAAGAACGTGTGAATCAGATTGTTGAGGAGATTTTCTGCATTAAGGCATTTATTCCGATCAAGGAAAAAGAAGTTGTGATTCAGATGGAGTCTAGAGTGGGGTGTGCAGGAATCCAAGAGGGGGAAGGAGTTTCTGATACTATTAACAAAGCTTCCGTTGCCTTATTGTTTGCAAGGAAAAACGGAAGGGATTTTATGGAATTTGAACCATATATGCTGGATATAACATTACGTGCAAAAAGAGTGTCAAGCAGTTTTAATGATGCCATAGCGAAGCAGGAATTTGAGGCATATTACCAGCCAAAAGTAAATACAGAGAGTCTGGAAATATGTGGTACAGAGGCTTTGGTAAGGTGGTTTCACAATGGAAAGATGATTCCGCCAATGGAGTTTATTCCAATTTTGGAACAAGAAGGAACCATTTGCCAGTTAGATTTTTACATGTTAAATATGGCTTGCGTTCACATTCGCAGATGGATGGACGAGGGCATAGAGCCGGTTAGGGTTTCGGTGAATTTTTCAAAGAACCACTTGAATAATCCAAGACTGGTAAAGGAAATTGTTGCTGTTATAAATAAAAATAATATTCCGCCTAAGTTTATTGAGATAGAGTTGACGGAAATGTCAGATTATAACGATTATAAGGTGATGGAGGATTTTGTGGATCAGCTTAAATTTCATGGAATCGCAACTTCCATAGATGATTTTGGGACTGGATCTTCTTCCATGACATTGTTAAGAGATTTAAATGTAGATACCGTTAAGCTGGACAGGAGCTTTGTTGTAAATCTGGAAAAAGAGGAGCAAAAAGATCGTGTGATGATTGAGTCGGTTGCTTCGCTTGTGAAGGCGTTTGGCATGGAAGTTCTTGTGGAAGGGGTTGAAACAGAAGAACAGTTCCGTTATTTAAAAAGTGTTGGCTGTGATGTGATTCAAGGCTATTTCTTTGACAAACCAATGCCAGAGAAGGAATTTACAAGAAAATTAAAAGAAGAACGATGTTATATAATGGAATATGCCAGATAATAAAAAGAGATACTTTTTGCATTATAGTAGAAAGTGTCTCTTTTTAGTTTTTTTATGCGAGATTCAATCCCCTCTTGCATTCTTAGTCCTATATGGGTAAAATAGTGAAATAGAATTACAGTTTAACTAGAACGGATGAGTGTATGAAAAAAGAAATCGTAATTGTCGGAGGCGGTGCGTCAGGACTTATGGCTGCTATTACATGCCTAAGGCAAGGAAAAAAGGTGCTGATTCTGGAACAGAAGGATAAAGTGGGAAAGAAGATTCTTGCCACAGGCAATGGAAAATGTAATTTCACCAATATCTTTCAAGAGGACAGCTGTTACCGAAGCAGTCAGGCAGCATTTCCAGGGAAAGCCCTGCAGCAGTTTGGTGCCGAAGATACCGTTCGGTTTTTTGAGGATTTAGGAGTGCTGGTAAAGGAGCGCAATGGTTACCTGTATCCGTACTCGGGACAAGCATCTACCATATTAGATGCCTTATATTATGAAGCGAAACGTCTAGGCGTGGAGATAGAGTGTGGTATAAAAGTGGACCACATAAAGAAAGAAAAGGGGGCATTTAAGCTTCAATATGGAGGCAAAACCATGGAGGCGGAAACGGTGATTCTGTCAGCGGGAGGCAAGGCTTCTAAAGCCCTGGGTTCCGACGGAAGCGGGTTTGGACTTGCCAAAGAATTAGGTCATCATACTACAAAGCTATGTCCGTCATTGACAGGCTTAAAGGTGAAAGAGAATTTTTGCAAGGCATTGGCGGGAGTCAGGACCGATGCGGCAGTTTCCTTATTTATAGAGGATTCCTATGTCACAAAGGATGTAGGTGAGCTTCAGCTTACCAGTTATGGAGTATCGGGGATTCCAGTATTCCAGATATGCCGTTTTGCAGGAATGGCTTTATTAGAGAAAAAAGAAGTGGAAGTGAAGGTAGATTTCTTCCCTAACTGGAAGGAAAAACAGCTTCGTAAACTGGTATTTCGCCAGAAAGAACGCTTTGGCAAAGAGGCTGCCCAGATTGTACTGGCTGGGCTTCTTAACAAAAAGGTTCTGCTTGTGCTGTTAAAGCAGGCAGGAATTCAGCCAGAAACCATTCTTAACAAGGTTTCCGATGAGAAGCTGTTAAGTTTGTGTAAGAATGCCAAAGCATTGGCATTTCATGTAATAGAGACCAATGGATTTGAGAATGCACAGGTATGTGCAGGTGGCATTGACACAAGGGAAGTCAATGGAGATACCATGGAGTCAAAATTAGTGAAGAGACTGTATTTTGCAGGGGAAATCTTAGATGTGGATGGAATCTGCGGGGGATATAATTTGCAATGGGCATGGGCAAGCGGTTTTGTAGCTGGCAGCCATGCGGCGAAACGGTAGCAGTTTGGTTTGCAGGAAAAAATTACGGAGGCAGATATGTTAAAAATATCCCAATTAAAGCTGGATGTAAGAAAGTTGCCAGTGAATAAAGAAACGAGAAAAGTGGAGTATGGGAAAGAGAGGGAGCTTCTTTATAAGGAACTTCTGAAAATACTTCGGATTCCGGAAAGGGATCTGCTGGATTTCCATATTGTGAAGAAGTCCATTGATGCTAGAAAGAAAGAAGAGATTAAATATATTTATGTACTTGCAGCTAAGGTGAAGAAAGAAAAACAGATTCTTCGGAAACTGAAAAATCCAAATGTATGTATATATGAAAGAAAACAGTATGCATTTACTCCAGAGGGAACGAAAAAGCTTTCCCATCCGCCAGTGATTATCGGGATGGGACCGGCTGGACTGTTCTGTGCGTTGGAACTTGCCAAGGCTGGCATGAAGCCTGTTGTTTTTGAACGAGGCAAGGCAGTGGAAGAACGGCTGCAGGATGTGGAGCGTTTCTGGCAGACAGGGGAGCTTAATACAGAAAGCAATGTGCAGTTTGGAGAAGGCGGGGCAGGAACTTTCTCCGATGGAAAATTAAATACTGCGGTAAAAGATCCGACGGGGCGTATCCAGAAGGTGTTAAATACCTTTGTGGAGTATGGCGCTCCAGAAGAAGTGAAATATTTAAATAAACCACATATAGGAACAAACCGTTTGCAAGGCATTGTAAAAAACATGCGGGAAGAAATCATTTCCCTTGGGGGACAGGTGCATTTTTCTTCGAAAATGACAGACATTCTCATTGAGGATGGCAAGGTGACAGGTGTGGAAATCAATGACAAGGAGACCGTTCCATGTGAAGTGTTAGTTCTGGCTTTGGGACATAGTGCCAGAGATACGTTTTCACTAATTCTTGAGAAAGGACTTAACATGGAGAAGAAGGCATTTGCCATTGGGGTCCGTGTGGAACATCCTCAAGAAGCGATTAATAAGTCTCAGTATGGTTCGGAGTACGATTTGCTGCCAACGGCGGATTATAAAGTCACCTGTCAGGCATCCAATGGCAGGGGCGTGTATTCTTTCTGTATGTGCCCAGGTGGTTACGTGGTCAATTCTTCTTCGGAAGATGGAAGATGCGTAGTCAATGGAATGAGCAATTATGAGAGAAATTCAGCCAATTCCAACAGTGCCCTGATCGTTACCGTAACGCCAGATGATTTTGAGAACGATTCTGTGTTAGCAGGAGTCTGGTTCCAGCGGAAATGGGAAGAGGCGGCATACCAAGCAGGAGGAGGAAAAGTTCCTGTCCAGCTATATGGTGATTTTAAAGAGAACCGTGTCAGTACAGAGTTTAAGAGTGTGAAGCCATGCATTAAGGGTGAGACGGCATTTGCCAATGTAAGAGAATGCCTGCCACCATATGTAGGGGAAGCCATTATAGAGGGCATGGGAGCCTTTGATAAGAAAATCAAAGGTTATGACAATCCAGATGCCATTATTTCAGGAGTAGAGACTAGAACATCTTCTCCAGTGCGCATTACCAGAAATGAAGCTTTGGAAAGCAGTATTCAGGGAATTTTTCCTTGTGGTGAGGGTGCTGGTTACGCAGGAGGAATTACGTCAGCTGCGGTGGATGGAATTAAGGTGTATGAGGCGATACGGATGCAGTTTTGTAACTAGGATGAGGTACTAAGTATAAAGAAAGTGAAGGATACGTATGAATCGAGAATTGTTAAAGGATAAGAAAAGAATTGTTGTAAAGATTGGTTCTTCTACCATTACTCATGAAGCAACCAATAACTTAAATCTGATTAAGATGGAGAAATTAGTCCGTGTTCTGGCGGATTTGTCCAATCAGGGAAAAGAGGTCGTTGTAGTATCATCAGGAGCTGTCGCAGTAGGGAGACAGGCGGTTGGCATGAAAAAACGTCCGACAGAGGTAAAGGAAAAACAAGCTTGTGCAGCGGTAGGGCAGGCAAAACTGATGATGGTTTACCAGAAATTATTTAGTGAATACAACCAGTTGACTGCTCAGGTTCTTATGACAAAGTACACGATGATTAACGATATCAGCCGTCAGAATGCCAGAGCTACTTTCGAGGAATTGCTGGCTATGGGGGTAATTCCTATTGTAAATGAAAATGATACGGTATCAACAGATGAAGTAAAGATTGGGGACAATGATACCCTGTCTGCTATTGTATCTGCATTAATTGGGGCGGATCTGCTTATTCTGATGTCAGATATAGATGGTTTGTATACCGATGACCCTTATAAGAATCCAGATGCTGAATTTATTGATTATGTAGAGCGGATTACTCCCAAATTGGAAAGCATGGGAAAGGATTCTGCAAGTGATGTAGGAACTGGCGGCATGGCAACTAAAATTTCTGCTGCAAAGATTGCTACGGATTCCGGTGCGGATATGGTCATTGCCAATGGAGAGGACATCCGGAATATTAGCAGAATCATGCAAGGAGAGCAGATTGGAACACTGTTTAAAGCTCATAAAGATGAGGCATTTAAATTGATGGATTATTTAAAAACAGAGCAATACAGCGATTAAAGGAGATTAGTAAATCATGGATCAGGCAAAAATTAACCGTATCAATGAATTATATAAAAAATCAAAAAAGGAAGGCTTAACACCAGCGGAGAAGGAAGAGCAGGCTAAACTTCGCCAGGAATATCTAGCGGCAGTCCGTAAAAATATCAGAGGGACGTTAGACAATGTGTCTGTGTTAAATCCAGATGGTTCTGTAACAGAGCTTGCTAAAGTGGCTAAGAAAAATAGAAAGCAGAAAAGCCAGAAGTTAAAGCATTAAATGGAATGCATTTTATAAATAAAAGGGATGGGGTTTGGATGGAGAAACGTACTGCAAGGGAATTTGTCCGGAGGAAAAAGAAACAGATGACTATGGAAGAAGTGGAGGAAAAGAGTTCACAGATTCTTAGCCGTCTGCAGAAGGAGACAGTATTTTTAGAGGCAGAGGTTTTGTACTGCTATGTTTCCTATAATCAGGAAGTCAGAACGAAACCTTTGATTGAAGCTGCATTAGAGGCGGGGAAAAGAGTTGCCGTTCCGAAAGTCATTGGGCAGGAAATGGAGTTTATCTATCTGAGTTCCTTGAAAGAGTTAAGCATTGGCTATCAAGGAATTGAAGAACCTGCAGGAACTTTGGTTGCGGCGGAAAAAAAAGTGCTTATGATTATGCCTGGACTTGCCTTTGACAAAGCGGGAAACCGTGTTGGATATGGAGGCGGTTTTTACGACCGTTATCTTAATAAGAATCAGGACAAAGACTTTGTAAAGCTTGCTTTGGCATTTGATTTCCAGATAGTGGATAGCCTTACGGCAGAAGCATGCGATGAGCCAGTAGATGCAATTCTTTCCGAGTGCCAATATATACGGTTATAATGGGACTTTATGCAACATAAAATGTATAAAAAGCATTTGGTGTTTGTATGGAGAATGTAAATTGGGATCAACTGTTTTATTATGAAGATCTGGTAGCATATGCAAAATACCTGGCATGTCATTATTCGGATTTGGTGCAGTATGAGTCCATTGGACGCAGTTGGGATAATCGTGATATTTTCCTTTTGAAAGTGGGAAAAGGAAGGGATAATGTAATTGTAACTGGAGGTGTACATGGCAGGGAGTCAGTCAATCCAATGGTATTATTATGTATGGCAGAATACTACTGCGAAGAATTTCGTCCCTGCTTAGACCTTGTCTCCGTTTATGTGGTGCCAGTTCTGAATCCAGATGGCTATGCTATTGCCATTCAGGGATTTGATAGTATAAAATGCGAAAAGAACCGGAGAATGTGCGAGTTAAAACACATTCCTTATTATCTTTGGAAATACAATGGGCGGGCAGTAGACATAAACCGCAATTTTCCTTGTGTAAGCTGGAAGAAGAAAGATGTCAATGATGTGGCGGGCAGTGAACCGGAAACCATTGCCCTGATGGAACTGTTTCAAAATGTTTCCTCTATCGGCTACATAGACTATCATTCCAGAGGAAAACAGATTTATTACCATAGAAAGAGCATGTCAGAAGACTATAACCGAGATCAGTTCGGTTATGCCTGTTTGCTAAATGCCATGACAGATTATGAACTGGTTCCCCCTAAGAGGGAAATTGAAGAAAATGATTCTGGCGGCAATACGGTCCACTATTACTCGGAGCAGTTCTGCCTGCCTGCCATAACCATTGAAACGGTAGATGAGCTGGCGTGTTTTCCGCTTAGTCCTCATTACCAGAGGGAAACTTATGAGGAAATTAAATTAACGCCATTTGTGTTTTGCAAGGATAGATAGGAAACTGTGTGGAACCTCTGAAATGATTGTAAGGATGATTTTGGAGGTTCTTGTTTTATGTAGTGGAATATGGCGGTTGATGTATAATGGAATTTAAAGTATAATCAATGCAGAAATATTTGTGTTTAATGGAGGAATATTATGCGAAGGAAGTTTTTAGGGGTACTTATATCTATTTTGTTTATTATACAAATGCCGATAGAATTGAGAATCAATGCAAAAATGAATTATAGTATGCAAAAAAAGGAAGAAGTATTTTGTGATCAGACAAAAGATGAAGAAGGGCGTATTTTAAACGAAATTCATACAGATGGTGTAGCTATAGAGTACAACTGGAAAGAAGATCAGATATCAAGTTTAGTAAGCACGGAAGGTTGTAAGAGTATATACATGAATCAAGGTAATGGAGAAATTATTGAACGTAGTTATTTCAATAATAAGAAAATTTGTGATAAAAAATTTCACAGTAAAAATATTTTATCTAATTCAAATGTCCAATACATATCTACGAAGCAAAAATTGAAGGAATATAATTCAAAAGTGAAATAGATGGCTTGTACTACGAGTAATTATTATGTTAATGGAATTCGAATGAATTCTATTATGTCTAATTCAGCTCTGCTCACGCAGAGTATGACAGAATCTGAAATACAGGCATTTTTAAAACAGAAAGGATCCATTTTAAAAAATACTATTTCAATTTATGTTAAGAATTCTGACGGGAAAGTTTATGATACAGGACGGGATATTAAACCTTCTAAGGTAATTTATAATGCCGCAAAGAATCATGGGATTAATCCTAAAGTTTTGCTGGTTATACTTCAACGCGAACAAGGTCTAATTACAAGTGCAAATGCAAGTGAGAAATCAAGAGCTATGTATTTTGCAATGGGATATGGTGCTACGGATAATGGGGATAAGGTAAAGTATACAGGATTCGATACTCAAGTTGAAGGTGTAGCAGCTTTGTTAAAAAAACTGTGGATAGAAGCACCAGCGTCTGCAACATTAACAGTCAATGGTGGAATAAATCATACTAGAAATGGAGAAACTTATCCAGGAAGAATTGTAGTTGATACTTTTTCTGCATATGCTTTATATAAATATTGTCCTTGGGTTTTTTATACATTAGATACAACCACGATTTCAGGAGGACAGTATCTGTTTCTCAAAATTTATAAAGGATGGTGGAGTACATGGTCATAATACAGCGAAAAATAAAAAGAATTTTTTTCTGCATTGCAATACTTAATATCCTTGTTTGTACCGCATGTGGAAATAAAAGTATGCCACAAGCAGAGCAGATAACATATGACGAAGAAAAATCTTCGGAAGGTAATATAAAAACAAATCAGGAAGAACTTAAAAAGTTATTTCAAAAATGGAAGACGTCAGAGATTCCTGACGAAGAAAAAGAATCTATTATTACCAAGTTTACATACTATTTAAAGAACAGCAGAATAAAAAATGAAAAGGATTTAAAGGAAATATCAGATAGCTTTCGCATAAATAGAATAAAGCAGATAATAATAATTGAATACACAGAAGCACAGGAAATCTATGGAGAAAGTGGAAAAATGAGTTATGCATGGGTAATTCATAATGATTCTGTAAGTCAGATTTTTGATTGTGACAGTAAGTATATAGATGGCATTATACAAGATGAAAATGACGAAAATATATTTTACCTATACGGAATGGATTATTTAATGACAAGTTGTTCGGGCGTATTTGTATCAAGAATTGTGCTAAATGAAGATGCAATAAAATTTGATAAAGATATTATTGAGTTCGATAAAAAGAATGGTTTTAGCAAATGTGAAGGAGTTCTATATGGAAAAAGCCATCTTGTAATACAAGAAGGTAATTCGAAAGGAACAAAAATGATTGTAAAAGAGCTGAATGGCAAAGATTCTTTGGAATTAGATTTAACCGAAAAACACATTTTCAAAGGAGCGTTTTAAGATTTAAGGATTCTATATTGACTAAATCCCCCCTTTCCAGTAAAATATAACCCGTTGAATGAATTAGAGAGGATAATGTGATATGAATCGCAACATTACAGATATAGAAAACAGTAACCAGACGGAAAGACAGTTATATTTTATGGAAATGTGCAAGGAATGGGCTGCGAAACAGCAGGAAAAGCTAGGCCGTCCATTAACTGCTTGTGTGAATACATTCGGCTGCCAGATGAATGCTCATGACTCGGAGAAAATTATCGGCATTCTTGAAAAGATTGGCTATACTATGATAGAAGACGAAAAGGCAGATTTTGTTATTTACAATACCTGTACTGTTCGTGAAAATGCCAACTTAAAGGTCTATGGAAGACTAGGGTATTTAAAAAAATTAAAATCCCAGAATCCACATATGATGATTGCTTTATGTGGATGTATGATGCAGGAAACAGCAGTTGTTGAGAAAATCAAAAAAAGCTATAAATTCGTGGATATTATCTTTGGAACCCATAACATTTTCAAGCTTGCAGAGTTAATGCAGGCACGTATTGATTCCAAAGGCATGATTATTGACATATGGAAAGATACTGCCGAGATTGTAGAAGACCTTCCAAGTGAACGTAAGCATAAATTCAAAGCTGGCGTAAATATTATGTATGGATGCAACAACTTCTGTACGTACTGTATTGTTCCTTATGTTAGAGGCAGGGAAAGAAGCCGTAATCCTAAGGACATTATTCGTGAGATTGAAGCATTGGTGGCAGATGGTGTTGTAGAAATTATGTTACTGGGACAGAATGTGAATTCCTATGGCAAGAATTTAGAACATCCTGTGACATTTGCACAGCTGTTACAGGAGATTGAAAAAATTGAAGGATTGGAAAGAATCCGTTTCATGACTTCCCATCCAAAGGATTTATCCGATGAGTTAATTGCAGTAATGCGTGATTCCAAAAAAATCTGTAATCACCTTCACCTTCCCGTACAGTGTGGCAGCAGCAGGCTTTTAAAGATTATGAACCGCCGTTATACAAAAGAGCAGTATTTAGAACTTGTGGACAAGATTAAAAAAGCAGTTCCAAATATCTCTCTTACAACAGATATTATTGTCGGTTTCCCAGGGGAGACAGAAGAGGATTTTCAGGAAACATTGGATGTGGTTCGCAAAGTCCGTTACGAAAGTGCATACACATTTATTTATTCTAAGAGAACAGGTACTCCGGCAGCGAAAATGGAAGAACAGGTTCCAGAAGATGTAATCAAGGACCGTTTTGACCGTCTGCTAAAAGAAATCCAGACTATTTCTGCGGAACTTTCAGGACGTGATACTGGTAAAGTGGAAAAAGTATTGGTAGAGGAAATCAATTCACAGGATCCAGACTTTGTAACAGGTCGTTTGACTAACAATGTTTTAGTGCATTTCAAAGGTTCTAGTGATTTAATCGGTAAAATTGCAAATGTAAGACTTGCTGAGTCAAAAGGTTTCTATTACATGGGGGAATTAGCAGAAGAAGAGCAGTAAGAAAAAATACAGGTTTTCTTTTCATAAGGGTAGAGAAAACCTGTATTTTATTTTATAATATTACATAATTATACTAAATACATAAAAACACTATGAAAAGTGGAAAAATATTGAATGAAACATAAAGAGTTGTTATAATAATAAGAGGAGTATTGGAGAATAGTAAGAAGAGTCTGCGAACACAATAATATGGGGGAATAAGAGACATGAGGGGAGATAGAATGTATTATGCTGAAAATAGCTATCTGCGACAATGAACCAGTGATTATTTCCTTAATTGAAACTTTTTTGAAAGAGTTAAGTGAAGAATATGGACTTGTATTGGATGTGAGAACGTTTACAAAAGGAGAACAGCTTTGTAAAAGCAAAGAACAGTATGAAATAATTTTTCTGGACATCGGTTTGGAAGGTGAAAATGGAATTGAAGTTGCTGAAAAAATCCGATTTCTGGATATGGAAGTGAAAATTGTTTTTGTCACTGCTTTTCGTGATTTTATGAAAGATGCTTTTCGTATTCATGCCTTTGATTACATAGAAAAACCAGTTACCAAAAGCAAGATGGAAAATGTTCTATTAGAAGTATTAAAATATAGAGGGGTTAATGGAAACTGCCTGTTATCGTTACGGACCAATTCAGGAATCATAAAGAAAAAATTAGAGAATATACAGTATTTTGAATATAGTAACCGAGACGTATTGCTTTATGATAGTGAAAACCAGATAGAACGGCTTCCTAGAGAAAAGATTTCGAGTATTGCAGAACGGATGAAAATTTATTATTTCGAAGTTTCTCATAAGAGTTTTGTAGTAAACCTCTATCATGTGGAAGGGATAAAGAATTACACTGTTTATATGAAAAGCGGTATTGCGCTGCCTCTGTCACAGCGTTATTCCAAAGGGTTTCGCAAAAGCATGCATGATTATCTGAATAGGAGTATTTGAAGATGTGTAATATGGAAGGGCTAATGTTCTTTTTTTCAAATTTAGTTTGGTATTATGCTGCTTTCTCTCTTTTGGGCCATTTGCTGTGCAGTACCAATGAAAAGAAGTATCCAGACCATTTGTTCTGGTATACTGGAGGATTCTTTTTTTGTGTTGGAGTGATGGTAGGCATATGTGCGATTCCATACAGGTTTCAAGGATGTGCCAATATATGCTTGTGCTATCTTTATGCATATTTGTTTTTCAGGGATCATAAGTTTCGGAATTGCCTGACAGGAATCTGTTTTGGTGCAGTATCTACTTTGATTCATTATGGTTTTGAATGGGGTGTCAGAAGCTGGATATTACAATATGATACTGTCTGGAATGGACAGCCGAATTATACACATCCGATTTTTGCCACATGCGCAGTTGTCGTATTGTTTATCCTGTATCGCATCGTGTTAATGGTTTATTTTTTGTTTAATGGCAGAGAACTGAATATGTTTGGTGTGTTTAATTTTACTGTGACGATATTTTATAGTGGATTATTTATTTACTTTATTCTTGTGGTGAGAAACTATGTGTATCTGTTTGTTGACAATCAGATACTGATACTGGTCCTTTTATTGGGGCTTGTTATGATCAATGCTTATGCGTTGTCTTATGGAACAAGCTTATCGCAGAATTCAATATTGCGTTACAGGTTAAGGAAGGCGGAAGAAAAGAATCAGCTTACTTATGAATACTACAAAAACATGGAAAATCAGATACATGAGTGCAGAAGCATACTTCATGATGTAAAAAACCATGTACAGGTTCTGGAAGGAATGTACCATAGCGGCAATCTTGGTATTGCCAATGAGTATGCAGGAACTTTGGCAGGAGAGATAGAGGCCATTTATCCAAGGTGTTATTCTAGTAACAAAATGGTAGATATCATTTTACAGGATAAAGAGAAAAAAGCTCTGCAGAGCAATACCCGCATACATTATGAAGTGGAAGATGTGGACTGGGGGTTTATGTCAGATTATCATCTGTCGACTATATTATGCAATCTCTTTGATAATGCCATTACAGGCTGCACAAAGCTGCCAGAAGATATGAGGGAGATTACGTGCAAGATAAGAAAAGTAAACGGATTTCTTATCCTGAAGATGTCTAATCCGATAGATCCAGTTCATGTGAAGGAAATGGAGAAGAAGAACTTAAAGCATCGATTGAAAACAGGTACAGGTTTATGTAATGTACGCAAGGTAGTTGGGCTTTATGAAGGGGAATTTTCGACTGTAATAAATGACAATTTGTTTGCTGTTTCGGTATCTTTTAGTATTTAAACTATGTTTTGCGTGAAAAAACTGTATGTTATGCAAAGTGTATTGAAAAAAAACGCATTTGACAATATAATTAGTTTATATTAATAAAAAAACGGTTTGATGGAAGATTCTGAGAGATTGAGGGGTCTCTTGTATTTTGTATTTATCATTGCTCTGATAGTTCAAAAGCAGGATTGGATATTAAAGCTGTAATAGCAGTGCTTTCGGATAAATTCGAAAGCACTGTTTTATTTTGATTTTGATGGCAAAGTCTGAGTTCCTTCGAGTACATTCCAGTTGCGAAAGTCTGAGAAACTCACACTTTGTTCTTCTTTACAAAAAAGGTCTCTCTAGTTTATAAGAATTTTACGAAAATGCAAATTTAAAGTATGTTTGCCCTTTCAATTGTGTTATAATAATATGATGAAAACGAATTAGCAGAGAGAGATTACATTATGTTTAAAATTTCAAAAGACTCAATTAAACGTTTAGCGACAGATGAAGCGACTTATTTTCGCGGGCTGCGCTATTATAAAAGCAATGCAGTATCCAATGTAACGTGGTCAAAAGCACGTCAGCAGTACCGTGCTACAGTGAAAGGCAGCAATCAGTATATCGTTACAATTGAAGAGGACAAAAATTCGAAACAGTTAAAATTTAATTGCAACTGTCCAGCACATATTAAATATGATGGAGCCTGCAAACACGTAATTGCTGCACTTTTGTTTATTACGAACTATATGGAGCGGAGTGAAACCAGGAAGCCGGAAAATGAAGAAGAGAAGAGTTTATATCAGATCGTAGAGTATTTTAATAATCAGTACAAGACTCCAGCATTGGGAGAGACGTTTCATATCGAAGTGAAACTGCATTTTCCTAGTATTTTAAAAGGAAAAGATTCAAAACTGTTCTTGTCTCTAAGGGCAGGAAGCAGCAGGTTTTACAAAGTCCAGAATGTAAAGAAATTTCTACATGCTTATTCCAACGGTGAAAATATAGCCCTTGGCAAGGAATTTAGGTTTGTGGCAGGAGAAAGCCGTTTTTCAAAGAGTTCCCAACCGGTTATGACGTATCTTCAGGAAATTTATGAGATACAGGAAGCGCTAGGCAAGGTTTATTATAATAATTTGTTTAACAAGGCAGAAATGGCGATTACCAAAAACATGCTGTTTCATTTGCTTGGATATATGGGAAAAGAAGAATTTCAGATTGAGCTTGGGGATGACCTTTATGAAGGCGTAACTTTTGTAAAAGGCAATCCGCCAATTGGATTCCAGCTAGAATCCCATGAGGAATCCATTCAGATTGAATTAATGGATAAAACACCGGTAAAACCTTTGTCTGAGGACGGAAGCCTTCTTTTGCATGATAATGTGCTTTATATGCCTAGTAAAGAGTTTATTGCCAACTACCTGCCGTTCTTTAATTGTATGAATAAAAACAAAGAGAGACTTGTTTTCCAGGGAGAATTAAAGGACAGGTTTATTGATTCTGTCTTGCCCAGGATCCACGAGACAATGGAAATCAATGTTCTGGAAAGTTTGAAGGATAACTATATTAATGAAGATTTGAAAATCAGGATTTATCTTGATAAATATAGAAATTATGTAAAGGCATTACTGAAATTCCAGTATGGTGATTATGAAATCAATCCCCTTATTAATGATTTGCCAGCTGGGATTATTCTTGTGCGCCAGAAAGAAGCAGAAGAAGAGTGCTTGGATTTATTGGACAATCTGCATTTTGAACCATATAAAGATTTCTTTTTGTTAAAGAAAGATGGGGACATTTATGAATTTTTAAGCCACGATATTTACATGCTCAATGAAAAATATGAGGTATATCATTCTGAGGACTTGAAGAAAATCCGTATATCCAGTAATAGTCCGATTCATACAGCAATACATTTTAATGGGGATGTGAAACTGCTGGAAATGAATGTGTCCTATGATGTAGTGCCAAAAGAGGAACTGAAGGCATTTTTTGAGGCTTTGAAGCAGAAGAAAAAATACCATCGCCTAAAGGACGGAAGTTTTGTTAATCTGGACGGAGAGGACGTTAATCAGATTGCACAGCTTCTTGAACGGTTAGATGTGGAAGAGCATAATATTGATGAGTCAGGTGGAATTAATCTGCCTGCTTACCAGGCGTTGTATCTGGATAAGATTATGGATGATTTTAAAGGAATTGAATATGAAAGGTCTTTGGCCTATGAAAATCTGCTAGAGGAGATTATGACGCCAAAACAGGCTCATATCCAAGTGCCAGAAACGGTTCAGGCTAAGCTTAGGCCTTATCAGGCTGTAGGGTATAAGTGGATGTATTCCCTTTCGCAGAATCGGTTAGGTGGAATTCTTGCAGATGATATGGGACTTGGGAAAACACTTCAAGCTATTACGTATATAGCGGCATGTCTGGAACAGGACAAAGATGCAGTATTTTTAGTAGTTTCCCCAACCTCTCTTGTATATAACTGGCAGGAAGAATTTGAAAAGTTTGCTCCCCAGGTAACGGCGGTTATTGTAGAAGGTACTCCAGAAGAACGTATGGAACAGATTGCTCGTGCGAAAGAGAATCATGTAATGATTACTTCTTATCCATTGATACGAAGAGATATTGAACATTATGTAAAACACAAATTCCATACCATGTTTATTGATGAGGCCCAGTTTATAAAAAATCCTAGCTCCCAGAATGCCAAATCTGTAAAACAGGTTGTGGCAAAGCAGAAATTTGCTTTAACTGGAACACCGATTGAAAATTCTCTGTCCGAGTTATGGTCTTTATTTGATTTTATTCTGCCAGATTATTTATACAGCCACTCAAAGTTTGTAGAGCGGTTTGAAAAACCGATTGTAAAGGAAGGCAGCAAAGAAGTGCTGGAGGATCTGGGAAAGCACATTGAGCCATTTATCTTGCGCCGAATGAAGAAGGAAGTGCTGACGGAACTTCCAGATAAGATTGAAAGCAAAATGATGGCAGAAATGACAGAGGAGCAGGAGAAAGTGTATCAGGCATATCTGCAGAATATTCGTCAGGAGCTTACTGCTGAAATTAAGGAAAAAGGATTTGAAAAGAGCAAAATGCAGATTCTGGCTGCTTTAACGAGACTGCGTCAGATATGCTGTCATCCTTCTACCTTTATTGATAATTACTATGGGGAGAGTGGAAAGCTTAAACTGTTAAGCCAGATTTTAAATGATATTCTGGAAAATGGCCATAGAGTATTGATTTTCTCTCAGTTTACAAGTATGCTGGAGATTATCGCAGAGGAGTTAAAGAAACAGGAGATAGAGTACTTTTATCTATCAGGAAATACCAAGATACAAGATCGAAAAGATTATGTTGCCAGATTTAATGACGGAGAGGGAAGTGTGTTCCTGATTTCCTTAAAGGCTGGCGGAACAGGCTTAAATCTGGTGGGAGCCGATGTGGTCATTCATTATGATCCGTGGTGGAATCCGGCTGTTGAAGAACAGGCCGCAGATCGTGTGTACAGAATTGGCCAGAAAAAATCGGTGCAGGTAATTCGGCTGCTTACCAAGAATACTATTGAAGAAAAAATTGATAAATTGCAAAAGCGTAAAAAAGAATTGTCGGATTCAGTGATTAAATCTAAGGAAGTATTTATTAATCAGCTTAGCAGAGAGGAATTGGAGGAATTATTTTTATGAGACGGATTTTATTTGTCGTAAATCCGAAATCAGGAAAGGCCGCTGTGAAAAACAATGTGCTAGGGATTGTTGATATTTTTACGAAACATGAGTGTTTAACAACTTTGTATGTTACCCAGCGAGGAAAAGAAGCTACGGAGATTGTAGAAAAACTGGGAATGAATTATGATCTGATTGTGTGTTCTGGAGGAGATGGAACACTTGATGAGGTGGTAGATGGTGTCATGAATCTGGAAAGAAAAGTGCCAATTGGCTATATTCCTAGTGGAAGTACCAACGATTTTGCAAAGAGTATGGGGATTCCATTTGATCATATAGAAGCTGCTAAAGCCATTATGGATGGAAAAGAATTTCAATGTGATGTAGGTCTGTTTAATGGAGCTTATTTTATTTATGTGGCAGCATTTGGTGCATTTACGGAGGTATCGTATTCTACCCCGCAGCAGACGAAAAACATGTTTGGACATTTGGCTTATATTCTGGAAGGTGCCAGGAGTCTGGCAAGCATTAAGTCTTATCACGTAACAGTAACCTGTAAGGATTCTGAGACAAAGCAGAAACTGCATATTGAGGATGACATTCTTCTGGGAATGGTAACCAATGCTCTTACGGTTGGCGGCATGAAGCGTTATAAGGAAGAGGAAGTTCTGTTTGATGATGGGTATTTTGAGGTTATTCTGATTCGCATGCCAAAGAATATGATTGAGCTTAATGGAATATTAGGTGCACTGCTGACCAATGATTATAATTCTGAATGCATGTATTATTTTAAAACAGCAGAACTCACTGTTGAAAGTGAGGAGAACATAAACTGGACATTAGATGGAGAGTTTGGAGGTTCGGTAAAGGAAGCTGTTATAAAGAACCAGAAAAAAGGGTTTTCCATATATCGAAATATGGGTTTGGAATAGGAAAGGAAAAGAAAAGGTGCGGTTAGTTATTATTCGCACCTTTTTTTACTAAGTTATATATTTTGGATTTTTGCATGAAATGAAATATTGCAATTCCAATAAGCGCACCTGCCGAGTTTAGGATGATGTCATCAATATCTACAACTCTGTTAGGAAAATTAGAAGCTTCGTTTATTATTAATTGTGTTGCTTCTATAATAAATGAACTTAATGCAGATAGAAATAGTGCCTTTCTATATTTGAGTTTACCTGATTGTGAAATTAGCAGGATAAAGAAAGAAAAAGGCACAAACATAACAATATTCCCGAGTATTTGTTTTTCCCAATTTGCTGATGAAAGAGTAAGAATAATAGTTTTAAATGGGTGATAATTTACATAATAAAAGTGATTATGTTCTCCTATTAGTTCCGTTAGAGACAACTTGCTTTGAATTACAATAGGGAAAAATACAATTTTAATTAATACTAATATATATAAGAAAAATGCAAATTCAGTGAAAAGTAAAGTTAATGGTTTGGGTTTTCTTAAACGTATAATTAATGATATTATCCATATTAAGATAAAACTTGGTATAATAAACAGGTATGGAAAGTTGATACACATATGTTTAAAACTCCTTTATTTTAAGTTGAAGACCATCTGCATAGAGTAGATGATCTTGTTGGATGGAACTAACTCCAGCTTACACGGATGCTGCCTTTCCATTTTGTTCCCGTGCCACCTGAAGACATGTTGCTATAATTTCTTAGATATAATCTATATGTACCTGTTTTTGATATTTTAAATGTTATTGTGCCTCCACTAGTTGAACTAACAGAGTCTTCATCATAGTCAGCTGTCCATGATTTTCCACTCTTCTTCTCCAGATAAATCCCCATGTTGCAATCTGATGATCCTTTGGTAGGGGTTATTGTTACTGCTAAAGTGCAATTTTTATCAATTTCCATTGCTCTACAGAACAACCCTCCAGTCATCTCGTAGGTTGAAGCGTAACCCCCTTTAGCAGAGGCGAGAATATTAATAGATGATAAAAATAAGACTAGTATGACACATAATAATTTGAAAAAAATGGATTTGATATTTAATTGTTTCATTGTATTGACTCCTTTTAGAATTAATTTTAAAAATTGCGCAATTTATAAAAAATATATAACAAAATGTGGAAAATGTCAATAGAAGTGTAAAAAAGAAAAATAAATCATGAAAATGATAGGAAATCCTTGTTTTGGAAAATTCAGATATCTATTTAGTGGCTAATTGGTTGACAAAGTATTTCTTTGGATTATACTTAGCTTAAAGTTTGAATTTTTCTGTAAGAGGTGAAAACAATAATGTTAGATAGAAAAGGCTTCTTTTGTTTTCTTAGATGTTTTTTAAAAAAAGAAAAAGCAGCCACAATCTTGTTTATGGCGGGGATAATCATAAACAGTAATCTTTTAATGATTTACATAGATAGTTATTATTCCTATCAGAATCAGGTTATGACATTGAATAAAGATAGTCAATGCAGTTACTTTTATCTGAGCAGTAATGGTGAAGATTTAAATGAGAAAATACAAAAGGTTCAAAACGAAACTTTTCAAAACGAAATTTTAATATCAAGTACTGTCAGCATAGATTCAAATCAATATCAAATATATACTTCTGGAAATAAAAACAGCTCTTTCATAAAGACAGTAAAGGGCATGTCAGACACCCGAAGTATGAAAGAGGACACATTTATTTGTAACAAATGGTTTTTTACAGATATAGGCGAACGGGTATTGATAAATGGTGTGGATATGACATGCGTGGGGAAAATAAATGATAATCAAATAGATATTTTTCTTCCAGTTTCATCCTTTACAAAACTGATGCCAAGTAAACAGAGAATTACGGTTATGTGCAGTTATAGAAGCGTAATTTCAAATGCGAAGATGGAGGTATATGAGAAAAGGGTAGGAAAGATTTTAGAGGCTGAGGAGATATGCAGTGGAAAGGTGGAAGATTACACATTTTTTGATTTTTTATCCGCTTCAAGGGATTTTTTTGTTATATTAAGTTCGTCTGCACTGATTTATATAGTGTTAGTTTATTATATTTTTTGTGAAAGGAAAAAGGTATATCAGATTCTTAGAGAACAGGGAATGACAAAAAGTGGATTAGCGTTTTCTATTATTCTAGAGGATTGTATGAAGCTGTTTATTTCATTTTTGATTTCTGTATCTGTATTTTTTTTGTTGAAAAAATTTATATTAGGTGGAGTTGTAAATGGAAAAATTTCATATAAAGAAATTGGTTGTGCATTTTCTTATATTGTCTTGATGAATTGTGTTTTGGTTATCTATAAAATAAGGGAAGGAAGAAAGCTTGTCTAGTTCACAGCTATAGTAAAATTATGATAAACATTTTGTATAAATTATATTGTATAAACAGGACAGTCAATATTTTATTTATTCTAACAATTAGCTTGGTTTTTGTATCGCTAAGCCAAGCAATCTCGTCAGATATACAACCTAAACTGGATTATCCAGAAAATATGTATTATTTAGCGAAGAATGAGAATGTAAGTGAAAAGGAAATCAGGGATGTAAAGGAGATAGAGGGGGTAGAAGGTGTTGGATATGAGATGATGGGAAAGGGGTATCTGGCCTTGAAAAGGAAAAAGAACCCGATGGATATCTTATATTTAAATGACACCATGCAGTCCATTCAGTATAAGCTTGCAAGTGGAAAATGGTTTGATTCTACATCTAAGAAATGTGAAGTGATTCTTAGTGGGGATTTTTCTAGAAAATATAAAGCTGGTGATACGATAGTATTTTATACAGAAAAACAGGAAAGAAAAAAAGCAGCTATTGTTGGTAAATTACAAAATCCATCTTTCCTTATGATGCTAGACTATACAGGTTTAGGGAACTCCATGACTTTTAAAGACATGCTGGTACAAAAAAGAAATATGATTTTAACTAATAATATTGATTTGCTTTGTGAAAATGGAAGAGAATATCCATCATTAGCGCTGGTAGTAAAATTGAAAGACAATAATAAAGAAACAATCTCTCAGTTACACAAGCATGGACAGCTGATTCCTTTTGGAGAGATATCTGAAAATAGTGAAATCCATCAAAAGGAGTTAAGGAAATACGTATTCCCCCTCTTTGTTCCACAACTTGTTATCGTGATTTTTTGTATTATATGTACTACCCTTATACAGGTACATAAGTCAAAAGGCATTTTAAGGATTTTAAGGGAATGTGGGGCTTCTAAATTAAAAATTATATGTATTGTGACAACTCAGAATACTATCAATATAGCATGTTCTGCCATAGCGTATGTTTTTATGATTAAATTTTTAAATTGGAAAAATCACGAGGCATATCGTTTGAATATGGTATTTTCCATTATATTTATTTTATTTATGGTTTTTACAACGGCATTCGTTTCGATTTTATGTGTAAAAAAAAGATTTTGCATTTTTAAAGGAGAGGAAAGGCATGCAGATATTACTTGAAAATATTACAAAGCAATATAAAAGTGAATCGGGAATTTCCAATTTGGTTCTGAATGATATTTCACTTGAAATCTGGAAACGGGATATGATTGCTATTACAGGCAAATCCGGATCGGGAAAGACTTCGCTGCTTCGTATTCTTGGTTTGTTAGATCCTTTGTTTACGGGAAAATATTATTTTAATGAACGAGTGATAGTTCCTAGAAAAGACAGAGAGATGTCTAGAATCCGAAATGAGAAAATTGGTTTTGTGAGTCAGGATTTTTCTTTGATTCTGCAGATGAATGTTTACGATAATATTGCAGTACCGATTTACTTGGCGAAAAAAAAGTTCTCTTCCTTAAAAAATGGTGTGTTAGAAAAAGCATATCAGCTTGGAATAGGACATCTTTTAAAAGAGCCTGTGAAAAACTTGTCAGGTGGAGAGCAGCAGCGGGTTGCTATCGCACGTGCGCTGATTATGAATCCTGATATAATTTTGGCAGATGAACCTACAGGTGCATTAGATAGAAAGACATCAGAGAAAATAATGGAATTATTAATGGATATTAATCGTTCTGGAACTACAATTGTAATTGTGACCCATGATAGTGAAGTGGCTGCTCTTTGTAGACGTGAGTATCATCTTGAAGATGGTAAAATACTATTGGGAAGATAAAAAGGTGATGCAACGTAAAATCGGCTGCATCACCTTTTGGGTATGTTTTATTCTTAATTCATCTTCTCATCAAGTAAGCTTTCGATAAAATTCTCCTTTACATCAGGGTACTGTTTTTGTACAAGCTGTTTTGCTTCCTGATATTGTTTTAAGTAATTGGCTTCGTCTGGAAGAGAAGGATCGTTACAGTTTTCCAGAAACTCATCTGTAACATGTTCGTTAATCCAGTTCATGATTTTTTTGCGAACAGTTTCTTCTTCTGCAATTTCGCCTTTTAGTACTTTGGCCTGTCTCATGGAATAAATGCCGTAAAGGAATGCAGCAGCAAATAATGCAATATTTAATCCAAATGAGATTGTTCCGTTTAACAGATGCAAGATACCAGTTGCATTAAGAACGACATAAGCAAGACCGACAATACCGATTCCAATGAGCATAATGCCAGTGGATTTTACGTCGGAGTACTGGTCTTGTTTCTTTACATAGGTTCTGGAAGAGGAATCCGGCTCCTCGTCCGTTTCCTCATAGTTTTCTGTTTCTTCGGCTTCTTTTTTATCTTCTTCCACAGACATAAATGCACCAAATAATTTGGCGATTTCTTTCACATCTTCTTCCTGGCAGCGTATATAGTAGTTGCCTGAAGCCTCGTCCTTTTCCCAGCTTATATTTTCTAGTTTAGAATATGTAAGAAATGAGGCAAATTTATTCACTTCTTCTTCTGAGAAAAAGTCGATTTGTTTTAAAAGAATGGTTGTATCCAGCTCGTCTACTAGCGGTTCATTGCAAGTAGGGCATATGGTTATTCCATCTTGAAATTCCTGTTTGCATTTTGGACACCAAGACATAAGTAATCTTCCTCTCTTATAAGATTTTTCATACTAAAAATATGGTAACATACTAACTCTGTAAATGCAAGTTTGTAACATGAGATGATGAAAATCTGGCAGGAAAAAGAACAGATATTATTTTGCAGATGCAGTAAACTTTATGTGTGCTTTCATAATAATGCCTATAATTGGCTGGTTTATAAAGGGAAGATAATTGAAGAAAAATTAGCTCTATTGGCATATTTCCCATATCCTTCAATATAATATACAAAGAATATCTGGAGGACATAATGAGTGATCTTAGCAGCAATTCCATGTCACGTGAACAATTAATCCGAAGTGCCAGAGCTAACTGCATGAAGCAGATTGACAGCCCGCAAATTTATGCAGATGGAGAAGAAAATGTGGAAGTCCAGACAGGGATGGCATTTAAAAAGAGTACATACATCAGGCTGTTTTTTTCCTGTCTCCTTTTATTAGGAGTGGCAGCAGTCAAGCAGTCTGGATGGTCTTATAGTGGTTATGATTTTAATACCATAGTTACGCTGGTAGAAGATAACCACCACTTTGACAGAATCCAGCAGGAAGCTTCTGAAATGCTGGAAAAAGACGTAATTCCAGCATTTCAGCAAATATTAAACAGTGACAAAAAGAAGTAAGTCTGTTATAATAGCATAAGCAAATGGAAAAAGGAGTATTCAGTGATTAGTCATTGAAGCACTCCTTTATCATTTAAACAGATTTCTATGGATAAGAAACAGATTGAAAGAGGTAACAAAATGCGCAAATTGGCACTTAGTGATGAAATATTACTTACCGTGGAAAAACCAGCCAGATATATTGGCAATGAATACAATATGGTCGTGAAAGAGAAAGACAGCATCGATATTCGTTTTTGCATGTGTTTCCCGGATGTATACGAAATTGGGATGTCACATCAGGGAATCCAGATTTTATATGATATGTTTAACCGCAGGGAAGATACTTACTGTGAACGTGTGTATTCTCCCTGGAGTGATTTGGACAAGATTATGCGAGAAAAGAATATCCCTTTATTTGCATTGGAATCGCAAGATCCAGTAAAAGAATTCGATTTCTTAGGAATAACCCTGCAGTATGAAATGTGCTATACCAATATTCTTCAAGTCTTAGATTTATCCCAGATTCCACTTATTGCAGCAGAGCGTGGGGAGGATGATCCCATTGTAATTGGTGGAGGTCCATGTTCTTACAATCCAGAACCAATTAGTGATTACTTTGACTTATTCTATATGGGAGAAGGCGAAACCATTTATTATCAGCTGCTTGACACTTATAAAGCAAACAGAAAACGTGGCGGTACAAGAAAAGAATTTTTAGAAGCAGCAGCTCATATTGAAGGTATTTATGTACCGCAGTTTTATGAGCCGGAATATAAGGAAGATGGAACTATAAAAGCATTTCGTGTAATCAATGAAAATGCACCGGAAACGGTGAAGAAGCAAGTGGAAATGCAGTTAAGTGATACATTTTATATGGAAAATCCATTAGTTCCTTACATTAAGGTAACACAAGACCGTGTAGTTTTGGAAATCCAGAGAGGATGTATCCGTGGATGCCGTTTCTGTCAGGCTGGCATGATTTACCGTCCAATTCGTGAAAGAAGCATTGAGTTCTTAAAAGACCGTGCCTATACCATGTTAAAATCCACTGGTCAGGATGAGATTTCCTTAAGCTCCCTAAGTTCCAGTGACTACTCTCATTTACAGGAACTAGTGTACTTCCTGATTGATGAATTTGGTTCCAAAGGAGTCAATATTTCCCTGCCATCTCTTCGTATTGATGCATTTGCACTAGATGTTATGAGCAAAGTACAGGACGTGAAAAAGAGCAGCCTGACATTTGCGCCAGAAGCAGGTTCACAGCGTATGCGTGACGTGATTAATAAAGGCTTAACAGAAGAAGTGATTCTAAAAGGTGCTATGGATGCTTTCCGTGGTGGATGGAACCGTGTAAAACTTTACTTTATGCTAGGCCTTCCGGGGGAAACAGAAGAAGACATTGAAGGAATTGCGATTCTGTCTGACAAGATTGCAAGAGAGTATTACACAATTCCTAAGGATCAGAGAAATGGAAAAGTACAGATCGTATCCAGTACCTCCTTCTTCGTTCCAAAGCCATTTACCCCATTCCAGTGGTCAAGAATGTGTACCAGCGAAGAATTCTTAGAAAAACAGCGTTTCCTAAATGGAAAAATGCGTGAGCAGTTAAACCAGAAAAGTATTAAATACAACTGGCATGAAGCAGAAGTTACCTTGCTGGAAGGTGTACTTGCCAGAGGTGACAGAAAGTTAAATAAGCTTCTTTTGGATGTATACAAAAAAGGATGTATGTTCGACTCATGGTCAGAGCATTTCAAATATGATGCCTGGCTGGAAGCATTTGAAGAAAATAATATAGATCCTTTATTCTATACAGCAAGGGAACGTTCCTTTGATGAAGTGCTTCCTTGGGATTTCATTGATGCAGGTGTGACCAAGAAGTTCTTGTGGAGAGAGTACCAGAATGCTATGGGTGAAACTGTAACTCCAAACTGCAGGCAAAAATGTTCTGGATGTGGAGCAGCAAAATTTGGAGGTGGCGTGTGCTATGAAAGCAAGAATTAAATTTATAAAAACAGGGTCCATGAAATTCATTGGACATTTGGACGTTATGCGTTACTTCCAGAAAGCATTTCGAAGAGCTGATATTGATATTGCTTACTCACAGGGATTTAACCGCCATCAGCTGATGTCATTTGCACAGCCTCTTGGAGTTGGCCTTACAAGTGATGGAGAATATCTGGACGTGGAACTTAATTCTTCTGGTTCTGAGGAAGAAATGGCTGCAAGATTAAATGCACAGATGAATGACGAAATCCGTGTAGTAAATTTTCATGTTCTTTCGGATAAAGGACGAAATGCCATGTCTATTGTAAGTGCAGCAGATTATGAAATTGCCTTAAAAGATGGATATACACCAGTTGAAAATTTTGAAGAAAAATTTGCTGCCTTTATGGCACAAGATAAAATTGAAATTGAGAAGAAAACAAAGAAAAGTTCTTCTTTAATAGATATTAAGCCATTTGTGTATCAGTATGCATTTGACAAAGAAAGCTTTGGAAAGTTAGTAAAGAGAGATTATTCTGAAACAGTGGCACAGCAGTTTGAAGCGGAACAGAAAGTGTATGTACAGCTGGTTGCCGGAAGTGTTACTAATATTAAGCCTGACCTTGTAATGGAAGCATTTTACCAGTATCTTGGACAGGAATTAAATCCATTTTCTTATCAGTACCACCGTTTGGATTTATATGCAGATGGTGAAGATGGAACAATAATCTCTTTAGGAGAACTAAAAGAGTAGTTAGAAGGGGAATGACCATGGAGAAAGCAAACCAGTTAGTGATTTTAAAAGAAGAACAGATTGTATATTCGCTGTTGCTTTGCAAGAAGGAGCTCGTTCAGGTAAATGCAGAACAGGCTTCTTCTGGTGGTGTCCTTCTTGGTAATATCTATATTGGAAAAGTAAAAAATATTGTAAAGAATATTAATGCTGCGTTTGTGGAGATTGCAGGAGGGGTTATGTGTTATCTTCCCCTTTCCAAGCCGCAGCATCCGATTTACTGCAATGGAATGCAAAGAGAACGGATCTGTATTGGGGATGAAATCATGGTCCAGATAGAACGTGAAAATGTAAAAACCAAGTCTCCAACCGTTACCTGTAACTTAAATATTACAGGTAAATATGTGGTGCTGACCCACGGAATTACGAAAACAGGTATTTCGGCCAAAATTGTATCTAATGAAGAAAGGGCTAGATTAAAAGATATCGTAAGTCCGTATTTGCAGGATTCCTATGGATTTGTCATAAGGACCAATAGCGAAGGGGTGGAAGAAAAACGCATTCTGCAGGAAATACAAGCATTACAGTCTGTTTATCAGCGTATTACCCAGCAAGAGATTCATTTTACAAGGTTTTCACTGATCGAAAAAGGCCTGCCTAATTATTTGGCCGATATTCGAGATTTTAACCAGTGCCAGATAGATGAAATCATTACAGACCAGAAAGAAATCTACGAAGAGATTCATGCATTTTTAAGTATGTATCAGCCAGAAGATCTTTCAAAACTGGCTTTCTATCAGGATTCCATGATTTCCATGAAGAATTTATATAGCATCGAAACAAAACTTCAGAAGGCATTGCATAAAAGAGTCTGGTTAAAATCCGGCGGCTATCTGGTAATTGAGCCTACAGAAGCTTTGACTGTAATTGATGTAAATACTGGGAAAGCAGTGAAAGGCAAGAAAAATGAACAGGAAACCTATTACCGGATTAATTCTGAAGCGGCAGAAGAAATTGCAAAGCAGATACGCCTGCGTAATATGTCAGGGATTATTATAATAGATTTTATTGATTTAGAGGACGAAGAAAAAAGAAAAAGCTTAATGAATCAATTGAAACATTTATTTGCGAAAGATCCTGTGAAAACAGCTCTTATAGATATGACAAAGTTAAATCTGGTGGAAGTGACAAGAAAAAAAGTACGAAAACCATTATGGGAACAGATAAAAATAAGGAGAGATGAGGATGGCGAAAGCAGTGAAAACCAACGCTCTTAGAATGCTTGACAAAGCAAAGATTCCATATCGTACCATTGAGTATGAGGTAGATGAAAAGAATATCTGCGGGTCAGATGTGGCACGAAAGACAGGTCTGCCTCTGGAACAGGTATTTAAGACAATTGTACTAAAAGGGGAGCGGAATGGTTATGTAGTATTTTGCCTGCCAGTTAATAAGGAACTGGATTTGAAAAAGGCAGCAGCTGTAATTAAGGACAAAAGAGTGGAATTGATTGCAGTGAAAGATCTGCTGAAAATTACCGGATATATCCGGGGAGGATGTTCACCAGTAGGGATGAAAAAGAAGTTTCCGACGTATATGGATTATACGGCAGAACAGTTTGAGGAAATTAGTGTAAGCGCAGGAGTACGTGGATGCCAGATGGTTGTAAATGCAAAACAGTTAATTGCATATACAGAAAGCACGCTGGTAGATGTGACGGAATCGTAGTGGCTAGATGTTACAAAGGAAACAGGTGAGGATTTAGCAATTATCTTGGGGCAGAATATGGAGCACCAGAATAAAAGGAAGGATGATAGGGATATGAAGCAGAAAAAGCTTGCTGGCTTAAGTGGAGGGCAATTAAAGATTCTTGCACTGGTTACCATGATTATTGACCATTTTACGGCAGTATTTGTAGATTACAATAGTTATGGGAGATGGTATTGGATTGGAAGAGGGATCGGAAGGCTTTCTTTTCCTATCTACTGCTTTCTGATAGTAGAAGGTTTTTTCCATACGAGAAGCATCCGGAAATACGGTACCAGGCTTTTTCTGTTTGCCTTAATCTCTGAAGTGCCATATGATTTGGCCTTTTATGGAACTGTTTTCGAACCGCATCATCAGAATGTATTCTTTACATTAGGTTTAGGAATTGTGCTAATGTCTCTAGTACAGGTTATTCCAGAAAGGTTCGGAGAGAAGAAGGTAAAGCTGGAGAATATAGTGCTTCTTGCAGCTTACGCACTGGTCTTTCTGGTTTCTTATCTGGTTAAAGGAGATTATGAAATTAGTGGACTTGTATTAATCTATCTTATGTATCTGGTACATGGAAATCGAAAGAACGTGGCCTTTTCCAATATAGTGGTCAATGTAATGACTGGTTTTGAAGGGATTCAGATGCTGGGAGCTGTTTCTGCAGTACCTGTTTATTTTTATAATGGAAAAAAAGGGATATCCTTAAAGTATTTCTTCTATGTGATATATCCTCTTCATTTGCTTTTGTTTTACTGGATTAAAAATTTTGTTATGTAAGGTAAAATAATAAGCTAGTCAGAAAAGAAAGATATTAGATTTCTTTTTTGGCTAGCTTTTTTGATTTATAAGAAATTTCGTTATATTCTATATTTGAGCGATTTATAAAGATTGAAGCGCATTTAGAGTATTTAATTTATCTCCAGTTTCTTTGATAACAGACATGCTGCTGTTGATATCTTTGAATTTGCTGTTTTGTTCCTGGACGGAAAGATTAATGTCATTTACAATGCTGTTGTGTTTTTCAACGATTTCAGCAAATTGTTTCATGTTTTCTTGGATTTCGTTAAAAGAATTGATTACATAACGGTTGTTTTCCTGTTCGTTATGAATGTTGCCTTGTAATAAATCAATAGAGTTTTTCATGTCTTCAAAGGAAGCAGTGGTATTAGATACAAGGGTGGCACCTTCTGTTATAGCATTACGGCCTAAGGCAACCTGCTCTTTGGTTGCTTTGATGTTTTCATGAAGCAGGCTAATAACGCTGTAAATGTTTTGGACTGTCTGGTTCGTTTCTTCAGCTAGTGCCTGGACTTCAATAGCAACAACATTGAATCCAGCGCCATGTTCTCCAGCACGTGCAGCTTCGATAGAAGCATTTAAAGCCAATAAGTTGGTCTGTTTTGAAATGTTGGAAATCTGCTGTAAAAATGTATCGATCTCATTGGTATTGGCTTCAAGAGAAATGGATTTTTCAAGAGCAATTTGAACGGTATCGTCAATGATATGCATTGCATTCTGGATTTCCTTGATTCCGTTCTGGTTTACAAGAATAATTTCATCTACTTTCTGGGATGTGCTTTCCATTTCTTCGGATAATGTAACGGAGGCGGCAATCTTTTCATTAGAAGATTCTAGTAAGCCTAAAATATTGCGCATACCCTGCGTCTGTCCGGTTAAGCCTTCTGCAGTTTCTTCTATTGAACTTAAAATGATTTCGTTAGCAGCAGTTAAGGCTGACATGTTTTGGTTGGAATGATCAACTTGTTTATTTAATTCATTACAAGTTGTCTGGATTGCCTGCAATGTCTCATTTAAATTCGTAATAAGCTGTTCACTTTCTTCACTTTTTTTGTAAGCATCTTCCGCCAAGCATCGTCCAGAACGAACAAATGTGAAACATAAAGTCAGGAAGACAACGAGTCTTGCAATAGTACTTCCAATAGTAGGTAAATCGATTGGTCTGCCGAAAAGAATATTTACAATTATGATTGAAAGACAGGTTAAAATACTGTAGATAATATGACCTTTTGGATCAAAATACAGAAGAGAAAGTGTGATGGTAATCATCAGATAAGTCTGAAGCATATTTACGTCGTTTTTGTTAATAGCCATAAAAATTGTAACAACTGTCGGGACAATTGGCATAATATAGGTCTGCATCTGTGGTTTAATTAGATTGAATTTTAATCCTAATGTTAGAGATACCGCAGGAATTAAGCAGACTAGCGATTTGTAGGAAAGGCTTTTGGTTCTTGCGGTTATTCCTAACGCTAGGGCTATGTCGATAAGCCATACTATCTTCATAATAAGACGAGTGGCTTTTCGGATCGACTGATTTTGGACTTCTTTCGGCATATAACATGCTCCTTTCTGTTGCTTTGGTAATGTTACATGTGCCTTAGTGTATTACTGCTTAATTTATTTCGACATATTACGTCGAAAAAATAATACTAAATAAGAAAAAAAGAGAAAATGCTAGAAAATTGACAAATCCCATATTTATACGAAATTATTTTTTTGCTTTTGGAATAAAATTTTATAAAATGAAATCAAGCTATTGACAAAAACAAACTTATGTGTTTAAATTATCTAGTATGCCGCACAGCGAGGTAATAAGGGTGTTCTGTTTCGTCGGAATAACACCATAGCTGGCGAGTAATTGAGTAGGAGGTGCCATATGTACGCAATTATTGCAACAGGTGGTAAACAGTACAAAGTTTCTGAAGGCGACGTTATTAACGTAGAAAAGCTTTCTGGTGAAGCTGGTGCAACTGTAAAATTTGATGACGTTTTAGCTGTAAACAAAGATGGCAAATTAGCTGTCGGAAGCTCTGTTAATGGTGCAAGCGTAACAGCTACTGTTGTAAAACAGGCAAAAGCTAAAAAAATCATTGTTTACAGATATAAGAGAAAAACTGGTTATCATAAGAAAAACGGTCATAGACAGCAGTTTACACAAGTTAAGATTGAAAAAATTGAAGCTTAATCAGGATGTTATATGATTAAAGTTACGGTATTCAGAAATGATAATGGTATTTGCAAAGGATTTCAGTGCATGGGTCATGCCGGATATGCAGGCTTCGGACAGGATATTGTCTGTGCAGCTGTTTCAGTGTTAGTTGTGAATACAATTAACTCTATCGAAGAATTTACAGACGATGCAATTGCGTGTGAAGTAAAAGAAGAGAACGGTGATGTAAAGCTTGAGTTCACGGCTGATATCAGTAATGAGTCCAGACTGCTCGTGGAATCTATGCTTCTTGGTTTGAGAGGTGTGGAACAAGAGTACGGAAAAGATTTTATTGTAATAGAAGATTAATTTACTTATACTCGAGGAGGTGTAAGATATGTTAAAGATGAACCTTCAGTTATTTGCCCATAAAAAAGGTGTTGGTTCTACTAAGAACGGCAGAGACTCTGAATCTAAGAGATTAGGTGCAAAAAGAGCAGATGGCCAGTTTGTTTTAGCTGGCAATATTCTTTATAGACAGCGTGGTACAAAGATTCATCCAGGTGTTAATGTAGGACGCGGTGGCGATGATACTTTATATGCATTAGTTGATGGAGTATTAAGATTTGAAAGAAAAGGCAGAGACAAGAAACAGGCTTCTGTATATCCAAGAGAAGCAAAATAATTTTTGTTAAGCCAAGCCCCAAATTGTGAGAAATCATGTTTGGGGCTTTTCGCTTTCTATGCAGGAAATTCTGCTGTAACATGCAAAGTATAGAAGTTTGAAAAACGTGCAAGCTATTAGATAGCAGTTAATAATTAGCTTGTATTTACAGATAGATTGACAAGAAACATATTCTTAGAAAAGAGGTTACTATGTTTGCAGATCATGCGAAAATATATATACGCTCAGGAAAAGGTGGAGACGGACATGTAAGTTTCCGCCGTGAAAAATACGTTCCTGCAGGTGGTCCGGATGGTGGAGATGGAGGTCGTGGAGGCGATTTAATATTCGAAGTAGATGACGGTATGAATACGTTAAATGACTTCCGTAATATTCGTAAGTACATTGCTGGAGATGGACGGCCAGGCGGAAAGAAGAGATGTCGAGGGGCCGATGGGGAAGATAAAATCGTAAAGGTGCCAGCAGGAACCATTGTACGTGATGCAGCATCTGGTAAAGTCATCACTGACATGTCTTACGACAATAGAAGAGAAGTTATCCTTCGTGGCGGTAAAGGCGGTAAAGGGAATATGAACTTTGCTACTCCTACCATGCAGGCACCAAAGTATGCCCAGCCAGGACAGCCTTTTCAGGAACTTGAAGTATTGCTTGAATTAAAGGTAATTGCAGACGTTGGTCTTGTTGGATTCCCTAATGTGGGAAAATCAACATTTTTGTCACGTGTCACCAATGCAAAACCAAAGATTGCCAACTATCACTTTACAACACTTAATCCGAATTTAGGTGTTGTTGACTTAGAGGGTACAGATGGTTTTGTGATTGCCGATATTCCTGGATTAATCGAAGGGGCATCTGAAGGAATTGGACTTGGACATCAGTTCCTTCGACATATCGAACGTACAAAAGTTATTATTCATATGGTAGATGCAGCTTCTGTAGAAGGAAGGGATCCAGTAGAAGACATTAAAATTATCAATGCAGAATTAAGTGCATACAGTGATAAACTTACACATCTTCCACAGGTGATTGCGGCCAATAAAGCAGATGTTTTCTATGGAAACCAAGGTGAAGAAGTAATTAAAAAGCTTCGCAAAGAATTTGAGCCACATGGTATTAAAGTATTCCCTATTTCAGCTGTAAGTGGACAGGGTGTAAAAGAACTGCTTTACCATGTAAAAGGAATGTTAAATGAAATAAAGACAGATCCCGTGATATTCGAAAGAGAATTCTTCCCTGAATTTGATTTGAATTCTGAACCTGTTATCGTGAATAAGGTGAAAGAAGGATTATATACAATCGAAGGTTCTAGAGTAGATAGAATGCTTGGCTATACCAATCTGGAAACAGAAAAAGGATTTGCCTTTTTTCAGAAGTTTTTACGGGAAAATGGAATTATTGATGAGCTTGAGAAACTTGGCATTCAGGAAGGCGATACCGTTCAGATTTACGATTTGCATTTTGATTATTATAAATAGTATAAAAACAGGCAGACTAGAGATTCTCTCTTGGATAGAATGGAAAAGATATTCGAGAGAGAATTTTTTTATTTGATAAGAAAGTCCTCTGCGAATCCTTTCCTATCAAATAAAAAGTGCCCTGAAAAAGAAGGGCACGGCAAAGTCTGAGTTCCTTCGAGTACATTCCAGTTGCGAAGAGTCTGAGAAACTCAGACTTTGTTTTTCATAATAAAGAATAAAAACGTCAAATTTGTTATATTAAGAAATCAAGATGAAGAATTTGACATTATATGAAAGATGTGATATTAATAATAATTAAAAAAGGAAAGGAATTTGGGTTAAAAGAGTCCAAAGTGTGATTGTATGAATGAATTAAACGAAGCATTATTAGTAATTGATTCTCAAAAAGTATATGCGTCAGAAGGTTCAGAACTTTATGTGCAGGATTATAAGGCAGTGGTTGAAAATATAAATAAACTTATTCAGCTGTTTCAAAAGCAAGGAAAACCGATTATTTATATTAGGCATATGCATAATTCCCGAAAAGATTCAGGAAGAATGTTTGATTATGTGGGAGAAGAACTTGAGGTAGGTTTCCTCGAAGGAACAGCAGATATAGAGTACATAGAAGAATTAGAAATCGTGGATGAGATACCAGAAGTCATTAAGAGGAGATATTCCGCATTTGAAGGAACTTCTTTGGAAACGGTTTTGAAGGAAAAAGGTGCTGATTGCGTAGTAATTACAGGATTTATGACGAATTACTGCTGTGAGGCAACTGCAAGACAGGCACATGATAAGGATTATTTTGTGAAGTTTATATTAGATGCTACAGGAGCGCCAGAACTTCCAGATTTATCAGAAGAGGATATTAGAAAGAATACAGCTGCGAATATATCTTTCGGGTTTGGAAATGTAATTTCTACAGCGGAATATATACAGCAGAACATATAAAAGCCAGAAAACGGGGAGTAAAATTACATAAGGAGGGAAGAACATGAATTATGATTTATATTATCCAGTCACAATTCAAAGGCAAGAGGCTTACATTAAGGATTATTTGAAAACCAATGGCATAGAAGATTTGATTTGGATTTCGGAAAATAGAGATTTTGCAGAACAGGAAAGATATAAAGAAAAAGACGAAGTTGATGATTCATTAAAGAATTCGGTTTCCGTTTTGGAAGAAGGAAACTGGATTAAACAATTGTTTTCAGAAGAAGATTCTTTATCTGCGGCCCAAAAATATGACCAGAGGCTGAAAGAAAATCTGGAAGTGCTTACGAAATTATATCTGGAGGGACTTGAAGAAGCTGGTATCAATAATTTAAGTGAAGCTAGGGAACTATGGAAAAAAATTAAGAAGCAAAGTGATATTGATAATGCACATGCTATGTATTTATCAAGTGATAACTGGCCATTTTCGGTATTCCATAAAATAATAGATGACATATTAGAACTTTTAGATGGTGACTTTGAGATGGGCAGCAAACTGCTTACGGCTGGAATGCAGGATGTAAGAACATCTGTTTTTGCAGATTTAAGTGGAAAATACGAAGGTGCTGATCGAGAAACCTACATAAAAAGTGTATGCGAAAGTGGATTGTACATAAAAAAAGACGGGGTAATACCTTTGTTTGCTTATATTGCGGAAACGGGCAAGAAAGTTGATGTATTGAAATCGGATGAAATTAAAGAACAGTACGAGAGTGCAAAAGAAACCGTTTTAAAAACATTAAATGATGAAAAAAAAGACAAGATGAGGAAATTAATAGAGGCTTATGAATTGCTGTTTGCAGATCGGGTAACGTATGATATTTATGAGTATTATGGATTTTATGCATTTATCAGACATGCGTTAATTCGTAAGACAAAGAAGATTATTGCACTTGAAAAGAGTGAAGAAGAGGCAAGAGCATTTTGGTATCTTGCATCTACCTATCAGTTTGATAAGATTGATTTTTAATAGATTGTAATGTAGAGGGGAAAAGAAATGAATTGTGATGGATGTAAAGCAAGAAAGGAATCTGAAATCTGTAAGGGCAGAACTGCGGTATTGGGATGTGCAGAAGGAAAAGCACGTGTTATTATGAACAGCAATGAATATGCAGAGGTAGAGGAGAAAGAGATTATTATAACACCAATGACAGAACCAGATAGTATTGGTGCCATTCATAAAAGTGCAGGAGTTATAACGGACCGTGGAGGTGTTTTATGCCATGCTGCTATTGTCTGCAGAGAAATTGGCAAACCATGTATCGTTGGAACGTCAAATGCTACTAAGGTTTTAAGAAATGGAGATAACATAAAAATTTGTACGAAGTATGGGAAAGTGTATAAAATAGATTAGGGGAAAATGGATAAAATGAAAGACAGATTTAGGATTTTAGGAAATCAGGTGGAAGAACAAGTAGCTGGATTGGAAAGAATGGGAGGAAAGGCTTACGGTCTTTACGTATTAGATAAAAATGGGTTTCAGATACCAGAAACCGCAGTGATACCAGTTGGAACCAAGTTTGATTCCCAAATCCTGTTTCAGGTTTCAAATTTTGTTAAGGAGATACTGGATTCTGATTCAAATGCTTTATTCTCTGTACGCAGCAGTGGATGTATGGAAGATGGACATCAAACAAGCTTTGCAGGAATGTATGAAACATATCTGAATGTGAAACAGGAGGATATAGAAGAAGCAATAAGAAAGTGCTATCAGTCTGCCCACTCAAATCGTGTAGAAAGTTATGGCGAATTAATGGGAATAAAGAAAGAGGAACAGAAGCGAATGGCTATCGTAATACAAAAAATGGTATGTGCAGATATGTCAGGTGTTATGTTTACAAGTAATCCGATAGATGGAAATCAAAGTGAAGTAATCATTGAAGCAGTAAATGGGCTTGGAGAAAAGCTGGTAAGTGGCCAGATCACTCCTGATTATTATTGTATCAGTAAAGAAAATGGAGAATTACTGGAATTTGAGCCTGGTGACGAGGATGGAATGCATTTGGAAAAAAAAGTTTATGAAACTATGCGATTAGATGCAAAAAAGCTAGTAATGTGCTTTGCTAGTGAGATGGATATCGAGTTTTCCGTTGAGAATGGCAACATTGTCTATCTGCAGGCAAGAAGCATTACAAGTATATAGCATTATTAAAGAAAGGATAATCATGAAACGACCAATAGTTATTGCAGTATGTGGAATTGATGGCTGTGGCAAAAGCACACAAATTAATATGCTAAAGAAGTATTTAGAGGAAAAACAGAAAACAGTGAATATAACCAAAGTGAAAATGAATCGTACAAGCATTTTATTTGATGTTTCTGAAAAAGTGTTTGGTGATCCCTATGCCTATCATCCACATATCCAGCCAGAAGTAATGAATACGGTAATCGCCTGTGATGTAGCATATCACTATCGTTATGAAGTTGAGAAAGTAAAAGATTGTGATTATCTATTATGCGATAGACATAAATTATGCTATTTGGCGTATACGGACGCATTTGGTGGAGAAGTTAAATGGATAGAAGAAATCATGAAGCAGTTTCCAGATCCAGACATTACAATATACATACGTGGAAATGTAGAACTTTCTACCAAGAGACTCATGTCGAGAGCAGATAAACCTATTCGGACGGACGAAAATCCAGAGATTTTATCCAGTGCTCTTAATGCATATGAGGAAAGAATAAAAGAAGTTCCAAGCGAAACAATGATTACGGTAGGTGCAGACGATGCGGCAGAAAATATTCATGCAGCCATAATTCAGCAGTTAGAACCACTCTTAAAGAAGTTTGATAAGGAAAGAACAGAGGAGAAAAAGAAAATAAACTTTATCTGAAAATAAACTTGCAATATTGAACTTTCGCAAAGAACATGGTAAACTTATCTTTATAAAATAAACTTTTAGTTAAGATAGGAGCGTTATCCATGAAAAATTCAACTTTTGCAGAACGGCTAATTATGGCAATGAATAATAAAAATTTAAAACAAGTTGATTTAATCCGATTTGCAGAAACTAGAGGAATTAAGCTTGGAAAAAGCCAGGTAAGCCAGTATGTTGGAGGGAAAGCTGTTCCAAGAAACAACATTGCAATGTTTTTAGCAGAAACCTTAGATGTTACCATAGACTGGCTATATGGAAATCAGATTTCCGAAGAAGTGAACATACCAGATACAACAGCACATCTGAATGAAAATGAACTTAATATAAATGGGGGAGATGGCAGCATGAGAGTATTTAAAAAATCAGCCAAACTTGATAACGTATTATATGATGTCAGAGGACCAGTAGTAGAAGAAGCAGCCAGAATGGAAGAGGCTGGTATGCATGTTTTGAAACTGAACATTGGTAATCCGGCTCCATTTGGATTCCGTACTCCAGACGAAGTTATATACGACATGCAGCGTCAGCTTACAGATTGCGAAGGGTATTCAGCAGCAAAGGGTTTATTCTCAGCAAGAAAGGCAATTATGCAGTATGCCCAGTTAAAGGGGATTCCAAATCTTTCAGTAGATGATATCTATACAGGAAATGGAGTCAGCGAACTGATTAATTTAAGTATGTCTGCCCTATTAGATAATGGGGATGAAGTGTTAGTGCCATCACCAGATTATCCGCTTTGGACAGCATGCGTTACTCTGGCAGGTGGGAATCCTGTACATTACATATGCGATGAACAGGCAGAGTGGTATCCGGATATGGATGACATTCGAAAGAAAATTACAGACAAAACAAAAGCAATTGTTGTTATCAATCCGAATAATCCTACTGGTGCGTTATACCCAAGAGAAGTATTGCAGGAAATTGTGGAGATAGCAAGGGAACATCACCTTATCATTTATGCAGATGAAATTTACGACCGTCTGGTTATGGACGGAGAAGAACACATTTCCATTGCATCTCTTGCTCCGGATTTGTTCTGTGTAACTTTTAGCGGGCTGTCAAAATCCCACATGATTGCAGGATACCGAATTGGCTGGATGATACTAAGCGGCAATAAACAGGCTGCAGAAGATTATATGCAGGGGCTTAATATGTTATCCAATATGCGGTTATGTTCCAACGTACCAGCACAGTCCATTGTTCAGACAGCACTTGGCGGATACCAGAGTGTAAACAATTATATTATTCCAGGAGGAAGAATCTACGAACAGAGAGAGTTTATATATAAAGCGTTAAATGATATTCCGGGAATTAGTGCCGTTAAGCCAAAAGCAGCATTTTATATATTCCCTAAAATTGATACCAAGAAGTTCAACATTGCAGATGATGAAAAATTTGCACTGGATTTATTAAAAGAAAAGAAAATTTTACTGATTCATGGTGGCGGATTTAACTGGAAACAGCCAGATCATTTTAGAGTTGTATATTTGCCTAGAATAGAAGTATTAAAAGATGCAATAGAGAAATTAGGCAATTTCCTTTCAACATATAGACAATAAATTATTTCCATGTGGATGCTGTAAAAAACATCTTAGACAGTGTGTTTAATGGAGCATTTGTCTAGGATGTTTTTGCTTTGTACAGATTCCGCCATAGTATTTGTAATAGAGTATTGTCACATTTTTTACACAGATACTACATTTTCTATACACAAATCTTAGATATACTAAACCCATGTTAAACAAAAGCAATGAAAAATGTTATTTAACATTAGAACGAAACAGAGAGGAGGAAGGCGATGGGGGATTTAAAATTCCGTCATGAAACCAAGCATTATATTACCTATGGCGATTATCTTGCAATCAGAAGCAGGTTAAAAGTAATTGCTATGAGCGATCAACATGCCGATGAAAATGGTTTTTATCTTATCAGAAGTTTGTATTTTGACAACTATAATGACAAGGCGTTAAAAGAAAAGGTGTATGGCTGCAACAACAGAGAGAAATTCAGAATTCGCTTTTACAATGGGGATGATTCTTTTATTCATCTAGAGAAGAAAAGTAAAATAAATGGATTATGCAATAAGCTGTCTGCTTCCATTACGAGAGAAGAAGTAGAAAAGCTTATAAGAGGCGATATTGGATTCTTAAAAGAAAGTGGCAAGCCATTATTTCTTGATTTGTATACGAAAATGCAGTATCAGTGCATGAAGCCAAGAGTAATTGTAGATTATCTGAGGGAACCATTTATCTATGAGCCAGGTAATGTAAGGATTACTTTTGATACATTTATTAAAAGTGGGCTGCACAGCAAAGATTTTTTTAATATGAAAGTACCAAGAATCGAAGCAACAGAGCATGGACAGCTTCTTATGGAAGTAAAATATGATGCGTTTCTGCCAGAAATCATACAGATGGCAATTCAGGTGAAGGAAAGGCCGAAAACATCATTTTCCAAATATGAAGCATGCCGAAGATTCGGTTAATACTTAATGAATGATAAGAAAGGATGATGAAAATGACATTTTTATCAACAGGAACAGTTAATTTTTCAGATATTTTTAAATCAAAGTATATAGAGAATATTACTTCTTTTCGTTTAGTAGATACCGTAATTGCAATGATACTTGCATTTGCAATCGGATTTTTTATTTATTATGTTTACCGTAAAACCTTTAATGGTGTTATGTATTCACAGAGTTTTGGAACATCTTTAGTTGCCATGTGTGTTACTACGACGTTTGTTATTTTAGCAGTAACAAGTAATGTGGTATTGTCTTTAGGTATGGTTGGTGCATTATCCATCGTGAGATTCCGTACAGCTGTAAAAGAACCTATTGAAATTACTTATTTATTCTGGGCAATTGCAGCAGGAATTGTAGTGGGAGCTGGTATGTTCCCATTAGCTGTATTTGGTTCCGTTTTAATCGGAGTTATCTTAGTTCTTTTTGTAAATAAGAAAACATCCGATAATCCATATATTTTGGTAGTAAATTGTGAAGAGGATGAAGCAGAGAAAAAAGTGATGAATTATGTGAAGAATCAAGTGAAAAAGACGGTGATCAAATCGAAAACGGTTTCTAAAACAGGAATAGAAATAACTTTGGAAGTACGTCTAAAGGATGAAACAACAGATTTTGTAAATCAAGTTTCCTCTATCCAGAATGTAAATAGTGCCGTATTAGTAAGTTATAATGGGGATTATATGTCTTAATGGATAGATAGAATGAGAGGTTGAATGCTATGAAGAAAGAAAAGATGTGGAATGTGGCCGCTGTGGCCATAATCATTCTGGCATTAGTGTTTACTTCTGTTTTGGCATATTGTCCGAGAGTATTTCAAATGGATAGTTCAGCCACACTTTATGCATCCTCGGTATTTGATAAAACCAAGGTTATGAAGGTAAATATTATTATGGAGGAGGATGCGTGGGAGGAAATGCTTGAAAATGCTGCCTCTGAAGAATATTCTGCTTGTGACATTGAAATTAATGGAAAACGATATAATAATGTAGGAATCCGGCCTAAGGGAAATACTAGTCTGCTTAATATTGTGCAGGATGATACAACCGACAGATTTAGTTTTAAAGTTGAATTTGACCATTTTGAAAAAGGCCAGTCACTAGATGGTCTGGATAAGCTTTCACTCAATAATATAATGGCTGACGCTACTTATATGAAAGAATATATTACGTATGACATTTTGTCTTATCTTGGAGTGAATTCTTCTTTATTTTCGTATGCTTCTATTCATCATAATGGTGAGTATTGGGGATTGTATATTGCCTTTGAAGCAATTGAAGACTCCTTTCTTCAAAGAACTTATGGAGAGACAGATGGAAAACTTTATAAGCCCGAAAATATGGAGGCAGGGCAAATGGAGGGGCTTGATGACCTGCCAGATGCTATGAAAGAAAAATTGGAGAACATGTTTGAGGAAAAACAGAAATCCTTTACGGAGAAGTTCGAAGAAGGTGGGGATCGCAGCATAGCACAGGGGCAGGATAGAGCAGAGGATAGCAAGAAATCAGAAAATAATGAGAAGCCAGATAAAAAAAGTGCAGATAAAACAGAAGAGACTGGTACACAAGCGAAGAATCAGCAGGCACCACCAGACATGCCAGAAGGAATTAAAGGGCAGCAGGCACCGCCAGATATGCCAGAAGGATTTGACGGGCAGCAGGCACCGCCAGATATGCCAGAAGGAGAGCAAGGTAAGAAACAAGAAGGGACAAAAGAGAACTTAACGAAAGATGAACAGCAGAAAAAAGTTCAAGGCAATGAAAAAGAAAAAAAAGGTCCAGGAGGTGGAATGGGCTGCAGCTTAGCCTATATAGATGACAATTATGATAGTTATCAGGTAATATGGGAGGGCAGTATTGATGAAACTGTTACGGATGCAGATAAAAACAGGGTGATTACTGCATTGAAAAATATATCCAATAAGGAAAATATAGAGGAATACTTGGATGTAGATCAAATGTTACGCTTTATTGCTGCGAATGTTTTGGTTTCTAATGATGACAGTTATTTTGGTAATTTGCTGCACAATTATTATCTTTATGAACAAGATGGGAAACTTTCCATGCTTCCCTGGGATTATAACTTAGCTTTTAGCGAAATGTTTATGGAAAACAGTGGAGATGCAACACAGGTTGTAAATCGTGGAATTGATGATGTAGTATCTAGTGGTACGTTAGAAGAACGTCCTTTGCTTGCCGCAGCCTTGTCAACAGACGAAAATATGGAGAAATATCATCAATACATGAAGGAACTTATAGAGGGCTATTTTGCCAGTGGTGTTTTTGAAACAACCGTAGCCCAGATTAAAAAAATGATTGTACCTTATGTTCAGTCGGATCCTACAGCATTTTACACGTATGAGGAGTTTGAAAAAGGTTATGATACTTTAATGGAATTCATAGATGCCAGAGTAGAAAGCATACAGAAGCAGTTAGATGGCGAAATTCCAGCCAAAGCTTCTTTGAGAACCGAAAAGGATACGCTTGTAGATGGTTCTGGAATTACAATAAGCGATATGGGAACTATGTTTGGAAGCAAAGGAGTCCCTTCGTTCCTTGAGAAAGGGAAGGATAACCAGAAACAAGGAGCAGAAGGACAGAAAGGTCAAGCTCCTATGATGCCAGGTTTAAAGAATTCTAACGAACCAAGCAAAGCAGAACAAAAAAATGCATGGATCCTAACAGGCATATCCTGTGCAGTCCTCGCTGCAGCACTGGTATTTCTGAGAATTTTTAAACGGAGGAGGTATCGGGCTACATAAAAAGAAAGAAAGAATAGGGATTTCATAAATGAAAAAAACGAAGCAGATCTGTAATTTGTCAGATATGCTTCGTTTTTGTCTGTCAAGCCTGAAAGGATAGGAAGGTATATCAGGCTGGATTAGGGATATATAGGAGATATTACAGAACGGTGGAAAGTGGTTGTGCTATAATCCAGATATATTTAGGATAAAAGTGCTGGTACATTTATGTTTTATAGTGCAGATAATTGAGTTACCGATACATTTCCTAAATTATAATTCAAAACAGAAAGGAGCATACCATGAATCGAAGACACAGACAAAGAAGAATACTATCTGCCATACTGGTACTGTCAATGGTGTTAAACCTTATAGTGCCATCCAGTATACAGGCAGAGACTGCCAAAGAA
>NZ_FOHN01000042.1 GCF_900111595.1 [Clostridium] polysaccharolyticum | reverse complement strand
AATCAGAAAGAATATCTGTCAAGCTTTCTAAAGGATGGGCGTATTCAGTTAAGCAACAACCTGGCAGAGCAGTCTGTCAAGCCTTTTGTGATTGGTCGGAAGAACTGGCTGTTTGCCAATACTCCGAACGGAGCATCGGCATCTTCCTTAATTTATAGTGTAATTCAGACTGCCATAGCAAATGATCTGAAACCGTTATCTTATCTGGAGTATGTATTTGAACAGATACAGATGTCTTGGGACTTACAGACCGAAGACCTGTTGCCGTGGTCAGAGAAGATACCAGAATGCTGTAAAAATCAAAAGCCATCATCCAGCCAATGAGTTCATTATACTGGGGATGATGGCTTTTGAAAATGCGTAGTTGAGTTGACGTTTACAAGATAACAGCATAATTCGACAAGGCAAACGTACCTATCTGAATGTTACTAAGATGATGTTCTTGAATTACTAGACACAAAAATAGTTACACCCTCGACTAAGGTTATAAAGGAAACATAAAATATATTTCATATCTATTTGACATTACAAACAATTCATGTTACTATATCTCATAGATTGAACGCAGTTCGTTCATGAAGGGGTACACCACCACGGGTGTAAACTTCATGAGCGAACTGCGTTTTTTTATTTGATAGGAAAGTCCTCTGCGAGTCCTTCCCTATCAAATAAAAAGTGCCCTAAAAAAGAAGGGCACAGGCTGCGCACAGATGGGTAAGGAAGATAGTCGCTAAAAGACAGCGATACCCATCTGGCGCGGCAAAGTCTGAGTTCCTTCGAGTACATTCCAGTCGCGAGAGTCTGAGGAACTCAGACTTTGTTTCTACCTTAAAATTTCACATTATACATTATAAAGGAAAGGAGTCACCAGCCCATGATACGAGTAAACGGAGAAAACCAGACAAATTACGAACAAAAATCCATTCAGGAACTCTTAACTGCCCTCCATTACGACACAGCCAGAATTGCCGTAGAAAAAAACGGTGAAATCATTCCCAAAAGCCAATATGCTACATCAATACTAAACGAAAACGACGTTCTGGAAATTGTAACCTTCGTAGGAGGCGGCTGATATGTACATAAAACTAAATGGTAAAACCATTTCCACAGACTTTACCCACATAAATGATTTGAAAACCCAGTTCTTATGTGGAGAACACACCAAAAAAATCATCACCATTGTGGATGGATTTCAATCTGAAGAGAATTATCCACTAAGGGACGGAATAGAAGTGACTTTTATCCAAAAAGGAGAAATGCCTTCTGTGGATGTGCTGGAATCTATGATGTGTGCAAGGCATACGCCTAAAGTACACGAAAAAGTGAAACAGTCCCATGTTGCCATTGCGGGGCTTGGGGGACTAGGATCTAATGTTGCTATTTCCCTTGCCCGAACTGGCGTTGGTTATCTGCATCTGATTGATTTTGATGAAGTGGAGCCAAGTAACTTAAACCGCCAGCAATACAAGATAAAACACCTTGGCATGCCAAAGACCGAAGCACTAAAGCAGGAAATACAGGAAATCAATCCCTATGTTCACGTTAGAACAGATAACATACGGGTAGACGATAATAACATAAAAATACTGTTCTTGCAAGATGAAATTATTTGCGAGTGTTTTGATAAACCAGAAGCAAAAGCTATGTTAGTAAACGGAATACTAGAGCATTTTCCGGAAAAGTTTATGGTAGCAGCATCTGGAATGGCTGGATATGGGGACAGCAACAGCATTCAGACAAGAAAAATTACCAGTCATTTTTATATGTGTGGAGATGGAATAACAAAAGCAGAGCCAGGAAATGGATTAATGGCGCCTAGGGTATCTGTCTGTGCAGGACATCAGGCCAATAAAGTTTTAGAAATTTTAATAGAAGAGAGGAAAATACAATGAATGATAAATTAGTTTTAGGCGGACACCAGTTTGACTCCAGATTTATTTTAGGATCTGGCAAATACTCATTGGATTTAATAGAAGCAGCAGTAGAACACGCAGGAGCACAGATTATTACCCTTGCACTTCGCCGTGCCAATCAAGGAGGCACAGCGAATATTTTAGATTACATACCAAAAGGAATTACTCTTCTTCCCAATACATCCGGTGCGAGAAATGCAGAAGAAGCGGTCCGTATTGCAAGACTTTCCAGAGAGGTAGGCTGTGGAGAGTTTGTTAAAATAGAAGTTATCCGGGATTCCAAGTATCTGCTTCCAGACAATCAGGAAACCATCAAAGCGACTGAAATTCTTGCAAAAGAAGGATTCGTAGTCCTTCCTTATATGTATCCAGATTTAAATGTGGCAAGAGATTTGCAAAATGCAGGAGCAGCGGCAATTATGCCTCTAGCAGCTCCAATTGGAACCAATAAAGGATTGTGCACAAAAGAATTTATTCAGATTCTCATAGATGAAATAGAGCTTCCAATCATTGTAGATGCAGGAATCGGTTCTCCATCTCAAGCATGCGAAGCAATGGAAATGGGAGCAGCGGCAGTAATGGCAAATACGGCTATTGCAACAGCAGGAAACATACCAGCAATGGCGGAAGCATTTAAAAAGGCAATTGAGGCAGGACGAAGTGCATATCTGGCAGGTTTGGGACGTGTCCTTGAAAAAGGAGCACAGGCATCTTCACCATTAACAGGATTTATACAGGATTAGGAGGAGCAAAATGTTAAGTGAAATGAAGGAACTTAATATGGGAGCAGAAGGAAAAACAGATCCTATGAGATACTTCCCTGACATGGAGGTGCTGGATTCTGATATTGAACAGGCTGTGATTCAGAAAATGAAGCAGTACGATTATACTAAGTATACACAAGCAGATGTAAAAAGGGCTTTAACAGCCAATATCTGTTCGCCTGAAGACTTTGCAGCATTGTTATCTCCAGCAGCAGCTCCTTACATAGAAGAAATGGCACAGAAAGCAAAGCTGGAAAAAGAGAAACATTTTGGCAATTCGATTTATATGTTTACCCCTTTATATATTGCAAATTATTGTGAAAACTACTGCATCTACTGTGGATTTAACTGCCACAACCAGATCAATCGTGCAAGATTAAATGCAAAAGAAATAGAGGAGGAAATGAGAACAATCGCAGAATCTGGTCTTCAGGAAATCTTGATTCTAACTGGAGAAAGCAAGAAGATGTCAGACGTAACATACATAGGAGAAGCATGTAAAATAGCCAGAAAGTATTTTAAAGTAATTGGTTTAGAAGTCTATCCAATGAATACGGAAGACTACGCTTATCTTCATGAATGTGGGGCGGATTATGTAACTGTTTTTCAGGAAACTTACAATTTAGATAAATACGAGACCTTGCATTTAGAAGGCCATAAACGAGTATTTCCTTATCGTCTCAATGCACAAGAGAGAGCTTTAAAAGGTGGAATGCGAGGAGTAGGGTTTGCGGCCTTATTAGGATTGGATGATTTTCGTAAGGATGCATTTGCAACTGGTATCCATGCATACCTCATTCAAAGAAAATACCCACATGCGGAAATTGCATTTTCCTGCCCAAGATTACGTCCTATTATCAATAATGATAAAATTAATCCAAAGGATGTACATGAAAGACAGCTGGTTCAAGTAGTGTCAGCATACCGGATTTTTATGCCATTTTCCAGTATTACTATTTCTACAAGAGAATGTGCCCGTTTCCGTGACAATATTATTGACATTGCAGCGACAAAAATCTCTGCAGGAGTATCCGTTGGCATAGGAGGGCATAGTGGAGAGGAAAAAGGAGATGAGCAGTTCGAAATTTCTGACGGAAGAACTGTAGAAGAGGTTTATGAGGCAATATTAAAGAAGGGATTACAGCCGGTAATGAGTGATTATATCTATGTTTAAAGTGATTGCAGTTACAAATCGTAAGCTTTGCGAAGTGGATTTCATGGAACAAGTAAAGCGGTTAGGTGAGGCAGGTATATCAGGAATCATTTTAAGAGAAAAGGATTTACCGCCACAGGAATATAAAGAGCTGGCATTAAAGGTTTTGGAATGCTTAAAAGAATTTTCTGTGCCTTGCATTCTACATTCTCATATTGATGTAGCAAAAGAGTTAGGGCAGTATGCAATACATATGTCGTTTCCAAGTTTTCTTAAGCAAAAGGAGTTTTGTAAGGAGTTTCGGACTGGGGTTTCCGTGCATTCTGCAGAAGAAGCCAAAGAGGCAGAAAAGTCAGGGGCTTCTTATCTGGTGGCAGGGCATATTTTCCGGACAGACTGTAAAAAAGGGTTAGCGCCAAGAGGCCTCACATTTTTGCAGGAGGTAGCAGATGCTGTTTCTATTCCTGTATATGCAATAGGGGGAATTCATTCAGGTAATATAGAGAAAGTAAAGCAGACTGGCTGTGCAGGCTGCTGCATAATGTCTGGTGCAATGAAAGGGAGCAGAGAAGTATTAGCAAGTTATAAAGATTTTTCATAGCATAAGCTGCATAGTTTAACATTCAGCTGAAATATAAGAGAAAGAAAAACAATTTGTTGTAAAGAACAAGATATTGAATGATTAGTAACATTATGGTAATATTATCAGTGAAAGTGATTGTGTGAAGGGGACTATTTTATGATAAATATACTTATCTGTGATGACAGCAAATTGAGTCTGGATATTAATAAAGCTTATGTAAATGATTTTGTCAGAAAGAGCAAGATAAAGGCGGAATGCTTTACATTTCAGGAAATCAGTGATGATTTAAAGAAACTGTATCAGACAATGCCGATTGATATTGCTCTGCTGGATATTGATTTCCAAAGAGGGGAAGAGGGAATTGAGCTGGCCAGAAATATTATTAGAAACAGCCCTCTGGCTATCATAATATTTGTAACAAGCCATGAGGAGTATGCACTGGATGCTTACAATTTAGCTGCATTTGGGTATATAACCAAGCCAATAGATGAGAAGAAATTTGAAAAGCTGTTTACCAGGGCACTTGTTCAGCTGAGAGGAATCAATGCAATTAAAAATAATCATAATATTGAGTTTGTTGCAAATGGAACGAAGCAGCTTCTAAAAGAAAAGAATATTTTATATGTTGAAAAGTCGGGCCATACGGTTAATGTTGTAACAGATAAGCAGACATTTGTTGTATATGATTCTATTAAGAATCTGCAGGAGAAGTTTTCCAATCTGTTTCTGCAAGTAAACAAAGGAACGCTTGTTAACCGTAATTATATAACCGAAATTACGAATCAGACTATTACCATTACCACAGGAGAGTCGTTTAACATACCCGCCCGTAAAGTAAAAGAGGTACAGGCAGCATACAAAAAAAAGAACGAAAATGAGTTATAAATAAGGATGTGTACTGCATAAATGAAGGAAAAATGACTTTTCGTGCAGGATGAAAACTGAAAAATCGTAATCAAAATGCATTTTTGTAATAATGTTGATTATATGTGTAATCTGTGTTGTAACATAATGCAGAAGCCAGTATAATAAAATCATCCAATAGGACAGGAATAATAAAACTTAATCCAGTAAGTAAGATGTTTGAATCATTCCCCCCTAAAATGAAACCAGATGTCGGATTAAGTAGTTCTTGTTTTATAACTGATAGTTCACACAACTATATTACACAAACATACGAAAGAAAAGCGGGTATCCCTCACTCGTATATACGTAAGATGAAAAAAGGCTGTTAGGCAAACAGCCTAAGAAAGAAAGCAGAAGATAAAATAGGAATCGTATGAATGGTATCGTACGAAAGAAAGATGGACTGTAAGAAAAGAACGGAACTTACAGCAGAGCAGGCGAATGACTTAGCAGACACAAAGAATCTGGCTTATGAAAGACAGAGCATACAAAAGATGGATATTACAAAAGAAAGTTTATGCAAAAGACAGCGGACACAAAAGAGGATAATTACAAAAGACAGCAGGCACAAAAGAGGACATTTACAAAAGACAGAGCATGCAAAAGATGGAATTTACAAAAGACACCTTAGGGTATAAGGTAGTAGCTGACAAATCGTATTTATACATATGAAAAGAGAATAAAGGGAGAGGCTTTCTGTATAGGAGGTCTCTTTTTTTGATTTGTCTTGCCACAAAAAGGGAATTGGCATACAATAATAAGAAACAGATTGAAAGGAGTCTGATTATGATTTCAGAAAAAATGTATGAATTGGGAAGTAAGAGATCTGTTATTCGAGAGATCTTTGAATATGGAAAAAAGCGTAAAGCAGAAATCGGTGCCGATAAAGTATTTGATTTTAGTTTAGGAAATCCAAGTGTTCCAGCTCCAGCGTGTGTAAATGAGACAATAGTTGAGCTGTTAAAAACACAAGATCCAATTCTTTTACACGGTTACACATCTGCCCAAGGTGATTTTAACGTTCGTAAGACTATAGCAGACTATGTAAATGGGAAATACCAGACAGCAATTGGAGCAGATGATATATATATGACAATGGGGGCAGCAGCTTCTTTATGTGTAGGTTTTAAAGCAATTTGTATTCCTGGAGATGAATTTATCACTTTTACACCGTATTTTCCAGAATACCGGGTATTTGTAGAAGCTATGGGAGGAACTTTAGTAGAAGTACAGTCCAATCAGAAGACATTCCAGATTGACTTTGAAAACTTCGAAAAAGCCATGAATCCTAAGACAAAGGCAGTTATTATCAACAGTCCTAACAACCCGTCAGGAGTTATTTTTACAGAAGAAAGCATCATTAAGTTAAGTGCATTGCTAAAGGAAAAATCAGAAGAATACGGTCATCCTATTTATTTATTCTCTGACGAACCTTATCGTGAACTTGTTTATGATGATATTAAAGTACCATACTTAATCAATTACTATGACAATACCTTTGTATGTTATTCTTATAGTAAATCCCTTTCCCTTCCAGGAGAGCGTATTGGATACATAGTAGTTTCTAATAAAATGGAAAAGAACAGAGAAATTTATGCAGCTGTTTGTGGTGCAGGCAGAGCATTAGGATATGTGTGTGCAAGCAGTTTGTTCCAGCAAGTAATAGCAAGATGTATTGACAAGACAGCAGATATTAGTATTTACAAAAAGAACAGAGATTTGCTTTACAATAGCTTAACGGATATGGGTTACTATTGCGTTAAGCCAGATGGTGCGTTTTACCTGTTTGTACAGGCATTAGAAAAAGATGCAGCGGCATTTTGCGAAAAGGCGAAAAAACATGAACTTTTATTAGTGCCAGGAGATGATTTTGGCACGAAAGGTTATGTAAGAATTGCATACTGTGTAACTACAGAACAGATTGAAAATTCATTACCTGCATTTAAAGCTTTAGCAGAGGAATATAAGAAATAATCAAAATTGGGATGCCATTATGGGGCATCCCGTTTTTGTATTTTTAAATCCAGCCACCATCCAGTTGAATTACTTGACTTGTCAGGTAGTTGTGGCCAGTGGCAATAGAATAAGCCAATTCGGCAACTTCCTTGGCCTTTCCCATACGGCAGGCGGGAATTTCTTCTATTAAGGCCTCCCGTTCTTCCAGATCTAAAAACTGATTCATTTCTGTATCAATACATCCACATGCAATCGCATTTACTTGTATATTGCTTGGTGCCAGTTCCTTTCCTAAAGCCTTTGTAAAGGCATTAATGCCACCTTTCGTGGTGGAATAGGCTACTTCACATGAGGCTCCTGCCACACCCCAGACTGAGGAAATATTAATGATTTTTCCATGTCCATTGGAAAGCATAAGGGGGATTGCCATAGAACTGCAGTTGTATACGGAAGAAAGATTTGTCTGTATCATCTCATTCCATTCAGTGGGTTTCATGTCCTGAAATAAGCCGATTTTTGATATCCCAGCGTTGTTAATCAGCACATCTAGCAAGCCAAAGTGTTTTTGGATCTGATTATAAAATCCTGTTACAGTTTCATAATCCCCTACGTCTCCCTGTAAAGCTAAGCAGGACACACCCATAGCAAGAATTTCTTTCTGTACTTCTTTCATAGCCTCTATGCTGTTTTTGCAATTAATTACAACGTTCCAGCCTTGTTGTGCAAAAAATAGTGCACATGCTTTGCCAATTCCCCGAGAAGAACCAGTAATAAATACGGTCTGTTTCATATGTTTCACTCCTGTCTTACCAAGTATTATAATGGAAAGCCAGGGGGGAGAACAAGGGGAAAGCATGCTTTTTTATTTGGCTGTTCTTCGGAAATACATGTTTTTTTCAGTGCTAGGCAAAATTAGAAAAAGTTGATATTCCATAAGGTATCTGTTATACTATATAAGTTAGTTAGAATTTTTAGGAAAATGATTTATAGGGATAGGATAAGTAAATGAAAAAAAAATCGGGAAAAATATTTTTAAGGGATTTAGCAAAAGCATTTTTTAGTGTGTTTGCACTAACAGCTATATTTTTGGCAAGTTATAAAGTGACGGGACTGTATTTAGAGAAGAATGGCGGGCATGCAGCCGGCAGGAAAATCCATATGGAACGTGAAGGGAAACTGGATTCTATCTCCTTTCAGTTATTGTTTAGCTTAAATGAGGCAAATAAAGAATTAGAGCACGTAGTTCTGGAAGTGTTTAATACAAAGACAGACTGCCTGATGTATATGACTATTCCTATGAATGCAAAGCTTTCTATGTCTCAGCGGTTATATATGGAACTTTTTAAGAAAAATAAAGATATTCCTCAGATTATATCATTCGACAGCATAAAAGAATATGTAAATCCAGCAGGTTACTATGACTTTGGAGCTGCATTAATTGACGATGCCCTAGGCTTGGATATCAGTTATTATACGATAGTGCCATCGGAAGTTTTTGACGATGTATTCGTAGAACAGGATGGTTATTTAACGTTGACAGATGATGTATTGGGAACGGTTAAGAATTATAATGAACAGGAAATAGATTCTTATATGAGAAATTTCTGCAGGAATGTGAAATCAAACCTTTCCTTAGAGAAAAGACTGACATATACTCCAGCGTTATCAAAAGTAGTCTGGGAAGATGTCATTTATAATCTCATACCAGGAGAAAGTGACAGTGATAGTTATTCTATTGACAAAGAGAAAGCAGATGCTATCTGGAAAGCAATGGAGGACAATTACGCAGCAGAAGAAATCAAAGGACTGCTAGGACAGGCACAAAAGGTATCATTAGACAAAAACATTATGATATATAATGGAAGTGGGATTAATGGACTTGCAGGCAATGTCCAGAAGAAACTCGAATCAGAAGGATATACCATCAATGGGATTGGAAATTATACAAGCAGTGATGTACAAGAGACTATTATCCAAGTAACACAAGAAGGTCTTGGAAAGGATTTAATTGCTTATTTTAAAAAAGCCGTAATTGAAAAAGTTGAGAATATGCCAAATGGAGTAGACATACAGATTGTACTAGGAAAATCAGAGTCTGCGTCTTAAGAATGGAACTACAGGCAATGTTGTAAAGGAATGACTATAATGGAAGCGAAAGTAAACATAATGGGACTGGACGTTGATTTAATCAGCACTGACTCATTTACTAGAAGAATCGGAGAGTATTTAACCAATGACTATCTCAATTTAATATTTATCCTATCTACTTCTATGGTATATGATGCTATGGAAAATGAAACGTACAAAGAGACATTATCCAGAGCACATATGTTAATTCCAGGGGAAGAGGCAATGCTTACGGAATTTCATGTAGATGCACTTAGAGAAACTGGAATCGTGACAAATTACCGTTGCATGTATCAGATGATGAATGGAATAAAAAATGAGAACAAAACAATGTATCTGGTGGGAGTAGAGGAAGGAGAGATGAAACAGTTTATCAGACTGTGTAAAGAATTTTTCCCAGGAATCCAGATACTAGGGGCTTATTGTGTAACAGAAGAGATCAATATGGAACTGGTTGTAAATGAAATAAATGGTGCCAATCCAGACATTCTGACTGTATTTATGAATTCACCAGAACAGGAGAACTGGATTGTTGAAAACTGTGCAAAAATCAATGCAAAGCTTTGTATTGGAATTGGTGGAATCATTAAGAAAATGTTAGAAGAATACAAAGAAGCACCATTCGTATTTCGCAAATTAAGATTAGAAGGCGTGTATAACACGTACATTCGCCACGGGATTATCAAACTGAAAAAACTGTGGCAAAACAGAATATTTAAACAAAAAGTGGAACATTATAAAAATAAAAAAGGTGAGTAGCTGAAATTGAACAGGAAAGACGGAAAATGGAGACAGAACAGGAAATGGAAGAGGTTACTGATTATTACACTGGGAACATTTATAATGGCGGCAGGGGTTAATTTGATTTATGAGCCAATGAACATGGTTGTAGGCGGCGTGTCCGGCCTTGCAATTGTTGTGAAAAGGGTGACAGAACCGGTAGTGCCAGGTGGCGTGCCAGTCTGGCTGACCACCGCCATTGTAAATATTCCCTTGTTTTTGGCTGCATTAAAAGTAAAAGGAAAAGATTTTGTACGGAAGACATTGTTTGCTACCGTTATATTTACACTAGCGTTATACATTCTTCCAAGTTATGACATTATACATCAGGATAGCCTGTTAGCAGCATTAGCAGGAGGGATTCTGACAGGAGCGGGACTTGGCCTCGTATTCCGTAATGGAGGTTCCACAGGAGGAACGGATTTATTAGGTGCAATTCTGAATTATTTCTTCCCGTATTACTCAGTAGCAAATATGTTATTAGTTGTGGACAGTACGATAATTGTGCTTGGAGCTTTTATTTTTGGAATTAACAGTGCACTTTATGCAGTTATTGCGGTATATGTTTCTACAAAGATTTTAGATAATATGTTAGAAGGAATGAAGTTTGCCAAGCTGGCATACATCATTTCAGATGAACCTGAAAAAATAGCCAGACACATTCTTGAGGTCATTGACCGAGGGGTAACCATTATTGAGGCACAGGGGGGATATAGCAAAGAAGCGAAACAGATGGTTATGTGTGTAGTATCTAACAAACAAATTGTAAAGTTAAAGGAATGTGTTGCTGACATTGCACCAGAAAGTTTTCTTATTATTTCTGATGCAAGGGAGGTATTAGGAGAGGGTTTTATTGAAATTGACTATTAAATAAGGGGTTTCTTTAGGCAAAAGATGGTGGATTCGTTAAAAATAAATTTTAGTATACAAAATATACAAAACCCAAAAAAGTAATTTGTGGAAATGGGATATGGTTTTACAAGGACAAATAGTGTATCATATGCTTATCAGTGAGGTATATCTTAATACCGTATAACTTTTTTAGGGAGGAAAGCAATAATGGCAAGCTTATCATTGAAGAATATTAATAAAACTTATCCGAATGGATTTGTAGCAGTACATGATTTTAATTTAGAGATCGCAGATAAAGAATTCATCATCTTTGTAGGACCTTCAGGTTGTGGAAAATCCACAACACTTCGTATGATTGCCGGTTTGGAAGAAATCACTTCAGGTGAGTTATGGATTGGCGATAAAATGGTTAATGATGTAGAACCAAAAGACAGGGATATTGCGATGGTATTCCAGAACTATGCTTTGTATCCTCATATGTCTGTTTATGATAATATGGCTTTCGGTCTTAAATTAAGAAAAACACCAAAGGATCAGATTGATAAATTAGTTCATGAAGCAGCAAAAATCCTTGATATTGAACATTTATTAGATAGAAAACCAAAGGCTTTATCAGGTGGTCAGAGACAGCGTGTTGCTATGGGCCGTGCAATCGTTCGTAATCCTAAAGTATTCCTTATGGATGAACCTTTATCAAACCTGGATGCCAAATTACGTGTTCAGATGCGTATTGAGATTTCCAAATTACATCAGAGACTTGAAACTACTATCATTTACGTAACACATGACCAGACAGAGGCTCTTACACTGGGTACAAGAATCGTTGTTATGAAAGACGGTGTTGTACAGCAGGTAGATGCTCCTATTGATTTATATCAGAGACCAAAGAACTTATTCGTAGCTGGATTTATTGGTTCACCTCAGATGAACTTTATCGAATCAAAAGTTGTGAAATCTGGTTCAGACGTAATGTTAATGTTTGGTTCTCATTCTATTAAGTTACCTGAGAACAAAGCAAAGATTCTTCTTGAAAAAGGATATGAAAACAAAACAGTTGTTATGGGTATTCGTCCAGAAGATATTAAGGATGAAGAAATTTTCATTAACTCTACTCCAGGTGGCGTTATAGAAGCAACTATCAAAGTATACGAAATGCTTGGTGCAGAAGTATTCCTGTACTTCTCAATTGATCAGTTTGAATTAACCGTACGTGTTAATCCTCGTACAACAGCTCGTCCTGGTGATACAATCAAACTTGCATTTGATTTGTCTAAGATTCATGTATTTGATAAGGAAACGGAAAAGATTATTTGTAACTAGTATTTAGGAACAAATACATATTAAGCTGAATATCTGGCACTTGCAGAATGTTAGTTCTGCAAGTGCTTTTTTGTTAGGGCATGGCCCTGTTTCTCATTGTGGAGTTTTTCCCAACGGAAAAATGGAACTTTGAGAAACGAATAAACCACCTGCTATGCGGGTGGA
>NZ_FOHN01000033.1 GCF_900111595.1 [Clostridium] polysaccharolyticum | reverse complement strand
CCATCTTCTGTTTCCATTGAAGCAATGGGATCTGGCACGATGGTATATGCAAGGACTCTCTCCACAAACTGCTGTGCTGTATATCCACAGCCATTGATTGTGATAATGGGTTCGTTTTGCTGGCAGTATTCCGATTTTTCTGGAGGGAAACTGACGGTTTCATCTGCCCGTATGGACATAGGAACGCTAGATAACATTGTGGAGAAAGCCATAACGGCCGCCAAAGTTTTCTGTAATTTCATAAAATATCCTTTCTGTTGCAAAAGAAGCAACCTAACTTAACATTTTTCCGAATCCATTCATTTTCCTGCTAATTATAGATTGTTTTGGTTTATTATGTCAACTTACAATTTTGGAAAGCTAAAATTTAGTGGTATACCTATCAATCAAAAAAAGCCTGAACGGATAAGGTTTGAAGACTTCCTTACATCCAGGCTTTTTTACTCCCATTACCTATCTTAAAACAACATTTTTGCTTCCATGCAAACTAACAGATATGGTACCCGATCCATGCACTCTTTTAAGACATTCCGCACCATAGAAACGGTTTTTCTCATTTTCTCCAACTCTTTTCGTTCTGGCACAATCTTGCCGTATCGCATCCTAAGATATATGTCTATTGTATCTTTTAACTGTTTTTCTTTTTCTGCAGAATCCAGCTGCATCTTCTGCTTTACCCTGACATAAAACCTGGTTAACGTTTCGCTGTCTTCTCGTACAAATCCCAGTTTTCGAAGATAAAACATAAGCTCTTTTAGCAATTGTGTGCATTGTTCTTCCTCTGTACGGACTCTCCTGCTTCTAAAGATATACATTGCCAAAAATGTTATAAAGAACAATATCAGACCAGCTAACAGCACCCATACTATAAAAAGCAATGTACGAAGCTTTTTCTGGTTTTCAGAATGTCTTGCCTCTATCATAGGTACCTCTTTGGCAACCAATTGCAATGGCAATTGTTCTTCCTTTTTAGGTGTATGCTCATAATAATTTTTTCCACCAGCAGGTTTCCAGCTTCCTTTCTTATTGCCATAACCAGGTGTCGCCTCAAAACGAACCCAGCCAAACCCCGCAAAGTAAGCTTCACACCATGCATGCATACAGTTTCCATCTAATATATAATACTCATCTTTTTCTTTGGAATCCTCCTGAATCACCATCCCCTCCACATAACGGGTAGGGATTCCTATACACCGTCCCATAACAGCCACAGAAGTTGCAAAATAAGTACAATATCCTCTCTGGGTACGAAACAGAAAATCTTCCACAAAATCCTGTTTTTCTTTTACATCCTCCACCTTTTTTGTATAAGGAAACCGTCTTACATACTGACAAATTTCCATCATTTTATCATAAGAGTTCTCACAATCTTTTGTTACCTTAAAAGCAAGTTCTTTCACTTTATCCGAATAAGAACTAGGAAGCTGCAGATTTTTACTAGCAATTTTAGCAGTCCTCTGTCTTAAAACACGGTCTTTTAATGAAGCTTCACCAAGACTTCTAAGATATCCTTTCACCAGCTCACTTTCCAAGTTCACGTCTCTGTAAAAAGCCTGGTACTGATATCCCCTTTTTCTTTTCTTCTGAAAATATAAATTGGCATTCTCTTCGTGGTAATCTTCTGATTTTGAGATCAGTGAAATATCATTTAAATAAGCAGGATAAAATATGGTTTTTGTCTTTAACCGACCGTACCGAATATACAGACTTTCCTCCGAATATACGGTTTCCTCCTTAACTTTTCCCCACTGCTGACTAAGACATGCCTGTTCTAATTCCTTTTTGGCAAGAATATGTTCCTCCTTTACCGAATCATTTTCACCTTCCATGTTACTCCTAATCCATCCATTTCCCGTATAAGTGTCATACACACTGCCAGTCAGATAAATAGAATATCCATTTCTTTTCCTTCCTTTCACCTTCAAAAGAACCGTTGACGAATCCTCTATACTTCCGCCTAACCTGCTCTCCTTCGAATCCTCTCCATTTAACTTATAAGAAAAGAAACTTTTCTCATTGTTTCTGGCATCCTTTATATCTTCTATGAGGGTACAGACATTTTCATACATATGCTGTACCGGATTGACAACAAAACTCCAGTCAAAAGGTGTTTCTTTTACTGGCAGACACAATAATACAACCAGTAAAAGAAAATAAACAGGCATTAACCCCATACTTCTCTGGTTATCCAGTCTTCTTTGGTAAAACTTTGTATGAATCCATTCCGAAACTGCAAGCAAAAAATATACTAAACCCAAAACGAGCAAACAGGAAAAAACAGGTTTATCACAGACTCTTAACACAATACAGGACAGGATCAAAACGCTAGAAACCACACACTTGCCCCAGATATATTTCATGAGAAGAATCAGTAAGATACATTGCCCAAAGCATCCCACATACAGCCAGTCTTGCCTTTCCAGAAAACAAATCTTTCCTATACGCAATATAACTGGCACAGCAACTACAAACAGCAATACTCCTGCCACCAGATTCCACTGTTTTTTCTCCCATACATATAGTATCAGCACCGCAATTCCACAGAAAAATAACAGAAGCAGGAATGATGCAGGTACCTGAAACCAGCTGCACTCCTGAAACCCTAGCAATATAGCAAGTATCAGCGGAAGCCCCTTCTCATATATTATTTTCAAAGCAGCACCCCCTCCTCCAATAGTTTCTTTATATCACTATCAAAAGGCAGGAATATAACAAGAAAACCGAAACATCCAGCCTCCCAGTCTGATGGTTCCTCTCCTGCTACAATTACAGTCACCTTCTGGTTTTTATTTGCCAGCACAGCGGCACACTCCAGAATTTCTTCCCTTAAGGCTAAAGAAAACAATATCACAATCTGGTCCTGTGCTGGCACAAAGCTTTCTAACAATTGACTCGTACTCATTTTTCCACGAAAAAACAGCTGGGCAGTGTTCTGATAAAACTGTTCAAATTCCCTTAATCCACTGATGGAAAATGTCTTTATCTCTCCCTGCTCATAAACCATACTGCATTTTGTATCATTTTTCACGCAGTAATAAGCAATACTCAAAGCAGTTTCTAACATTCTGTCTTCCTTTGCAAGTCGATGCTCTCCTTCTTCCTCAATAAGTTCTAAGTAAATGCCGACTCCCTGTTTTGCTTTATTCATCTGCTTTCTAGTAAACAGTTCCCCATACTTGGCAGTCGCTTTCCAATGGATAAACCGAAGTTCATCACCATGAATATAGGGCCGGATTTCCATATCCATTTCCTTTACTTCAGACTGGCAAAAACAGCTTCCCTGTTTTTCATCTAACGATTCCTCAAGAAAAAAACACTTTTCCAGAACTGTTATTTTCGGTAACACAGTCACCTCATATGGCTCTTTTATAGGATACGTAATTGTAAACAAATGAATAAAATCCGTCACCTGAACACTTTTTACTCCAATAGCATAATTGCCACGGTATCGGCATAACACAGAGGTTTTATAATTCTTCTTTTCCCCTGGAAGCAGATAACACTCCCGAATCGGTTCTACCCCAAGTACAACAGAATTCTCTTCAAAGAAATTTAATTTAATATGCTCGTATGTAATAACATCCTCATTTCCCACTTCTAGCAGATATTCTTCTGGTTCTTCTTTTACTAAAGTTTTATGATGTACTCTCTGGTAAATACGAAATCTTTCATACACATACAGTGTATATCCAAAACAGATAACTGGCACAAGCAATGTGCACTGAAAAATCCGATATGGAATTCTTCCACCATAACAGGTTACAAAGATACTGGATACAATAATAGACAGCAGGATACCAATTCTAACTTGTTTCATATTATCACAAGCACCCCCTATTACTTTAGAGTACAGGAATCTTTGTTTCGTTTTTTATGCTTAAAATAATTCCTTCTTCCGTTATCTTTTTTACTTTTGCCATGGCTGACAACTGGATTCTGTGTGCTAAAACAGGTACGAGAATAGTGACTACATCTTCTGGAATTACATACTCTCTCCCTCTTAAATACGCCATTGCCATAGATGCCTTTACTGCAGCTAGAGTTCCTCTAGGGCTTACTCCCAAGGAGATATTTTCATGGTTCCTTGTCTTCTCCACAAGTTCTAAAATATATTGGATTAAATCTTCATGAATACGGACTTCCTCGACTTCCTTCTGCATAACAGCCAGATCTTTGCTTTCTAGTACATTAGGGATTTCCTCCCACACCAGTTTTTTCACCATCTTTTTTACCATAAGCACCTCTGACTGCCTCTCTGGATAACCAAGGCTTATTTTACAAAAGAAACGGTCAAGCTGTGCTTCTGGAAGCTGGTATGTTCCTAGAAAGCCAACTGGATTCTGGGCAGCTATCACAAAAAAAGGCTCCTGCAGTGGATAAGTCACCCCATCAACCGTTATCTGCTTCTCTTCCATTGCTTCTAGCAATGCTGCTTGTGTCTTTGGAGATGTACGATTTAACTCATCACCTAGCAGAACCTGCGTCATAACAGGCCCCTTCTGATAGACAAAACGCTCTGTCTTCGCATTGTATACAGAATACCCTAGTATATCCGCAGGCAGAGTATCCGGCGTAAACTGTATTCTCCCAAAGCTGCACCCTGTAAGCTTTGCAACCGCTTTTGCCAGCGTAGTTTTCCCTACTCCCGGAACATCTTCTAGCAGCATATGGCCTCCTGCCAGTAAGGATACGCAGACAAGCTCCATCTGCTTTTCCTTGCCTATAAGAATCTGATTCAGTCCCTCCAGAAGGTGTACTAATTTTTCGTGATTTTCTTTTCCCATAATCCACCCCTCTAACAAATGCCAATTTGTCTAGTTATCGTCTCTTACTCCATATTTACCAGCCAGATAATTAATGAACTGCTGTGCCGTACGCCCTGACATTCCACCATGACTTAACTCCCATTTATTTGCCTCCATGCAGATCTCCTGTTCCGTCAGCGTAATATCCGGATAACGTTTTGCAAGACTTGTAACAATATTAAAATACTCTTTTTGATCCGGTTTGGAATAAGAAATGGTTACTCCAAAACGATTTACTAAGGACAGTTTTTCCTGCATAGTCTCTGAACGGTGCAATTCTTCATTACTGGTTCCATCATTCCGGTCACCCCAAGTTTCACGAATCAGGTGCCTGCGGTTGGATGTAGCATAAATCAGCACATTGTCTGGCTTAGTTTCAAGACCGCCCTCAATAATTGCTTTTAAATATTTGTACTCAATCTCAAATTCCTCAAAAGACAAATCATCCATATAAATAATAAAGCGGTAATTTCTGTCCTTAATCTTTTCAATAACCGTTGATAAATCCTGAAACTGGTGTTTGTATATTTCAATCATACGCAAACCCTGATCATAAAATTCATTTAAAATAGCTTTAATAGAAGTCGATTTTCCTGTTCCACTGTCTCCAGTTAAAAGAACATTATTTGATTTTTTTCCTTCCACAAATGCCTTTGTATTATCAATCAGTTTCTGTTTCTGAATTTCATAGCCTATCAAATCGTCTAATTTCACCATATCCGTATTTAAAATAGGTGCAAGTACCACATCTTGATCCTTCTTCTTGATTCGGAATGCCTTATTGAGACCAAACTTTCCAACGCCATAGCTCTTGTAAAAATCTGTAACGTAAACAAGAAAATCTTGTGCATCTTTGGCAGTCTCCAGCTTTTCACTTAACGCACGTACTTTTTCACTTACACTCTTGTTATAGCTTCTTTCCTTTTTCTGGATTGCCTGATACTGCTCTATAATCTGAAAACAGGAAATGCCAAGTGCCTGTTCCATTTTGGAAAAGTCATAATGAAACAGACGATAAATATTTTCGAAATCACTTAATGCAAATGCTAACACAGAACCTTCTCTTTTTCCGTGTTTCTCACAAACAATGCTAAAAGGATTTTCATCTGTTACTAACGAATATGCTATGTAATTATGCCAAAGGTTTTTATCAAATCCATAACGAGTTGCAACATCAAGCAGACAATTCATCTGTTCATATATCTTAGCAACTAGTTCTTTTTTATTATAATCTCCCGATTCATATGTCTCACAAACTGCTGCAAGTTCGTGCAGAATTCCTTCTCTGTCAAAATTCCGGTAAATAATTAACTGATTCACTTCTTTATACATAGTAAGACCTCTCTTTACGATATTTATAAAAACCCCTAGATAGCTCATCTAGCCATCTAAGGGTAAATCCGCCTACATTCTGTCCGGTGCTTCCAAACCTAAAAGATCCATACACTGGTTTAATATACCTGCTGTTAAAGAGATCAATGTAATCCAGCTATCCTGCTGTTCTTTGTTCTCTTCGGAAATAATTTTTGTCTCATGGTAAAACTTGCTGAATGCATTAGATATTTCATACACATACTGGCAAATCTTATGAGGTGCATTTTCCTGATAGGCATTGTACATTACTTCATTAAATTTCACAAGCTCAAGCATTAAGTCACGTTCACTGTCATTAAATGCAGTTTTCATCTTTGCCCCCTGTGGAAGCTGTCCAATTTCATTCTGATATTTGCCTAAGATGGATTTAATTCTTACTATTGTATACAGAATATATGGACCTGTATTTCCTTCAAATGAAGTAAATCGATCTAAATCAAATACATAATCTTTGGAGGCCTGATTAGACAAATCACCATATTTAATGGCAGCAAGACCTACTGCTTTAGCAATATTACGGGCTTCTTCTTCCGAAATTTCACGATTGCTCATTACTTTTTCATAAACCGCTTCGTTAATCTCTTTAATCAGGTTTTCAAGACGCATTACCCCACCATCTCTTGTTTTAAATGGCTTGCCATCTTTTCCATTCATAGTACCGAATCCTAAAAAAGTCAGTTGTGTATCCTCTTCTAAGATTTTTGTTTTCTTTGCACAACGGAATACTTGTGTAAAATACAGTTCCTGTCTCTTATCTACTACATAAATAATTGCATCTGGATTGAATAATTTACGACGTTCTACCATAGTAGCTAAGTCTGTCGTATTATATAAACTCGAACCATCTGATTTTAAAATCATGCAAGGCGGCACTTCTTTTGTATCTGTTTCTTCTTTCACATCTACAACTAAAGCCCCTTCACTGATATGTGCATATCCATTCTCTTTTAAGTATTCAACCATATCTGGAATGTATGGCTGTGCATCGCTTTCCTTTTTCCATAACTCAAAGGACACATTCAGATTATCATAATTCTTCTTTAAGTCTGTAATGGAAACATTTAAAATATGATTCCAAAGTGCCATATATCCACGGTGTCCATTCTGTAACAGATTGGTTGCTTTCATTGCTTCTTCTTTATATTCCGGATGTTCTTTGGAATATGCATTGGCAAATGGATAAATCTCTTCCAGTTCTGAAATAGTAAATGGTGGTTCTTCTGGATATTTTCCTGTATATGCATCATCAAAATACACCAAATCAGGATTACGTTTTCTGAACTCTGTGATAATCAGCCCCATCTGAAGCCCCCAGTCTCCTAAATGAACGTCTCCAATTACGTCATTGCCCATAAATTTCCCAATTCTCTTTATGCTTTCCCCAATAATAGCAGAACGCAAGTGTCCTACATGCAGAGGTTTTGCAACATTTGCACCGCCGTAATCAATTATTACTTTCTTTGGATTTTCCGTTTTTTCACATCCAAAACGTTCATCCTGATTCATTTCATTGACATAGGAAGCCAAAAATGCATCACTTACTTTAATATTAATGAATCCTGGCATGATCGCTGTAATTTCACCAAATGTTCTGCTTTTTTCTAATAATGCCACTACATCATTGGCAATCATAATTGGTGCCTTTTTAAATTTTTTTGCTGCTGCTAATGCACCGTTACACTGATATTGACATAAATCCGGACGATTTGAGATCGTTACGCTGCCATACTCTTTATCATATCCAGCCTTTTCAAATGCATCTTTTACTTCAGCATTCAATAGATCGATAATTTTCTTCATTTTGCTTAAGCCCTTTCTCAAAAAAACATTATACACAACTATACCACAAATTATAAATATTGTCATAGAAAACTTATATTTTTTCTGAAAAAGACTATATTTTTTCTGTTATTTGTTGTATATTATTAGTAACTGAATATGGAAAGGAGACTATGTTATGTTCAGTCATTTCTTTGGAAATTACTTAATTCGTAATAACCTGATTACGAAGCAGCAATTTCATGAAATACTACTCATTCAAAAGACAACGCGAGTTAAGCTTGGATTGATGGCAGTAGCATCCCGACTTCTTACAGTAGAGCAGGCAGATCAGATAAATCAGATACAAGCTACCAAAGATAAACGTTTTGGTGATATAGCAGTAGAAAAAGGATACTTAACGAATGAACAAGTCGATTTTCTACTTAGCCAGCAGGGCAGTCCGTTTATGGCATTTACACAAGCGAGCATCGAAAGTGGTTTTCTCACACTTCAAAAAATAAACGAGATGATGACTGCATTTCAAAACGAATTTTCCATAACAGATGATGTCCTCACCGCAATGAAAGATGGCAGCACCGATGCTTTTACAAAACACTTTTTACGCATTAACGAGCCTCTTTTCTACGAACACTTTTCATTATTTCTTCGCAATATTATTCGATTTATTCAACGTGATATATACTTTGACACAGTTTATTCAGCAGATTCTTATGCATTTGATTATCTTGCAAGTCAAGAACTACAAGGCAATCATAGAATTTTTGTCGGTTTCTCAGGAAACGATGAAGCATTATTCGAAATTGCTAATCCATATGCTGATGAAATATTTAGCGAAGTCGATGAAGATGTTTTCGACGCAATTTGTGAGTTTATTAACTGTGTAAATGGTCTATATGCTAGACAATTGTACGATGAGTCCATTGAGGAAGACATGCTTCCACCAGTATCTTACCAAAACCAGACTATGATAGCCTCTGGAAATTTTTATGTTCTTCCTGTTTATATTAATGACAATAAAGTCGATATTATTATAGCAATAGATCAGAACATATCTTTTAGATAAGAAATTCAAATACAAAATTCGGAGGTTATAATTATGGCAAAGATTCTAATAATAGATGATTCTAAAACATCACGTAAAATATTAAAAAATCTTCTTCAGGCAGAAGGTCACGAAATTGTTGCAGAAGCACAGAACGGAGAGGAAGGCATTAAGAAATTTGAAGAATGCAGACCTGATATTGTTACAATGGACATTACAATGCCTGTAATGGACGGCATCGAAGCTTTACGAAAAATCCGCAATATTGATGTTCACGCAAAAGTAGTTATGGTTACCGCAGCCGGACAAGCCAACAAAATGTATGAAGCAGTTAAATATGGTGCTTCTGAATTTTTAGCAAAACCATTTGAACCAGAACAGATTAGTGAAATCATCAGCCGTATTTTAGAAGACTAAAGCTTTTCATACAAACGTATACATATAAAGCTGCCCCAGCGGATATATAAATCCTCTGCCGGCAGCCTTTTTGTGTTATACTATCAGCAGGAATCAAGAAAGAACTGAAAGGACACCCCACATGTACGCATTTATTACAGGTGCCTCAAGCGGCATCGGAAAAGAACTATCTATCCTATTAGCCCAAAGGGGCTACGACCTTATTCTAGTTGCCAGACGTAAAGATCGTTTAAAAAAATTAAAAGACTCTTTAGAAACTCGTTACCGCTGTAACGTAATTTTAAAGGCCACAGATATTAGCAAAGAAGAAAACTGCCTTGCCCTCATTGAAGATTTAAATCAATATCCAATTGAAGTCATGATTAATAATGCTGGTTTTGGAAAGGTTGGCTATGTTACAGAACAGGATCTGTCTGATAACTTAGATATGATAAAGACTAACCTGATTGCCCCCCACATTTTCACGAGCTGGTTCTGCAGACATGCAAAACATGGATATGTACTCAATGTTTCCAGCATTGCTGCCTTTACTACCCCACCACTGTTTTCCGTATACGGTGCAACCAAATCCTATCTCTATCATTTCAGCACGGCATTAAACTATGAAATGAAACGCCAGAAGAAGCCTATTTCCATTACCACGTTGTGTCCTGGTTCTGTGAAAACAGAATTTTATAAAGATGGTGGAAAACAATCCAATATATGCATTTTGTCAGCCCGAACGTGTGCAGAGCTTGCATTAGACGGTTTATATAAAAAGAAAGCACTGATAGTGCCGACTTTTAGCATGAAAGCGACTTACCTTTTCTGTAAGTTTATGCCAAAAGTCCTAATGCTGCCTATGCAGTACTTTCTCCAAAAAAGCAAAATAAACTCTTAGTTTCTTTCAAATCCATTTGGATGATTTTTGTGCCAGTTCCATGCAGATTCTACAATTGACTCAATATCTGTATATTTTGGTTCCCAGCCAAGGACCGTTCTAGCCTTTTCGCTAGATGCAATTAACTTGGCTGGATCTCCTGCACGTTTCGGAGCGATTTCCGCTCGAATTTCATCACCTGTAACTTTTCTTGCCACATCAATTACTTCTTTTACTGTAAATCCAACACCATTTCCCAAGTTGAAAATGCTGCTTTCTTTTCCATCCATTAAATATTCCACAGCCTTAATGTGTGCGGATGCCAGATCTGTAACATGAATATAGTCACGTACACATGTGCCATCTTTGGTATCATAGTCATCACCGAAGATACTAATGTGAGAGCGTTTTCCCATTGGCACTTGTAAAATAAGCGGAATCAAATGTGTCTCCGGACTATGTGCTTCTCCAATCTGACCACTTACATGAGCACCACATGCATTAAAATAACGTAAAGATACATAACGTAAATGATGTGCCTTGGATGTCCATTTGAACATTTTTTCCATTGCAAGTTTTGTTTCTCCATAAGTATTGGTTGGCTCTGTTTTATCTGTTTCTAAAATCGGGATCCTCTCTGGTTCCCCATAAGTTGCAGCAGTTGAAGAAAATACGATTTTATCTACACCATTGGCAACCATTGCTTCTAATAAAACTTTGGCCCCACAAACATTATTATCATAATACTTTAAAGGATTTATCATGCTTTCTCCTACAAGAGAATTTGCTGCAAAATGAATCACCGCATCAACTTTTTCATCCTGAAATACCTGATTTAAGAAAGAACGGTCTCTGACATCTCCTTTATAAAATACTGCCTTTGGATGTACCGCTTCTAAATGGCCAGTTTCCAGATTATCTACAATTACTACTTTATGCCCATTATCAATTAATTCATATACCGTGTGAGAACCAATATATCCTGCACCACCTAAAACTAAAACCTTCATTCCTTCATTCCCTTTCTGATTATAATTCTTTTGGACCATCTCCTACAGATACTACGTAAAAATCTGCCGCATATCCAATTCTTTTCTTATAATTTTCCCCAACAGCTTCTATCACATCTTTTACCGCATCATTTTTTACAATACTTACGGCACAGCCACCAAAACCAGCACCTGTCATACGAGCACCGATAACACCATTACATTTTAATGTTTCCTCAACCAATGTATCTAATTCAACGCCAGTAACTTCATAATCGTCCCGCAAGGAATTATGGGATTCCACCATAAACTGGCCAAACTTAACCAGATCTTTCTCCTCTAAGGCGTCTACAGCTGCCATCGTCCTCTGGTTTTCATAAACTGCATGTTTCGCACGCTTTCTAAGAACCATGTCTGTGATCACTTCTTTTGATTCTTCAAATTCTTCACAGGTCAGTTCTCCAAGAGACTGAATATCTCTAACGCTTTGAAGCATTTCTAACGCCTTCTGACATTCCATGCGACGCTGGTTATACTTTGAATCCCCTAACTCACGACGCTTATTCGTGTTCATAATAACGATCTTTTCGTCATCTAAACGAATCGGTGCATACCGGTATTCTAATGTTGCAGTATCTAAATAAATTGCTTGATTCTCTTTTCCCATAGCAACCGCAAACTGATCCATAATTCCACAGTTTACCTGATTATACTGATTCTCGGAAAACTGGCTGATCTTTGCAATCTCAATATTTGGCAACGCAAATTCGAACACTTTACTTAATGCATATACTGTAACAACCTCAATTGATGCAGAAGATGACAGTCCTGAACCATTTGGTATATTACCATAATATAAAACATCAAACCCTTTATCAATCTGGAATTCTTTTTGAAACAATGACCAGACGATTCCTGCCGGATACCCCGTCCAGCCTGTAACCTGCTTTTTCTTTACTTCTTGCAGAGTTGTTTCCATAATCCCATCCTCCACAAAATTCATGGAATACAGACGTATTATTTCATCCTGCCTTTTCCTTATAACAGCATATGTCCCTATGGTAAGGGCACATGGAAATACATGGCCGCCATTATAATCTGTATGTTCACCAATAAGATTCACTCTGCCTGGTGCAAAGAAAACCCTTATGTTCCCCTCGTTATCCCCAAACTTTTTTTTAAACTCTTCTAATACTTTTGCCCTCAAGATAACCTCCTATCATCAATAATACCATACATTTTTCATGGTATTTTTTGATACACGATATGCCTTTAGTGTAAATTCCCGAATCAGTTTTCCTTCATTATCATATTCTCCAAATAACTTTTGATCCATTGAATTGATAATACAATTTCTTTCATTTTTGAAAGCAGCTCCACCCTGCTGTGTGCATGGAACCTTATAGGACTGTTCAAGTCCATAATAGCCAGCCTTCTCATCTACTAGATATTTATAATAGTAAGAAGAATCAGCGGATTTTCCTTTTGTACCTGCACTTCTGAACTTTTTCCAATTCACATATGGCACTGCTTTTGCGTAAGCATAATTGTTATTTAGCATCGTTAAATAATACTGCCCCTCTCCAAGTCTGGAACCTGGCTCGTATGCAATACTATTCTGCCCAAACTGGTTCGAAAAGTTATGTACACCTTCTTCCTGCTCTTTTGTATTGCCACTTAAATTGTACCACTTTTCTCCCACATATGCACCCTTTAATAATAAATATTTTTTATTATTAGATTTTTTCCAGAATTCCCTCTCAGAAATAATATATCCAACCTTTGGATATCCACTTGTCACATGGTTAATCCGAATGATAGAGGATAACGCACTGGAACTTACTACAATATCGCTGCTATCCACTCTATCCAGTGAATTTAAATCAATCCAGTTTAATGGTCTGGTTCTATCTTTCTTTTCAGCCTGCTCTTTCTCCTTTCGGAACAATGCAGCAAAGTCTACGATCTTCGTAACCTTCCCATCCTTAAGCAAGACTGAAATAACCTTATCACCAACAGTATTCGATTTAGCATCAGATACCAGACACCAGAGCTGACCGTATCCATTATAGATAAAATCATGATACAAACGGTATTGTCCTAGTGGATATACCTTTTCCACTTTCCCTAAGGAGGATACCTTGGCAAAACTGTTATCAGAACAGCTGTAAATCAGACTGTCATCCACTATTTCAAGTCTGTCTGTCCGATAATTCTTAATTGGAATTACGCTTCTGATAACACCAGAATTATCGTAAAGCGGAATGCACCTATGTGCATTTTTATCTCCACTCTGATACCCGCTGATACAGTATAGTCCCTCACTTATGATCTTCTCACTTTTCCCATCTTCGTAGGAAAGTTTTGTTCTTACTGGTTCTTTCAGCTTATCCACATAAAAATCAAAATAGGACTTTTGAATAAGCTTTCCTTTTTCGTTGTATTTGCGAAGTACCACGTAATTCTGATACCCTGGGACAAATCCTGTCAGCTGATACTCATGTACCCTAGTCAGATTTCCTTCTTTGTGATTGTTCAAAGTTCTCGTAAAAGCTGGTATGTGACTGTCATCTACTTGTATCGTGTATGTAATATATGTGTTTTCTTCGTCCCGAAAATAACAGTAGAGAGAAAGTTTATTGGTTCCAAATGGATTCCAGATAAGCAAGGGACTTTCAAAAGAATAATGCCCTCTCCTTTTATACTGATCCAGCTTTTCTTCTGTGTCTTTTGAACATTTAACATCATAAATTTCTTTCATGCTTTTCTTAGGAAAAGCAATGATACCATCTTTCTTCCCAATCGCCAAATGCCTTGAACCAGCATCGTTTATATTTTGTTTATTAAGCGAATCTGTAACCAAATCCAGTTCTTTTGACTGTTCTCCTGCATTTCTCCCCTTTGGGATAAGAAAAAACACAGCAAGGATTAAACCAATTAAAACAGCACTAGTTACCATTGTCTTAATTACTAATTTCTTCATAAGCATCTCCTTATTTCTATTTCCTTATCTTTGCCTATTATAGCAAATTTCGACTGTAAAAAAAAGAGGGCTTAAAAACAAAGTGCCGTTGCCTTTATATTTCTCCAGTCTTTTGGAAAAAACTAAAAAGAGCCTCACAGATATTAAACCTATGAGACCCTTCCATTTTAATATATTGCTTAATTAATCTCTTATAACGCAGATATTAGCAGATTCCCTGAGCTGTCATAGCATTTGCAACTTTTTCAAAACCTGCAATGTTTGCACCTACAACATAATTGCCTTCAAAACCATAACGTTTTGCAGCATCATCCATGTTATGGAAAATATTAACCATGATTCCTTGTAATTTAGAATCAACTTCTTCAAATGTCCAGCTTAATCTTTCGCTGTTCTGAGACATTTCTAATGCGGAAGTAGCAACACCACCAGCGTTAGCAGCTTTACCAGGAGCAAATAATACTTTGTTTTCCAATAAATACTGTGTTGCTTCGTAAGTTGTAGGCATGTTAGCACCTTCAGCTACAGCTGTAACACCATTCGCTACTAATGTCTTAGCATCGTCAAGTGTTAATTCGTTCTGGGTTGCACATGGAAGAGCAACATCACATTTAACGGACCATACACCACGGCCTTCATGATATTCCGCATTTGGCCTATAGTTTTTGTACTCTGTTAAACGAGCACGTTTTACTTCTTTGATTTCCTGTAATGCAGCAACATCAATTCCGTCCGGATCGTAAACCCAGCCTGTAGAATCACTGCATGTAACAACTTTAGCACCTAACTGCTGAGCTTTCTGGATTGCATAAATTGCAACGTTACCAGCACCAGATACACAAACTGTTTTACCAGCGATATCACTGCCATTGCATTTTAACATTTCAGCTGTTAAATATAATAAACCGTATCCTGTAGCTTCTGTTCTAGCTAAAGAACCGCCATAGGATAAACCTTTGCCTGTAAGAACGCCTTCATATAAGCCTCTTATTTTCTTGTACTGGCCGAACATATAACCGATTTCTCTAGCACCTGTTCCGATGTCACCAGCAGGAACATCTGTGTCAGCACCAATATATTTACATAATTCTGTCATAAAGCTCTGGCAGAAAGCCATAACTTCACGATCTGATTTGCCTTTAGGATCAAAGTCAGAACCACCTTTACCACCACCGATTGGAAGGCCTGTTAAGGAGTTTTTGAAAATTTGTTCAAAACCTAAGAATTTAATAATACCTAAGTTTACAGATGGATGTAATCTTAAACCGCCCTTGTAAGGTCCAATGCTGTTGTTAAACTGTACACGAAAACCTCTGTTTACTTGAACCTGGCCTTTGTCATCTACCCAAGGCACGCGGAACATAAACTGTCTGTCCGGCTCAACTAATCTTTCTAATAGAGCATCTTTTCTGTAAGCTTCTTCATTTGCATCAATAACCGGTCTTAAAGACTCTAATACTTCCTTAACTGCCTGATGGAATTCTGGCTGGCTAGGATTCTTTTCAATTACACTTGCTAGTACTTCATCAACGTAACCCATTTTCTCAATCTCCTTAATTCATCTATATTAGACAGCAGAAGTTCTAATTGCTTTTTATGTATATTCACTTTCAAAATTTCCATGGAAGTGCATAAACCAGTCCATTTATAGCCAAAGCACATGCAAACACATGTACTTCTGTATTGAACTCTACAAACTTCTTTGTCTTTGCAAGAACCATTATAGATTCTTTAGTTCATTTTTGCAATCCCAAAATGAACTAAATCCCAAAAAAGAATTTATTTCTTTCATTTATTAAGGATAATGCTTTTCCACCATCCGCAAACCTTTTCTCTCACATTACAAAATTAAGTTTATCTATTTTAGCAGGCGGAACAGATTCACAAAAGACATATTGAACTCGTCTTGATACAAAAGTTCTCTTGCTAAAATAGGCCTGTCCGTAATGATATTATCAACCTTAAGAACTTTCATACGCCGTATTTCATTTTTCGTATTCACAGTCCAGGCATAAACCCCTTTCCCATTTTTATGAGCCGACTCTACCATATTTTTATTAACAAAGGTAGAACGAATACTAAAAAAATCAATATCTGTACTTTCGTCAAATTCACCATAGGCTCCCATTAAAATCAGCCCTGTAGTAATAGATGAATCCAGTTTCTTCACTTTTTTTAAAGCTGCATAGTCCGTAGACTGTACCACACATTGCTTTTGAATTCCATATTTCTGAATCAGCATTACTACTTGTTCTTCCAGATCTTTAAAATGGCTGTTGCCCTTTATCTCAATATTCATAAGGATTTTACCTTTGCAAAGGGTTATAGATTCCTCTAACGTTGGTATCTGTACACCTGCATAATCATCTGAAAACCACGCTCCTGCATCAAAACGGCGTACTTCCTCAAAGCTGGCATTCCAGATAAACTTATTCTTTCCACAAGTTCTTTGAAGATTGGAATCGTGAAGAATAATCAGTTCTCCGTCCTTTGTCTGCTGCACGTCAAATTCTACAAAATCTGACATAGAATCAATTGCCGCCTGAAAAGCCTCCAGAGTATTTTCTGGTGCCTGGGAAGAAAACCCCCTATGTGCTGTAATCTTTACCCCATCAAATGAACTTAAGATAGGAATTTCATTCCCATTTAACACCTGCCTGCGGGTATAAAGTCCATCTAACAGGAAAACAGCAAAAATAAGTACACATACAGCTATCCTCTTCCGTTTATCTGTAAACAGCTTAGGTGTCTTAACATGAACCACAACTGGAAAATCTTCCTCATGTATTTTCTTATATTGCAGAAATAACTCCATTTGCAAAGAAATATTGGCATACAATCCAAACCATCCTAAACATAAGCCAGCATAAACATTGGCATGCTCACACAAAGACAAAAATACCGCTACTGCCGTCTTCTGACTTACAAATAGCATAACAAACAGTGCTTCTGCAGCAATCAGCAGTAAATAAGCAGCAGCTGAACACAGTATAATAAAAATATTCCAGACAGCCAGACTGCACATGCTATGGAGAAGGTGATTCCGTAAGAGCCTTCCACTATTTATCCTTGCTTCTTTCATATTAATGCGTTCAAGCAGAAAATACGAAAGTGTAAATAAATTGGCATATACAATCAGTGCCACAACAAATACAGCAATTCCTATTCCAGTTTTTACCATAGGAATGTGGCTAATTGAGCGAACGATATAATTTGGAATCCGAGTTCTTGTAACAATGCCAATAATAACTATAATATTACTGGCAATCAAAACAAATACAGCAAGAAAAATGCTCCTGATATTTCCTTTCCGAAACCCCATAAAAGCATTTCTTAAACTCCCTAAGAAAACATAGAACGATGGTCTTTTATCAAGTCCCTTTCCTGCCAGAATAAATGAAGAAACCAGTGAGATTTCTCCTAACAGGAAAAAACCAATAAGAAAAAAGCACAAAACCAGCGTTAATACAGTAAATGGCTTGAACAGAAAATCTGCCATATTCTCAGTTGTAATATAGCTATATCCTGAATACTTTCCAGCCAGGCCAAACATAACTCCTGCAGAAGGCACAATACAAAGTATTGCTAGAATTCCATACAGAATCTGAAATAACAAAAAGTGCTTTTTGCTTTTTATCATAAGACGTAAGGTCCTACCAAACAATGTTTTTCTTGTGGACAGAAGCAGTTTTTTTTGCCTTTTCTTATCCTTTACTCTCATACAAAACCTCTCATCTGCCTTAATCTTTCTTAAACACTTTCTATATCATACTACTTTTTATTCAAGATAACAATTAGTACTTTTTATTTATACTATTTCATTTTATCAGCTTATTGATATATGAAACTCTTCCGCCCGCCATATATTTCTTTATCAGATGAAACATTTTATCAGTTTATTGACATATGAAATCCTTCTCAGTATAATTTTTTAAGATAAAGTAATAGCAATAGTATATTTTATTTAAAAAGTCAGATTTCATATGGCAAAAAAAAGCATTCTGAATAAAAATATTATAGGAAGAAAAGGAGAACTTGTATGTATACGGAAAATATTTTAGATTTAATCGGGAATACGCCATTAATCAGCTTAAAGAATACAACTGGCTTGAATATTTTTGCAAAAGCAGAGTTTCTTAATCCAGGAGGCAGCATCAAAGATCGTGTTGCAAAGAACATGATTATCCAAGCAGAAAAAAAAGGAATTTTAAAACCTGGCATGACGATTATAGAACCAACTTCAGGTAATACAGGAATTGGAATCGCCCTAGCTGGAGTCCGTCTAGGTTACAAAGTAATCATTGTAATGCCTGAAAACATGAGTGAAGAGAGAAAAAAAATAATTCGTGCTCTAGGTGCCGAACTGGTTCTTACACCAGCAGAATTAAGTATTGGCGGTTCTGTCAGTGAAGCAGAAAGAATTATGAATACATCTGATAACTATTTTATGCCTCAGCAATTTAAAAATCAGGATAATCCAGATATCCACTATGAAACAACTGCACCTGAATTATATGATCAGCTGAATGGCAAAATTGATGTATTTGTCAGTGGATTAGGAAGCGGCGGTACACTCCAAGGTATTGGACGTTACCTAAAAGAGCAGAATCCTAATGTAAAAATTGTTGCAGTTGAACCGAAAAATGTTTCTGCACTGCTTGGAGATGAACCAGGCCTTCATAGCATTCAAGGCATTGGGGATGGTTTCATTCCTGACATCTTAGATACTAGTCTTATTGATGACATAGTGGAAGTTACGGATGAAGATGCTATTGAAACCACAAGAGAACTGGCCCGAGTACAAGGTTTACTTTGCGGAACTTCTTCTGGTGCAAATGTATGGGCATGTAAGCACATTAGCGAAAAATATGGGAAAGACGCCGTCATTGCTACAGTTCTTGCTGACCGTATGGAGCGTTATTTCAGCACTGGTCTTTTATAAAAATAATTTTGGGCACTCTTTTTTGGTGCCTTTTTCTTATCATGTAAAAAACAAAAGCTGCAACAGCTTCGTTTTATAGAATGCAATCTATAAAATTCAGCTCCTGCAGCTTTTATTATTATATATAAAAAATAATCCCCTCAATAATGAAAAACTCGTTAATAAGTTTATCAAAAGCAATATGGCCTCAATGTGATAATTATGTTTTCATACAAATCCCCTAAAAATGCATCAAAACACAGTTCCTTTTCCCCTTTTCAGTGTCCCTTTCACTGACTGCAGAACTACCACATATCATCCAGAATGTATGTATCACATACATGAGCAAAACCGCTTATTTCCAACCTCCCTCCTTGCAAACACAAAGAAACTTTTTCTTTTGTTCCTTTGACTGTGCTTATTCTACTACAAAAAAACTGATTATGCTGTCACATGATAGAATTGATATATATACATGTCATAATTTAAAACTTTGACTAATCAAAGTGTACTTTTTGCCCTGTTTTTCATTACTTTGACAAATAGTACGCTTGTTTGACATAATTTTATTTTGTTTAATTTGCCTTAATCTAATGCAAGACCAAGGTAGAATTCTGTTACATGAGACTGACCTGCAAGTGATGAAAAACTTTTTCCTAGATTGCATATCATTCCATGCTTTACCACTGCTCCCTGAGACCAGGTTCCTACTGGAGCCACAGCAAAAGCAGTATTACATTGAAATCTTTCTGCCAGAGAATCGCACACATTCTTTAATACATCCCATGGCAAATTCGTTTCACGAACTATTAATTTCCCTTCCAAAGGACATACCATTAAGAAATATGATGTATTTTCTAAATAATACGTTTTCCCACCTAGGTTTTCGTTTTCCTTTATGGCATATTCCACTGCCTGCTTTTCCCAGATGACAGCTCCCTGATTAGCAAGGAACTGATCCCTCATCATCTTGTACTGCTCTGCTGTAGCCAGCTTCCAGCCATCCGCCAATCCATCTCCTGCCAAAAGATTCATCTTAACTGTTCTATTATAGAAAAATGATTCAAAGCCAAACTTCCCATAATAGCGGTATAGTCCCTCATCTGCAGGTACTAATCCTACTGCAATTTCCTTCTTCTTTGCAAGTTCTATTACATGCAAAAGAACCTTTCCTGCATATCCTTTCCTTCTATGCTCCTTAGCCGTTACGACAGCATAGATATACCAGAATTCCTGCTTGTGCTGTCCATTGTCAAGCTGCGCTTCCAAGACAGAAAGCATAGATACCGGCTGTCCATTTAACTGATATACAAACTGGTTCTGATACATGCCTTTTTCATCTAATTTCAAATGATTTTCAAAGAAAAAGCTTATATATTCGTCACTGTCACCAAAATTGACAGCCCACATCTCTTTCATTGCAGGTACCATAGCTTTCGTGGCATTGGTTATCATGCTATTCCTCCTCTTTCAGAGTCACATTATACTTGTCTAGTAAGATATCTGGATAGTAGGATAATTTAGCTCTTCGAAGTCCTTCATCACCGGCATCTTCTTCTCGGTTTACATACTCGTACTCTTGACAATTATGAAGTACAAACTGCTGGTTAATCATAGGATATGCACCTTGCACATCGTAAAATGCCTTTTCAATATGAATTACGTAGGTGTTACTATTCAAAGGTTCTGCTATCGTATAAGCAACCACTTTGCCATCTCGTTTTAACATGCCCCCTTCTAACCCTAACTCTTGAAAATGGCTAAATGCCTCCATAACTGCCTCCGATTCTTCTTTTAAAGAATCATCACCTTCTTCCACATACCTCGCTACCCATTCCCTGTTCATCTCTACACAGTCTGCTATATTACTTTGGGATATGGGCTGATATTCCCAGTCATCTGTATCCTGAAACCGGTGGATATGGTTACGTTTTCCATGAAGCTTCTTCCCTGCTAAAGTACTAAGTTTCTTCACAGTGTAAATATAATCACTTTCATCCCGTCTTAAATCAAATGTGAACATTCCCGGAAACCATTCTTCCAGCTGTGGAATCTGATGTTCCATAACACCTCTCATTACAAATTTCACTCCACGCTCTTTTGCTTCATCCATGATAAGCTGGATAGCCTCTTTCAAGTCACCATTTCCTGTTGGCAGTGCATATCTGTAATGTCCATCTGCCCCTGACTGAAAAAAGCACATTCCATTCTTTCTAGCAACCTTTGTTCTGTATATTTTTCTCCATATATAAACACTCGTAAATACATACTCACAGCCTTGCAAGTCTGATTCACGAAAGCTTTGCTCAATCCAATCTTTATCTTTTAACTCTATTTCCTTAAAATCTAACATCTATCTAGTCCTTTCCTGTAAGCATTTCTCTTCCTAGCTGACATTTGAACTATTCTAGTATATTTTCCGCAAAAGGCACCTTCCCACGTACCAAAAATACATTATACAAACAAGGCAGACAGATTGCAAGTTTGTATATGTACAAAAAAAATACTATCAGGTACACTATTTCATCTGTCATATCCAATAGTATTTCTCTTTTTCTCAAAATTATCGAATTTATATTAATTCTTTTGGACAATAAATTCCCATAATAACCAATACAAAAATTACGAAAACAGCTAACTTCTATTCTGCACCATTTCGTTTTTGCTTCAGCCTGATGTTTTTTATGTAGCCCATTATTAAAAATACTGCCATTCCAAAGACAGAAGCAATTACGGTAGCACTTCCTGTCTGAACGGAACAGAGCTCTAATGCTCCTGCCAGCAGTATATCAAGAAAAAGTGCCCTTCTTGCTCTCTTGCCATACACTGCAACTTCCTTTTCATCTAATGGCTTATTCTGGTCTTCAACAGGTGCTAAAATGACAATAACAATGGATGCAGCCATTGCAAGCACCCCAAGTATCAGACTATGCCCTGCAAGAATTCTTCCAGAGAACAGTATGGCTGCAACAATAAAATTAGAATAAAAAAAACATCTTAACTGGGTTTTTGCATGAAATCCTCCTGCATTGGTTCTTAGTGGCACATAAGCAGCCAAAAACAAAAGCACTTCCCAGAACATCTTCATTGCTATGCCAATAGCAATGGTACATGCTATGTTAATAATAAGCATAATTCCATGATGAAATCCATATTCATAGATTTCCCGGTCTTCTTCCTCAATTACTCCATCTGCAATCAACTTAACTACAAGACGCTCTACTGCTTTCATCCTAATCCCTCCGCATTTTATCCATACTTTACTTTAAAGGCCTTATCCCTCTGCTAAATAAAGCCTTAGCTCTTGTTTTATTTCTTTTCCAAAAATATTTTTCTGGAAACAAAATTCCATACCATTACTACAAATGTTGCGACAATTTTAGCAAATAAATATGCTCTCTTAATTTTATCTCCAAGCCATACATCTGCTACAAGATACATTACAAGCTGATTGATTCCCAATCCAATAACGCTAAGTATAACAAATGCAGCAAATTCTGTCTGTTTCCTGATATCTTCTCTTCCTTCAAAGACAAACCGCATGCTTAATAAATAATTTACAACAACGGATACACAGAAGGAAACAGTAGAAGAAATCAGATATGGTATCCCGAAAACTTCTGTAAGAAATACCATGATAGCATAATCTACCACAAAGGCGATTCCGCCAACAACACCAAATTTCATAAATTGTATCATCAGTTTTTTCATGTTCTTTCCCCATTTCTATGTATTGATTCTATCATAACAAATTTTATGCAGCAAGAAAACTGCTAATTTGCAGAAAAAGAGATTCTATATATTCCCGTTCTCTTTTTCTGCATAAAGTGTCTTGGACACAGCAGCTCCCTATCCCTGTCCTTTCAGGAACTTTATTCTTTTGCTTTCTCTCTCGCAATTACACAAGCCTTAATTACATCTTCCTGTGTCAACGCAGATATCAGAAAACCACTGTTATGACAGAACTGAAGGGTTTCTACTCCACTGACTTCCCCAATGCTCTCTTTTTCCACACCTCTCCATTCTTTTGGAAATGGTATTTTCAGCTCGTTTGGTTTGTCATCTTTTGGTACTGCCTGTGCTGTATACCCTCCACGATTAGACGGTGCAACCACAAAATACACCTCTTTTTCTTTTACAAACTTTTTCCAAGGTGCTGAGCGAGGCATCACAAGAATTCCGTCTTCACATTTTGACAATGCCTTTGTAACGAGATCCTTGGCTCGGTTAATGCTCTTAATATTCTCAATTTCTTTCACCAATACTTTATAAGCCAGATCTTTTGCTTCTTCAAATGCCTTATCCGAAGAAACTGCATAATCCCATGGCGGATTAAATACAGATATCATATCCGCTATCTGATTTTCAGAACCGGTATTATCGTTTAAATCTAAGCTTTGTATAAACTTTTCGTCAAATCTTCTTGCTTCGTCTTCGTCTACGAGCATAGTTCCGTATTTCTTCCAAAGCAGGCCAAACGCTGCATATGGAACACCATTTTCCCTAACAGAACGATTCTGCTGGTGATGATCAAATTCTCCGAATCCAATATCAAATACAATTCCATCATAGTCCTCTGGTATCTGAAACCCTCTCTCAATCTTTATATCAGGATTTAACATAGTCAGCAACGCTGCAGAAAATACATCATCAGCGTGAAATTTTCCACCGTGAGTAAATCCTTTTTCAATATTTATATAACGTTTCATCTCTTTCTCCTTGTAACTTCCGCCCTTAAATCTATTGATTCTCTAATGAAATAGATTTTCCATAACTGATATTATATAAATTTCCTCCCGTTCTAATCTTCTTTTCATTATACAGGTTTTAACTCAAAAAAACAATGCGAAACTACCAGGCCAGCAAAAGACCAGGTAAGCTTCGCATTATAACAAACCACTCTAACTCCCCAAACTATGTATCAGAATTTAAGATTGTTTGTCCCTCATTTATATTTATTAACAAATAAAGTTTTGAAAAGCATCTACAATTTCTGCTCTGTCACTTTCATTGGTACCAACCAATTCAAGTGGCTGTGATAAATCTAAGCTGAAGATACCCATGATGGATTTTCCATCAATTGTATACCTTCCTAGTTTCAAATCGAAATTGTAATCAACTGAACTTGCTATTGTAACAAATTCTCTTACCTTATCAATGGAATCGAGTAAAACTTGAACCTTTTCCATGATTTCACCTCCCCTTGTGAATTATATATTTCATGCCAATTCTATAGAATTAGTCAATGAGTCGTAACCATCTATATCTATGTATATTTGCATAACTTTCAAAATATACCATATACTTAACATTAGCTGCAAAATAGAGAATTACTATTTTCCGTATTCATTGCTAAGCAAAGGAGTAAACAATATGTCTGCCAATCTAAAAAAAGTATTTTTTTACAGCTTTTTCATATCGGTTAGTGTTGGATTTTTCATGCATATATTTTATGAGTTGAGTAATTACAGTAGATTTGTTGGCTTATTCACGCCAATAAATGAAAGTCTATGGGAACAGCTTAAATGTCTGTTCTTCCCTTATCTGATATTTTCAATTATACTATATTTTTTTACAAAAAGGAATACCCAAACTATATTATTTGGTAATTTTATTGCAATTCTTGTAGGGATATGTCTTTTTATTAGCATTTCCTACACGATTCGGGGTGCTTTCGGCATAAATCATACTCTAATAAATATAGGAGTACAAATTATCTGTACAGGAAGCACTTATTTTCTGTGCATGTATTTCTTTTCCCATCACACCTTTTCTATCCGTAATACTTATGGTTTTTTACTTTTTGTCCTGCTGTTCCTTATTTTTACGGTATTTACGTTCCTTCCTCCAAGAGTACCGTTGTTTCAGGATTCTTACACAAAAAGCTTTGGTCTTATCCATCACAAGATATAAAATCTCATTTATTCCATACAAAATACCCTTTGAAAATAAGATATGCTCATTTTCAAAGGGTATTCTTCTTGCAAAACATGAATCACTTTAAATATAGAATTGTCTATTTTCTGCACACTATTCTGATACTTCTGTTGTACCTTCCTGTACTGTAAAAGATGCTATTTTTTCACCTGCTGTATAACTTTCAGGCTGAACATCGCCAAATTTCTGTTCCAAATCACTATTTAAGCTTGCCTTGCACCATGTATACTCTTTTCCTTTTTCAAGAGCGGGCATGGAAAGTACAACTTTATCATATTCAGAAGCAATGCAGAACGCCACAATTACTTTATCTTTGCTGTCTTTTATACAGATAACTGATTTTCCTTCTTGCTTCTCTTTATATTTAAGTATTACTACTGGCTGAACAGCTTTTGCTGGAACTAGAAATTTTTCTTCATTTCCTGCAGCTAATACCTGGCCATCTTCAATCGCATAAGTTCCAGAACAGTCAATACTCTTTAAAGATGTATCATTTGCACCTCTTACTCTTACAGCCCCCCCTGAAATAGTTAAATCTCCTGCAACATTCATTGCTTCTCTGTCAGAACGGACGTTAATGCAGGTATCCTTTATTACTAATGAACCTTGTCCATTTCTTGTAAATTCATTTTTGCCAGGACGATCATTGGCTGCATAGGAATCTGTTCCATTGGCAATGTTAAAGCCATCCCCTTTTGCCGTAATATCCAGATAGCCTCCAGACAGATTCATTTCGTTACTTTCAAGTCCCTGACAGGTTTTTTGTAAAGTAATACTTCCACCTTTTATCTCAATGCTTTTTCCTGACACAAAACCATCATCACCAGATGAAGCAATCACACATCCATTTTCCACAGCAATAGCATTTTCGGCATAGAAAATATCATCTGCTGTATCAAAATTCAAGGAACCGCCATAAACCCGAATATCTCCACCTGCCTTGAAACCTTTTGCAGTTGTGGTTTCGTCACCAAATTTACCCCAGCCATCTTCTGTACTGGATAAGCTGCTTCCTCCACCTGATGTGCCAGTGAATCCGCCATTTACATAATATATGGAACCAGTTGCCTTACAGACATCTGCACCTGCTATAATCGTATAACTTCCACTTTCAATTCCAATAAAACCTTCCGCTTCTAACGTACTGGTTGTCTTCATGCCGTTGCCGCCACACTGCAGATTGAAGGAACCATTTTTTACCGATACACCCTTAGATGCAACAATCCCGTCATCTTTAGACTGAATGTTTAGTACACCAGAACTGATTTTAAAATCTGCATTAGTTGCAATTGCATCTGCATAATTGCCAGTAATGGAAAGCTGGCCATTGCCATTAAATGTAAGGTCACCATTGGCAAATACTGCAGCTGTTACGCCTTCTTCTTCCTTAGAATAGTCTCCTGCATCTACAATTGCATTATTAGAACCATCTGCTACTGTTACAATTGTCTTTTGGGCTTGTTTTATGTAAATAACACTTCCTGTTGTATTTGTAATGCTTGCATTATCTAAAATAATTCGCACATTTTCCTCGTTTGCTGAATCTATTACAATTTTCCCGTCGGAAACGGAACCTGTAAAATAATAATTTCCTCCTTTTTTCAAGGTTACGGTATGTCCTTCTATGCCTACGGAATCTTTTCCTAAACTGTCTACTGTAATTTCTGCGTCACTTAATGTTACAACTGCAGATTTTGACTTATCAAAATCATTGTATAAGTCGGCCGAATCAAATCTGTCTCCTGTCAACTCATCAATACTTGAAACCTGCACTGTTCCCTGTACCTGTGACTGCACAACACCTTCCTGGCTATCCGTTTTGTCGGATGAAGCATTTCTACATGCACTGCAAAGAAGTGCACTGATACACATTAGTACCATAAGCTTTTGTTTTATTTTCATGATTGAACCCCCTTGGATTATGCATCCGTATTTTCGAATGAATCTTCCATTCTATCGCCTAAGCGAACAATTTTCATGATTATTATATCAATTCGCCTAAATCTTTACAACTCATACTGCAACTAATTCATCATATTTTCACAATTTAGCCATTCTTCCTATAATAAAATAGGAAGAACGGATTATATATACTCTGTCTTAATTCTGATACACAACGTCGCCTTTACATATTGTATAATGCACTTTTCCAGTTAAGGTCGCTCCTAAAAATGGAGAATTAGAGGCTTTGGATACAAAACTATCTACAGTCCACTGCTCATCTGGATTAAAAATTACCACATCTGCACATTTTCCCGGTTCTAAAGTACCGTAATCTAACCGATACAGTTTTGCTGGATTCAGTGTCATTTTGGCAATCAGTTCTTCTATGGTCAAATGACCTTTTTTCACTAAATTAGTAATCCCCAATGCTAAAGATGTCTCCAAACCAATAATTCCACTTGGTGCCTCTGTAAATGGCTTTTCTTTCTCTTCTTTACTATGAGGTGCATGATCCGTTGCAATAATATCAATGGTTCCATCTTTTAATCCCTCTATAATCGCCTGCTGGTCTTCCTTTGTTCTTAGTGGAGGATTCATTTTCGCCAGCGTACCATGTTCTAATACCGCAGTTTCATCTAAACTGAAATGATGTGGTGCTGCTTCTGCAAAAACAGAAGCCCCCATTTCTTTATAAAGCTTTACTAATGCCACAGAATGTCTGGAACTGATATGCTGAATGTTTATAGTACAGCCTGTTTCAAATGCAAGCATGCCATCTCTCGCTACTAGGATGTCTTCAGCAATGGCACTTGCACCACCAAGGCCTAACTTTTCTGATACAGCTCCTTTATTAACACCGCTATTTTCAATAAAATACGGATCTTCTTCGTGAAAGCTTAAAGGAACCTGTAATCTTTTTGCCTCTTTCATAGCTTCCACTACAAGCTTTTCATCCATAAGCGACATTCCATCATCTGTAAAGCCTATTGCACCATGTGCTTTTAATTCTTCCATCTTAACTAGTTCTTTTCCTTTTAAATCCTTAGAAATGGCTGCTGCTGGAATGACATGGATTCCTGTTTCTTTTCCTTTTTCTAATAAGTAAGCAAGCGTCTCTACATTATCAACTGCTGGTTTTGTATTTGCCATAGTGATAATTGTAGTAAAACCTCCTTTTTTCGCTGCATTAGCTCCTGTAATAACATCTTCTTTGTAGGTAAATCCCGGATCACGGTAATGGACATGAACGTCTATCAGTCCTGGTGCAACCATCATTCCTTTTGCATCAATTACTTGCTCAAAGTCCGCATCCTCATAACCTTCTCCTATTTCTTTTATTTTCCCATTTTCAATGACAATGCTTTTTTGTTCTGTCTTCATGCACTCTGGGCGAACCAGAGTTCCGTTCTTTATTAAAATCATGATCTTCCTCCATGTATTCATTTGCAAAATAGTCTACCACACTTAGAAGTATGGTGCAAACTTCGTGGCAAAAAATAATTCTGTTTTTCCGCTGGGAGCTATTATATCGCAAATTCGTGAATTTTCTTTCATCAGTGTATTGACACTTTCAAAAGTTTGTACTACTATATAATAGTATGTTTACATTAATACGTCCGTGTCCGGTTTAATGTAAATACGCTAATTTTGACAGGTTAGCAAAAAAAAGGTCGCATAAGCAATATGCAGTTAACAATAAGTTTTAAGAATAATTTTGGAGGTGCTCGAATTGGCTAACATTAAATCAGCGAAAAAGAGAATTTTAGTAAATCAAACAAAGGCAGACAGAAACAAGGCAATCAAATCTAAGGTAAAAACATCTATTAAGAAAGTTTATGCTGCAATCGATGCAAAGGATGCTGAAGCAGCTAAAGCTGCATTAAAAGATGCTACAGTAGAAATTGATAAAGCTGCAAGCAAGGGCGTTTACCACAAGAAAAACGCTTCTCGTAAAGTTTCCCGTTTATCTGTTGCTGTAAACAAGTTGGCTTAATAATAGATCACTCTTCTGATTCAGCTCCAGAAGGCAGTCGTGCTGCAACTGTCTGAATCGAAAAGGCACTCCTCCATCCGTCAAATGGGGTTAGTGCCTTTTTTACTGCCACTTAATTCAGTCAAAAAACTCTACACTTTTTATTATGTGTTATCCTGTATTTAGCTTACAGTCATTTTTTAACCGCACTGTTCCAGCACTAAATTCTTCTTCTGTTCCATCGTCCATTGCTACAACCAAATGGCATTGCCTATTTACCGACAGCACATTTCCCTCACGAATCCCTTCCTTGGTTTCTATAGTGACATTCTTTCCTATGAAACAAGAGCGTTGTATGTATTCCTCTAAGAATGGCAAGCTTTCTAGTCTCTGATAAAAATCCCAGAATCGTGTCAGAACTTGTGCCACTAACTGGCTTCTTACATCTGTCTCTGTCTGCTGAAATACACAATCAGTCTTGGAACCAAGTTCCACAGGCATTCCTGATTCCGGCAGCTTTACGTGAATTCCTATTCCCATAACGACATAATCAAACTTACCAGTTTCCATCTGATAAGATGCCTCTGTCAATATACCGCAGACCTTTTTCCCATCGCAGTAAATATCGTTTACCCACATAATTTCTGCTTTTCGTTCTGATACCTGCTCAATTGCCTGTGCCACCGCTACTGCGGCAGACGTGGTAATGGCAAATGCATGTTTCATAGAAATCTTAGGCCGTAACAAGACACTCATATATATTCCTGTTCCCTTTGGCGAATAAAATACTCGCCCTGATTTTTCCTTGCCACAAGTCTGTTCTTCTGCAATGACAACAAGCCCTTCTTCTGCTCCTGAAAGTGCTTGCTGCTTCACAAGTTCATTAGTGGAAGTAACACTTTTTCTTATTTCAAGCTGAAACTTTCCTCTTGTATCAGATAAATATTTTCGAATGCTTTGTTCGGATAATATATCACTGCTTTCTGCAAGCCGATAGCCACGGTTCTTAACAGCCTCAATATCATAGCCTTCCTGCTCTAAGGATTTAATTGCTTTCCAAACGGCATTTCGGCTTACTTGCAGGGTATTGGCAAGTTCTCCCCCTGAAACAAACTTACCTCTATGGTTTTCTAGTACCTCAAGCGTTTTCTGTTTTACACTCATATTTTCTCCATTTCTAAGACTTATTTTTATTTTCTGGATTGGATAAACAAGACTTATTATAATACGGTTTTGCAATATTGAAAATACAACAGCCCGTCATTTAGCACTTTGTTTCCAAAAATGTGCTAGTGAGCAATTTAAATCATTCAGATTTTATTTATGCTTGTCTGAATAATAGAATTTCTACAAGAATCCCAAAGCAATTGTATGGATAAAATAGTTATCCCGTTTTTTGATGTGTACAATAGCCCTCAGTTAATATTGTTTTCCTCGGGTGTTTTGTACAAGGAGTACAGTAGGAACTTGATTTTAAAACATAGAAATTCATTCCACTATGGTTCTTCTCAAACCATACTCATTGATTGCTTCAAGATTATCTGCAATCATTTACATTCCACTATGGTTCTTCTCAAACGACAAAAGACATTACGATTAAGAAAGAATGCAAAATTTACATTCCACTATGGTTCTTCTCAAACATGAAG
>NZ_FOHN01000010.1 GCF_900111595.1 [Clostridium] polysaccharolyticum | reverse complement strand
GTTCACGACGAAGCCTTTTATTTTCTTCATAAGCGTCTGTCTGTTCCTTTACGGTTGTATTTGTTTGGCATTCTTTACGTCGCTGTTGTATCCAGTAAGTGATTGTGCCTTGTCCAAGATGGTATTCTTCTGTAAGGCTTTTTTTTGTACGACCCTCTTCCAGATAGAGGTGTAAAACTTTTTCCTTTAATTCAGGATCATATTTATTATAGTTAGCCATATTTGTTACTCCTTGATTGAATTATTATGATTATATCAGAATTCTATGCCAAGGTGTTACAACTTTATTATACCAGCTCAATTGTAAGAGCTGGCTTAATAGTTAATGTAATATATCCTGATGGTAAAGTACCATCTAAATCAATATTTATTACTTCACTATCATTTGCTTCATAATCTGCATCTTTTTCTACTTTATAGTAAATCTTATGTGTTCCTTCTTCTTTAAATGTTGGAGCTGTAAGAGATGTTTCTTCTCCTTGCTCTAAACCATATTTAACAACATAACTATTATCAGGAGCTTCAATTTTAAGAGGCTCTATACTATGTGATTTACCATCATAAAAAGCTACAACATTATCACCATTAATTATAGTTGCTGTCTTCTTTGTTATTGTAAATTCTTTTTCAACTGTTGCAGCACTTAATTTAAAGTTTTTATTTTTAGTTCCAAGTGTAGCTTTTACTTCATATTCTCCAGCATCTACACATTTATCAACTTTCTTCTTTGTATCATTTGCACCTAATTTATAATAATCGTAAGTAATATCGTTTGTGTCAAAAGCTGCTAATATGTTACCAGGTATGCCACTATTAGCAACTGAAGTTACTTTTGGTGCACGAACAGCTCCATCATATGTATATGTTCCACTTGATGGATTCCATGTAGCTGCTACTTCTGCAGGTTTAATTGTAAACATTGCAGTCTTTACTTCTCCATTTTCTTTTATCTTAAAAGAATAATCTCCTGCTTCAACATAAGAAGGCGCAGTATCTGTCCAAGTTGTACCATCTTTTGAATAACCACCTGTTGAATCAACTGAAGCACTCAATGTAGGAGTTTTAGCAGTTCCGTCATAATTTGGACTGTTTGTTGCAATATAATCTACAATTGTATAAGGAATTGTAAAAGAGCCTTTAAAATTAGCATTGTTACTTGTAGCAGTAACTTTTAATGTATGCTCACCTGCTGTAGTAACAGGAGTTGTAGGAAGTAATTCATAATTGGCTGTTGTTAAACTTTCTTGAATTAATCTTCCATTTATATCTTTATATACTAAAGTACAATTTAATGTTGGACCACTTGCATTATATACATTATTACTAAAATCCGTAGCATTAAACAATGTTGTAGTACCTGGTGTTATACTAGCTTGTTTTGCTTTAAGTTCTATAGATACAAAACCATCTGGAATAATTGATGGGCAAGCACTTGCTACGTCACTAGCAGCAGTAATTGCGCTTGTTAATCCTAATTTACTCAAACCATTTATTTGAGCATTACTTAAATCTTTCTTAGCAACAGTCCAAGAAACATTTAAATTATCAGCTCCAGTATAGTCACCTGGCTTAAATGTTGTCGTTCCTGTTCTACCAACACTACACTTATCACCTGCTGTACCAGCATTTTCTTCTTTTAAAAGATTATCTACTTTACTTTTTAATGCCTCTATAATACCACTATCTATACCCGAAACGTTTGAAAGATCAACTGCATAATTAGCTGTTGACAAAGGTATAGTTGTACTAGCATCATAATTAGATGTTGTTGCCACGCCATATTCTACTGTTTCTTTTACAGGAACAGTGAATTTCTTTTCATCATTCTTATCACCTGCGGCTTTAACAGTAACTGTCGCATTACTACCTGTGTAAACTCCGCCTAACATTGTTAAATCTTTAGCTGTCATAACACCTGTCAAAACTAATGCAGTATTATCACATGTCACAGTTCCACTTAATGTAAGAGCTGAAGCATTAATATTAGCAGTTAATTTAACTTTTCCTGATACAACAGCTGAACCTGATAACTTAGGACCGGCGTTACCACCTGCTATAGTAGCACCTGTAGCACCATCACCAGTTAAAGTTCCATCTAACTTTAATACATTATCTGCATCATTAGCAATAGTTAATATTTTTTCATTATTAACTTTACAATCTTTTAATATAGTAGTTGTACCATCTGTAGTACTATTACCTATCGCTGCATCATCTAAAATAGTTACACCCTCAAGTGTAGCTTCTTTGATAGTTAATGTAGTAACTTTATCAATCTTAGCACCCTTAATTTTACCTGTTCCACTTATAGTGGTTGCTTTAATTGTATCATTGTTATATTGCAAATTAGCTGCATTTGCTGTTCCAATTGCTAGTGTTAATGGTCCTGTTAAGGTAACACCCTGTTTTACTGTTAGTGTTTTTCCTGCAGTTATAGATATAGTTTCAGCATCTGTTGCATTATTACCTTCTACCATAACATAGTTATCATTTACAGTAATTGTACTACCTTCAGCTGTAACAGCAGCACCACTATTATCCCAGTCTGATGCACTAGCCCATGCTGTTGTCAAATTAATATCTGACACTGCAAAAAAACCTAAAGCCATAGCTGTTGTCAATGTGTAAGCCATAACTTTTTTGCAAATTTTGTTTAGCTTCATAATCTTATCATTCTCCTTTTTCATTAGATTCCCTTATCTTATAAGTCGTACTCTCCTCTTTGCTTAATGCAAATTTTTTTATAAAAAAATTCGTCTAGCTTTGCATTACGCTTCTTGTTTTTATTCTTTTTTTCTTCATTTCATGTAGTATTTTGGCGTCACTCACACTTTTTATACCTGTCACGCAATACACGTTTTACAAGTATTTACAATTCCTTCCACTTATTAGACGAGATAAACGGAAGAAACGATCCATTTTTAGCGAAATATTACTTAACATAAAATGGATTTTTACAAGGATAATATCGTACCAATAAAGGTTCTTTTTAGTGAATTTTCGAATGCTTTTTTTTTGACATTTTTTGCATTATCTCAAACGCCCTTATATAGACATTTTTCTTATTGTAATTTTTTTCAAATTTATTTTTTCGTGACATTTTCTGTAAAAGCCCCAAAAAGCAAATAAGGCCCCTATTGGAGCCTTATCCATATTAATTTAATTTCTTAGCAAGCTCATTCATTAATGTATCTTTATGATCCCTATAAGTTCTACGAGCCATACATAGTTCCTTAGCTGCCTCCCTTTGGGTCATACCTTCTTTGATGGTATCGCATATACGCTTTTTCTCATCAGACAACTCCTGATATTCCTTATTTAACGCATCCATCAAAATCTTCATGGCTACAATCTCATCCGGGCTATCATCTTCTCTAGGAACATCGTACCCATTCTCCAACATCACATCATAAGAATCTGTCTCGTGCTCATTAATAACCGTTTCTCTACGCTCTTTCTTCTTATTCTCTCGGTTGTTCATCTTATTTATGCTATCAGCATAACTCTTTGAGGAGCCCTCAAATACTGCATAGTAATGTTTCGTTTTCTGTCCTGGAAGTGCAAAGTGAGCAATTGGTATATTACATCTCTTATAAAATTTAATCTGTTCTTCAAGCACCCATGGGTTGTTTACGTCCTCTTCTAACCTTTCAAATATAGGGTTCTTGTAATTAAGCTTTGCAGGGTTTACAGTCTCTACTACTAATACATCGTTCTTTGTCATAGATTGTCCTTTCCGCCATTCTGGGCGAGGACAATCTATAGACTTGCACGACAACAAGACGAGATTTCATAGTTTTCTAGACTTCTACCTGTTCGTAGATAAATCTTTTAACTATGTATCCTCGCCCAATGTCGGCCGCCATTTGGCTTGTAATATTTTTTTGTGATAATCTAACTATGACACAATTTGATGCATAACCCCATTAAGCCAAACTTCAAAATTTAGGCATAAAAAAAGACCTCTGTGGTCGTCTGTTAATACAGACAATCACAAAAGCCTTATATCTTAGCGTTCTATGAACATTAAGTCCGACTTAATGCTGTTTTTTTAATTCTTTTCTTTCTTTAGATATATCCCTAGCATCTGAGATAGTTTCAGATGTAAATAATGTATCTATCATAGCCCATACTCTACCACTAGGATAAATATTTCCTGTCTTTACTTCTTTCGGTGGTTTGATAGCAGGACCAAGCTTATACACAAAGTGGTTATCCCATTCTTCGTCTGGCATTTCTTTAATCTCATCATGCATATTCTTTGAAACGACATAATCCTCAATATGATGAATCGACTGCAACTTACCATCATATCTGAATGCTATATAGTTTGGTGGTTCCTTAGGCCATCCCTTTCCTCCAACCGGATGAAAATACCTACCACATTTATTAACAATATCTATCCAAGATATGCTACAACCTTCCGGGTTTCCACTTCCAAGTGAAACAACATAAACCCAATTTGAATCTTTGGTTTGCATAGTCATTACACCTCCTAAGTATATTAACAGTTCTTCCAACAATCGTTTCTGTGCATTATTCGATTGCTCTTTCGACTTATTTGCCAAATCATATATCTTTCTCCAAGAAAGATGCTTTATAGGAATTCCATTCGCTATAGTTGGTCGAAGATTAATACTTGCATAGCCATTACTACACTCTGACATTGATATAATTGCCTTATGCTTAACCTCTGCCTTAGTGATGCTTTCTCTCAGCGAATACCTATTTAACTGTTCCTCCCCCGGAAGTATCCATCCTCTTTTAGCTTCAATGATTACATAAAAGTTTTTATGATCCGTCATCTCGATATCTGTTATTCCATTCTCCGCTTCATACTTTTGATATTTTCTATCTTTCCCATCTCATCAGCCTCTAATACCTTCTTGACAATAGGATTTCTTTTTGGTAACCAGTCTTTAGCCATTCCAAACATATTAAGCTTTACAGCCCACTGTTGCCAAGTATCATCCATATGTGCAGTAATAAGCTCCCTAACATATATATTAGATGGAGATGGTACCGCTATAGAACATCCGGCTCTATCAAGGAATAGTTCTGCCTGGTATGGTAGTAAATACAGCCCCTTACATAAAGCTAGTGCCGTTCCTTTCTCGATATTAGGTTCAATACTATTTCTATAGCCACTGATACTTACACCACTTCTTCCTTGTAGCTCCTCAGCAGTTATATCTTTCGTATCCATGAAATAATTCAATGCACCTGAAAAACCACCTTTCATTTCATTATGCATCCTTAGTATTTCTTTGCTTAGATTTGATGCAATCATATCTATTTCATCTTGCATCTGCTCTTTAGTTTGATTTATTTCATGGTTAGGATCATACTGGGCAGGTACAAATTCACTAGCATCAATCTCCCTGCAAAGAAAAAACACCTTCTGTAATATGTATCTAGGTAGATTTCACTTGCACTGTATTTTCTTTCAAATAGGAAGCAGCACTCGTCTACATGCTCTAAAGCATAATCCGTAAGTATATATCGACCATTTTCATTAAGTATCACATACTTCGGATCGTTGAAGCAAAGCATCCCATTTGCGTAAACAAGAATACCCTTAGCATATAGTTCCGTCAATTTAGGGTTCATCAAGATACTACGAATAAGATTGTTCTCACCAATTACAAAACTATGATTCTTATCTATAATACCTTTTCTAAAAGCATACGGAGGTAGCCCCCTGCTCTCACAAAAAACAAAGGTACCTTCTGCCTCTTCATATCCTAGTTCAATCAATCTAAGCTTTGCTGCAAGATGAGATACTGCAAAGTAATCAGCTAATTTCCCTACTACTATTTGAAGTGTTTCAGCATATCTTCTCTGAGGGTATAATAGGAATTCATCCTTGAGAAACTGTCCATACATTTTTATAGTAGTTTGCTTCGGCATAAGGATACGTGGTGCTAGTTGGTTTGCCTGCCACTCCATCCACTTAAGAGCAGATTCACTTGGAGCAATTCCGTTATACTCGCCCTCAACAATCTCACATGAAATATGCTTAGCCGTTCCTTCCATGAGACTCAATAATTCAAATGCCTTTCTATGCCTATCCCAGTGAACGCATTCATGAATTATCGTATTATTAGCCGTACCAATATTACGCATGAAATAAACATCCGGGTTAATAAGTATTGTTCCCGGAGTTGTGATTATTTCTATTTCATTTTTTTCTATTACATCATTATCCTCAAATATAGTAACCTTTTCTTCACCGAAGTAAGTCTTTCCAAAGATATGGTCACCTAGTGGAGCATAATACATCGTAAGCCCCATTGCATTAGCAACTTCTATAGGGTCTATAGGCATAGGCTGGAGTAACGCCTTAGGATAGTTCCTCCTAAGGAAATCCTCAGCATGGTCATCCATTTTTTCTTCACGCAGATATGAAAGCCAACTTTGACTCATGCTTTTGTCCTTATCAAAAGTTGCTTTGCTATATTCGGTTATATCAGTAATCTTCACATCCTGAAGACCATTATCTAGATAAGCTGTAAAAAAGACATTATATAGTCTGGTATCACCATCAGAATCCGCACCGTACTTAGTTAATCCGTCAAAAGGAACCTGGGCTTCAACCGAAGTTCTTATTTCGATTTTATTATCACCCAGGCTCTTGAAGGTAACACCACATACCTTATATATTATTTCATCTTGTTCAATCCAAGTAATTTTATGAAACTCATCGTTTTCAAATGAATCCTTATTTGCAACAATATATGCACCAAGTCTACTAGCTATGGCATCATAGTAATTATTCTCCATATAGTCTTTGAAGTCTTTATACTTTCTCGTTATAACCACCGTCCCCAATTACTCCTATTGTTATGATTGATTATGACTTTATGCAAAAAAGTGCGTACAAAACACTATTATAATGGTACCACGAATCAACTAAATCTTCAATAAAAAGGAAATCCAGAAAACGCTTTCATTTTTAAAAAAAGCACCTTGTCAGATTAGCTCTTGGCAGGGTGCTTGATAGTTGTTTTCTAATTTTTTATATCCATCCTCTTTTCTTAAACTCTTTAATACGAGCTAGGTCCTCATCAGATGGCTGGTCTTCATCAGAAACTGATACCGGAATATTAAGATATGCATTATTCCATCCCTTTAGTATATCTAAAACAGAATCTGAAATACGAATATCCCTCTTAAGAATAGAATCTAAATTCCAATCTGTACCTGCATTTGTTCCCATTTCTTTTGTAATTGCTATTTTCGATGCAGCATATTCTTTCTTCTTTTTGCCAAAATAACCATTTCCAGCTACAATATTCAACTTCTTTTCAAATGGAAGCTTATTTCCAATATGCTCTATCTTCTCTTTTATAGTGTCTTCCGGCATGTCAGGAAAATAGTTTGTCTGCCATTTTCTTGGGAATATATGCTCAATCTCCTAATGTTCTGGTAACAGGTCCTCTTGTTCTTTATATGGCAAAATTTTTAATAGCATTTGAACACTTCATATTTATATTGTTCTGCACCCATCTTAAATATCCTTTTTTTATTTTAATTTTTTTCAGAAAAATTTTAAGGGCCTACCATGTTATTGGTAAAGCCCTATAAATTACTTAACTCTTTTCTTAAATACTTTAGCAAATAAAACCGCCTTATCAATCATCTCATTCATAAGCTGATCGTAATTTGAGTGATCGTCAAAGTTTAAACCAGGAATGCGATACATTATTCTTGAAGCCTTTTTATCATCAAGACGCTGCCAATCCAAAGTAAGATCCAGCTCTTGTTCTATCTTTTCTTTATCATCGGATAACTTATCATATAAAGCCTTATCATCATTAATATAAAGCTCAACTCCGATAACACCTTCTTTATTTACCAAGGTCAAGCTAATATGACAGCTACTAACGCCAATCGCCACATCATACCAATGGTCTGTTGTTGACTTTCTCACATTAAATGGCTTTCCTCTCTCCACCAATATTTCATTAAATCTGTTCCAGAATTCGATTCTCTCTGACTGTGACCTATTAAGTTCGCCAGATCCTGATTGTGTTTTTGCACTCTTAATGAAACCATTAGGCTTTTCTACAACCTCAAATTTGGGAGCATACAAAGAATCTCCTATTTGGTACGCATGTATTTCAATAAGAAAGAAGTTAATATTTGTTGCAGTATTATTATTTAACCACTCAATGGCACTTCTATGTTCTTCGCGAGCCTCCTTAACAATCCATACTACAACCGTTGCATCTAACCCTGAAGCATATGTAATGATTTTCCCTAGATGATCGTGATTGGAAGCCTCAAGCTGGTTCTCAATAATAACCTTCTCACCGGTTACCTCATCTTTACCAACCAAATCACATCTATATGATCCTACATATACTTCCTTCTCTACTTCACTTAAGGTAAGTCCTATTGTTTCATTCAAGAGCTCAAGATTCTCTTTATCAGCAAGCCAATTGGAAAAATCATACTGCTCATGGCCCCATAGTTTTCTTATATCTACTTCTACTAATTTACCCATTTTTGCTATTGCCATTTTTTCATCTCCCCCATTTTTATATTGGTATCCCTAATTTTGCTAACAATTCCACAAATTCATTTTCATACTTTAAATTAAAAATAGTTCTATACGCCCCCAACGAGTAAATCATATATTGTGGCATCTTGTCTCTAAAAATAATATCTGGCAACCATCTAACTTGACGACCATGTCTAAAATGCTCTGGCACTTCTGACTTATATTCATAAACACCTATAATAATACCAATATTGTATGATTTGCTATTTTCATTAGGCGTTAAAACTATATCACCATTTTGCATTTTTTCCTTTAAGCACATAAGTTGAGCGGCCCAGGTATTTATTGCTGTAGGTTCTGCATCTTTTTTCTCTTTTCTTATTTTTTCCTTCAATTTCTCTTTATCATCATAAAGATTAAGATCATAATCAAAGCCATCCCAGGTACAAAAGATCTTTTCCTGCTTCAAAAATTCTTCAACATAAACCGCTTTCTTTCCAGCTCTGCATACCCAGATTGCCATATAGTCACCACCTATCTATAATTTTTACATATATCATCAACTGATTCATTATCAAAGCAATTTTCTTTCTTATCACCAACGAAACAAATATGTTCTTCTATATATTTCGTCAGTTCCATATCATCCTTTAAAAAATAATATGATTGTGGCCATACAAACTTCCCAAGTGCAACTTCCAACTCTGCACGAGTAATAAGATTCGTTTCTTGGTATGACAATACAGGCATAGTTACAACATTTTTTCTAGATTTGTAATCCATAATTCTACTAACTACTTCTGGATTGTCTTTATATTTTTCAAGCCAATCATCCAAATATATCTTTTTCCCCAAATGAAGAATCCCTGCAATACCATATACCGGCGCGCTTACATACAAATATGCTATTACTTCCTCATCTGTAAATCTTGTTCTATATTCATATATTTTTTCGCCACTCATTATCTTTTCTTTCCAGAATGGCTGCATACTTAACAATATTTGCTTCATCTCACATTTCCATTTCTTTTATCTGTATTAATTTCCCCCTATGAAAACATATTCATTGTTGTTATAATAAATATGTACATTTTACAAAAGGAGGAATGCTTCATGAATCATTACTTAATATATTGTGACGATCTACAAGAGGGAATTTGGTTCAAAAATCTAAATTCACATTTTTCAAATGCGAATTTGGAGGTTATCCCATCTAGCAGAAAAGCCCTTGCTGCTATTGGCCTTGATAAAGTCTTAAAATATGATAGACCTGACATAGTTTTGTTAGACAATGACCAAATAATTCTTGTGCTCGAAAGAACTGTTGAAGTACCTAGCGGACATAATGTAGGTCAAAGATATGGACGTCTACTCGCTGCTGCTGAGGAACGTATACCGGTCGTATATTTTGGACCATATGCTGCATATAAACATGGTGGAAATACCGCAGGTCCTCGATATATGAACTTACGTCTATTTTATTCTCTGTCAAATGTATCTAATACTTATAATACTGCAATTACAACCATCAATTGGCCGGTTGATAGAAACTACGAGGTACTCAAAACCCCTGCCAAGGATGTAAGAATCAAAGAATATTTGGATCTTTTCTTCACTTATTACGATTCTTACGGTTTTTCCGGACTAACCGAATACATTAAGAATTCACCATTCCAACTAAGACAAATTCAGGAACAAGAAAATTTTGCTTTAACAGAAGTACGTTCCCCGGAACAATATGATGTTCCACCAGAATCTGTAGAGCTTTTAACTGTATCTACATTTAAACGGAGATATAATATAGCTTATAACTTTCCATCCAACATCCAAAAAATTGTTTTATATCACGTCGGAATGACTTATATTAGATCAGATCCATATACTGGAATGGCTGCACTATATAAACATCTTTATGGTGATAGTAATACCTATCAAATATTAGAATTTGCAAATATTTCCAGCAATTTGTGGTACCAGCAACGTCAAACTAGTAAAACATACAGAATGTACAAAGAATTCTCTGATGCAATTCTTTTTAATGATGCTTTAATACTACAACAAAATCTTTAATTAACTTTTAGGAAGCCTCCTACAGAGGTTTCCTAAAAAATTCTAAATATTCTATTCCCATATTATTTCCTCGACGATTACTTCCCTTTCGAGTCGCCGTATAGATATATTCAAATCCACTTTCTTTCGCTAATCTAATTGTCATCTCGTGTAAATCTACAATTTTACCATTTGCAGTAGGATTTCCCACCATAAAAAAAGCATACCTACCATCTTTTAACACTCTAAATGCCTCTTTCATCATAAGATTATAATCCTGTTCAAATCGAATTGCCACATCTTTACGATGACGCTTACCTCCTGTAATTTCTGCGTCAAGTTCCTTACTATTATATCCTAACCATTCTAAACTCAAACAACCATATTCTGCATAAGGTACAGCAGCTACATATGGAGGATGCGTTATTACTGCATCCATACAATTATTCATATAAGGCAAATGCGTATTATTACATAATTCCACTTTATTTGAGATATTAAAATTTCCGATTTCATTCGATGTATTAATTAGCTTATCAATCAAATCAACAAATGAATCAATGAAAGATTTCATTGGCAACGGTTTTTCCTTGTGATTTTTATCATACATCACATTTGGATACCTACTACTTGCATTACTTGATTTTCTAAGTATGTCACTAAGTGCAATTTGAGCAATTTGCCTTAACTCTATGTCATCAACAGATTCAATTACTGAATATATCATTATAAGCTGCCTTAAAATATGGTCTTGATACCATTTTTTATTCCATTCATCATAATACCTTGCACTATCTTCTGGTTTATCAATTGATGGAGAATATTTACATGAAAAAATCGAAAGCTGTCCTCCACATACAGAATTGATACTTTCAATTAATTCCTGTCTAAAAATTTCTAATTTTTCTCTCGGAATAACTGTGGTCTTAACTTTTGATATTAGTATTGCCAATGGATTCAAATCCACTCCCACAGATTTTCTTTTTGCCACAATTGCCTCCAGAGCAGTCGTACCTGAGCCTAAATATGGATCAAAAACCGTATCACCTTCTTCTGTAAACAATTCTATAACACTTTTCGCTATCTGCGGAATAAATTTGCCAGAATATCTATGTATATTATGGCTCAAATACTGCGTATTAGAATTGGTAAATTCCCAATCAATAGATTCAATTTTTTCAATAATTTCTTCTTTACTATTCAAAATAACTCCTCCTAGAAGAATACCATCTTTACATCACTTAACGATTTAACATATATGTGTGCAAATCCAGTTTCTTCATCATAAACTTTATACTGTTCATTGCCAAATGCTAAAACAGGAACATATCTAATCTTCTCAAAATTTATTCCACTTAGTATGCCTCTTTCATCACAAAATTTGCGCAACGCATCACATAATAGACCATATTTATCTGCTAATAGCTTTCTAAGTTTTTCCTTATCATCAAATGAGTATTTGGGTTTTGCCTCAATAATCAACATTACTCCAGCTTTATAAGCAAATAAATCGGGGATTATCTCTCCCTCACTATGTCGTCTAGGATCTGGACTGTTGTCGCATGCAACTGACGGATCCATTATACTCAAAACGTATAATTCATCATCTGATCCACCTGGATATTCACCAGCAACAAGCGTCCATCCTTCCTTTTTCAAATACTCTCTCATTGCTACATGTACAAAACTTTCTGTCATAATAATCACACCTTTTCATAAAAAATAACAAACTCATTTTCAATAATTCTATCTTGCCAAGGAACCTTTGAATTGCTGTTATTTGTCTTCAACTTATGCGCTATTGCATCAATATACTTAAATCCACTATTTTCAAAAATTTCTGTAATTATGCTATCTGTAGGAATGATGTAATCACCAATCTTTTTATTGCCAATTACAAAAGCAACCTTCCCTCCTGGTTTTAACCATTTTTGAAAATTAATAATTAAATCATTCATATCCTCAAAAAACTTCATCATCATAAATATTCTATTTCTAAGTTTCCCCATTTCTTCCTTATTCAATAATTCATAAAAAAAATCTTTGAATACTTCACTTTTGTGTATCACTTTTAATTTTTCAATACTTACATCATCCTCCCTAAGATATTCCGACCCAATAACCTCTCCACCAAAATTATATGGGTCTACACCTAAAACAGGTTCTAAAGCTCGAAAAGATAGCAAATGTGTTCGTAAGTAACTAAGTGATTCAACCCCATATGGAGGTGATGTTATAATTGCAGATATACTATTTGCTTCAATACAAGTGCTTAAACAGCTTCCTTCAATAATCTTTATGCTATCTGATTTTCCAAGTATCCCTTTATGTGAAGTATTCATTAACATAATTGATTTTACAAATTTTCGCAATTGAGAAACCACAAGTTTTAAAACATCTACATTTTCTCTTGGCACTTTTCTATATTCCGCACGCACTACATCCACATCTACATTTCCAATACTTCTCATCTTGGCTGATAATGCAGTAGCAATTAATTCAGAAATATAATTATTGTTCTTAATATGAATAATATATTCCACTACAATCGAAGTGCCTAACAAAGCCTCTTTAGTAAACCATCTTTCCATATTAGAAAATATTTGTATATAATTTCCTTCTCTTTCAATGATATCCTCATATGAAAATTCGACTATACTCCTTCCATTTAAAAAGTTTGAATACTTTTCTTTGTAGAATTTCTGTAACAAATCAATATGTTTACATATTTCATCCGTACAGTCTGAAAATCTACTTTTAACCCTTGAAATCATAGCTGATAGTGGAGAAATTTCAATTCCTATAGCTGGTATTCCCAACAGCCTAGCCTCTACTACTGTTGTTCCACTTCCACAAAAAGGGTCCAAAATTAAATCGTTTTCATTTAGTGCAAAAGAATTAATAATTGCTCTTATAAGCTGTGCTGGAAAGCGACCTACATATCTATGCCATCCATGCGCCCCGCTGTCTGCACTCCAACTTTTATTACTATCTTTAGGTTTTTCAAGAAGATATTGACTTGTCAACTCTCCCCCAGCACTTTTTACAAGAGATAGCATTCTTGAGTATCTTTCCCAATCTTGTATATTTTTCACATTTTCTTGCATATTAATCAACTTATTATAAAATTCTAATTGATCTTCTGGTCCATTATAAACATATGGCATATATTCAATTTCATATTTTTTATCTGCAAATACGAAGTTTCTTTTTTTACAGATATCACTATCTGCCTTACTCTCATTTTGCTGATTTTCCTCTATAAGTTCTTCAAGTAAACCATTATTTATCTTTTCATTTACATATTCGATTCTTTCAATAGCTAATGGTGAAGGATTATTTTCTCCTTTTTCCCAACGACGTAATGAAGCAATTGATACCCCTAATAACTTTGCAAAATCTACTTGTGTATATCCAATTTTTTTTCGCAGCTCTACTATATTTATCATGTTTCTTCTCCTTTTTGGCAGTGTTGCACTATCATATGATACCATAACATTGCCATTCGTTCAACCTATTTTTGATTACTATTATTAGGATAGTTTTCAGAAATACCATAGCCAAATTCACATAGTTACTTTATAAACATCAGCTCTATATCATAACCGAAGAATAACATTTAGCCATTGACAATCTACGTCGCCAAACTATTTCATTACAAGTAAAAAAGGGGTGCAACTATTCGCGGACACCAAATTACTGCCGATACAATCCCGGCGCACAACTTTGGTATCAACAAATTTTTGCACCCCTCTTAAATTTCTATTTTCTATATACATTTTTTCCTTCTAAAAACACAGGTACATATTCTTCAAAATAGCCCTGAAACCCGCTTAAACTGGGGCTTTGTGCGATAGCAAGCACACAGTCTCCACGTGTACAGTATTTACAAATAAAATACATATTTCATATTTTTATCTTTAGTGTATCAAATCCTTTGTCCCCAAAACGAACTTATTCTCCAATAGCACTTTTCCCACTCTGCACCCAAGCATCTATCTCAGTTCTCTTAAACTTCCAAAAACGACCAATCTTATGTGCAGGCACTTCATTCTTCGGATCACGTATCCAACCGTGAAGAGTCACCGTTTTAATACCAAGGTACTCAGCAGCCTCATCTAAACTAATGTAATTATCGTTTTTAATTTATCAAACCATCACACAATATTTTATATGAACTCCACCCTAATACCCCAAACTCTGTCTAACATAAACGAAATTGATTTTTACAAGTTTCGACATATCCTCCTATATTTAGACGATTTTTTTAAAAAAACGATCCATTTCTAGCATTTTTATTGATATAATCTAACACTTCAAAAAGAAAAGGCCCCCATTAGAGCCTCATTTTCCCTATTATTTAATTTCCTCATCATTGACTCCGACATCAGCTGGCTTTTTCATCAGCCCCTGCAAATACTCCTCAAACCTAGATCTACATATTAGAAACCTATTCCCAAAGTATAATGCAAATTCCCCTTCATTATCCTCTGCCATTCTTCTTAATTTCTTCATCCCAATATTAAAATATACGCTCGCCTCTCTGATGGATAGCATATACTTATCCTGAATTGGTATCTCCTTCATATACGTCACGCTCCTTTATTTTTGCCCAAAGGCACGTACTATATATGACTCAACACCTTATAGAAATCAAGTAGTATCTTACTTTCACACTTAGTGTTTTTAGTCTTTTTAAACGTATATTTTTGGTATACGACTATCTTGACATTTACCGCTCATTGCCTAAGTTTACGCCGATTTACCGAGGTTTACGTTCTAAGAGAAAGTCCTGCCGTGGCAGATAAATAAAACTTTTATCATCTATAAATATCCTCCTTTATTGCCCTGTTTTGCCACGTTATGCAAGGTTTCTTAGGCTTTCTTTAACCAACTGTTCACCAAAAAAAATGTAGCAAACTATGCAAAATGAGGCAAATTGTAGCAGTGTGTAGTAGTCAAATAGTAGTCAGTTAGAGGGACAGACTACTATTAATTTTTAACTTTAATATTTAATTATATCACAAGTTCAACATCCTTTCCACAACTAAAAAGACACCCTGCACGGTAAACGCATCTGATTATTGTAAATTTTCTGTTTATTTTCCCTTTTCTATTTTACGCATCTGCACTGTTTAGTACTTTTAACAAATAATCGTTGTCCCAGCCACAAATTTTCCGTTTTCCTGCAATTCCACGCTTACATGTCTTTTCCTGTTAAGTAAATTATGAAACAACACTCATCAACGTGCTCTAAAGCATAATCCGTTAGTATATATCGTCCGTTCTCATTAAACATTACATACTTTGGAGCATTGAAGCAAAGCATCCCATTTGCATAAACAACAATGCCCTTAGAATATAATTCAGTCAATTCAGGGTTCATTAAGATATTACGAATAAGATTGTCTTCATCTATAACAAAGCTGTAATTCTTATCTATAGTATCTTTCCTAAAGGCATACGTGGAAAGCCCCCTACCCTCACAATATACAAAGGTGCCTTCTGCCTCTTCATATCCCAATTCAATTAATCTAAGTTTTGCTGCAAGGTGAGATACAGCAAAATACTCGGCAATTTTCAACTACTTGTAGTGTCTCAGCGTATCTTCTAATTGGGTGCATTAAAAATTCATTTTTAAGCAGCTGTCCATACATTTTTACGGTAGTTTTCTTTTGCATAAGAATACGAGGAGCAAGCTGATTTGCTTGCCACTCCATCCATTTAAGTGCTGACTCGCTAGGAGCAATTCCATTATACTCACCTTCGACAATTTCACATGATATATGCTTGGCCGTTCCTTCTAGTAGACTCAATAATTCAAATGCCTTTCTATGCCGATCCCAATGAACACATCCATGAATTATTGTATTATTAGCCGTACCAGTATTACGCATAAAATAAACATCTGGGTTAATAAGAATTGTTCCCAGAGTAGTAATTATCTCTATTTCATTTCTATCTATTACATCATATTCTTTATCTTATCAATTAACTTCTCTGCATCATTTGATATTACTCCACTCTCATATGTTTTAAGTAACTGATCCGGAAAGTATTTCTCATATATATCTAGCTTGTTAGACCAGTTTTTGCTGTACTCCTCTAGTCCAAGCATTCCAATATGCTCCCAATAAAGCTCCTTTCCATTATCAAGAAAAATGGTAAAATCGGGGTTGATATTTTTACCCAGCTCATATTCGAGAAGTTTCTCATACTCGTACTTAATACCAGCTTTAGCAAGCAGATCGCATATTATTACTTCTGATTTACTCCTTACCTGATTACCATCTAATGTTTTGTAAATGCATTTTAAATAATATTTTTCCATGCCAAGATAGCGTGCTATCTCCTGATGCAAATGCTGCGTATTCTTATTATCTTCTATCAAGTAAACGAAGTAGTCCAAAAGTCCATGTTTGTATTTTTTCTTTTCTTCAATATCATCTAGCATTATTCTCATGCGTTCATCTGATATTTCTTTATCAGCAACTTCTATTATAAGCCAACGCTCTAATGCCTTTTTTAACTTTGCATCTCCGTTAAGAACAGCACTATAAACAGCCTCAGATAATTCTTTAGGTGTTAAATCATTCTTTTTCATAGTCTTTACATAACCTTTTGCTTCCGTGCTGTCATAATACTTTTGTAGGTTAGAATCCTTAATATCGTAAAATTCAGATAAACCTGAGAATCCCTTTCCTAGAATTTTAATAAGACCACTCTTCATGTAATAAGGTAGACATTCTTGAATATCCTCATTATCAAAATACGATAAAACCCTGCATCCAGTCCTCTTACCGATATTTTTATAAACCTCACGAAGCTTATCTTCAGTCGGGAAAGACCTATCTATAAAATGTGTTCTTTTCACATCAATATTCTTATTTGAATATAGAAGATATGCATTCGCACCGTCACCATCACGTGCTGCTCTTCCAACCTCCTGATAATACTGCTCTGCAGATTCAGGAATCATAAAATGAATAACTACTCTGATATCTGGTATATCTATTCCCATACCAAAAGCATTAGTAGCAAATACTATATTTACTTCATTATTCTTAAACTGCTCAACGACCTCCATACGTCCTTTGGCCGTCATATCTCCGTGGAATAATGCAGCCTTATATCCTTTATCCAAAGCAGTCTGCGTCAGACCATCAACGCCTCTATCACCTTTCTTTCGGTACAAATATACAAGGATCTTTTCTTCCTTATGCATTTTGATGAGTTTCCAGAACTTCTCTTCCTTCTCAGTCTCATTAATAAACTTCATAACATGAAGCTGTATTTCATTTCGCATGAGAATAGTCTGTTTAATAATATTCTCTTTCTTTATCTTAAATGCATTACAAATATCTGTTAGTTCCCTCGGATTAAGTGTTGCTGTCAATGCAAGAATTCGTGCCCATTTTCCTTCACCATAAAGGTTATCTAGGAATTCTGGAATACGTTTATAGAACGGTCTAAAACTCATACCCCACTGACTTACACAGTGCACTTCATCAATTACGATAAGATTGATTTCATCCTTACGCTTCCTTAGACAATATTCAAAATAGCCATCTGTAGCAATCTTTTCTGGACTTGCAAATATAAACTTAGGATTTATTTTTCCATTTGCAAAATCAGACAAAATGCTCATTTGTTTTAAGGCATCTATACCACCATGTATCTTAAGAGTCTCATAACCATGACTTTCAATTTTTTGTACCTGTTCTTCGATTAGTGCTGTTAGTGGTGATATAACAATGCTTATACCCTTAAGCTCTGTTGCTGCCATCCAATATACAACAGACTTTCCACTACCGGTCGGCATAATACAAAGTGTGCTATCATTCTCTACAACATTCGTGATTACCTTCTTTTGCATATCAGAAAGTGTAAATTCAAACCTAGGAAAAAACTCCTTAAAATCTTTATCCAAGTCAAGCATAACTCATACCTCCGTCTCTGATCTGTGACTTCAAAAATGAAATCTCACTATCATGCTCCTTTGCTATATATTCCAAAAAAGCGTCAACAATGACATATCGATAATCAGGATTTATATATGCTTTATACTCTGTAGCCTTATCACGAAGCAGCTTATATATTTCAAATGCATAGAAAGCAAATAATTGATATGGGTAGAAATAATTCTGCTGTGTGATGCTTTTGCCTAAGTCGATCATCAGAAATTCTGAATCAGTCTTGCAGCCAAATGTTTCTTTATTAGTAAGATACCATAACGCCCAGATTGCACTTCTACTACGATTCGGAAATATTGCTGGATGAACCTTATACAACATGTGTGTTTTTATTCCACCGCCTATAACTCCGAAGGCAGTATAGTCATCTGTATCAAGAAGCTCCATGTCTAGATCCTTGTATGTCTTTTTGTCTTCATATGTTTTTGGATCATACTTTTTGCTATACTCATCTCCAAATTCACAAAGATTAGCAACGACACTAAGCAACCAGTCCGCATCTGCTTTTGAAAAACTGGCACGATATTTATCAAGCTCTTTTGCTTTTTTATTAGCAAGCGTCTTTCTAATAATCGGGCACTCATTTCTTAATGTTTTTGACTTAAAAAAATCAGCATCCTCATCAAGATCTTCTAACCATTCTTGCCTGAATATCTTTTTATAATCCTTACAATCTTTTTCAAAATCATCAATAGCCTCTTTTATAATAGTCTTATAATTGTTGGTTAAATCATTGTTCTTCTTTTTCTGACTTATTTCAACCCCCAATTTTTTCTGAAGGCCTTGAAAACTCTCTAGTGAGACACCCTTACCTGCAGTTGAATCTAAAAAACGCATAAAGTAACCATCAAAGTTCTTTTTAATTTCAGCTAGAACTTTTTCAACATGTTCCTGCTCGTAACAAACATCCTCAACACCACTGTTGTCCATTTTTATGTACATAGCATTACTTCCTTTTCTTTAATAGTACTATTCGATATATCTAGCCCCTTATCCAATACTCCATTGTCTTTAGCTTTATACAAACTTAAGAATTTTTATTCTTAAAGTTATCCACATTTATTTAAGATTTTTTCTAGTTCCTTTAGTGTTACTCCATCTTTGGTTTTCCAATTTAAAGTATAAAAGGTTTTCATCTTGGCTCTTATTGTCACTATCTTTCTGTCGATATGGCTCTAATACCTTATATCCTAATGCATTTATTAAAATCTTTACATTATCCAGGAACAATTCTATAGCTTTTCCATGCATTTTTCATTCTCCCTTCGCTCAAAATCTCAGCAGCTTACGCCACACTTCTATATCTCGTATAAACATACTCATAAATCTGCTGCCTATAAGATGAGATACTAACCTCGTCATAACACTCAGGAAGCTCTGCCCAAAGTGTATCACGAATAAGATTATCAACCTCTGCTTTTGTCTCTGGCTTGTCAGCCCAGTGATCAAGAGTAGCAATCTTGCTTTTAATCTTCTGAAGCAGTGAGGTGGCGACTTCTTTCAGCTTTTTAATATCGTTCTTGCTCAGGTCATCACGGAATAACATATCGTATAACGAAAGCTCTTCGTCACTGGTGAAACCTTCACGAGCGTATCTTTGTTCCTCTTTACTCATCTGATTAGCAAGATCCATCAAGTCCATAAATGTCTTTTCTATAGTGGCTCTGTCCTGCTCAGCATTGTAATCTGTAATAATCTTCTGATAACGCTCATAATAATTAATACGATCAGGATTAGTAAAAAGCATCGCTTCGAGTCTTTGCTGGATCACTTCCTCTAAGTCTTTGAGTACTAAGTTCTTAGTCTTTACCTTTGCAAATTCTCTACGTAGCAAGTCAAAATCAATAGCACTGATATCAAATCTACGTGGTTGTTCACGAACCATCATCGGAGTTGATTCAATTTGTACATGAGAACTAATAATACCATTTATCTGAATCATCAGATCAGTAGTATTGATGTGCTTTCTCTTTTTCTGTAACTCAGCATAAATAGCTGAAATAGCTTCATATTGTTTGCGTGTGTGACCGGTAATATCATCACGGTCAGTGTACTTCATAAGACGGTTCAGCTCAGACGCATATGTAGAGAAAGTCTTCTTATCTTCAATGGAGCCACACACAGCATTAGCAGCTTCTTGTAAATAAGAAAGTTTCGTAAAATCATATGCATCAATAAGCATTTCCAAATCGAAATCATTCTCATACAAGAAATCTTTAGCTTTTCCTATAGTCTCTATAATACGAGCAATGAGCTCATCCTTATCTACAGTAGGATCACTACCGCCACTTCCACCAACATTAGCTGTATAGTCAGCAAGAGCTTTTCTAAGAGCCTTTACAATACCAATATAATCAATAATCAAACCGTTACTCTTACCCTCATCTACACGATTAGCACGTGCTATTGTCTGCATAAGAGTATGTGCCTTCAACGGCTTATCAAGATATAGGCAAGATAGGCACTTGACATCAAATCCTGTCAACCACATAGCACAGACAAATACTACACGCAGAGGATTCTTAGAATCTTTAAATTCCTTATCTAACTCACGCTTTTCCATCTTTGCTCTATGATATTTGATGTCCAAATCCCATTTCTTGAAAGTCTGTATCTCATTTTGCTCCTGACTAATTACAACGGCCATCTCAGTTTCTTGCATCCATTTCAGTTTATGCTCAAGCTCTTTAGCTTCCTGCTGAGATGCAGTTTTTATTTTGTCTTTAAGGTTCTTTATTTCTTCTTTCCAGTATTTTTGTACAAAATTATACATACGAACACAGGTAACCTTATTCAAGCAGACAAACATGGCTTTACCACTTGTCCACAAATCAGAATAGTGATTCACAAAGTCTCGTGCAATAGATTTTAATCTAGGCTCGGCTGTGAGTAAGTGTATTTCTTTTGCAAATTCAGCTTCAAGTTTATCCTGTTGGTCTACATCAAGGTCTGCATTTTCAATGGCATCAAGGATCTGATCTGTAATTTCAGGATTATGCAGATCAACAATCTTTTCACCACGATTTTCATAATAAAGAGGTACGGTAGCACCATCTTCAACGGCTCTTTTAAAGTCATAGACTGATACATATCCACCAAATGTACGAGCTGTAATGTTGTCACTTGAAAGCAGAGGTGTACCTGTAAAGCCGATACGTGCAGCAGTAGGTAACAATTTCATCATATTATCGGCAAAGATACCATACTGACTACGGTGTGCTTCATCAGACACAATGATGATATCGTGATCAGGATATATAGGTGTTTCATTTGACTTATTAAACTTCTGTATCAACGTAAAGATAAAACTTGGGTTTCCCTGCAGTTTACTTACAAGGTCATTACCACTTGTAGCAATAAACTGTGAAGCCTTTATATCTTTTCCAAGAACCCCACAATTCTCAAAGGTATCGCTAATCTGTGTATTAAGTTCATCACGATCTGTAAGAATAACGAAAGTCGGTGTACCCTCCATCTTTCTGCGTACCTTTTTTGCAAAGAATACCATTGAATAACTCTTGCCGGAACCTTGTGTATGCCAGAATACACCCAACTTACCATCATTAAGCTTTCGTGCCGCATAGGCTTTCATAGCCTCATTTACACCAAGGTACTGATGGTTACGAGCAAGTATTTTTGCAGTGTAACCATTAGAATGGTCATAAAGAATGAAATTCTCAAATAAATCAAGAAAGTTCCCTTTTTTACAAATACCACGAAGCATAGTCTCAAGAGCCACACTACCTTCATCTTCCTCAGCAAGACGCTTCCACTCATGAAAGAATTCAAACTTGCTTCCTAGCGTTCCTACCTTTGCCTCTGTTCCATTAGAAAGCATAAGGAATGCATTATAATAAAACAGATGAGGAATAGTATCCTGATAATCTGTATAGTTATCATCATATGCATTTTGTACATCTACCGTATTCTTTTTAAGCTCAACAAATAGAAGTGGAATACCATTTACAAAACCTACGATATCTGTTCTTCTACGATATAAATCACCATGAATCTTAAGTTCCTTTATAGCAAGGAAATAGTTATTCTCTGGATTTTGAAAATCAATCATGGTAGCTTTCTTGGTTTCAGTCTTTCCATTAGGCTTTTTCACCGTAACTGGAATGCCATCACGTATAAGAAAATACTTCTCCTCATTTACCTGCAGAAGGGATGAGGTAGACAGCCTGTTTTCCAATGTTTTCTGAGCTTCATTTATCTGTTCCTCATTAATCCAAGGATTGAATTTCTTTAATGCTTCCTTAAAATAACGAAGCAAGAGTATTTCTTTATAACTTTTTCTGCCGAAGGTGCCATTTTTGCCCAAAGCTTCAGTATTATAAGCAAACTTGACATCCCAGCCCAGCTCATCACGGAGTAGATTGCCGGCACTCTCCTGCACGAGGATATTTTCGGAATAATCATAGCTCATGAAATGACACCTCCTTTATACTTCAATTTCTCTACTCATTAATTTAGGTAACAAACGATCACGAGCATTTCGTAAACATTCTATTTGTTTTGAAAGGTTTATTACCTGATAATAATAGTTTTCAGCTAAGCTATTGTATATTTCCATAACAGAAGAGGGTGGAACAAATATCTTCTGCTGTGATAAGAAATCTTTCCAACGATAATTTACAATACTACTTGCACTTTTCTTATCAAACTCCGTTGTTTTCCCACTCGAACGGAGATATTGGAATGTATCATACAAATATTGAGAATACAATAATTCTGAAACTCGTACCAACTTACAGAAACTTGCACACATGACAGGACTGCCATATACTTCAAGCATTTCTTGTCTAATTAATAATGTTCTTGCAACCCCTTCAGTTTTACTACCTCCAGATACTTCAAATACTATATCTCCATCTTGTAACATTCTTGAAGCTAAATTGCTTTTTGTATGAAACCTAAACGGTATAGATAACATTTCTCCGTGTGTAATTCCGTGAAGATCTGTTCCTCGAATTACATATGCTGGTTTGTCACTATTATCTTTTATGTTCTCTTCGCCCCATCCGCCTCCAATGTCAAATGAAATCATGTTGCGAAGTGGTACATTTCTCCACCCCTCCGGCACACCATCAACAACCTTCACATCCTCGTATCCCGGAAAATGCAAATCTACAAACCATTCCTTATACAAACGCTGTGCAGCTTCTTCAAGAAGCTTGATTTGCTTCTGGTTGTTTTCGATGAGGTCGTCATATGCAGATAGTATTGAAACTATCTTATCTTGTGTTTCAATATCTGGAACAGTTATTGGAACATCATTTAAAATGGATGTGTTAAGATTTAACATGGTTGCTCCAACAGCATGGTTTACAACCCATCCTATAGTTTCAGGCTTTTGTAATTGAAAGAAAACAAATCTTGGATTTGCCTGTTCTTTATCAACAGTGACTCTTAAACAACCTGTTCCACATAACCAATCTTTTTCTCGCTCTGTTGTAAACGCACACCTTCCAACATCCCCTCTGCGAGAATACAAAATATCACCAACCTCAATTTTGTGTCGACTTAATCTTTCAACATGTTCTTTTGAGACCCTTGCTATTGATTCTTCGGATATTTTTCCATTTATAAGATCCTTTGGCATTACAACAGGCGTTCCAACTTCTGAGTAGTCCGATTGGTGAAGTTGAGAACCAAACGGGCCCGTTTGAATATTAATTGAAATTTGTCCTAATACCTTTTCTTCCCAACTCATAGCCCCATCTCCTTCATATTCTGTGAGATAGTATCCATCAAATCATTTGATTCTGCTTGAAGTGAAAGAAGCTCTCTATGGATTTCTGACATTCTCTCTTCAAAGTCCACGCCATCATCTTCTACTGGTGCTACTCCTACATACGCTCCTGGTGTAAGTGACCATCCCTTTTCTTCTATACTTATACCGTCTTTATCATCACCTTTAGCTTCATCAGTTGTATATGCAACCTTGCAAAGTCCAAGGATGTCATGATACTCACCATCGCCGAACTTCTCATAGAGCCAGTTTGCTTCCTTGGCCACTGTAAGCACTTCTGTGAGCTCAGCAAGCTTTGTATCGTATTCTTCTTGAGTCTTTTTCCTATCTCCCCTGTCAGCTGCCTCAACAGCCTTCTTAGCTTCCGCTCTAAGGACCTTTGCTTTCTCGGAAAGTTCATGTACCTGTTCTGCGAAAGGCTTATCACTTCCAAGAACAGTACGATACTCATCAAGAAGAGCATTATATTTATCAATCTCTCCACGATAAAGCCATACAATCGCATTCATATTTTTAAGCTGCCATTCAGACCATTCGTTAAGTGTACGGTCAACTACTGTGTAATAGTTACGGGCATCAATAAAGAGCACCTTATCCTTGATGGCATCAGCCTTCCCCTTATCAAAGAACCAAAGTGAGCAAGGTAATGACTTAGTATAGAAAAAGTTATTACCTACACTAATCATTGCATCTACATGACCAGTCTTAACCAGGCTTTCCCTGATATCTTTATCTTTACCTTGGCTATCTGTAGCAGATGAAGCCATAACAAAACCAGCACGTCCTTTTTCATTAAGATAGCTATAGAAATACGAAATCCAAAGGTAGTTACCGTTTCCTACCTCTTTATTCTTATTTACACCCGGCATACCAAAAGGAAGACGCTTTGCACTTTCACAAGACTCTGCTTTTACCTTATCTACATTAAATGGCGGATTAGCCATTACATAATCACAGGAACCGTCAAGGTTATGAGCATCATGATAAAAGCTGTTTGCTTCATCTCCCGATTTAATAACACCAGCAAGACCATGAACCGCCATATTCATAAGGCAAAGCTGAGCATTATATTCCACCTTTTCCTGGCCATAGAAAGTCATAGTGCTATTAGCATTCATTCCTGCGGCATTTACAAAATCGCCAGACTGAATAAACATACCACCTGAACCACAAGCCGGATCAAGTAATACACCACCTGTAGGCTCGATAATATTTACAATCATCTTTACAAGAGATTTAGGTGTGAAGAAAACACCATCATCTGATGCAATGTTCTTCGCAAATTTATTTAAGAAATACTCATAAATTCTTCCAATAATATCTCCGCCAACTTCATCAAGGGCAGAGTTATTAAATATACGAAGAAGCTCTGATAAAAGTTCATCAGAGAAATCCGTGTAACTTTTTGGAAGTACCCCAACTAACTGTTCACTCTGTTCTTCAATGAGTTGCATAGCATTGTTGACCACTTCACCTAAACTATTCATCTTGTGACCGTCTTTATTAACAAGTCCGGCGTCAGCAATATTTTCTGGAAGATTTAATAAATAATCATACTGTGCTTCCTTTGGAAGATATAATGCACTCTTTGCTGCAAAGTCACTTGCCTCCACAGGCATTACACGTCCACCTCTAGATGGTCTGCCTTTTAAGATTTCAGCCTCTACCATTTTAAATCTGCTATAGGCGTAACGCAGGAAAATAAGACCAAGCACTGGCATGCAATATTGGTTTGATGTGAGTTTTGATCCTGCTCTTAATAAATCTGCGGACTCCCACAGTTCACTTTCTAATTTACGAATGTTAATCATCTCTCTTTTTCCTCCAAATTATAACCAAGCCATGCCTCTTCAACATTACTTTTCTTTTTATTTTACAATCTTTTCTACTTATCTTTCTTATATTTATCCCTTAATATATTTACTTTTTATAATCCCATTAACGATAACTATTACATTTATCCTTTTAAAGTGCCTAAAAGGCAGTCTAGTGGTAGTCCTGTTATTTTATGCTATCCAAAGATTACCCTGTTTTGCCGAGTATTTCAACCTGTTTTCCAGCAATTATTTCGCACAAAAAATGTGTCAAACTAGGCAAATTACGGCAGTGTGTACTTTTCAATCGTAGTCAAGCAGTAGTCAAAATCCAAATACAGACTACTAAAAAAATGGCATCACGACAAACTAACTATAATTGTAACATAAAAAAAGACTCTAATCCACAGGCAAAAATGGCACCCATCTGGATGCCACTTTTAAACTAAGCTTCTTAAATAATTATTAAAAATAATCATTTTCTTTGAATTTCCACTATTCTAATTTCCCATACTGTTCATCTGTAACAGCTTCTAACCATTCATTAGAACCATCCTTGCCTGGCACTTCAATTGCCAGATGACTGAACCACGAATCTGGGGCAGCACCATGCCAATGCTTAACTCCTGCAGGGATATTAATGCAATTGCCTGGTTTCATTTCTACTGCATCTTTGCCCCATTCCTGATAATATCCTCTTCCTGCAACACATACGAGAATCTGTCCACCACCTTCAGATGCATGATGGATATGCCAGTTATTTCTGCATCCTGGTTCAAAAGTTATATTGAAGATTCCAACCTGCTCAATTGATACTGGAGCAAGATAACTTTGTCCAACAAAATACTGTGCAAAAGCATCATTTGGTGCACCAATCGGGAATACCATTTCTTTTGCATGTGCTCTCATCGCTTCATCTTCATATGACAAATCACCTTCATTTAACTGCCATACTTCCTTGGCAAGATTAAACACTGCCCAGCCTTTTGGCCAGCCTACGTAAAATGCCACATGCGTAATAACTGCAGCAATCTCCTTTTGTGTCACCCCATGTGCTTTCGCATTCTGTAAATGAAATACTAAAGACGAATCTGTAATACCTGAAGACATTAAAGCAACTACAGTAATAATGCTTCTTGTCTTTATATTAATATCTTGATTATTCCAATTTTCTCCAAGCAAAACATCATCATTAAAATGTGCAAACTCTGGTGCAAATTCACCAAGAGCATTTCTTCCTGCTGTCTGTACGATTTTTTCCATTGAATTCACCTCTTACATCTTTCCGCCATATAAACTTTTAATCCAATCTTCAGTGTCTCTTTTGCCAGCTTGCATCAACATCTTTCCTTCTGCAATCTCTGCATCTGGTGCGAATGGTGTCATAGCAATGTTTTCAGAAGCACAGAAAGGAGCCATCTCGCGTTCTTCTTCCCTTGCGATCAGGTTATAATGTCCCTGAATCGAGATAAATTCCGTAAGTCCATGTTCTCTGGCATAAGCGTTTGCCTTGGCAATCTGCCATGCATAGCAATTGGAAATTCCAATGTACCTAGTTTTACCAGAAGTAACTGCCATATGAAGTCCTTCCATTATTTCTTCCATCGGTGTGTGGTAATCCCACATATGATAAATATACAAATCAACGTAGTCCATCCCCAGATGTTCAAGGCTTAAGTTTAAGCTGTTCATTACGTGGTCCTGTCCACTTATATTGTTATCCAATTCCTCCTGTGAACGTGGAAGGAACTTGGTTGCAATAACATAATCTTCTCTCTTTGCAAAGTCTCTAAGTGCCTTTCCAACATATTTTTCACTTGTACCATTCTGATACGCAATTGCTGTATCAAAAAAATTGATGCCTACTTCCAAAGCCCGCTTTATGATGATTCTTGTCTGTTCTTCATCTACTGTCCAACTGTGCTGTCCGTTCTTCGAATCTCCAAAACCCATACAGCCAAGACAGATTCTTGATACATTTAAGTCTGACTTTCCTAATTTTGCATATTGCATAGCCCGCCTCCCAATCTAATTCATCTTTATTCTACAATACCGAATAATAATGTGTATGAATAATTGCGAACCCCCTTATATTTGGTGCTTTTACTTTCTGCCATAAACACTTAGTCTTCCTTTATCAGAAATGGTCTTTTCCATCGCACCTTCAATTACTTTCATGATCGCTTTTGCCCTATCAATAAAGTAAGTATCAAAGTCATCCTGAATGAATGCATCATAATTCACCAGATGCGATTCCACTCTCAGACGCAACTGTTCTTCATCGATCTGAGCCGCCTTCATAATCTTCTGGCTATATTTGCTCGGAGCCGTACCACCAATCTGGCGATTAGATTCTGGCAGAAGTGGCGTTTTGTTTATAATAGAATTCCACTTGCTCTTTGGATAGCCTTGTTTACTACAATATGCCTCTGGGAATATGTGATGGATATCTGGTGATTCATCCATGCTCTTAACAATATCCATTGTTGTTCCCTTCATAAAGTCACGACAACTCTCACGGTAAACAAGTGCCATGATACCTTTATATGCGGCACTGTTTCTGGTTTGAAGAGAAATTAGCCTTAAAGCTGAGAAATATGCTCCTCTTATAGTTCTGCTCTGGCTTTCCCTGCCCTGTATCTCCGCAACTACGTCCTCAATATCGTTAGCATATCTTGTCTCATTCGCACCACCATACATCTCACCCATAATTCCACACCAGAACTATTTAGCAAGAATCTTCTGTGTCTTTGGAAGATTAAATGTGCTCTTTCCTATAACAGCACATATAGCAGCCAGTGGTATCAGCTGTGTCGTATACGGCAGGTCTCTCTTACGGAATACATATTGATTGAAAAGAAATTTTCTTGCCATTTTATACCCTTCAATTACAGCCGGTGTGTTTGCCTTATATGAGTCAAAACTCAGAGCCAATACATCTTTCTTCTTACAGGTTGTCATTGTATTGGCAAAATATGTTGTGTAGAGCGTTATTGTCGTAAGGAATGCTGTTTCATCTACCCCCCACATTACATCCGTATTAAGAGGCTCATGGATTCCCCATATTTCTTCTTTGCATTTCTCCCAGTCTTTCCTGAGATCAAATTCATATGTCGCAAATGCAGCGGTAACCAGCTCAAATACTGTCAATGCAACACCACCAGTATTTACATTTTCAAACACCTTGCAGACAGCCTCTCTCGGTGTTTCCTTTCCCAATGTAATTACAGGGAGCTTATATCCAGTAATGATCTCAATAATACTAGTTCGAAATGCTTTGTATCTTTCCATGAATACTTTGTCATAATCATGGTATTCTTTATACCCATCAGCCCAGTCTTCACGAGCACTACTATCGAAAATAATATTTATCGGAAACATTTCATGCTCAGGCGATATTTAAACTTAACATCTTCGTTTCCATATTCCAGACGCATGATGGCACCCATCGGATAGCCCTGTGACAGACTTGCAAGGATTCCTCGTATTCTTCCATCATCCCAGGTCCAACTACGTTGAAACTCTGGCAGCTGTGCTTTACCAGAAATTACCTCTTTCATCAATTCACTCAATTCAGTATCATTTGATTTTGGTGCAATACTTATTGCCATAAATACCTTCTCCTTTGCGTATCTTTATTATTCCTTCCCTATATTATAGGTCGTTTCCTTTACTTCATATGGAGCATAGTCTTCTGCTGCCATACTAAGTTCTGATTCTCTTTTAAATGTATAAACATTACTTTTTTCTTCACGTATTGTCATGTCTTCATTATCTGTCCAAAGTTCACACTGGCAAATTACTGTATCTATTGCAAACTCATAATCCTCTGGTGGATATTTATATTTCTTAAGAAGACGTTTTACCATCTTTCGCATGGATGCCCTTGCAGTTTCTTTCTTCTGCCAATCAATGGTTCTATTCTTACGAAGCATTTCGGTTAATTCTCTTGTAAGATTGATAAGCTCACCATTTTTATAGAAATCTGTTAAGTTTTCGGGCTTAGTCAATGCATCATAGAATGCTAATTCTTCCTGAGATAAACCAAGCTTCTCACCATTTTTATATAATTCCTTAATCTCCTGCGCTGTCTTTAAAAGCTCTTTTATAACTTCTTCATTAGTAATAAGTCCGCTATAATATGAGTTCATTAACTTAGCAATCTTTTCAGAAAACTTCTGTGATTGCACTACATTGGTTCTCTTATATATTGACACTTGTTCTGCCATCAATTTCTTCAAAATCTCAACAGCAATATTCTTTTCTTTCATTCGAGAAATTTCATCAAGCACCTTTGGATCAAATAAGCTAAAGCTCTCTCTTCCTGCTTTTCTGCTATCAAATAAATTAATAACACCTTCACTCTGAACTGCTGCCTTTAGCAGATTATTAATCTGGTCATTTATTTCATTAAGTGACAGACTCTTACCACCTGTTCCACCATAAGTAATCTTTATTACAGCAGAACGTACCGCTTCCATATAAGCGGCGTCATGGCGTTCTTGTTCTGTTGTCATACTTGAACACAATGAATGAGACTGCTTAAGAAGCAAAGCTTCCTTTAAAAACAAGTCTTTTTTATCAGGTGCTTTTGCATCTAATACAAAGTTTACACCACCACTTATAAGCTTCGCCATGGTAAGTGGTGAACCCCCTATAAATTCGCTAAAGTCAAATCCATACAATAAATCCTTGCAAACCTGTAACTTCTCTTGAAATTTTGGGTAAGCTACCTTTGCGATATTCATATCCCCATATCTGGACTGATCTCGCTTGGTATATTCTTTCATGGCAGCTTTTAATGCAGATGCAATTCCTACATAGTCTACAATTAAACCACCTTCTTTATCCTTAAACACTCGATTAACACGTGCAATTGCCTGCATCAGATTATATCCATGCATCGGTTTATATATGTACATTGTTGCAAGTGATGGTACATCAAATCCAGTGAGCCACATATCAACAACAATCGCTATCTTCATTGGATCATCATTATCCTTAAACTTTCTAGCCAGTTCTTCTTTATGCGACTTGGTTCCTACAATCTCCTTCCAATCCTCTGGATCGTTATTTCCACCAGTCATTACTACTCCGACCTTTTCAGTCCAATCCGGACGCATCTTTAAAATGCGACGATAAATCTTCATAGCAATCGGTCTTGAATATGCTACGATCATTGCTTTTCCTGTAAGAAGATTAGCTCTGTTCTTTTCATAATGATTTACGATATCATCACATAAAGACTCTATAGTAGAATCTGCTCCTAGAACAGTCTCCATCTGGCCGAGCATCTTTTTACTCTTCTCTATGGTTTCTTTATCTGACTGCTGTTCTAATACATCATATGTACTATCAATCAAAGCAAGTGTATTCTCATCTAGCTTAAGCTGCACAACACGACTTTCATAATAAACTGGCCTTGTTGCCCCATCCTCAACAGCCTGAGTCATATCATACACATCGATATAATCTCCAAAGACCTCACGTGTATTTCTGTCTTTTGATGAGATAGGTGTTCCTGTAAATCCTATAAAAGTAGCATTAGGAAGTGCATCATGTATAATACGAGCATTACCTATTACAGTATGTGCTTCCTTCTCGCCATCCTCATTTTCTTTCATAACAATTTTTTCTTCAAAACCATACTGGCCACGATGAGCCTCATCTGCCATAACGACTATATTTCTACGCTCTGATAAAGGCTTTTCACCTCTTTCAAATTTAAACATGGTAGTAAAAATAATACCGTTAGCACTTCGACCTTCAAGAAGCTCCGTCAAGTTCTCCTTACTCTCCGCTTGCACAGGGGTCTGACGCAAGAAGTCCGCACACTGTGAAAACTGAGAATAAAGCTGATCATCCAGATCGATACGGTCTGTCATAACTACTATGGTAGGGCTCTCTAATGCATCTTGTAATAAATGAGCATAGAAAACCATAGATAGAGACTTACCGGACCCTTGGGTATGCCAAAAGACTCCACCTTTACCATCTGTCTTAGTTGCTACCTTTGCCTTTTCAATAGCCTTACGAACAGCAAAATATTGATGGTATCCTGCTAATACTTTAAACCTTGACGTGCTTGTACCAGAGAACAAAATAAAGTTCTTTAACAGATCCAGTAAGCGTTCTTTGACAAACATACCTTCATAAAAAGTTTCAAAGGTAGCATATGCAGTATCTTCATAATTACCATCCTTAGTCTTCCACTCCATAAAACGGTCAAGACCTGAAGTAATGGTACCTGCCTTATTAGTAGACATATCACTAATAACACAGATGGCATTATAATAGAACATAGAAGGTATATCCTTCATATAGTTCCTGATTTGGTTATAAGCATTCTCAGCTCCTACCTCATCCTTAGATGGGCTCTTAAGCTCCATCAAAACCAAAGGCAGTCCATTTATAAAAAGGATAATATCCGGCCTTCTATTATTTTCATTCTCTATAAAAGTAAATTGGTTAACCACATAAAAAGAGTTAGCTTTCTCATTCTCGTAATCAATAAGTTTAACAATCGAAGAGCGTTCTTCACCCTTCACGAAAAACTTAACAGTAATACCATTTTGCAAATAATCCATAAAAGTAATATTCTTTTGCAAAAGGCTACCGGTATCAAAATTTTTAAGCTTGGATACAGCTTCATTAATAGCATCCACAGGCAAACCACGGTTGATACGCACCAAACTGTCCCTAAGGATAGAATCCAAAAGAGGACTGTAATAATCTCTATCTAAATCCGGAGCGTAGATGTGGTCATAACCCATGCCTTCAAACAATTCAATAATTGCTTGTTCATATGTATCCTCTGTAAATAGGTTTTGCATAATCAACCTCCTAGTCTATAGTTTCAAATAAGAATTGAGTCAGCGGAGCTGACGATGCATCTTGACCATAGGTCAAGATGATAGCGGTTTTATAGTAAATAAGAATTTAGCTGCTTAAAGGTCAAGGCTGGATACATCAAGTTCACCTGACATCAGTCTGGGCAAGAGAGAGTCTCTTAATTCGCTTAAACGCTTGTTTTCAAGGCTGTTAACGACTACTTGTTCTAACATCGGATAAGTTATGGTATCAAACTGGTTGAGAGTTTTTTCATCGGGAAGATAAAACTCAAAAGCATCATAATCTTTCTTTCCTATGTGAATAACTGTTGTTGCAACCTGAGTCTGCTCAATTTTGAACAAAAGTGGTTTAATCGTGAATAAAACAAACGCCTTGCCTTTAGGTCGTATGTTTTTAAAAATACACACTCGCTGATTAAGCCAAGCCTCAGTATTTCCCCATATATATGGACGAAATTCACCATCCATACCAACAACAATGTCACCTGGCTGTATCAAGTGCCCTTTAGGGTGTTTTTCAGTAGTATAGGTGACAAAGGCTTGTTCCTTAAGATCACGAATACGTATAATAGGAACGCCTTCACCATCTGTATTAAACAGCTTTGAAGCAAATGGTGCTCCATATATAATATTTGCTATTGTATAAATACTGGTTTTTTCCCAATTAATTGGGCGTTTTCCATTAAATGGAATATAGTCAATAAACCATGCTTTATATATAGATTCCATTTGTTGAAGTAAATTCTTATTTATTTCTTTATTAAGTTCTATTTTATTTCTTAGCAATTCCAGGATGCCAACAATCTTCCTTTGTACTTCTATCTCTGGTATCTCTACTTCTAGCTGTTGAAATGTTGTCGTAGCTCTCGCCAAAGCAGGTACTCCAACCTGTGAAGCATTTGAAAGCAAATCATGTTGACCCTTTCTAGTATGAAAATAATATACTAAATATTCCGGTAGAACTTTTTCATTACACCTAAACCTAAATTGACTTTGTGAAATAACATACCTCTCGTACATAGAATTAGATGGAATAAATGATATTTGCCCCAGAGTCCCTCGATGTGTTACAACAACATCACCTCTACTTGCATTTGCTTTTCCCAGTGAATCTGCTTTCTCCTCTGTTACATATCTAAACGCATCATCATTCATAGCAACATCTGCTAAATTACTTCCATTAAGCACTGGAATTCCTGCATCAACAAAACATTCTTTCTTTATATTTGATCCAAAAGGCCCCATAGATATTTCGCTAAGCAAATCAGAAATTACATATCTTTTATATTTCATACCCTATCGCCCCCAACTTTCTTCTGATTTCATCTTCTAACTCATGGCTCTTTGCAAACATCTCTGAGAGCTCTGATGTAAGACGGTCCATCTTCTCCTCGAATGGCTCACCATCATCCTCTTGCTCCTCAATCCCTACATAACGTCCTGGAGTAAGAATGTAGTCCTGTTTTTCTATCTCTGCCGTTTCAACTGCTGCACAGTAACCTTTTTCATCTTCTAGTGTTCCCTCTGTAAATGCTGTATAAGTATCTGCAAGTTTCTTTATATGCTCATCGGTAAGTTCACGAAGTTTACGGCTTACCATGGTTCCCATCTTTCTTGCATCTATAAACAGGGTCTTACCTGCTTGTTTTTTTTGCTTATTGATGAACCAAAGTGATACCGGAATCTGAGTCGTATAGAACAACTGGGTAGGCATTGCTATTATGCACTCTACCAAATCAGCATTTATTATATTCTTACGGATATCACCTTCACCACCTGTCTGTGATGACAATGATCCATTAGCAAGTACCATTCCTATACGTCCTGCTGGTGCAAGGTGATAAATCATATGCTGTAACCATGCAAAGTTGGCATTATTCTTTGGTGGCATACCATACTGGAATCTAACATCATTCTTTAACTTATCAGCACCCCAATCCTTAAGATTAAACGGTGGATTTGCCATAATATAATCTGCTCTTAGTGCTGGATGACGATCATCCAAAAATGTATCTGCAGAGTAACTGCCAAGGTCTGGCTCTATACCTCTGATAGCAAGGTTCATCTGTGCCATCTTCCATGTAGTAGGGTTAGAATCTTGACCATATATAGAGATGTTATTGATATTACCACTATGGTTTTCAACAAATCTCGCTGACTGTACAAACATACCACCTGACCCACAGCATGGATCATATACACGTCCCTTGAAAGGTTTTAAGATTTCAACTAAAGTACGTACAACACATGAAGGTGTAAAGAACTCTCCACCACGTTTTCCTTCTTGCTCTGCAAACATAGAAAGGCAATACTCATAAGTACGTCCAAGAATATCCTTTTCACTTCCATGTTCTATCATCTGTATATTAGTAAAAAGATCTACAACATCACCTAATCTTCTTTTATCAAGCTCTGGACGAGCAAAGTTCTTAGGTAAGATGTCCTTAAGTCTCTTATTTTTCTTTTCAATAGCACGCATAGCATTATCAATAACTGTACCAATCTCAGGAGTGTGAGCTTTTGCGGCTATCTCACTCCAGCGTGCTCCATCTGGTACAAAGAAGATACCCTCTGATGTATATTCATCAATATCTTCCTCAAACCCGTCTCCTTCCTCAACAAGTTCCTTGTATTTCTCATCAAATCTATCTGAAATATATTTTAAAAAAATCAATCCCAAAACTACGCTTTTATACTCTGATGCATCCATATTCCCTCGTAAAACACATGCAGCATCCCATATTTGTTTTTCAAATCCTATAGCAGCTGTATTCTTATCTGCCATAAACCAACAATCCTTTCTACTTATCATTTCATATTTGCAGCACCATAAATAGGACTTACTCATCAATAGCACTCTTACCACTCTTGTACCCAAACATCAATTTCAAAACGCTTAAAAATCTTTTAAAGTATACCACCCATAAATTAACATTTCAATATAGTTTATTGTTATCTATTTATATTTCATGCAAAAATCATCCATCACCTTATCCGCCTTTGTTATGACAAGCTACCCTTTAGTGCACTCTAAAGACATCTCTGATGATTCTGTTATCGAAGCAAAACCTTATAATGTCAAATAAAGAGTACAAAGCCATACAATATTAAAAAGGAGCTGGTTTCCCGACTCCTTCATTTCTTACTTATTACTTATTTTTTCTCATCACTGTCTCCGCCATCACCACTCGGTTTCTGCATCAGGCTCAGCAAATACTCCTCAAACTTGGGTCTACAGATAAGAAACTTATTACCAAAGTACAAGGCAAATTCTCTATCATTATCTTCTGCCAGCCTTCTCATTTTCTTTATCCCAATGTTAAAATATGCACTTGCCCCTTTGATGAAGAAGTATTTGATGAGGATTCCTATCTTTAAAATACTACCCTTACTACCCCGACTACTTTATTTTTACACTATAAAATTATCACTTTGTCATTCGTAGTAAAACCGTAAATTATCAGACACAAAAGTACAGTATGCATTCTCATCCTCATCAATCATATAATTCGCTAAATGTCTTGATACTGGCTCCATTTCTCCATGACGCTGAGTAGTTCCTTCCATTAACACTATTAGGAAATTTTGTATCAATAAGGTGTCTAAATCTGTTATATCGATCATTTTCGATAAAGTCATATACCCCTTTAATGGAATCTACGGATAGATTATTTTCTGTATTAAATACTTCAACAATCTTTTTATCATTTATTTTAAAAATCCAATAGACCCATTAATGGTGACAACCTCCATGTCCACACGAATGACCTTCACTGTGCTCATGGTCGTGATGGTCACAGTTAGCTTCGCCACTTGCATTAAGTGTTCCTGCAATCAGGGCAGCAACCGCATCATCTGTACTTCCGCTTGCACCTGCATAGAGCTTTATTCCAGCTTCCTGAAGTGCTCTCTGGGCACCTCCACCAATTCCTCCACAGATAAGTGCATCGACTTTTGCAATATTAAGAATGCCTGCCAGTGCTCCACAGCCTTCTCCGTTAGTTCCAAGAATCTGGGAACTGACTACTTTCCCATCCTCAATATCATAAACCTTAAACTTCTCTGTTCTTCCAAAATGTCCAAAAATATTACCATTATCATAAGTTGCTGCTACTCTCATCGCATTATCTCCTTTTTCATTCATACTTACATTTAAAATAGTTCTCTCTCTGTCAATTTCGATATTGCCTCCTGCTATAGAAAGCCTCTTACCCTCAACAACAGCACGGATCAGCTTCTTCCTTGCATTCTCATACATGGCCGTTACTGTCGTCCTTGCAACACCCATCCTGGCAGCGCATTCTTCTTGGTTTAAATTCTCGTAATCCAATAGTCTTATAGTCTCATACTCATCAAGAGACAGCCTTATGGTTTCAATATTCTCTTTTTCAGCCTCTTCAGGAATGAAATTGTAATAATCTGGAAAACTATATATTTTCCTGCACTTTGGTGTTCTGGGCATATTTTTCCTCCATTAATCAAACTTGACATATGTCAGATTAAGTATACTATCTATTCTGACATATGTCAAGTTAAATCGTTAAATGGTTATCTATTTCCAAATTCAGATACATCAATCGTAACGGTTATAGGGTATTGTATCATGAGTTGTGGCATTATCCAAAATGATGCTGTAATGGAGATTAGAGTGTTTTTACCCAATTTTCTATATCCTGTCTGGATGCACGATTAAGAATTTTTCCTTCGGATATTCTGGCATCTGGTGCGGATACCTGTAATTCTTTTAAAGTATTGCCGAATCCGCTTCCGCCAGATGTAGCAAATAATATTATCTTCTTTCCTGATACGTCATAGGATTCTAAAAACGTATTAATGATGGTAGGGGCAACGTACCACCAGATAGGAAAACCCAATAGGATTTCATCATATGCATCCATTGAAATATCCTTTTTTATCATCTCAGGCCGGAATTTCTTATCCTTCATTTCAATGCTGCTTCTGGACTGCTTATCCATCCAATTTAAATCAGCCTGTGAATATGGCACTTTAGGTGTAATCTCATACAAATCAGCACCAGATGCCTCAGCAATCATATTAGCTGTTTTTTTTGTTATTCCACTTGCACTGAAATAGGCTACTAATTTTTTAGACATAAAAACCTCCCTTTACCCTGAAACAGGATATGCTTTTTCCTTTATGATACAAAAAACTGGTTTTTAAGTCAACTCTATCTGGCTGAAGGTGCTGGTTCTTTCTATCCCGTACAGCTATTATTTTGTTCGATACAGTCATTTACTAGTTTTAGTATTTCTGCTTTTTCATATCCTTTTCCGATAAAGACAAGCTGATTTACCCGGTCTCCATATATTTCATCCCAGTCATCACGTATGTCTGGATATTCTTCCTCAAGAGCCTTAAGTTCTTTTTCAGACCAGGCCGCCATCCACTCTGAAAGTTCTGTGATAGATGCATTTCTTCCCGCCTGCTCAAATAACTGAACATGTTTATAGTCATCAGAAAACCAGATGTATCCTTTGGAGCGAATCAGAGTTTCTGGATAGTTTTCTATCAGTTTACGAAAGGCTGTTCTGTTAAACGGAGCCCTTTCTTCAAATACAAAGGAGGATATTCCATATTCATCAACGCAGGCATTTTCATCATCGGGCTCACATTCATTCAAAGCCTTTTGTACACTGCTTGAAGCCAAGACATCTTCAAAATCAAAATCTTCTCTATCTAGTAATGCATCTAATTCTACTTTGCCTTGCACACAAGGAATTATTTCAGCCTCCTGCTGAATGTTACGAAGGGCAGCTTTCACTTCTTGTATCTGCGCATCTGATAGTAAATCCGTCTTGTTAAGCAGAAGTACATTGCAGAATTCGATCTGATCCATAATCAGATTAATAATATCGCCGTCTTCTGCTTCCTCCTCTGACTCTAAATCATGCAGAAATTCCCGATAAATTCTGTCCACATCTACAACTGACGCAACAGTTTTTAGATAAACTCTGGTATCAGGCGTCTGTTCCTCATATCCAACGAAGGCTCCGGCAATAGAGGAAGGTTCACTTATTCCTGACGCCTCTACAAAAATAGCTTCTATACTTCTATCAGCAGCTAATCTTTCAATTTCATTCATAAATTCATCTTTTAACGTACAGCAGATACAGCCATTTTGCATTTCCACCATTTCTACCTGTACAACTTGGTTTCCTGTTTTTTTTAATAGTGAGGCATCAATATTGATGCTTCCCATATCATTGACTATAAGTGCAGACTTTCTATTTTCCTGTTGTAAGATATGCTGCATCAATGTAGTTTTTCCAGAACCTAAATAGCCTGTAATTAATACTACGGGTACCTCTCTTAATGACATATGCGTTTCTCCTCCTTTTTAATATGCGACACATTCGCATTTTATTATACAGCTATGAAACAAATTGTCAATAGGCAACTATTTTTTATGTCCAAAAATCAAAAAAATAACCTATGTGGCTTATCACATAAGTTATTTAAAGTGGCAGTTATTTTTTGCATTCATTACATTTACCAACAATTACGGTCTTACTGCAATCTACATCAACACCATATACCAAATGTACTTTTTCCTCGAATTCCTCAACAAATTCCTTGTTCAGATGAAATATTTTCCCGCATTCCGTGCATTGTGCGTGCATATGATGATTGCATTGTCCGTGATTTTCTGAATACTGATAACAGGTAGCGTTAGAATCGCTTTCCTTATAGCGGATCAGTTTGCCTTCCTGATATAACCGTTCCAGATTCCGGTATACAGTCGCCCGGTTAATGGTTTCTCCATCTTTCTCAAGCTTATTGTAAATATCTCTTGCGGTAAATTTTATATCCGCATTTTGCTTTAAGTATTCTATTATCCGATTTCTAGGTTTTGTTTTATATTCGCTTTTCACAATTTCACCAGCCCTTTTGCCATCCAATACAGGAATAATCGTATCCTTACATTTTAACTAATTTACCATTTATCTTATCACAACAGCTTAATGATTCATAGTGCCTAATTGCAATACTATCTTATTCTCTTTCGCTGCTGCATATTGTCATTGTTCCGTTAACAGTTAAAACCCCTTGAATTTTCTTAATTGCAGGGGATGCTGGAGGAATAAACATTGCCTGGCCAATTGCAGTACTCGAAATTTTTCCCAAGTTAGTTATGCTGTATCCTGAACGCTTTTGGTAGCCAAACATGATGCCACCCACAAATGCTCCTGCTTCACTATGAAACCCTCCAAGAGCAGAAACCGCAGCTGCGTCTAAAAGTCCAGGTTCCATAATTCCATAACAGGCAAGGGTAAGGTATAGAGAGGAATTATTTTCTAATACCCTCTGTACAAGGCTATGTACCTTCTTTGCTGCTTCAAAAACATCTTTGCGTTTTCCTTTGTAGTTCACGCTAAATGCAGTGGAATAATTGCCAAGTGCCCCGTCTTGATAACAGGGTAACTGTTTTCGGATATCACTTGCTATAATGATTTTATTAATATGTTCTTCCAGATACATTTTTGCCATAAGATAATCGTTTATAGATACCTTGTTTTGATGGCACTTTTTTTGAATGCTGGATAATTCATTCTCAGGAAGTATTTGTATTGTATGTATGACAAGGTCCTTTTTTAGAAAGACATCTGCAAATGTATGATAGTCTTCATAAGAAAGCAGATGTTGCTCCTTGCGCCATTTTTTATTGCTCCGCCAGATAAGCCATTTACTAATCCCTTTAAGTTCACTGGACTTAGGCAGATCGCTGTTTTGCTGAATCAGGCTTTCTTCTACATACAAAGGTTTTTTGCCATTTACATAAAGTTCTGAGAATTCTTTTACAAGTCCCAGTCCACCTCTGCCATCTGCAAGCAGATGATGAAATACAAATAAAACGCCAACTTGTTCTTTTGCCTTCCATGTATACATTTTCAGCATACCTTCTGTAAACAGGTTCCAGTCATTTCTGGTTGCTTTTTGGTATTGTTTCATAATGTCTGGATCTTCTAAACCATTCCATTCTTGCTCTATGGGAATCCAAGTTATCTGGTTTGTGTCCGTAATATTGTAAAAATACTGATTGGTATTTTTCTCATAGCCAAGTAATGCTTTTAGAAATGGATGAGCATCGGATAGACTTTCAATGGTGCTTTTTATCTTATTGTTATCATAAGCTGCATTTAGGCATGCAGCAATTCCAAAGTACATATTGGGGCACATCAGATGTGCACGTTCGGTAAATAAATATTGTATTTTCATGGTTATGCTCTTCCCCTTACAATGCTTTCAACCCCTTCCGATATTCTCCTTGCCACATATGGATTGTTCATCGTGTAAATGTGAATTCCGTCTACGCCATTTGCCACAAGATCAATAATCTGATCAATGGCATAGGCAATTCCTGCATCTCTCATAGCTTCTGGGTTCCCGTCAAATCTCTGCATTACTTTTACAAACTTTGTAGGAAGTGATGCTCCACACATAGTAACCATTCGTTCTATCTGTTTTCTATTGGTTACAGGCATGATTCCTGCTTCTATAGGCACATTGATTCCTGCAATGCGGGCTTTCTCAACAAAATGATAGAACACCGTATTATCAAAAAATAATTGAGAAATCAGATGATTCACACCTGCATCTACTTTTATTTTCAGATTCTTGATATCTTCAATTGCATTTTTGGCGTCTTGATGGACTTCTGGATAACAGGCTCCAGAAACATGAAAGCCACCTTTATCCATAATATATTTTGCCAGATCTGAAGCATGAAGAAAATCCTTTTTTGGCTCCATTCCCTTTACAATATCCCCTCTCAATGCAAGAATATTGTCAACACCTCTAGACTGCAGATCACCAAGAATACGATCTATATTTTCAAAACTTGCATGGACACATGTTAAATGTGCTATGGACTGAATGCTGTATTTTTTCTGGATATAACCAGCAATATCAATCGTATCAGTATTGGCGACATTTCCGGCAGCGCCGTATGTAACACTAATAAAATCCGGCCTTAACTTGCCTAGTTCATCCAATGTATCATAAATGCTTTCAATGGGTTTATCCCCCTTTGGAGGGAAAACCTCATAGGAAAGTACGGTTCTATCTTCCTTAAACATATCTGCTATATTCATTGTTTTACTCCTTTCATCACTATCAGGCTGTATAAACCCAAAGATTCTTCATCTGTTTTGCTAATGTATCATAATCCCATAATATGCAGCTTCGCTGTCTGCTGTTAGGGTCATTCACTGTGATTTTGCCATCTTCTAAACCAGTAAGAACAATAAAATGCCCTTGTGTGGTAAAATCGCCCGGTCCCATGCTGCATATAATAGGATGTCCTTCTTTTAAGTGGCCTTCTATCTGCTTTTTATCAAGACCTAATTCTCTTCCGTGAATGCCGAATTGTTCACCACCCTCGGAAAGAAAACTCCACTGTGTGCCTGTTCCATCCAGATAATATCCTTTATCAGAAGCATACTGTGCAACTTCTCTTGGTGTAGCATTTACATTGCCTGTCAAGCCAACAGCCACCATAGAAATACAGGTTGGTGCACAGCCAGAGATTCCAATACAGCTGTTGCCGTAAGAGGCATATCCCCATCGTTTATCCCATTGAAGAAATAGCGGAACGGACGCCTTTAATTCCTTTTTAGAAAGCTTTATTGCCTTATCAGATGAACCATCAGGATAACCCAAAACAAAATCCAGCATTTCATCATTGTTGCACAAAGCAAGAAGCAAATCCTCTGGATAGTTCTCTTTGTTTTCATAGATTTTCTGATACTTGCTGGAAGCATGTGCCATAACTTCAAGAGCGCTGTTTACTTCTTCTTTTGCGTACCGTCTGGTTTTTACAGGCTGTTTTTTGGAGCTATGTTCTGGTTCATTTGCTGTCTGCTCTAAGTGTTTCAAATCAATATGAAACGAATCCTGCCTCTTCACTACCTGTCTTCCAGCTACACAGAAAACGACCAGACATGCTATGACACATAATCTGCGTAACCTTCTTTTTATTCTGCGTATTTTTTTCTGGCGGCGTTTCATGGCGATATACCGTCTCTGACTTGCTCGTTCTTGCTGCTTGTGAAAGGTACTTTGGTCAATACTCATATATTCTCTCCCTTCTTTTGTTTCCCCTATTATTCCTATTCTAATTTTTTCACTTGTTTTTCATTATAACATTTCCAAAAGAATCTTCCAATAAGAGAATCTGAATTATCCCATTTTTCACCTCTTTGTAAATGACGAACTATACAATTTATTGGTATTTTCCATACATGTTATGCAAATAAAATTGAAATCTTTCTAAAGTATTTTACAATTATGCCATGACTTGTGCATGGAACGGAAGAAACATGATTCCTCACGCAAACTTTTATGGTTCTTCTATCTTGCCTAGTCATGGAAAAAACAAATAACAATAATTAATGGAAAGGATTGATACCATGAAAAAGAGATGTTATCTAGCTATTCTAGCTGCACTTTTCTTCTTTATAATAGCTCCTGATGTATCTGGAGTAAAAGCAGCTACAGATAAAAACCACCCTGGTTTTCGTGTAGAAGGAAGATTTTTATACGATAACCAAGGAGAAAAAGTAACGTTATATGGCTTAAACAAAATGTGTACCTGGACAGATAAAGATGGGGATCCTGCATTTAAGGAAATTGCCAAAACGGGTGCAAATGTTGTTCGTATTACTTGGAGTATTGACGATACAGCAGAAGATCTTGATACTGTACTTACGAACTGCCGTAAAGAACATATGATTCCTGTAATCGAAGTTCATGATGGTACTGGTAAATGGGACATGCTTCCTAAACTAGTTGACTACTGGACAAAAGAAGATATTGCTGCTGTTTTAATCAGACATCAGGAATATCTGATTCTTAACATTGGGAACGAAGTTGGTGACGGTACCATTACCAATGCACAATTTACAGAAGATTATAGCGAAGCAATTTTAAGAATCCGTAAAGCTGGTATTCATGTACCTTTGATGATTGATGGTTCTTCCTGGGGACAGGATATCAATATTTTACAAGCTTGTGGTCCAGATTTAATTCAGGTTGACCCAGATAAAAATATTTTATTATCTGTACATATGTGGTGGCCTGCAATGTATGGCCATAATGCACAAGAAGTTATTGATGAGTTAAACGAATCTGTTGAAATGAACCTTCCAGTTGTAGTTGGAGAATTCGGTAACCAATGGGAAACCAATAAACAAGGCCAGATTCCTTACAAAACAATTATGGAACAATGTGCGAAATTAGACATCGGTTACATCGCATGGTCATGGGGTCCTGGTAACAACCCACAGGATTTCCTTGACATGACAGCAGATGGGACTTATGAAACATTAAATGATTATGGTACTGAAATCTGTCTTACAAGTGAATACAGTGTAAAAAATCTTTCGGTAAGACCAGCTTCTATGCTGACCAATCTGCCTCCTAAAATGCCTTCCAAAGGACTTCCTGCTGGCAACTTAGCACTTGGAAAGCCAGTTACAGAAACCTCCATGGAAAGTGCTGACTATGCTGGTAAATACATCACGGACGGAAATTTAACTACTAGATGGGCTTCTACTTCTACAAGTCCTGCCTATGTTACAATTGACTTAGGTGCCAAAAAAGAATTAAAACAAGTAATCATTGTCTGGGAAGCAGCTTATGCATCTCAGTATAAGATTCAGGTTTCAGATGATAACAAAGACTGGAAAGATGCTTACACAACCTATAGCTGCAAAGGCGGAACAGATACAATTGATATTGAAGCCTCTGGACGTTATGTTCGTATTAACTGTATGCAAAGAAAGAACTACGAATGGGGTAACTCCATTTTTGAAGTTGGTGTATATGGACCAGAATCCGAATTAAGCGCAGACATTAATCCTACTGTTGCCGTATTTGATAAAAATCCTGCTTTACGTGCTGATTTAACTATCGAAACAGCTCCAAAAGCAAATACTTTACTTGCAATTAAAAATGGCAAAACTACTTTAATCAAAGGTGCAGATTACACCGTAGATGGTGATGTAATCACGATTTCTAAAAACTATTTATGTACTTTAATGACAGGCGAAACAGCAAATCTTGTATTTGATTATGACGAAAATGTGGATCCCGTTCTTGCAATTGCTATTGGCGATACAAGCCCTGTAACTGCTATTAGTCCAGCAAGTGCAACCTTCAATAAATATCCTGCTGCACAAGATGATGTATCCTTTACAATTAATGCTGCTGATTTTAATATTACAGCAATTAAAGCTGGTACTGCTAGTTTAACAGCTGATAAAGATTACGTGGTAAATGGAAATGTAGTAACAATCAAGAAAGCATTTTTAGCAAATCTGCCTGTTGGTGCCAATGAAATTACTGTTTTGTTTACAGATGAAACGCAAGCTTCTTTCATTGTAAATGCGGTATTTACAGCTCCAAATTCTCTTATCACACCAGCGAATGCTGCATTTGAAAAAAGAGCCCAGGCTGATCTTATAATTGATATGGCTTTATATGGCAACACTTTAGAAGCCATTGTAAATGGTTCTGCTGCTTTAACTGAAGGTACGGACTATACAGTAGATGGTTCTGCTGTTACAATTTCTAAAGCATATTTAGCTACATTACCAGTTGGTTCCGAGACTTTAACATTCCAGTTTAATCAGGGAAATGATGCCGTATTAAAGATTAAAGTTACTGAAACAATTCCTAATTCTAAATTAAAAGACAAAATGGTTCCTTTTGATGCTACTACTGGTGAAGATGCAAAAGTAAGTGTTCAATGGAATGGAAATACAATTAAAACAATTCAATTCGGTAAGATTGAATTAAAAGAAGGTACGGACTTTGAAGTAGATGAAGACGCAATTGTATTTGCAAACAGCTTCCTCGCTACTTTAGAAACTTCTAAATCTGAATTAACCTTTGTATTTAGCGAAGGTGAAAACCAGACACTTATCCTTAAAAATACTTCTGCTGCTGTTCCAGATCTTACATTGACAAGCAGCATTGGTTCTTGGGCTACTGGATTTACAGGAAGCTTTACTGTAACCAATACTTCTGATGAAGCTGTAGAAGACTGGACTGTAAAAATTAAAAAAGACGGCTTTAAAATTACAAATATCTGGTGTGCAGATGTGGAAGAAACAGATGATTATTATGTAATCACTCCAATGACATGGAACTCCAATCTTTCCGCTGGTGCATTCACAAGCTTTGGTTTCCAAGGCGAAGGTGCTCTTGCAGATGATTTTGAATATGTTGTAGAATAATCCATATACTGAGACACAAACAGGCAGATGAGAATTTTCATCTGCCTGTTTTATGCTATATGTCTTTTATGTTTTTGGTCTGCCTGCAATTTGGATAATTGCTGCAGCCATAGAATTCACCAAACTTTCCCGCTCTTTTAACCATTTCTGCGCCACAGCCTGGACAGATTACAACCGGAATATCTGCCTGCAGTTTCCCTAATTCTTCATAACATAACTGATTCATAATACAGTCATTTAACGCTCGATGGGCGCCTTCACTGCTGATGCCAAAATACTCTGCTATGTCCACAAGCTTGTGATGGCTTAACTTTGGAAGGCATTTTCTTGCCATATGCAAAGTATCGATAAAATCATTTTCTATTGGAATATTGTATAACTTCATAGAAGCATCGTATATAAAATTCATATCAAAACTTTGAATGTTATGGCCTACTAATACAGAATTGCCGATAAATGCCAGAAATTCCCGAAGAACTTCTTGCAATACAGGTGCATCTGCTACCATTTCATCTGTAATGCCATTTACCATAGTAGCTTCTTTTGGAATTGGTCTTAATGGATTAACTAATGTAGAAAAGGTATCTATTACAGAACCATTTTGTACTTTCACTGCGGAAATTTCGATAATATCATCTTTATACACACTGACTCCAGTTGTTTCTAAGTCAAATACTACATAATCTGGCACATAATGAATTCGTCGCATTCCCTTTTTATCACGATTGTCTTTTGCCATTTTATTCACCTCAATAGTATTCTAACACAAAAGCCAGATATAAGGAATGCCTCAAAAGTGATTTTCACCCTTGAGGCATTTTCTGATTATTCTTTTCCTGCTAATCTTAAATACTCTTCGTATCGTTCTTTTGCCATCTGCTCCGTATACTCATACAGTTCTTCTGCCTTTTCTGGAGACTGTTTCATAAGTGCCGTATAACGGACCTGTCCCATGATAAAGTCCCGGAAACTGTCTTTTGGCGGTTTAGAATCTAAGGTAAATGGATTCTTTCCTTCTGCTTTTAACTCAGGATTATATCTCCATAAATGCCAGTATCCACAGGCAACTGCCTGGGCCATATTAGCTATGCTTCGTCCCATGCCTTCCTTGATACCATGATTGATACAAGGTGCATATGCAATAATAAGCGATGGACCTTTGTAAGCTTCTGCTTCACGAATCACTTTTAAGACGTGGTTTTTATCTGCTCCCATAGAAACTTGTGCTACATAAACATTTCCATAAGTAATCATCATCCGTCCTAAATCTTTTTTGCGTGTCCGTTTGCCAGAAGTAGCAAATTTTGCAATTGCCGCTGCTGGAGTTGATTTTGAAGCCTGTCCACCTGTATTGGAGTAAATCTCTGTATCGAATACCAATACATTAAGATCCTCTCCACTTGCTAAAACATGATCTAGTCCTCCATAATCAATATCATAAGCCCATCCATCACCACCTAGAATCCATTGAGAAGGTTTTACAAGGTATTTGGAATGTCTTGCAATGTGCATAATCCATTGCTGTTCTTCTGGATTTTCTGGAGAATAACTGGCAAGAGCCTGTTCGATAGCCTTTGCTGCCTTCTTGGATGCCTCTCCTTCTTCTTTGGATTCTAGCCACTTTTCACATGCCTGCTTTAAAGTTTCGTCACTAGTTCTATTTATTAAGTGTTCCATAGATATTGCAATCTGGTCACGTATCTGCTTGATTCCTAACCGCATACCCAGACCATATTCTGCGTTATCTTCAAATAAAGAATTGGCCCAGCTTGGTCCTTTTCCATTTTCATCTGCTGTATATGGTGTTGATGGTGCGGAAGCACCCCAGATTGAGGAACAGCCTGTAGCATTGGCAATCATCATGCGATCACCAAAGAGCTGTGTTACAAGTTTAATATATGGGGTTTCTCCACATCCAGCACAAGCTCCTGAAAATTCATGATAAGGCATTTTAAACTGGGTGTCTTTTACAGTGTTCCCAGCAAATAAATCGTCCTTTCTAGATACTTTTCCAATGGCATATTCCCAGTTTGGAACTTCTTTTTCTGTCTGTGTTGCAAGTTTTTTCATAACAAGTGCCTTTGGCTTGGCAGGACAGATGTCAGCACAGTTTCCACATCCAGTACAGTCCATAGGATCTAATTGAATGCGGTAACCAAAGTTTCCCAATTTCTTTTCAATTGTTTTTTTTGTCTCAAAACTTGCAGGAGCCTTTTTCTGTTCTTCTTCGGTCAATAAAAATGGCCGAATAGTTGCATGTGGACAAATATAGGAACACTGGTTACATTGAATACAGTTTTCTATGATCCATTCTGGTACATTTACTGCCACACCACGTTTTTCGTATGCAGCGGTACCATTTGGAAAAGTTCCATCTTCCATTCCGTTAAATGCACTGACAGGAAGCAGCTCTCCTTCTTGACGTTCCATAGGTCTTAAGATATTTTTGATAAATTCTGGTTCTTCCACGTGAGGCTTTTGGCTATCCTCTGCATTTTCCCAGTCAGCCGGAATGTCAACTGGTATAACTTTTGCAAATCCTTCTTCTAGGGCTTTGCAATTCATTTCTATAATCTGTTCGCCCTTTTTCCGGAACATTTTCTCTACGGATTTCTTAAGAAGATCTTTGGCTTTATCTTCTGGAAGAATGCCATTTAATTTGAAGAATACCCCTTGCATAACCATGCTAATGCGATTACGAAGTCCGATATCTTCTGCTATCTGTATGGCGTCAACAATATAGAATTCTGCTTTTTTCTTTGCTAAAGCCCGTTTTAAACGGGCTGGAATGTGGCTATCTAATTCCTCTTTGTTATATCTGCAATTGAGTACAAATGTTCCGCCTTCTTTTAATCCTTTTGTTAAATCATAGGTATGCACATAAGACGGATTGTGACAGGCGATATAGTCCGCTTCCTCAATAAGATATGTGGCTCTAATTGGAGTATCTCCAAAACGCAGATAAGACTTAGTCAGGCCACCAGATTTTTTGGAATCATAAGCGAAATAAGCCTGCACGTATTTATCTGTATTGTCGCCAATAATCTTAATAGCCTGTTTGTTGGCTCCTACCGTACCATCAGAACCAAGTCCCCAGAAAATACAGCGAACGGTATTCGGATCTTCTGTTACAATTCGTTCTTTTACTTCTAATGAAGTGTGCATGACATCATCATTAATGCCAATGGTAAACCGGTTCTTTGCATTCTGGCTTTCTAAATTTTCAAATATTGCTTTAATATCGCTAGGAGTTGTATCTTTTGAACCAAGTCCATAACGGCCTCCTATAATATCGGGATGTTTTCCCATTTGAAAGAAACTGTTTACGACATCCAAATATAGCGGTTCCCCAACAGATCCTGGTTCTTTGGTTCGGTCAAGTACAGCCACTTTTTTTACCGTATCTGGGATACATTTTAAGAAATGCTCCATAGAGAAAGGACGGTATAAATGGACTTTTACAAGACCGTATTTTTTACCTTGACTGTTACAATAGTCGATTGTTTCCTCAATAGCCTCGCAAACGGAGCCGATTGCTATGATGATATACTGGGCGTCTTTTGCTCCGTAGTAATTAAATAATCCATATTTGCGGCCTGTTAAGGTATTGATTTTATCAAAATACTCTTCTACAATTCCAGCGATTTTTTCATAAAATGGTGAGGAAGCTTCTTTTGTCTGGAAATAGATATCTGGATTCTGTGCAGTTCCTCTTGTCACAGGATTGCTAGGTGACAAAGCATGTTTTCTAAATTCATTGAAAGCATTCTGGTCAAGTAAATTGGCATAATCTTCGTAATCTAATACTTCAATTTTCTGTATTTCATGGGATGTACGAAATCCATCAAAGAAATGTATAAAGGGAAGTCGGCCTTTTAAAGCGGCTAAATGCGCCACTGGTGCTATGTCTGCTACTTCTTGTACGGAACTGGATGCTAACATGACACAGCCAATCTGTCTTGCTGCCATTACATCCTGATGGTCACCGAATATGCTTAATGCCTGTGCTGCTAAGGCACGTGCACTTACATGAAATACACCTGGCAGAAGTTCTCCTGCAACTTTATACATATCTGGTATCATGAGCAGAAGACCTTGAGATGCTGTAAACGTAGTGGTTAAAGCTCCTGCCTGCAAAGAACCGTGAAATGTTCCTGCCGCACCAGCTTCTGACTGCATTTCTACTACATTTACTGTCTGGCCAAATATGTTTTTCTGTCCATTGGCGGCCCACTCGTCTACTACCTCTGCCATAGTAGAGGATGGTGTGATTGGATAAATGGCGGCGACTTCTGTGTAAGCATATGCAACGTATGCTGCCGCAGTATTACCGTCTACCGTTAGTGTCTTTTTCCCCATAATGTCTCCTTTTCTTATAATTTACTTCCGTTATCAACCCAGTCCTTGGCCTCTGACACTGCTTCGCCACTTGGTATTGTTACATTAGCTTCAGGTGTGGCTTTATAGTGCTCTGCCAATGCCGCTGTTGTTTGGGAAATTCGTGTTTTGGTGTTAAAACTTCTTGCGTTATTCTTTACTTTTCCTTCGGCAACATTAAATTCCATATCAATTCCTCCTTTTCTGCTTCATACTTCTTTAGTGTGAAAAGGAATGATGAAAAATATTCAGAAATATAAAAAAGGAAGTGTCACTTTAGCAATTTGAAAAATTGCTAAAGGGCACTTCCTTTTGGTTTCTAAATTTCTATTACCAGCCCATAATATAACTCATATAATCTACTAATGTATCAGCCGCTTTTTCATAAGTTGTTTCCGTTGGATGCCAGTCTACACAGACACCATCATTCATATTCTGTACATCAAATTGTAAAGTGTATACCTGTTTATCACCTGTTTCTTTTGTATAAGCAGAAACTGCCTCTTCAATCTGTGGATATAAATCCTGTCCCATAATGCCTAAAGTACAGAAAATCGCTGCATTTGGATTTTTGCTTCTTATTTGTTTTAAAAATGCTACATAAGCTTTTACAAATGCTGCTTTCTTACCTTCATCATTTCTTGTATAAGAACTATCGTTTGTACCTAAGTTGACTACGATTGCATCTGGTTCGTCCACATCAAAATCCCAAGGAATATCCATAGCCTGTTTTCCATCTGGAAGTGTATACCAGCTAAATCCCTGGCTTTCATAATATTGCGGAATTGTCTGAAGTGTATTCAAATCTCCACCTGTATATCCAGAAATTACACCAAAACCACTTGCTGCAAACATGCTAAAGTCAGCACCTAGTTTCTGAGCAGTCTTGTAAGCATAGGATTTTGAACCATCAGAATTGGTTGTAGAGAACATTGAAGATGCGTTTTGCTCATCTACACCATAACCACATGTAATAGAATCTCCAATAAACTCAATTTTCCGTGTACGGTTTGCTGCTGGCTGGATTGCTGCAGTAGAAGTAACCTGGATATTATCTATGGAAAATGGAATGTAAGCAGATTCAGAAAGTCTCATGATCTTAACTGATACTGGTTTTGCTTCATCACTTTCATAGAAATCATAAGTCTTCTTCAATGTTTTAATCATATCATCTACAACTAGTTTTTCATTTACATAAATTGCAATACGTCCATAGTGATTTTTTTCTTCATTGGCAACTGCTGTTACATCAATGGATGCTTTTGTTCCTGTAAATGTGAATTCTACTCCAGAGCAAAGATTGTTTAACCATCTGGAACCGTTAGCATCGGTATATGTTCTTCCTAGTACTTTTACGTGTTCTTCATCTGGTTTGCATGTTCTTTCTTTTAAGTCGCCAGCTACATAACTTGGTGCTTCTGTTGCTGGAGGAGTTACAGAACAGCTTGCAATAGCTGCATCTACTCCACTTGGTACATAGTCAACTGATAAAATGGTATATGGATTTCCTTGTGCAACAAAGTAAATCACGTCTAATGTTGAGAAATCCGTACCATAAGCCTTTGCAATGGTATCATAAGAATAAATAGCTGTAAAATCATCAAAACCATTTCTCTTAATGGCTGTAGCACTTACAGTAGCCCATCCTTCTCCACCTGTCCAGCTTGAAAATACTAAATTGGAGGATGTTCTGGAACCATTAAAATGAACGGTAAAGTAACCATCTTTGTTAATAATGGCTGGATCTAATGTTCCGCCATTCTTCTTAGCTGTAATTTTTCCTCCAGTAGAATATGTAGTTAAACTGCTCTTTCCAGTAAACAGATTTACAGCATCTTTCACAGGAGCTGTGGATACTGCTGGTTCTTTGCTTTCCACAGGCGCAACAGACACTGCTGGTTCTTTGCTTTCCACAGGTGCAACGGAAACTGCCGGCTCTTTGCTTTCCACAGGCGCAGCAGACACTGCCGGCTCTTTGCTTTCCACAGGTGCAGCAGACACTGCTGGCTCTTTGCTTTCCACAGGTGCAGCAGATACTGCTGGCTCTTTGGAAACTTCTGCTGCAGCAGATGGCGCAGTTGAAGGAGCACTAGAAGTTTCTGCTGGTTTTGTTGACTGTACAGGCATATCTCCTGTTACATAATCTAATGAATTCAATGTAATCGCCTTCCATGTCGTATTAAAATATATTCTATCAATTAAGTCAAATTTTGACCCATAGCTTGAAACAATATCATCATAGCAGAATCTTAACAAGTAAGATCCGTCTGCATTTGTAATAATTTCACTTGGTTCTACAATAGCCCATCCAGCTCCGCCTGTCCAGCTTTGGAAAATCATTTGCACACCTTCGCTAGACTCTGATACATTTGCTTCAAAATAACCACCTTTTTTGATAATCGAATTATCAAATGTTCCATAATTTTTTGTAGAGTCAAATGTTGCAACTTGTGCCCAAGCTGAACTTTCTTTTGGTCCTTTAAAAATCTGAACTCTTCCACTTTCCTTTGTGACATCCGATACCGCTACAGCTGCTGCAGATGCAGTATTGCTTACTGCTGGCATTGGCAGCATACTAGTAGCCATGGCACATATTAGGAATTTTGATATTATTTTCTTATATTGCTTCATTAAAAATTCCTCCTTTTACTTGATACAAGAATCATTATACCAAGAAAAGGAGGAATCGTGTTTTGCTTTGCCTATTATGTATAGATTAAAGATATAAAATGAACTCTTTTTATCCTAAAACATAATTTGTTGGAGCATTTTTATCACTGCCTAAGTCTGCAACAAAATTAATGGATACAGACTGTCCAGGAGCTAAATTTGCATCCCATGATGGGCCTTTAACTGTAACTTTTGATCCAGTCTGACCTGCAAATTCCGCACCCCAAAGGCTGCTGATTCTGCTGTTATAGTTGAATGTCAGCTGCCAGTTGCTATATGTTTTATTAGAGTTATTCTTCACTACTATTTCGCCTTGGAAACCGCTTCCCCAGTCGCTTGTAACTTTATACTGATATGAAATATCAGAATCAACGACTGGTGCTTTAGAAGGTTCTTCGCTTGGTGCTACGCTTGGAGCTGTACTTGGCACTGCCGATGGAGCTACCGATGGTGCCACACTTGGTGCTACAGATGGAGCTATACTAGGCACAACAGGGTTTACTGCTTCAAAAATCCATTGCTGGTTTGGATTTCCAGTTAATGACCACTGGCATACATTGGAACCATCTGTTTTTCCATGATTGTATACATCCAAGTTTTTAGAATCGTTACTTACTTTCGTTGCTAATGTATAAACTCCAGCAGTTCCTGTATTCTGTAATAAGAATTTCTGGGAATCTCCGGAATAACCATGATAAATCTGAATGTTTGCGCCGTCATCAGCAGAACCTCTATCTACATCAAGCATAAAGTTTCCTAATGCACTTGTTAAAGTAATATATCCATCACCTGTGTTTGTTACATACCATTTTTGTCCAGCTGCTCCTGTACCAGTACTAATTTCAACATTCTGTCCAGCTGCTCCTGTGTTGCTTTTTACCTGAAGATATTTTTGAGCATTTACATTTTTAATGTAGTATAAACCGTCTGAAACTGTTCCAGTAACCATAGGCGCTTTGCTTGGATTTGCAGATACAACAGGTGCTGTACTTGGATTTACAGAACTTTCTGTCGGATCATAGCCTGCTCCTTTTAACTGGTCGCTAACCCTAAAGAAATCAAAGTCAACATAACCACCTGTCTGTTGTGTTGCGTAATTAAATAATCCAAAACGGTATCCCATAAAGTGAGTTAAATCATATACCATATTTAACTGGTTACCAATCTTTTTCCAGGAGTTCCCGTCTAAGCTATAGAAGAAGTTTGCTTTGTCACCGCTTCCAAAGCTGCATTCAATTTTTAAATACACTTTATTTGTATTAATGTTTACTGCTTCAATCTGGTTAGGGTTGGAACTTGGAGCGTTTACCATAACGATCTGTTTTGAACCATTATTCATTTTCACGCCAACATAACCATAGCTGTAAGCAAATGCTGTTAAACCAGCAACATCGCCATTTTTCATGTTTGTGACATCCATACATACTTTTGCGGAACATGTCGGTCCATATGTTCTTTGAGTCAATGTATTTTTAGCAGTATGCAATGCACTAGCTGTCATGCCGTTTTTTAATCTTAAATACCCTGGACGTTGTGTAATAGACCAGTTATTGTTGTCTGGGTTGTGGTTCCACTGCCATACTAAGCCTAAACCATTCTTCCATGTCTTTCCGCTGCTTACGCCATCGAATTCATCCGATTTTACGATGGTTTTTCTTCCGCTTCCAGCCAAAGGTATCTGATAAGCAGCAGAAACGCTAGTGCCATTGGAACCAATCATTGGCCAGTCGCTTTGCCATGTCACAGGAGCAAGAACTGGGGAACGTCCAACAGAACCATTGTCTTTAAACATCATTGCATACCATTTTCCATCTGGAGTATCTACAATACCACCTTGTGCTACACCAGCGCCCTGGAAGTTTGTCTGTAAGACAATCTTATGTTCCCAAGGTCCATATAAAGACTTGCTTCGAGAACAGTATTCTGTACGTGGTTTTCCACTTGGCCAAGCAATATTAAATACATAATAATATCCGTTTATTTTGGTTGCCTGAGTACCTTCGAATAAACTTTGTCCTACCAAACGGGAGCCATCAAATAAGGTACCGCTTGCACCACCGTATTTAATGCCCGTTACATCAGAGTTCAATTCAACGTATTTAATCTGAGTACCGCCATAAAGCATATATACTCTGCCGTCAGTATCGAATAGCAAAGACATATCATGGTAAGTACCATTGATTTCATACTTTGTCCAGGAACCGTTTTCGATATCTTTTGTCTGGTAAATGTAAGTTTTGCCTGTTGTGTAAGACATAAAGCTGCAGTAATAGGTCCCTTTATTGTATTTTAAACTTGCAGCCCAGGAGCCTTTACCATACATGCTCTTACCATTTGCTAAATTTGCCTCATTGTTTTCTGCAATGCGGTCATACACATAGTTACAAATCTCCCAATTGACAAGGTCTGTTGACTTCATGATTGGGACACCCGGCGACATATGCATTGTGGTACTTGCCATGTAGTAAGTGGAGCCAACACGGATTACACTAACATCTGGCACATCTGCATAAATGACTGGGTTTGAATATGTTCCATTGCCTTTGTCGGATGAACTATCCGCAGATACTTTGCCAGGTGCTAAGCAAGCTGCCATTGCAAAGCTTAAAATGATGGAACAGATTTTGAAAATAATTTCCCTTTTCATTTTATTACCTCTCTTTCTAAAGGTTGCCCTTTTCTTATATTGTATCATATATGCAAATAAAACGCCATTTCCGAATGTGTCGTGTTCATATGCCTGCTGTGCCTATTGCTGAGTGTTCTATTGATTTAATCTAAATTATTGAAAGCACCATTTCTTTTGCCATGTCAAATGTCAGATTAAACATTTTCTGAATCAGTGCAATAATATCTTCTTTTACAGTTCCCTGCTTTAGCTGATATTCAATACACATTGTAATTGCCTGTTGCAAGCCTAGTTCCTTTCCTTTCTGCAAGCCTAGTTCCTTTCCTTTCTGCAAGCCTAGTTCTCTTCCTTTCTTTAAGCCTAGTTCTTTTCCTTTCTGCAAGCCTAGTTCCTTTCCTTTCTTTAAACCTTCCTCTATTCCTTCTTCAATTGCTATTTCTCTTATCTCTTCTTTTAATAAACGTAATTCTTTTTCTTCATCATATTCAAATATTGACATTTCAATCGCCTCCGCTTTGTATTTAGTAAGAAAATCACTTAATATTCCTTCGCTGATACTCTCATTAACAGCCTGTCCAACTGCTTGGCTTAGTTTCATTGTTTCTGCTTTTGTTCTTACTTTTGAAATATACTGCATATAATCTGACAGGGGTTTGCATTTACTTAGCAAATCATCATTCTTGCCCAAGTTAATATTCACTTTCCTCACTTTAAGATCTAATTCATTATCATCGCCTATGCCAGTATATAAGTCAGAAAGCTGTAAAATTTCGTTTGCACTATCTTCTTCTGTTCCGTTATAAAACACTACAAAATGTGGCTTAGGTATCTTGATTTTCCGTGTTGAATATGTACTTTTGCGTGCTGTCATTTTAGCAAATTCTTTCGTAACATATTGCAAAAAACGTTCTGGCATATTGGGAGAAATAGTTGACTGATGCTCATACATATAAAGCTCGCCATTCATCACAAATGCAATATCATTTTTCATGTTCCGGTAAATAGCATTCTCCAAAGTTACAATTTCAATTAATTCCGGATCCGTATAATCTGTTCCATATAATGCATTAAAAAGACTTAACAAATTTTCCTTTTCCTTAAAAATCATACGAAATAATGCATCTTTGTAGTCACGTCTTACTGGAAATCCTGTTCCATTTTCCATTAAACCTCCAGACCAGCAGGTTCCTCCTCTGAAAACCCTGCTTAAAATATTGAAAAAGCTAAGATTTTCAGAATTGATTCATAGAATTGAATAAAGAACTGTTTTACTTCTTAGATAAATGAAAACTTGCTTTTACCATAATATACCACACTATTTGCATATATGCAAGTATTGAGTTAAGAAAAAAAAACTCCATAACCTAGTTTTATAAAAACCGGTTATGGAGCTAATTATATTAATTTCTATTATTTTAACTTATCCTGCCCACCCATGTAAGGACGTAATGCTTCTGGAATCTTAACAGAACCATCTGCCTGTAAGTTATTTTCCAAGAAAGCGATTAACATTCTAGGTGGTGCTACAACAGTATTATTCAATGTGTGCGCAAAGTATTTATTACCATCTTTCCCTCTTACACGAATCTTTAATCTTCTTGCCTGAGCATCACCTAAAGTTGAACAGCTGCCAACTTCAAAATATTTCTTCTGTCTTGGAGACCATGCTTCAACATCACAGGATTTTACTTTTAAGTCTGCTAAATCGCCAGAACAGCATTCTAATGTACGAACTGGAATATCTAAGCTTCGGAACAGATCTACCGTATTCTTCCATAACCTATCATACCATTCCATAGATTCTTCTGGTTTGCATACAACGATCATTTCCTGTTTTTCGAACTGGTGAATACGGTATACCCCACGCTCTTCAATACCATGAGCCCCTTTTTCTTTACGGAAACATGGCGAATAGCTTGTTAATGTATATGGAAGCTGTTCTTCGTCGTTAATTGTATCAATGAATTTGCCAATCATGGAATGTTCGGATGTACCAATCAGATACAAATCCTCCCCTTCAATTTTGTACATCATGGAATCCATTTCGTCAAAACTCATAACACCAGAAACTACATGGCTGCGAATCATATAAGGCGGGATACAGTAAGTGAATCCACGATTGATCATAAAATCACGGGCATATGTGATAACAGCAGAATGAAGTCTGGCAATATCACCCATTAAATAATAAAAACCATTTCCAGCTACTTTTAAAGCACTGTCAATATCAATGCCGTTAAATCTGCTCATGATCTCAGTGTGATAAGGAACTTCAAAATCAGGAACCACTGGTTCACCATATTTCTGGATTTCTACGTTACAGCTGTCATCTTTACCAACTGGTACAGATGGATCGATGATATTCGGAATTACCATCATGATTTTTGTAACTTTTTCACTTAATTCTTTTTCAAGGTTCTCTAATTCAGCAAGACGCTGTGCACTTGCATTTACCTGTGCTTTTACTTCTTCTGCCTCTTCTTTTTTCCCCTGGCCCATTAAAGCACCAATCTGTTTAGATAATTTTTTCCGGTTTGCTCTTAAATCATCGGCTTCCTGCTGTGTTTTTCTTGCCTGTGCATCTAATTCAATTACTTCGTCCACCATTGGAAGTTTGTGATCCTGGAATTTCTTCTTAATATTTTCTTTTACTACATCTGGATTTTCTCTTAAAAATTTAATATCGAGCATTTGAACTGCCTCCTGTATTTTTTATAAGAACAGCTTTTGTCTGGTTGTATAGGGCTTTCTATTTTACCAGTCCCATATAGGACCATAAAATAAAAAGCCTCTCATCCCAGACGTAATGAATCCAATAGGAATCCATTAATGGGACGAAAGGCTGTATCATCTTCCGCGTTGCCACCCAAATTGCCGTTACCGGCCACTCGACGTATGATAAGGGACACGACCCCTGCAGCTTTTGCTGCATTGCTCAGAAAGTGGAAAGATTCTGACTCTTACTGGTTCACACCAAACACCAGCTCTCTGGAAAGAATGATAGAATCGTAGTTTTCGTCGTCGCTCATATAAGGATATTATACACAGAAAATGTAGATTTTACAAGTTAAATTTTCCTTATCCAAATGTATAACCACTTGGTGCACTGGAAGCATTGCCATCGGCAACAAAATTAATAGTTACACTCTTGCCAGAAGCTAAAGCTGCATCCCAGGATGGGCTTTTAACAACAACTTTAGAACCTGTCTGTCCACCAAAATCTGCTCCCCAAAGGCTTCCTACTTTATTGCTTGTATTAAATGTTAATGTCCATCCATTGTAAGACTGGCTGGATTTGTTCGTTAATACAATCTGCCCCTGGAAACCATTGCCCCAGTTGCTTACTACAGAATATTCGCAACTGATTCCACTTGGCAATCCAGAAGCGGAAGAAGCACTGCTTGGTGCTACACTTGGTGCGGCACTTGGTGCTTTACTTGGCTGTGCACTTGGAGCAGATGCTACAGGTTCAAAAATAAACTGCTGATTTGGATTTCCTAATAAACTCCACTGGCATACATTTGTTCCATCTGTCTTACCATGATTATAAACATCTACTACTTTTGTTCCATTACTTGCTTTTGTTCCAATTGTGTAAACATTTGCAGCTGAAGTGGACTGTAAGATAAACTGCTGTGCTGTACCACTGTATGCATTATAAATCTGAAGATTTGCACCATCTTCATCAGCACCATTGGCAACATCAATCATAAAGTCACCTAAACCACTTTGTAATGTAAAATATCCGTCATTTGTATTCTTTAAGTACCATTTCTGGCTAGCAGAACCTGTACCTGTGCTGATTTCTACGTTTGCTGTAGCAGAAGCATTGTTGCCTGCTACTTGTAAATATTTCTGTGCATTTACGTTTTTGATGTAATACCATCCATCCTGTAATTTACCAGCTGGAACAGCAGATGGCGCTACGCTTGGTTTTGCAGATGGTGCCGCAGAAGTTGTTACAGAGCCTGTTCCTAAATCACATACGAAAGTAGAAACACTACGTGCAGGAAGGGAGGCATAGAAACCATTTCCTGTTAATGCAAGATTCTCTGTTTTTGCAAGACTTTCGTTTCCAGATGTTCTGTAACGATCTACTTTTTTGATTGAACCGTTTGTTACATTAAACAATTTTGTGTACTGCTGATCGGTATCATTTGTTGCAACAATAACTGCTTTGCCGTCTCCTTTATATGCAGAAACATATACGTTAGATTCTGGATTTAAAGTAGCATCAACACGTTTGTAGCCACGGCGGATAAATTTAGAATACTGAGCCATACAGTAACCACGTTTGCTAATAGAACCATCTTCTAACATTGGACCATAACTTCTTCTAATGTACCACCATACATAAGCCTGCATATCACCTCTTGCAAAAGCATCGTTCATATTAACGGCAACTTTTAAAGCATTTGGCCAAGCATTTGCAGAACTTGAACTGTCTGGAACATATACTTCAGTCATCCAGAGTTCCTTTCCTTGTCCTTTTTGTTTAAATAAAGGATAAGACATCTGGCTTGGCTGTGTACCATAAAAATGAGTACCTAAAATATCCATATTCGCAAGTGCAGCTGCATCATTCAAAATCGGATCAGACATATTTTTTAAGTACTGGAATGATTCTGGTGCCATAACTTTACAGTTAATTTTGCCAGCATAATTCTTCATGAAATTAAGCATTTCCTGTGGAGTCCACCAGGTCCAGGTATCCGCATAATCTGGCTCATTCTGAACGGAAATGGCATATAGATTTACACCATTGTTTTTCATATAGGTAACGAATTCATTTAAATAATCAGCATAAGCTCCATAGCTTGAGTATTTTAATCTTTGCTGATTGGGTTTTCCGTTACGAGTAAATTTCTCGCACATGCTTGCTGGAGGGTTCCAAGGTGAAGCAAAAACTAAAGCTCCTTTTGCAACGGCTGCTTTTGCAGTTGCTAATTCTTTGGACCAGTTGTTTTTGTTCTCATCAACGTGGATCCTTAAAATAGAGAATCCTAATTGATTAGCACCGTTACCAAATGCAGTTTCTCTTTGAGCAGAACTTAAATCGCTTGTCCATACTGGATGGTTGATACCACCAATACCTTGCATGGTCTGTTTCTCAGACGCTAAATTTACGGTTACATCACTTGCGGCTTGGACAATTGTACTATTTTTAATGGAAAATGGTACAATTGATGCTACGGCAAGAGTAATAGATGTAGCCAGTACACATATCTTTTTAACTGTTTTGTTGAACATACATTCATCCCCTTTAAAATATTCTTAAAATTTAACTATTTTCTACCTATTTTTTGTATAATTCTTTTAATAAATAGGTTGAAAAAACCTCCTTTCCATTTTATTTTAATAATTTTTGTATAATTAATCAATATACTATTGTGCAAAATTGTGCATCCTATATATTTGTGTTAAATGAAAACATGAAAAGAGGCTGAAGAACCAGAATCTTCAGCCTTCTTTGAAGAGCGAGCCTTGTGCCAATGCTAACTTAATAACATTGGGATTTTTCCCATAGCTCTTTTGGACTTATAAATTAGGGACTGTTTATAAAAGCTTCAATACTTCCATCGGATTTTCTTTAATAAGAACATCTCCGTGTTCTGCTAAAAATCCAGATTGAAGCGATTCTTTTTTCAATCCTTGTGCAAATTCACCTGCTAACATAAAAAATGTCTTCTTAACAGAATCTTCTGCATCTGTTAATTGTGCAACCAGAAAATAACGCTCTTTTTGTTTATATAAAGTTCCAGGAACGGATGGGCATGCTTTACAGAACTGCTCCACTGTGTCCAGATCAGGAAATTCTACAATGTACGCCAGAGGGATTACAGGATGTTCCGCTTTTTCCTCTTCCTCGCTGGCTGCTTCAATAGTTTCAGCTCCAGAAACTTCATTAGAAGCCGCCGCTTCCTCTATACACTCTTTCAGTAAATCTTCCTCTGCACTACCTGATTCTGAACTATTTTTATCCTGATTCATTCCATTAAGCACACCTAATCCAAATGCTTTTAAAAGGCTTTGTATGGTTCTGTCAACCATTTCCTCTACATGATGTTCGGTAAAACTTAGAACGATCTGGTGATCTGGTAAAAAAGCTGCTTGAACAGCAGTAATATTTTCAGACATTTCAAATCCTTCTTCGTTTCCTTTTTCTAAAACCAGTTTCATAAATTCAGTTGCACGCTCCTGGTTTCTGCAAATATCTTCTAGATCAAATCCCATTTCGATGATTTCTTCTTCTTTTATCATGCATCGTAACATGTGTTCATTTACTCTTCTAAAGATCATAATAATTACCTCGATTCTCCACACATTTTTCTTTTCCTGTACCCGTGTAAGAAATACAGGCTCTATCGTAACCCTAAGGGAAGTATTTTCTACTTAATATTATATAGCAATATAGCATGATTTGTTAGCAGTGTCAATAGTTGAGTGCTAGCAAGTAAATTTTTCACATTTTGAGTATTTCCAGTTAGTTTTCAAATATTAACTTGCAAAAAAGAAAGTTACACGAATGTTTGTACCTATTTGTGTGATTTTTGAAAAAAGAACTATAGAACTGGAGCTAGAATATAAGATACTTTCTGCAAAGATGATGCAATAGAAATATTAGAATGCGCAGCAAACAAGATAAAATATATAACTGCAAAAAACGGTGTCTATTTTGCCCCTTGGAAGTCAGACCATAACTCCAAGGGACAATAGCAACAAGCTTTTTTAATAAGTAAACACTATTATTTAACTTCTATAATATCAGTATCTACGTCTACCTCTCCTATTTTCAAAATAGAGAGCGATTGATTATCTGCTAAATTAGTAATTATAAATGGTGTTGCAGTATCTGCAGCATGCTCACGAATATATTCTAAATCAAATTCCATAAGCTTATCACCACGTTTTACTTTATCCCCATCTTTCACAAATACATGAAAGCCTTGGCCTTCTAGCTTCACTGTGTCAAGGCCTACGTGAATTAATGCTTCTAGACCTGTTTCTGTAACTAAGCCAATCGCATGCTTAGATGGAAATACAAAAGAAATTTCACAATCCATTGGTGCATATACCACGGAATCCGTTGGAAAAATAACAATTCCATCCCCCATCATTTTTTCTGAAAATGCGGCATCTGGTGCTTCCGTTACACTTTTAACATTTCCTTTGATTGGACAGCCTAAAACAATTGTTTCTGAACTATTAGCTGTATCTGAGGTTTCGTTATTGTTAGCAGCATCGGATTCTATATCTACTTGTACTGGATTGTCTAAGTAATCCTCTAAATTGGACTTAATAACGGATACCTTAGGTCCGTATATAACTTGTACTCCTTTTCCCTTGCATATAACACCAGCTGCACCAGACTGTTTTAATAGTTCCTGATCAACTTTCTTATCGTCAATTACAGTACAGCGAAGTCTTGTAGCACAACAGTCTACATCTGAAATATTTTCAGCACCCCCAAGACCTTTTACAATCATGGCAGAAGTTATCACATCCTGATTTATATTGGTGCCCTTTTTCTTTTCTTCTTTGCTGCTATTTACATCTGCTCTTGTATACAGTTTGACCTCTTGATTATCATCCTCACGTCCTGGAGTTTTATAATTAAGTTTGGTAATTAAGAAATAGAACAAGCCATAATATACAAAGAAATAAACAATACCTACAATAACAACCCAAATCCAGTTTGTCTTTGCATTTCCTTGCAGAATGCCGAATAAAGTTAAATCGATTAATCCACCTGAAAAGGTCATGCCCACTCCTACATTAAAAATGTGCATGAACATATATGCCAGACCAGCAAATACACAATGAATAATATACAACAATGGAGCTACAAATAGGAATGTAAATTCAATTGGCTCAGTAATACCTGTAAGTGCAGAAGTTAATGCAGCGGAAAGTACTAAACCTCCCACAATTTTACGTTTTTCTGGTTTAGCTGCCTGAAACATAGCAAGTGCAGCTCCTGGTAATCCAAAGATCATAAGCGGAAATTTTCCAGACATAAATCTTGTAGCAGAAACGCTAAATCTCTGTATTGTTCCATCTGCTAATTCTGCAAAGAAAATGTTTTGTGCACCTTCTATAAGCTGGCCACCAACTACTGCTGTTCCACCTACTGCTGTCTGCCAGAATGGCAAATAAAATACATGATGCAGACCAAAAGGAATTAAAGCTCGTTCCATAAATCCATAAACCCATGTACCTGCATATCCTGAACGTAATACCAGATCACCAACTGCATAAATGCCGTTTTGGATGGCTGGCCAGATAAAGGACATAAGAATTCCTACAAATAAATAAACAATTGAGGAGATTATAGGTATAAATCGTGAACCTCCGAAGAAAGAAACCACTTGTGGAAGGGCAATTTTGTAGAATCGGTTGTGTAACGCAGCAACACCTAATCCTACAATAATACCGCCAAATACACCCATTTGCAAAGATGATATGCCAACGGTATCTGCAATAGAACCGCTTGGAAGAGTATCAGCAAGATTTCGGATATCAATCATGACAGAAATAGCGGCATGCATGATAAAATAAGCAATTGCGGCTGATAATGCGGCAACTTCTTTTTCTTTCTTTGCCATTCCAATTGCCACACCCATCGCAAATAGGATAGGAAGGTTAGCAAAGACAATATTGCCACATGCATTCAGGATTAAAAGGAAATTATACAATAAAGTTCCTTCTCCCAGTATTTTTGTTAAACCATATGCTTCTATCATTGTCTGATTTGTAAAAGAACCACCGATTCCTAAAAACAGACCTGCGACAGGTAAAATAGCAATTGGCAACATGAAGGATCTTCCTACACGCTGTAAAACACCAAAAATTTTGTCTCTCATTTCAAATAATCCTTTCGTATTACAATTTTTAGCCTGTTACTAGATCATTATATAAATTATAGAACGACATAGCAATGGTGTTTCCTACCAACTAATTTTTTCCCTGTAATTAGTTAAGAAATACTTCTTTACCATATTATTGGTTTTTTCATAAGAAAAAACACGACTTTAAATCCGTTCTGAAATTTAAGACGTGTTTCTTGCTTTTCTATTTCGTTTCAAGAAATGTATTAAACTGTTTTCCAAGTACCAAAGCCACAAGAAGCAAAAATACCATACAGACCAGCCAGGTAGACGGTTCCGTATAACTTGCACCAACATAACCAAAACGTGGCACTATAAAGAATTTCGAAAAAATCTTCATGCCAAGTTCAATACTGCTTGCTATAAGCGGCACTATTTTCCTTCCAAAACCTTGCAGGGAAGAACGAAGAACAACTAATATGCCAAGAAAAATGAAAAAGTTAATATTAATATGAATATTCATAATTGCATTATCTATCACTTCTTTATTCTTGGTATGTGTTAGCAGGAATACGATATCTTCTCCAAATACATAAAGTATAACAAAGGAAAATACTGCCCAGCAAAAAGAAACCTTGCATGTAGTTTTGATGCCATCTACAATACGCTTGCCCTCTCCTGCTCCAAAGTTCTGACTTACAAATGTAGCTGCAGCTGTAGCCAGAGCAGCAAATGGCTGCATAAATATTTCTATAATTCTTCTTGCAGCTGTATGGGCAGTTACATAAACCAGCCCCAATTTATTAATTCCACTTTGCAAAATTACAGAACCAATCGAAAAAATGGATGACATAAGTCCCATAGATAGTCCTGTTGTAAATAATTCTCCTAAGAGGTTCTTATTCAGCACAAAATTCTTTTTGGATAATTTCAATTCTGGATAATTCTTTGTTATATAAAAGAAACAGCCCAATACAGAAATGCCTTGGGCAATTACAGTTCCTAGTGCTAATCCAGCTACATCCATATGAAAACAGATTACAAGAACCAGATTAAAGAATATATTTAATATAGATGTTACAATTACAAAATATAAGGGAACTCGGCTATTTCCTACTGCCCTCAAAATTCCACCTTCCATGTTATATAAAAGCGTTACGCCAATTCCCAAAAGAATTACCATTATGTATTCGTAAGAGCGCTCAAATATGCTTTGTGGTACACACATAAAACGTAAAAACACTTTTAATCCTAATACAGAAAGAGAAGTCATCCCAAAGATCAAGAAACCATTTAAAATCAATGCTGCTCCAATGGCATCTCGAAGCCCGTCTTCATCCTTAGCTCCAAATCTTCTAGCCCATATAATACCAAAACCGTTGTTCATGCCATTGGAAAATCCAATTACCAGACTATAAAGAGTGCTTGTTGCTCCAATGGCAGCTAATGCTTTATCCTCTAAAAGATATCCTGCTATTACCATATCCATAATATTATAGAGCTGTTGAAATATAACACCAATAAACAAAGGAATTGTGAAAATCAAGATATGCTGCAGGATATTTCCTCTGGTCATGTCCATAGTACGATTCGTTCGCATTTTTTCCTCCTTAATTCCAAATTACTGCCCAGCACTTATTCTATCAGAAAAAGCACTTTCAGAAAAGTAGAACAAGTCGAATTTACTCGCTTTTTCTTTGTTTTCTTGTGGAAAATTACCATGCTATGTTTTATACTATTAGATATAAAAATTATGAGAGGTAGTAAAATGGAAAGAGAAAAATTCAGTTCACGTCTAGGTTTTATCCTAGTATCAGCAGGCTGCGCTATAGGTCTTGGAAATGTATGGAAGTTCCCGTACATATGTGGCGAAAACGGAGGGGCCGCCTTTATATTGATTTATCTCGCATGCTTAGTCTTATTAGGCCTTCCTGTATTAATATGTGAATTTGCGGTAGGCCGAGGAAGCAAACGAAGTCTTGCAACAGCGTATAACACCCTAGAACCAGAAGGAACCAAGTGGCATCATTTCAAATGGCTCTCTGTTCCTGGTAATTACTTGTTAATGATGTTTTATACGATGGTAGGTGGATGGATGCTATATTACGCCTACGTTATGGCAACAGGAAAATTAAAAGATTTGTCACCCGATGAGGTAGGAGCCCACTTTGGAAGTTTTACAAACTCCCCTGCTATTATGACTCTATTTACAATCATCGCAATCATTCTTTCCTTTTCCGTCTGTGCATTAGGGGTACAAAACGGAGTAGAAAAAATTACAAAAATTATGATGGTTTTATTAATTGGCCTAATGGTTGTATTAGCTGCAAACTCTTTGCATTTATCTGGTGCTTCCAAAGGAATCCGTTTTTATCTGGTTCCAGATTTTACAAAATTGAAAGCCAAAGGGATTGGAAATGTAGTATTCGCAGCAATGACTCATGCCTTCTTTACTATTAGCGTTGGCATTGGCTCTATGGAGATTTTCGGAAGCTATTTATCCAGAGACCGTAAACTTGCCAATGAATCCCTAAGCATCGTGATTCTGGATACCTTCGTTGCTTTAACTGCTGGACTTATTATTATCCCAGCATGTTTTGCCTTCGGTGTTCAGCCAGATTCCGGCCCATCTTTATTATTCATTACATTACCAAATGTATTTAACAAAATGGAACAAGGACGCATATGGGGAACACTATTCTTTGTATTTATGTCTTTTGCTGCACTGTCCACTATTATTGCCGTATTTGAAAATATTGTATCCATGACTATGGAACTTGGAAACATGAGCAGAAAGCGTTCTGTATGGTTAAACTGCATTGCCATCAGCATCCTTTCCATGCCTGCCATTTTAGGATTTAATGTATTAAGCGGATTTCATCCAATTGGCACCAATTCTGCTATTATGGACTTAGAAGACTTCCTGGTTTCCTACAATATTCTTCCATTAGGAAGCCTGATTATTGTATTATTCTGTGTCAAGAAAAACGGATGGGGTTTTGAAAACTTTTTAAAAGAAGCCAATAACGGAAAAGGAATTACCTTGTCTAAAGCATTTCAAGGATATTTAGCATTTTTCGTACCTGCGTTAATTGTAGCGGTCTATCTAAGAGGCTACTATGATTTCTTTAAGAAATTTTCCAAGGCTGCATTTATTTTCTGGATGTGTTTTGCAGTTACCTGCTTGCTTGTTGTATTTAGAATTGCCTTATTTACCGGAATAAGAAAAAAAGCAGACATTTAAAAGAATTATTATAAAATTCCTATAAAAAACGTGAGAAGATCCACTTCCCACGTTTTTCTTTATAATACCTCTTTTATATTCCGTACCACTTCTGGTACATCACTTTCAAATTCTAACTTTTTTTCAAACCAGCCAATATCATGCCAGTCGTTTAATTTGTAACCAGATCTATGAAATCTTCCAATAAGCTCAAATCCAAACTTTTCATGAAGCTTTTGACTTTTTTCATTTGGCAATGTGACACAGGCATATAAATTGCGTATTTTCTGCTTTTCCAAAAGTTTAAACAATTCTGTATACAGTGCAGTTCCTGCTCCAATCCGGTGATACTCTTTATCAATGTAAATTGAGGTTTCCACACTCCATTGATAAGCTGCACGGCTTTTATATGGGGTTGCATATGCATATCCAACGATTTTTCCATCAAGCTCAGCTACTAAATACGGATATTTCTCACTTATATTCTGTATTCTTCCTTGAAATTCTTCTTTCGATGGCACAGTATACTCAAATGTAATGACCGTGTCTGTAACATAAGGACCGTAGATTTCCAATAACCGTTCTGCATCCTCTGTTTCAGCCATCCGAATGCTCAGCTTGTCTTTTCTATAAAGTTCCAACCCTAATTCCTTCTTTCTTACGTATTTACTCCAATCAGACTTTAAATCCTGTTTCTTTACCATATGTATTATACTATACTAGTCAACCGAAATCTATTAGGCTGCCGGAAATCCAGACATTAAAAATCCCTACTAGAACTCTAGTAGGGAAAAAGGATATTAAAATATTAGTAAGAAAAAAGGGCTTTTACATAAAATTCAATTTGGGGGAATGAATCCTTATGTAAAATTGCTCCATAAGCACTTGTCTTAGTGCTTGATACTATATTACAACAATTTCTCATTAAATTCAAGTGCTTTATCGCTTTCATGTCTTAAATGCTGTTTTTTTTGTATCAAGCTGTAAATTTTCACATTTACAGCTTGATACATTACTGTTTTGTTTCCTGACAGGCAATTTTTAAACGGTTATTTTCATATTTTTTCTTGTTCCCGCATGATAACTTATACAGGAAACAAAGTTTTTTAACTGCATACTCTATTACAATAAAGACACTGAGAACCAGGAAGCCAATTGAAATTTCTACATACATAAAATAAACTCCTTTGCTCTACAATAATACTATATTCCTCTTCATATAATAGTGTTTACAGTTTTCTTATGAAAATGATATAATTTTTCTTAACCTTTAGTTGACATAACTGGTATAATAGTCATAGCATAAAAATACAAACATAAACCAATAAATATATGGAGTGATTACAAGTGAAAAAAGAAATGCAAGAGAAACTGGAGTATTACTATCATCGTATTACTTCCAATCTGGCTCTATTTGCAAAATGGATGTTTATCTCAAGTATTGTTGGCATCGTAGTCGGTGTTATCAGTTCTGCTTTTGCTTTTAGCATGAAAGCTGTTACGGATTACCGCCTAGAACATCCGAATATTATTTATTTATTACCTTTAGCAGGATGCTTCATTGTCCTTCTATATGCATTATTTCGTTATAAAAATGACAAAGGAACAAATCTGGTTCTTTCCACAATTCATGCGGAATCAGAAATTCCTTTTAAAATGGCTCCTCTGATATTCATCTCTACCGTTACAACACACTTATTTGGCGGTTCTGCTGGCCGAGAGGGTGCTGCTCTTCAGCTTGGAGGAAGCATTGGCAATCAATTAGGCCGGTGGCTTAAATTAGACGAACCTGATACCCGTGTTATCGTTATGTGTGGTATGAGTGCAGCATTTTCTGCTGTATTTGGCACTCCTATGGCAGCAGCCATCTTCTCTTTGGAAGTTGTAAGTGTTGGCGTTATGTATTACGCTGCTCTAATGCCCTGTATATTTTCATCTATTATCGCTTCCATGTTCTCTGCCCGGATGGGTATTGATACGGAAAGTTTTGAGATACTGCATATACCTGCCCTGCACATCATACCATGTTTTAAAGTTATCCTTCTTGCCATGATTTGTGCTTTGCTTAGTGTGGTATTTTGCATGATGTTACATGGAACCGGAGACTTATTTCGAAAATACATAAAAAATCCTTATTTTCGAATTCTCTTTTCCAGCTGCTTGATTTTAATCCTTACAAAGCTCTTAGGTACAGCAGATTACTTAGGTGCTGGTATTCCTGTAATCGAAAAAAGCATTCACCAGATGCAAGTAGAACCTCTGGCATTCTTCTGGAAAATGGTTTTCACCACTCTAACATTAGAGGCTGGTTTTAAAGGTGGCGAAATTGTACCATCCTTCTTTATCGGTGCATCTTTTGGCTGTATATTTGGTACTATAATGGGAATCTCTCCTTCGCTTTGTGCTTCTACTGGCATGATCGCTGTATTCTGTGGTGTAACTAACTGTCCAATAACTTCTATGTTTATCAGCTTTGAGTTATTTGGCTTTGAGGGAGTTCCATTCTTCCTAATTGCCATCAGCGTAAGTTATCTTATGTCCGGTTATTACGGATTGTATGCAGACCAGACAATTGTATATTCAAAATACAAAACTAAATATGTCAATCGAAAAACACATGATTAAGAAAATAGCATAAAGGAATTTCCATAAAGCAAAAACAGATCAGAAAATACAATCCGATCTGTTTTTGTTATTCATCAAATTCAGCTTCTACATAAAACCCTTTTTCGGTTTCTTTGATATCAATTATCTTACCAGTACGAGATTTTAAACGTTCACCAAAAGCAAAATTGCCAGACATAGCCACAGCAGGCTCGATGACGTAATAATACAGCGTTGGCAGCTTACCTTCTCGAATCTTAACTTCCTGTCCTATCTCAATAAGCCCTTGGCGTTCCATCTTAAATTCCATTCTTCGCATGGACATGCCTCCTTTTTTCCGCTTACATCATTATAATACAAGGATCTGGCCTTTGCAATATCCAAAAGGAATCAGCCTTTATTCTGAGCTTCTACTAAACTTCCGCCACAGTACCTCTTTCTAAGCTTTGGTTTTTCAATCTTTCCAGTAGGATTACGAGGAATATCTGCAAAAATAACCTTATGTGGTCTCTTATAACGAGGCATTTTCATACAGAATTCATTAATATCTTCTTCTGTAACTGTACAGCCAGGTTTTAGTTCAATAATAGCAGCACAGATTTCACCAAGGCGCTTATCTGGCAGACCAATTACTGCAACATCATGAATGCTCTCGTTGGTACGAAGGAAATCTTCTATCTGAACCGGGTACAGGTTTTCACCTCCACTAATAATAACGTCCTTTTTGCGATCCACTAAGAAAATAAATCCATCTTCATCTTCCTGTGCCATATCCCCTGTAAAGAGCCAGCCATCTGCTAACACTTCATCAGTAGCCTTTGGATCATTATAATAACAGGTCATAACACCAGGACCTTTTACAGCAAGCTCTCCGATTTCTCCTTTTGCAACTGCATTACGGTTTTCATCTACAATCTTTACTTCCCAGCCAAAACCAGGCTTTCCAATTGCTCCAACCTTATGTATATTTTCCACTCCAAGATGTACGCATCCTGGTCCAATAGATTCACTTAGCCCATAATTGGTATCATACTGATGATCTGGGAAATATTTTTTCCAATGAACAATTAAGCTTGGTGGTACAGGCTGTGCACCAATATGCATCAGTCTCCATTGATCCAGATCATAGTCCTCTAATTTCAATCTGCCACTGTCAATCGCTTCTAAAATATCCTGTGCCCAAGGAACTAAAAGCCATACAATGGTACATTTCTCTTTCGAAACTGTATCTAAAATAAATTCCGGTTTCGTACCTTTTAGCAAAACGGCTTTACTGCCTGATAATAAGCTTCCGAACCAGTGCATCTTCGCCCCTGTATGGTAAAGAGGAGGAATACACAGAAAGACATCATCTTTTGTCTGTCCATGATGGTTCTGTTCAACTCGGCAGGAATGCAGCAAACTTTCATGATTATGTAAAATAGCTTTTGGAAATCCTGTTGTACCTGATGAAAAATAGATAGCAGCATTATCTTTATCGGTAACCGTTATATTAGGACGCTGGCTGGAACTGTTAGCAGTCAGGCTTGTATAGTCCTCAGCAAAACTTGGACATCCATCACCTACATAAAATAACAGACGGTTTCTGCTTATGCTGTCTGCGATTTCTTCTACACGGCCAATAAATTCAGGCCCAAACACTAAAACATCTACCTCAGCAAGATTTACACAATACTCAATCTCCTCTGGTGTATAACGGAAATTCAAAGGCACTGCCAAAGCACCAGTTTTCAAAATGCCAAAGTAGATTGGGAGCCATTCCAAGCAGTTCATTAGCAAAATTCCTACTTTATCCCCTTTTTCGACACCACGGCTCAATAATAGATTGGCAAATCGATTGGCTTTTTCATTAAATACATTCCAGGTAATTTCACGTCGGTAATGAGTCGTTGGGTTCGGCTCCATTAACTCATATTCCTTCCAGGTAACTCTCCTGACTTCTTTTACCTCTGGATTAATTTCAACCAGACAAATATCGTCACCATACAATTTACAATTCATTTCAAGTAATTCTGTAATTGGCATTATTTTCGTACCCCTTTATCTGTTATATTTACTATGTAAATTTAAAACTTCAATACTTTTATCCACTAAAGTAAATATACCCTCTTTATATGCAAAAGTCAAGCTTTGGAAATGGCAGATATACATTTGAAGCCAGACAAACCAGCAGTTTCCACGACTTATATACACCTATCTACCATATTGTGCCACAGTAATTTTCTATTGTTTTGTAACATTTTTTATAACTGGAACAATAATTACTGCAAAGAGACCTCCAGCAAGTGCTGTTATAAGCTGAGGTAAGAAAAAAACAGCCGACAAAGCCATTGCTTTGCTTTTGGGAAGTCTTAAAAGCAAAGGGATTGCCACTTTTACAATTCCAAGATACATAACCAAAAATTTTGCTGCTGCTCCACCGACGCAAGCCTGTATGTAACCGAATCCTCCCTTCCACTTCCTGCACACAAAATGCCAGACAAGAATTATCACCAGATTACCTGACATGATAAATGGAATCAGTATCCACATGGGACCGATTCCAAATATTTTTGCCAAAACAGGCGATATGAAAGCAACGGTTAAGCCAGTAGACAAGCCATAAACCATCACCGATACGATTAATACCAGATTAACAATAGTTCCTGTGAGCAGTGTGCTTCCAAATGACACGGAAGCTATCTGTGCTATAATCAATAAAGCAGCACATAGTGAAGTGCGAGTTATCCATACGATGTTTTGATTCATTTTATCACCTTTTGCATTTTATTTTGTCTATGTTAATTATCTTCCAAATATCCGATTAATTCTTCTAAGATAGGTTTTTCCATTTTTCCTATTTCTTCGTATTCCTTTATTACATGCATAAAATTCTGCTCTCTGCTTGCAAAGTCTCTTTGAAGTACCCGATAAACGACTCGGTATAACCGGTCCGCTATTTCCCCATACCGTTCCATCAAAGGCGAAGCATGCTCTTCATCCAGAATGCCTTTTTCCACACAATACAATATAGTCCCCATCATATGATTCTTGTGTTCATACATAACATTAAAAAGCATCCAGTCAGGGATTTCCCTTCGCTTCATGCAGCCATTCATATGGCCACTAAGCATTTCATAATTTTCTATTCCGAAATAATGGACACGAGCAATTCTATGATCAAATACTTGTTCACTGTGAAAAACACTACTGTCAAAATACAGAGACAGCTTGTCTCTGCTATCTCTTGCATATGTATAATCTTTCAGCATTTCTATTAGCGTTTCTAGACTGAATTGATAAGAATATTCATTATTTAATTTGATTTTGTAAAGGCAGTTTGCATCATTACTTGTTAAACCTTCCAGAAATGCCTCTGTACCCACTTTATGCTTACTATAGAAACCATTGTCAAACTGAACGTATTCAAAATTGGAACCGTTATCTTTATGTAATAAAATGTCATGCACGTAATGGCTTTTCTGATATGCAAGTTCTTCTTGGGTATAAAACTGGTCTAAAAACAGATACCATACAGAATCTTTTTCAAAATTATCCTGAATCATAGGGAGAATGGCTTCTTTAGGAGAAGATACTAATCTAAGAGAATAGTTTTCATAATGCAGCAAAGGAATATAACCAAATATATTTCCTGTTAAATAATCTAATATACATTTATCTGCGGGATCCCGGCTAATATCTTCACACCATCCAATTAACTGGATGTAACTATTATAATGCCAGTCCCTGTAATCTTTATGGCTGGCAATAATGCATTCAGCAAAAGCATTCAGCTGATATACTTTAATATTGGGATTCCTATTTATTATCATTGGTTCAGCTCCTTATTCATTATTTTTAGCATTGGTGTAAATGCCATAGCACAAGCAACTAGTACCAGACATTGTATGCAAAATAAATAACATTTACAAAGCTATTACTACTTGACTTAACTTTAACATTATCTAATTGTAATTTCAACTATTTTCATAGAAAATCCAAAAGTAGTCATAATCCACATAGCTTCCTTTTGAATTTTCTGCTATTTTTCTGATTTACATTTTGACACTAACCTTTCATACCTCTCATTTTACTGCTTTCTATAACACTTTATCAAACGGAATACTTGTTCAACCGTATCCATCAGATTGTTACAGGTATTGTGGTGATCCATGGCTTCTTCTAAAGTAACAGCCCTTCGGACAATTGGAAAAAACGCATCAATTCCTTCGTGATTGCACTCCACAGCTTCTTTCGTTACACCCCCCGCAAATGCAAGAACCGTTTTGTCATATTTCTTAGCCAGTTTCGCAACACCAACTGGAGCTTTCCCCATAGCTGTCTGTCCATCCATACGTCCTTCACCAGTAATTACGATATCAGCCTTCTTAACATAATCCTCTAGTTCTGTTTCTCTCAAAACAATCTTAATTCCAGATTCCAGGATGGCATCTGTAAATGTCAGAAATGCAAATCCCAAACCGCCAGCTGCTCCTGTACCTGGTGCATTGGCATCAGCCTTTGAAAATGTCTCTTTTACCAGATTTGCAAACCTGTCAAGCCACTGATCCATATCCTTAATCATTTTCTTGTCAGCACCCTTCTGTGGTCCATAGACTGCACTACATCCTTGTGGTCCACATAAAGGATTGGTCACATCGCATGCTACTTCAAAATGGCATTCTTTTAATTCTGGAAGAACATGAGCACATCCAATGGAAACGATATCACGGATTCCTTTTGCACCATAGGCGACTTGTTTTCCATCAATATCTAAAAATTCATAACCTAAAGCTTGTAACATTCCAATTCCGCAATCATTGGTCGCACTTCCTCCTATTCCTACAATAAATTTTCGGCATTCTTTTTGAATGGCATCTTTTATAATTTCTCCCACACCAAATGTAGTAGTATGAAGAGGATTTCTTTCCTCGGATGTAATCAGGGTAATCCCTGCGGCACTGGACATTTCCACTATTGCTGTCTTCTGGGCTTCCAAAATACCATATTGTGCTTCCACCTTTGCACCAAGTGGTCCTGTAACCATTACTTTTTCCAATTTGCCTTTCATTCCTTCCACTAAGGCTTCCACCGTTCCTTCTCCTCCATCGGCAAGAGGACGTACGCAAACATGAACATCTGGTTCTATGCGGGCAATTCCTTTTGCAATTACATTCCCAGCTTCTACCGATGATAAACTCCCTTTAAATGAGTCCATTGCTACAACGATTTCCATTTTATTTCCTCCATGTAAATGTTATGAATTGCAAAAAACTCCTCTCAGTTTTAAACTGCAACTAATAAGGAGTTTTCTTAAGATTATGTCTTAATATAAATTTTATTTTACATTTTTATAATTTTCTAAAATATAGTTATACATGCTTCGAACTGCTGGAGCCATGAAATCAGGATTCATGGCGGCTATTCCGATAATTCGGCAGGCAGCTGGCTGAATCGGATATGTGTCAACCTCATAAGGAATATCCTGCATAACCAGTTCTGGCATAAGACAGATTCCAAACCCTTTTTCTACTAAACGTATTGTAGATAAATCATCTACCACATGATAATTGGACTGAATTCTAAGTTTATTCTCCTTTAGGAAATTCTGAATATCTGCATCAGTACATTCCCTTTGTGTTACGAACTGATGGGCACGCATTTCTTCAATATCCACAAAATCTGGATTCCCAGAATTTTTCATGCCTTTTGGCAGAACGCAGATAAGAGGATCACAGTATAAAGGCTGAATGGGAATATCTTTTGCACTGGATACCGATAAAAAGCCAAGATCCACAACACCATTTTTTATCCAGTAAGCTACATCATCATAGGTTCCCTGAAAAACTTCTATATGAATGCCTTCGTATAATTCACGAAATGACTTGAGAATGTCTGGAAGCCAGCTGGTGCATACACTGGAAAATACACCAATTTTCACCTTTCCTGTCTTCAAACCATTCATTTCATCTATTACTTGCTTTAAACTTTCATCACTATTTAATACTGCATTGACATATGGCAAAAGATGCTCCCCATAATTGGTCAGGGTAATGCCTGCCTTGCTTCTTGTCACAACAGAGAATCCCAATTCACTTTCCATGGAGGATATCGCATGGCTAATTGCAGATGGTGTCAAACCAAGGATATCTGCTGCTTTGTGAAAGCTTCCAATCTCAGCAACCGTTTTAAAAACCTGATAGGTAAGTAACGTCATGCAATCGAATCCTTTCCTTATTTATATTATATTTCGTCCCACATCGAAATTATATCCTTTTGTTCCGTTAAAATCAATAAAAGCTGTATACTAACCTAATAGTACACAGCTTAATTTTGCTATCTTGCACATTTATACTGCAGATCTTCCCAACGGTGGTCAACTTCTGCCTGGAACTGAACAAGCAGATCCTCATTTCCCTTCTTAAACAGATGTTTGAAACGTCCCTGTTCTTTCAAGAAATCTTCAATAGGAAGTTTCTTCTTTGGCTCATAGGTCAGATGCCATTTTCCATGATCTACTTCAAACATTGGCCAGTAGCAAGTTTCTACTGCCAATTTACAAATCTTCATAATTTCAGAAGTTTCATATCTCCATCCTCTAGGACATGGAGTCATAATATTCAAAAAGCAGGCACCTTCTGTATAAATGGCTTTTTCTGCTTTTTCATGCAAGTCTTTAAAGTTGCTTGTAAATGTTGTCTGTGCCACATAAGGCACATCATGGTCTGCAATGATACTTGCAAGATCTTTACGGTTCTGCATTTTGCCATTGGACTGCTTCCCAACTGGTGTTGTAGTGGTATCGGCATACATTGGTGTTGCAGAAGACCGCTGAATGCCTGTATTCATGTAAGCACCATTGTCATAGCAGACATAAACCATGTCATGGCCACGCTCCATTGCACCGGATAAAGACTGAAAACCAATATCATAAGTGCCACCGTCACCACCGAATGTAATAAATTTATACGTAACATCCTTAGGAATTCTGCCACGTTTTTTCAAAGCCCGATAAGCAGTTTCCACACCACTTAAAGTAGCTCCTGCATTTTCAAATGCGTTGTGAATATAACTGTCTTCCCAGGCAGTATAAGGATACATAAAGGAAGAAACTTCAAGACAGCCTGTTGCATTACCAATCACAGCCTGATCTCCTTCATGAAGTGCACGAAGTACGGCACGCACACCAATTGTTGCACCACATCCAGCACACATACGATGTCCAGGTGACAATCGTTCTGGTTTATTCATAACCTCTTTTAAACTATAGTTGCTCATATGTAATCTCCAATCCTGCGATAATATCGTTGCAATTTACTTTCTAAGTCCAACATACTGATACTGCTCTACCACTTTTCCATTTAATTCAGCATCCTCTAGTTCTTCCAGAATGCTATATACATCTTCTACGGTAAAATCTCTTCCTGCTAATCCGTAAATATAATTTACTGCAGTTATCATCACCCGATTGCGGTATAATCCTGCAGTTACTTCACTTCCAAGTGGTCCACCGTTTCCATTATAGCTTTCGGTACGATCCATAATTGCAACTGCCTTACAGTTTCTCAGTGCATGGGCCAGTTCGTCAGCTGGGAAAGGACGAAATACCCTAAGTTTAATGACACCTGCCCTCATGCCCCTTGCACGCAGATCATCTACCGCCTGCTTAGCAGTTCCTGCTGCCGATCCCATAATCAGCATAATGTAATCCGCATCTTCTGTTCTATATTCTTCAAATAATCCATAACTTCTTCCAGAAAGGGCTTCAAATTTTCTGGCCACTTCTAAAATGACTTCTTTAGAATTCTTTAATGCAATTTCCTGATTCTTTTTGGCTTCCATTGCATAATTCGATACGGAATAAGGACCAACAGCAACTGGTTTTCCTGGATTTAACAAAAATTCTTCTGGCTGGTATTCGCCAACAAAATCTTTAACGTCTTTATCTTCCAACAATTCAATATTCATTACAGCATGACTGGTAATAAAACCATCCTGGCAGATCATAATAGGCAAATGAACCCTAGGATCTTCTGCAATCGGATATGCCTGAATAAAATTATCGTATACTTCCTGATTGCTTTCTGCATAAATCTGAATCCATCCAGTATCTCTTGCTCCCATACCGTCAGAATGGTCACAGTTGATATTGATAGGTCCAGATAAGGTACGGTTTACCAATGCCAATGCACATGGCATACGATTGCTTGCAGCAAGAAGAAGTTCTTCCCACATAAGGGCAAGCCCAGCCGAACTTGTAGCTGTCAGGCTTCTTGCTCCGGCAGCTTGCGCTCCAATCGTTGCACTCATAGAAGAATGTTCACTTTCTACTGGAATAAATTCGGTGTCCATCTCACCATTAGCAATATACGTGGATACTATCTGTGGAATCTCAGTTGATGGAGTAATAGGAAATGCTGGCATAACATCGGGATTTACCTGTTTAATTGCATAGGAAACAGCTTCATTTCCTGACATACGTTCTTTTTTTGCCATGATTATCTGCCCTCCTTCATTTCAATCGCCTGAAAAGGGCAGACCTTGGCACATATGCCACAGCCTTTACAGTGATCATAGTCAAAATCCAGCCGTCTGGAATCTTTTACTGGAATGCTTCCGTCCGGACAGACAGGAGCACAAAGCAAGCACTGCTTACATAAATCTTCGTGAAATACTGGTGTATTGGTTCTCCACTCGCCTGTGCAGAACTCTTTTGCAGTTCCTCCTGCAAACATCATAAGACCTTCTGTTAAATCCTGATGTGAAGTGTGTTCATTAATTTTATGTACGTCTGTTCTCATAGTCTCTCTCTCTTACCATTTATTTTTTAATTCTATCAAACATATTAAGCTGATTTTTCAACCTCCATAGCTGGCTCTAAAGCTTCAAATGTCATAGCCAGTGCTTTCATGTTTCCATCAATTACTTCTGGTTTCTTAGCAAATTTATGCTGGTAACTAGCACGCATTTCTGTAATGAAATCGTCCTTCTCCATTACTTCGCTTACTGCAACTGCTGCAGCCAGCATTGGAGAGTTCGGGAAGTATTTTCCAAGAGCACTTATTGAAATTTTTCTTGCATCTACGGTAAATACACGCCCCTTATATCCATTTAACAACGGAAGAATCTCGTCTGCACTCTTTGGAGTATTTACAATAACTGCACCTTCCTTTTTTAATCCCGCTGTTACGTCTACTGTATGCAATAAAGTTTCATCCACTACAACAACTAAGTCTGGTGTATAAATATTGGAGTGTACGCGAATTTCGTCTCTGCTAATCCGATTGTAAGCTGTAATTGGTGCTCCCATACGTTCTGGACCATATTCAGGAAATCCCTGTACATATGCACCCGTTTTGAATGCTACATCTGCTAATAAAAGAGCTGCTGTTTTTGCTCCCTGGCCGCCTCTTCCATGCCACCTGATTTCTAAGCTTTTACTACTCACGATTTATCTCTCCTTTATGAATTAGATTCATTTTTAACATTACTATTTTTCATCTAAATATTATTATAATCTCTTTAAAGAAAATGTAAAGTGAAAATGTGAAATGTTTTCATCATAAAAGTGAACAGAATTGAACACCGTATGCCGATCGGAAGAAAAAATTGTTATTTATTATAGTTTTTTTCCTCAATTTGCTATATTCCTCTTATAATTTGCCTTTTACAACAAAGGAAGTGATAAAATTAATTATTCCTGGCATGACAGATCTTCATGTTCATGGACCACAATATGCTTTTCGCGGACTTGGCATGGATTTAGAATTATTGGACTGGCTGAATGCCAATACATTTCCAGAAGAAAGCAGATTTGAGGATCTTGCTTACGCAAAAAAAGCCTATGAGATTTTTGTTTCCGATCTGAGAAATAGCACCACTACAAGAGCCTGCATATTTGCAACACTCCATACAGAAGCAACGCTGCTTTTAATGGACCTTCTGGAAAAAAGCGGTTTACATACTTATGTAGGAAAGGTGAATATGGATCGCAATGGAACACCTGCCCTACAGGAAAAAGATTCCGATACTTCTTATGCTGATACAGAAAAATGGATTTTACACTCCTTGCAAGCTTATTCCAACACAAAACCAATTCTGACACCACGCTTTATTCCATCCTGTTCCGACGAACTGATGAGGAAAATCAAGAAACTGGAAAAACGGTATCATCTGCCAGTACAGTCTCATTTGTCCGAAAATATAAATGAAATTGCATTTGTAAAAGAGCTGGTTCCCTCTTCAAGCTGCTACGGGGATGCCTACCGCCAGTTCGGTTTATTTGGAAACGAAGTTCCTACTATCATGGCACATTGTGTTTATAGTAATAAGGAGGAAATAGAACTGATGAAACGAAGTGGTGTATATATAGCCCACTGTCCTGAATCCAATATTAATCTTGCCTCTGGAATTGCACCAGTTAGAAAATATTTAGAAGAGGACATGCACGTAGGACTTGGTTCGGACATAGCGGCTGGTTCTTCCTTAAATCTGCTAAAATCCATGGCAATGGCAATACAGGCTTCTAAAATTTATTACCGCCTTGTTGATCAGTCAAAAAAGCCACTTGCTTTTTCTGAAGTATTTTATCTTGCCACACTGGGAGGAGGAAGTTTCTTCGGAAAAGCTGGCACATTTTTAAAAGGATATGCTTTTGATGCAGTTATCCTTGATGATAGCCACATCCGCTCACCCCGTAAAATGAATTTAGAAGAACGAATGGAACGTGCTATGTATTTAACTGATGAAATTAAGATAATCCATAAATATATAAATGGAAAATTTATATTCTAACCCAAAAAATCCAGCCAGAATTCCGGCTGGATTTTTTTCAGCGATGAATTATATTATCCTCTGGCATAGACGCTTTCATCCGTTTTTTACATTCATACATTCTGCGGTCCGCCGTTTCATACATCTGTTTCATGGTACATGGTTCTTCTAAAGATGTAGCATAGCCATAAGCAATGCGGATTTGATATTTTAACTGCTCTTTGGCATTATACTGTTTGACATTATCCTTAAAGCGTTTTAAACCAGAAGTTAATGTCTCATATAAATCTTCCTTTGCAAGAATAACAACAAACTCATCTCCTCCGATACGATAACACTCTCCTCCAATTTCCTCAAAAGCGTTTAAGATAATCCTGGAACTTTTCACAAGCATTTCATCACCGTACTGGTGACCCAGCGTATCATTTACTACTTTCAAATTATTAACATCAAACATAAGAATTGCCGCATTTTCCTGATCTAACTGAATAGAATCCATCCGTTCTTTAAATGCAGTCCGGTTTGAGAGATTGGTCAAGCCATCTTGATATGCAAGCTGGCTTATAAATTCCGCTTTTGCTCCTATTCTTACTGCATGAATGATCTTTTCCAGACTCGCCACTCCAAAACATATAATAAACAGAAGCAGTCCAAGCCTCACATAAATGGTATCATCCGCAACATTACTTAGATAATACCGAAAAATATCTATTACCGTTCCTGCCAGTAGCGAAATAAGTCCCAGACAACGAAATACATGATAAAAATCCGAACCTTTTCTTTCCTGATAGGTGTTATTTTTACGAAAGACTAATGAAATTAATATAAGTACACCTAGTGCCAGCATTATATGGGTACATATTAATGTTTTCTGCACATCTGCGACATCTGTTATCTCAAGAATCCAGACACTTAAAAATTCTGTAAAAGAAAGCAGGGTATAGACTTTCAATTCTTTGTAATGTATAAATCCCATGGAATAACGGATGTAAAAGAATAATGGCAAGACAATCAAGCTTAAAAATAAGCTCTCTGCTATTTGCGTTGTCCTTCCATCTCCTGAAAAAAGCTCCACAACATGTGTTGACATAAGTCCCCACAGTCCCACAGCCAAAGAAAGCAGGCCAAGTGCAAGCAATTCATGATTTTTTTTATTCATGATATTAATGGGGATATCTACTATGATAAGCAGCACACTGACAAAAAGAAACAGCATGCATGTTAAAACAGATAGCGTCTTTTCTTTTGCAAAATGAAGCCAATAGCCTTGTGGCAGGCCAAGAGACATATCTAAAAAAGTAGCACTTTTACCAGCATAAACAAGTTCAAACCTCATTTCTAAGGTCTTTCCTCCCATGTACTTTTCTATGGGAATTATACTGTATTTCCTTCCAAAAGAATTCTCCACTTCCTGAGTTTTGGGACTATATACATCCTCTAGCAATACATCATCTACATAAAAATGATATAAAATATTTTTAGCAGTTATATTTAATGTATATCCCTCTTTTATCTGATTAGGAATACGATGATATACGGAATATTCTTTCTTTTCTTTTCTTCTTCCCTTTTGATACAGATTTTCCAAATTTGCCCGATTTCCTCTTTCATCTACCCAGCCATCCATAAAAGAAAAGGTTTCCTTGTATTGCTGTTCCACTGGACTTTCCATTTTATATTTTCTATTTGCAATAATCAGAAGTATCAAAGTTAGTACAAGCATAATTCCATAAATGCACCATACCGTCCTCCAGACTTCATTTAATTTTTCTTTCATTTAACTATTCATCCCTTTTTGTACGGTTACACAACCATAGTTGCTGAACCGTATGCTTTAATCGGATTTCCTGTTTCATCAAATTCCGTAGTATAACGCACAAAAAATGGCACACGATCTGCTGTTAAGGGGATTATCGCCTCTAGAGATTTCACCCCATTGGCAATCTGTTTATGCCAGTCACGGTACATGTCTGCATAATCACTTGGAAATACTCCCCATTCAAACACTGGTTCTGGATAATTCGCTACCAGTGGGGGAAAACCTAGATCTCGTATGCACCGGAAGCATGGGCGCATTTCCTTGGTTGCTATGGTATATTCCCAATAATAGATATTGGCGTGTTCACTGACAACTTTAAACTGCCTTTCCGTTTTAAGCAAAGAACTCATGCGAGTTGCTTCCGCTGTAATATTCCGAACCATTGCATAAAATAAATAATTCTTTTTACATTTACCAATCATGCGGATGCTGCTTCGGATAAACAAACGGTCATCTCCACAGCAAGCTGATTTTATGTTACGCCAGGTCTCGCATTCTTCCTCATCTTGTGATTTGATAGCACATTCCAGAGTTGAAATGTATTTTTTACGATCCTCTTCATCCATCTGATCTAAAATATCGCCTTCTATAACCTCTTTTTCAGATAAATTCATGCTCAGTTCTTTTAAATATTTTTTGTTGACTCTAGTTATCTTTACCTTGCCTTCATTATATTCAAATACCACTGCCGCACCTACATAATTGCTGAAAATCAAGGTATCTAAAGATTCTGGCGTCCAGAATGTACAGGCATCCAGATGGTCAATCAGTTCTTTTTCAGAATAGAACTTGCCGAGTTTTCCATCTTGTATCATTCCATATAGGATTTCTTCTGGAAGCGGTTTTTCATATAAATATCCTTGTATGTAATCACATCCAATACTTCCTAAGAAATTGGCCTGTTCTTTCGTCTCCACTCCTTCTGCGATAATAGGCATGCCAAGCCATTGTGCCATACGCACCACGGAATTCAAAATAATGCCTGCACGGTTATTCTGGGTAATGCTAGACATAAATTTCATGTCAATTTTGATAATATTAAAGGAAATGTCTTTTAATACATTTAAAGAAGAAAAGCCACTTCCAAAGTCGTCCATCTCAACCAGGTAACCAAGTTCATTTAGCTTTGTAATAATCCCATTTACTTCTATCTCCCGTTCCATTGCAACGGATTCGGTCAACTCTACACGTAAATATTTTGACGGAACTCCATATCTGTTTCTAATCTGCTCCAGCTTCTCGACAAATCTGTCTTGAAAAATATCGTATCTTGAGAAGTTAGAAGAGATCGGTATGATATGCAGGTTATCCCGCATACATTTTTGAATAAATGCACATGTGTATTCAAATATATAAAAATCAAGCTCAACGATCTGTTTGGATTCTTCTATTGCTGGAATAAAAATTCCTGGCGATATCAGCCCCCTCTCTGGATGAATCCACCTAGCCAAAGCCTCTGCCCCAATCATCATGCCCGTAGAATGGTTGTACTGTGGCTGAAAATAGGCAACAAACTGCTTCTCTTTTATCGCATGTTCAAATTCTTCGCATACTTGCTGTGAAGTCATTGGTTCATACTTTTGATTATCCATTCGAATTCCTCCAATTCAGATTTCCTCGGGTAATACATTTTATCTGTTTTTTATTTCGTTATATCATTGCATAATGAGGTATTTGCATGCCTTGAGATTATTTGTAAGGATTTAATATTGTGTGATTAAGAAATGAACGATTATGATATGTCCTGTGCAAATAGTTTGACTCGAGATATTTTTGTACTCTCTTTATTATAACATTTACTAATATTTGATACAATGCTATTTTGCAAATTCATTAGACCATCTGTCTGCACGATCTCCTGTAAATTCTTTTTGTTAATCAATATTTTAAATGTTACCAAACAAAAAACTGCTAAAGAACCACTTCTCTCACAGTAAGATTTTCTATGATTTTTTTAAAATAACTTTTTCTCCTTCTACAGTAACGGTCATTTCTTTTTGGTTCTTGCTGATTTTAATTCCGTATTCTCCAGAAACACTAGATGTACTGATTATAATTCTGCCATCTGTAATAGAATAAGCTGCCACAGTTTCCAAATCCATAGTACCATCTGCCAAAAACTTATAATTTACTCCCATGGATTCATTTTTAAAAGTCCCTTCAAATGGATCTGTGCTGCTTAATCCATCGTCTCCGCTTTCTAACTCAAACTGGCTTGCAGATGGCTGAATCTCCATGCCGTTCTGAACCTGAGTAAATACATATTTTCCATCAAGATTTTTTATGGTACAGGAAAAAGACGGCATTCCTTTTTTTTCTTCTGGCTTTGCCAGTGAAACTAGCATGCTGTCTTCTCTTTGTTCTTTTGTGTAGCCGTATTCATTGATCATGGTCAGCTGGCCGTCTTTTGTAAAGCTCCATTTTTCAATTCCTGCTTCATTTGCCTCAGCAGCTATGTACGTGGACGATAAAAATGTTTCCTTACCTGCTGTCTGCATGTCTTTGCCAGAACAGGCTGTGGCAAGCAGCATTGTGGCTGTCAGGCAGAAGGCGAATAATTTCTTCTTCATGATTTTCCTCCTAAAGAATGGCTTTGTTCTATGGGTATTAGAAAAACAGACAACTAATCCCACCATTTTGGCGAGGTTAGTTGTCTACAGTCTGAGGCAGAAGCTAATGCTTCTGCCATTTTTAAAATTTAAACAATCTTCTAAATTAATTTTACACGCTCTTTTGTTCTGATTATAACTGAGGGCCAGCAGAAACTAATGCTTTGCCAGCTTCGTTTCCTTCGTATTTAGCGAAATTCTTAGTAAAACGCTGTGCAAGATCCTTAGCTTTTGTTTCCCATTCAGAAGCATCCGCGTATGTATCACGAGGATCAAGAATGTTCGTATCTACACCTGGAAGTTCAGTTGGAACTTCGAAGTTGAAGAATGGGATTTGTTTTGTAGGAGCTTTTGCAATAGAACCATCAAGGATTGCATCAATGATACCACGAGTATCTTTAATAGAGATACGTTTTCCTGTTCCATTCCAGCCTGTATTTACTAAGTAAGCTTTAGCACCGCTTTGTTCCATTCTCTTAACTAATTCTTCTGCATATTTTGTAGGATGCAACTCTAAGAAGGCCTGTCCAAAACATGCGGAGAAGGTAGGGGTAGGTTCTGTAATTCCACGTTCCGTACCAGCAAGTTTCGCTGTGAATCCAGATAAGAAGTAATATTTTGTCTGTTCTGGAGTCAAGATGGATACTGGAGGAAGCACACCAAATGCATCTGCGGATAAGAAGATTACGTTCTTAGCTGCAGGAGCAGAGGAAATTGGGCGAACAATATTTTCAATGTGATCGATTGGATAAGATACACGGGTATTTTCTGTTACACTCTTATCTGTGAAATCAATCTTGCCATCTTCAGCGATTGTAACATTTTCTAATAAAGCGTTACGTCTGATGGCATTGTAGATGTCTGGTTCAGAATCTTTGTCAAGATCGATAACTTTTGCGTAGCATCCGCCTTCAAAGTTGAATACGCCGTTGTCATCCCATCCATGTTCGTCATCACCGATAAGAAGACGTTTTGGATCTGTTGATAAAGTTGTTTTTCCTGTTCCGGAAAGACCGAAGAAGATTGCTGTATTTTCGCCGTTCATATCTGTGTTTGCGGAACAGTGCATAGAAGCAATTCCTTTTAATGGCAAGTAGTAGTTCATCATGGAGAACATGCCTTTTTTCATTTCTCCACCATACCATGTATTAACAATAACCTGTTCACGGCTGGAAATATTAAATAATACAGCTGTTTCGGAGTTTAGTCCTAATTCTTTGAAGTTTTCAACTTTTGCTTTAGAAGCATTGTATACGATAAAGTCCGGCTCGAAGTTTTCTAATTCCTCAGCAGTTGGTTTAATAAACATGTTTTCAACAAAATGTGCCTGCCAGGCAACTTCTACAATGAAACGTACTGCCATTCTTGTATCCTTGTTTGCTCCACAGAATGCATCTACTACAAAAAGCTTCTTGTTAGAAAGTTCTTCAATAGCAATTTTTTTAACAGCCTCCCAGGCTTCCTGTGTTGCTGGATGGTTGTCATTTTTGTATTCATCTGTAGTCCACCATACTGTGTCTTTTGAGTTCTCATCAACAACGATAAATTTATCTTTAGGAGAACGTCCTGTGTAAACACCTGTCATTACGTTCACAGCTCCAAGTTCGCTTTCCTGTCCCTTTTCAAATCCTTCTAAATCCGTTTTCATTTCTTCTTCATATAAGGCTTCATAAGAAGGATTGTAAACAACTTCTGTAGTCCCAGTAATACCATACTTACTTAAATCAACTTTTGACATTTTACTTAACCTCGCTTTTCTTAGTGTATTTTCTCATCAAAATTCTAAATCGACTAACCTTCCCATAAAAGTATTAGAACAATCATTGATATTATGTCACGAACTCATGCAAAAATCAATGGTTTTTCGTCAAATTCTTATCAAACTTTTTCCCTTCCTCTATAAATGTTGCTTCTGAAGTGTCCATTCTATTTATCAAAGTCAATCTGGAATTCCCCTTCTGGGCATTTTATCGTTAAAATTCCAAGGTTAAACTGAGCATCCATAATTGTAATATTATATTCAAATACTACATCTTCTTCAAATTTGGACAGCAAAAGGTACGTACCATTTTCTTTTCCTTCGATCTGATCGCAGATATCATCGTATACATCAGAACCGTTAATGGCTCTTGGATATCCAGATTCTTTTATTTTGTCTTCAATTGCTTTATATAATTCATTCATATTTGATACTCGCTTTCTTTTCTGTTTATTTGTAACAAGCATATCATAGATTGTCTTTAAAACACAGCCTGTATTTCTTATTCTTCTTTAACTCCATAAGTATTCTTTTGTCAGGAACATTTTCATCTGTTAAGGCATAAAATAAAATAACACTCCCCTTTAAGGATTGAACCCTTATGAAATATTGGATTGAAGTAGAACCCAATGTCAAAGTATTTGCTGAAGACATAAATCCTGACGGCCAAGAGACGATTCTTTTCCTTCACGGCTGGCCGTTGTCCCATGACGTGTTTGAGTATCAGTATGATGCTCTGCCATACAAGAACATACGCTGTATCGGCCTTGACACACGAGGGTTTGGCCAATCCGACCGCCCAGCTTTAGGATATGACTATGATCGCCTGGCCGAAGACTTGCATCAGTCAATCGAGAGTTTAGGACTTGAAAATGTGACTCTTGCTGCTCATTCTATGAGTGGAGCTGCTGCTATCCGCTACATGGCAAATTATAACCAGGATCACGTGAAAAACTTAGTTCTGATTGGTGCGGCTGCTCCAAGCCTTGTAAGACGGAAGAATTTTAATTTTGGAGTATCCAGAGATTTTATTGATACTCTGATTCAGGAAACAAGAAACAACCGTCCCCAGATGCTACATAACTTTGCCCAAACCTGTTTTTATAAGTTTTCTTCGGAAACCTTTACAGACTGGCTGGTTTACTTAGGTTATCAGGCCGCTGGCCATTCCACGATACAATGTGCTATTACTTTCCGCAACGAAACCTTATTCAAAGACCTGCAAAGAATTACTGTTCCAACCTTGATTATACACGGTGTCCATGACCAGGTTGTGCCCTATCCTTTGGCGTTATTCTTAAGGCAATGTATTGCCAATTCCTACATTGTTCCATTTGAAGAAAGCGGACATTTGCCATTTTATGAAGAACAGATTAAATTTAACACAGTTTTAACAGGTTTTATAAACCAGCCTGTTCAATAAAAATAGCAAAACCCAAAAAAACTATTGCAAAACCGGTTTTCTGTTTTGTAATAGTTTTTCTGGCTTTTTAGAATCTTTCAACATCACAAGTATTTTTTTCCAAGTACTCTTCTACCAGATCATGTCCCATATCCGGATGAATGGTATCTTCATGAGAAATGGTAATGGCAGACATGGCAATGGCATATTCTACTGTTTTTTCGATGGAAAACCCTTGCATATACCCATAACAGATTCCAGCAACACAGGAATCCCCTGCTCCCGTTACGTTCACAACAGGTACTTCCTGATTCTTTACAATACCTTCTTCTGAACCATTGAAATAATACATGCCTTCGCTGTCTAAGCTTATAAACACATTTTCTACCCCAAGGCTTTTAAAGTAAGCGCCTGCTTTGCGAATATCCTCATGGCTTCGGATAGAAAATCCACATAGTACTTCTGCTTCGTTACGGTTTGGCTTAATAGTATGGAATTTCCCTGTTAAATGCTTCACCTTTGCCGCTTTTGCCGCAGACACAGGATCTAATACAAAACGTGTCTTTCCTTCATATTTTTCCAGAATATATTCTACAATAGCTGGATTGTCGATATCCAGTACCATATATTCCGCATTTTCAATAAGCTCTGCCTTGGAATCAATGAATTCCTCTGTTACCAGATCTGTAATTTTCATATCAGCAATAGCGGACCGCATTTCTCCAAGTTCATCTAGAATTGCCATATAAGTAGGCGTGGATTCTCCTTTTACAATAAGGGAATCTTCCATATCCAAATGAATCTTTTTCGCATAGTCTAAAATGCTTTTTCCTTTTTCGTCGTCACCTATGACAGATATAAATTTTGTATCTATACCCATTCTAGCCAGGTTTTCTGCAATATTTCTACATACTCCTCCAAAAGAAACTCTTACCTTCCCCGGATTGGAGTCATTCGTCCTATAATTCTGGTACGCAAAGCCAAAAATATCATAAACGGATACTCCATAAACTAACACATACGGTCTTATATTACTGCTCATGCCCTTCAATCTCCTAAATTTTTATATAAGAACCATAATATATCGCATTTTTTGCCTAATTGCAACTGCTAATCATGGCAAAGTGCCAAAAAATCGTCATTTCTTATAATATGCCTATATTTATTTGGTAATTATCTGTATTTTCAGTGGATTTTATTAATGGTATAATGGGATTGTAGAAAAACTGGAATACAACCACCTTTTTTCTACCAGTTTCATTGAAAATTCAGAGGAGGTTATTATGAAAGCAATGTCAAAGAAACGTAATTTCAATGCGCTAGTATCTTTTGTAATGATTCTAGCACTTTCGCTGTCTTTCCTGCTGCCTAATGCTGCCTTTGCTGCAGCTGCAAAAACAGATGCAGTAGAATTGAAAACGGAAGGAAGTTCATGGAATGGTGGTTTTTCTGTGAATGTCTATGTAAACAACACAGGAACGCAAACCATCACAGACTGGAAAGTAGTAATTGAGAAAAATGGTTTTACACTTTCCAGCATCTGGTGTGCTGATTCAAAAGCATCCAGTGATACCTATGTGGTAACTCCTAATGACTGGGCAAAGTCAATTAGTGCAGGTTCTTCTGTAAACTTCGGTTTCTGTGGTACCGGCAAAATGCCAGAAGATACACAGTATACTGTTGTTTACAAAATCAATGGAAAAGAATATTCTACTGGTGATGTAGTACCAGACACAGAGCCTAGTACTGCTCCTAGTGTTGTTCCTAGCACAGAACCTAGTGTTAAGCCTAGTGCAAAACCTAGCGTAGAGCCTAGCATAAAACCTAGCGTAGAGCCTAGCATAAAACCTAGTGCAAAACCTAGCACAGAGCCTAGTGCAAAACCTAGCGTAGAGCCTAGCATAAAACCTAGTGTTAAGCCTAGTATAAAACCTAGCACAGCTCCTGCTGGTGATGCAAAATCCGGTGATGACTGGTTACACGTAGAAGGTACAAATATCTGCGACAAATATGGCAATAAAGTATGGCTGACTGGTGCAAACTGGTTTGGATTTAACTGCCGTGAAAGAATGTTATTAGATTCCTACCATAGTAACATTATTGCAGATATCGAACAAGTTGCGGATAAAGGCATCAATGTTGTCCGTATTCCAATTGCAACTGATTTATTATATTCCTGGAGCAAAGGCATTTACCCAGCTTCTACTGATACAAGCTATAATAACAAAGCACTCGCTGGTTTAAACAGTTTTGAGTTATTTAACTTTATGCTTGAAAATTTCAAACGTGTAGGCATTAAAGTAATTCTTGATGTACATGGTGCTGAAACTGACAATCAGGGACACAATTACCCAGTATGGTATAAAGGTTCCATTACAGAAGAAGTATTTAAAGCTGCCTGGGTCTGGGCTGCAGACCAGTACAAAAATGATGATACTATCATTGGATTTGACTTAAAGAACGAGCCACACACCAATACCGGGGATATAAAAATCAAAGCACAAAGTGCTATCTGGGATGACTCCAGTTTAGCAAACAACTGGAAACGTGTTGCTCAGGAAACAGCATTAGCTATCTTGGACGTACATCCACATGCACTTATTTTCGTTGAAGGTGTTGAAATTTATCCAAAAGACAGCATCTGGGATGATGAATCCATCAATACAAGTGCCTGGGGCGGAACAAATGACTACTACTGCACATGGTGGGGTGGTAACTTAAGAGGTGTTAAGGATTATCCTATCAATTTAGGAAAATACCAGAGCCAGCTTGTATACTCTCCACATGATTACGGTCCAATCGTTTTCAATCAGTCCTGGTTCCAAGGTGATTTTGAAAGTGCATCTGACAAGGAAGCCTTCGATATTATGTACAGCCAGTGCTGGCATGACAATTGGGGATACATTATGGAAGATGGCATCGCACCTCTTTTAGTTGGTGAATGGGGTGGTATCACAGAAGGAAATCATCCACTACTGGATCAGAACCAGAAATATTTAAGATGCATGAGAGATTACATCATTCAAAATAAATATTCCTTACATCATACTTTCTGGTGCATCAACATTGACTCTGCTGATACAAACGGATTGCTTACTCGTGATGAAGGTACTCCATTTGAAGGCGGACGTGACTTAAAATGGAATGATTACAAATATGATAATTACTTAAAGCCTGCTTTATGGCAGACAGCAGACGGAACATTCATCGGACTTGACCATGAAATTCCTCTAGGACATAATGGTATTGCTTTAGGAACAACACAATACTAATAAACGAAAAGAGACAGGAAGTATCTGATGCAGTTCTGAAGGAAATCTTTTTCCTTCAGAACGTTCATACTATCCTGTCTCTTTTGACTAACTTCCAAATACTATTACTCCCTTTTCCATTTCTATATTTTGTTCAAAATATTTATTCACATCCATTAATAATCCAGACATTTTTTTATCTTCCGGCTTTTTGTTTCTATTTTCACTATAAAAGCGGTATATGTTTGCAAAAGAAAATTCTTTTGCCATTGCTTTTGGGACAACATATTTTCCATTTTGATTTTTAGACAATCCCTGAAGCAATTCCTGAACTTTTTCAAAACAGAATCGAAGTATTCTTTCGTCTCCTCTTGTTACATGATTATTGACTGTCGTATATCCTGTCTCTATTGTTCTCTTATCGATGCCTGTAACGGGATTATCAGGTGTATTGACAGAGGAACGTATACTAAATACAGCACGGTACGTCTGGCCCTTTCCTGCACAAGTCTCAACTGTAACCCCACCACCAGTTTCAGCAGCGTTCTCAGTCAACCATAAAAAATAATGATAGCTATATCCACTTACACTGGAATATATTCCAATATTTTTTTCTATATACTCGTCTGTAGATACTTCCTTTCCACTCTCAGCTGTCTTAGGATAAAGCTCTGCCATCAACCATGCAAACCCGCTACAATCATCGCCTCTCAACGCAATTTCAGGGTCATCAGGTGTTTCCTTGGCAAGTTCTAGCAGAATAAATTGCCTTTCTTCCAGCATCTCTTCTTTTCGTCTTTGTATTTCTTTAAGACAGTTATGTATTTGTTCCCTTTCCTCTAATTTCATTTCATGGAAAAGAATATTACCCGCATGTTTTATAACATAGACAGCTGATAATAAAAAGTCTTTACCAGCATGTTTTTTCACAACTTCATAATACATCGCCAGTTCTGCTTCCAAGTTTGCCAGGTCATCCCCATAAATTACACCTTGCTTCAACACGGAATCCATCACTTCTTCCAGTCTAAAAGTGAATATCAGCACCGATTCATATTCTGTTAAGTGCTTTCTCCAGCCATTTTTCCTCTTTTTAATCATTTTCGGATTCTGTCTACTGCTTTTTTTTTCTTTTTTTAAGGTATGCATATTAGCAAAATACTGTAAGATATCATGACTCGTTATTTTCCCCTTATTATCATCTGCTATTTTTTTTATAGCTGAATCTTTTATCTTAGTTTTTCCATAATCAGTAAATTGAACAGACGTTGCGGTATCTCCATCTACTGATGCAATTTCTTCACCATTATTACTGTAAAGACTCCGGCTAATTCCAGGCTGTATTCTAACATTTACTGATGGTGGTTTCTTTTTTTCAGGTGGTTTGCCTGATAACTGCACAGTTTTCCCACTAGAATCTGATTTTGTTTCCTTTCCTTTTAATTGAAGAACATGAAAATCCCTTGCCTGAAACGGAACAGTATGTAATGGGGAATTCTCCAATATATCCTGTTGCGTATTATCCTTTTTTCTTTGCAAACCACCCAAACCATGATAATTTTTTTTCTTTTCTTCCTTTGTTTTGTACATAAACATTCCCCATTTTCTCTGTTTTATGCTAACCCAAAAGCAAAAATGCTCTAACTGTCATGGGTCAAAGCACTTTTGCCAATACCTCATATTTAAAAATCAATCTCTTTAAAAAGCCACAGAACCCCTTTTGCACACAAGTACGTATTGCATGATATTAAACTGCCTATGTCCTCCTTTGTTCCTATAGCATGCTATATCCATGCATAATACAAATGACCTGTCTTTTAGTTTTTCAATACTTGAATGGTTGTTGCTGTTGTCTGCGGTGGAGTACTAGATGAAACAAAGTTTCCATGTTCCACTCTGATAAACATGCCTGGAAGAATATGATCCATAGGAATCATTCTGCTTTGGGAACTAAAAATCACCGTTTCCTCTGACACTACGATACAAAGCACCTGAAGAGGATCGTTTATTGGTGCAATCAAGATATGTCCTATCCGTATATTTACCTGCAGAACCTTTCCTTCAATCGCATCCGTACCAAATGGTGCTGATACCACTAAGATTTGAAATGCTTCTGTCATGGCATTATCTGATTCAATAAAATCTGAAGCAATTAACGCATCAATTACCATCCCTTCTTTTAGTACATCTGGGAAAATGGCCTTCTGTTCCTGATCGTATAGTTTTGTATAATATTCAGAAACCAGCAGTTCCAAAGATTTTATCCGCTCAGTGGTATTTTGATATGGCTCATGGTAAGTAATTCTGACATGAAAGGTCATTTCTTCCTTAAAAATTTCTTCGATTACTGCATCCTTTATCCATTTTACATCAATCTCCTCCAAATACGGTTCTTGTTCACTTGTCATATATGCGGGTGGAAATCCACTCCTTGCATCTATCTTTTGATCCATTGGCATCTCTTGATTTAATCCATCCATAGAAAGCTCCATATACTATTTTCTTAATTTAGTATATGTCTGGAACCTGCTCATCATTCTAATGATTCTTTCTCCATATCCAAGGTGAGAATAAAATTACCATAGGAATCAGTTCCAGTCTTCCCGCTAACATATCAAACATGAAAACACATTTTGAAAACGAATTAAATTTTGCAAAGTTCTCCATAGGGCCAACTCCGTCCAGACCTGGCCCGATATTATTTAATGTTGCCGCTACAGAGGTAAAACTTGTTTCAAAGCTAAAGTTCTCTAAGGAAATTAAAAGAACCGAAGCTACAAATACAGCGAAATACAGCACAATGTAAGTGTTTACGGAACGTACTACTTCATTGCTTACTTTTTTTCCTTCCATGCTAATGATCCGAACACTCTTAGGGTGAACAAAAGATTCAATTCCATTCTTAATATTTTTATATGCAATTACAATTCGAGATACTTTTATGCCTCCACCTGTACTTCCAGCACAAGCACCCACAAACATAATCATTACGAGAATGCATTTTGAAAATGTTGGCCACAAGTTGAAATCTATTGTGGAAAATCCTGTTGTAGTAATGATAGATGCAACTTGGAAAAATGCCTGCTGCAATGCTGACCAGACTGAAGCAAAAGAATCTCTGATATTGAACCCAATTAAAACTGTGGATGCTGCCACGATTCCAATATAAGTACGAAGTTCTTCACTTTTTAATATCTGCTTTGGCTTTCTAATCAATATTAAAAAATAAACGGAAAAATTTACACCAAATACCACCATGAATACAGCAATCACATTTTGCAAGAATACATTATATTCTGCAATACTGGAATTACGAATGCCAAATCCTCCAGTTCCCGCCGTAGCAAAGGATGTCGTAACTGCATCAAAAAAGCTCATGCCACCAATTAAAAGAAGTACACATTCCACTGCAGTAAGTGCAGCGTAAATTCCGTATAAAATGACAGCTGTGGAACGTACACGAGGTACTAATTTACCAACACTTGGCCCTGGACTTTCTGCACGCATTAAATACATGTTATTGCCACCGGCTAAAGGCAGAATGCATAGTACAAATACCAGAATGCCCATGCCTCCAATCCAGTGGGTAAAACTTCTCCAGAACAAAAGGCTTTTTGACATTGCCTCTACATCTGTTAAAATAGTAGCTCCTGTAGTTGTATATCCTGAAATAGTTTCAAACAATGCATCAAATACAGATGGAATCTCTCCACTAAACAGAAACGGAAGTGCACCAGACATACTAAGAACTACCCAGCCTAATGCAACACTTACAAATCCGTCTTTTGCATAAAACAAACAGTTTCTTGGTTTTCTTACGGTTGCTAAAGCTCCAAATGCTAAACTGATTCCTGCTGCAATAAGGAAAGAAAATCCACTTTCTTCTCTGTAACACAATGCAACTAAAGAAGGAACCAGAAGAAAAATTCCCTGAATATTTAAAATCCATCCTAATATATAAACAATAAAACGATAATTCATCTTTTAACCCCTTACTATATCACTTAAATCGTGTAGTCCTACATTTGTGGTTACCACAATTACGTGATCCCCTTTTTGTAAGCTGTCCTGGCCTTTTGGTGTTATAACCATGCCATTACGGTTGATACAGCAGATGAGTACATTTTTCTTAAGTGAGAGTTCTTCTAAGTTTTTACCAATTAATTTGGAACTTTCATTTACAATAAACTCAAGGGCTTCTGCTTTATTTTTCTTAATTTTATATAAGGTCTCTACATTGCTTCCAATGGAGTTATTCATAGCACGCACATACTGAAGAATATAAGCTGCTGTTGTGTACTTCGGATAAATTACACTACCCAGATCTAAGCTGTTTATTACTTCATCATATGCAATCCGGTTGATCTTTGTAATGGTTTTTCCTTTCATACGGCTTTTGGCATACAAGGACAACAGGACATTTTCCTCATCCATGCCTGTCAAGGAAGCAAATGATTCCATTTCCTCAATTCCTTCCTCTAGCAGCAGATTGGTATCGGTGCCATCGCCGTGAATTACCATTGCTCTTGGCAATAATTCTGTCAGTTCCTCACAGCGGGATAATTTCTCTTCAATAATCTTTACGTTAATGCCGCTCTTTATCAGTTTCTTTGCAAGATAATAAGAAAGCTTTCCACCACCTATAAGCATGGCACTTTTTACCGGATTCTTCACAAGTCCGATTTTCACAAAAAAGTCCAATGCCTCTTTATGTGGTGCAACGATAGAAACCAGGTCATTTTTCTTAATTAACACGTCTCCGTTTGGAATGATTACTTCTTCGCCTCGTTCCACAATGGAAACTAAAATATCACATTTAAATTTTCTATGGATTTCATTTATTCTAGTATCTTTTAAAGGAGAATCCTGTCCAACGCGGAAACTTAACAGTTCCACACGGCCTTTATTAAACAGATTAATATCAATTGCAGATGGGAAACGCAAAAGCCTTGCAATTTCAGATGCTGCCTCGTACTCAGGATTAATAATCAGTGATAAGCCCAGTTCTTCTTTGATAAATTGAATTTCCTTGCTGTAGATAGGATTACGAACTCTTGCTATTGTTTTACAATTACCTGCTTTTCTAGCAATCAGGCAGCACAAAAGATTCAGTTCATCCGAACCAGTCACTGCTATCATTAAGTGAGCCTTCTCAATTCCTGCCTCAAGCTGAACACTATAACTTCCTCCATTTCCAACATAGCCCATTGCATCACAATTATTCGATATCTCCTCCACTCTCTGCTCGTTCACATCAATAATTGAAATGTTATGTCCTTCCCTGCTTAATTGTTCTGCTAAGGTACTTCCGACCTTGCCGCAGCCTACAATAATAATCTCCATAATTCCTCCGATTTATATTTCACAATTTGCCCACATGTAACTGTGTGCTCTATTTAATAATACTGCCTTATTATTCTACATGATTTTCCATAAGAATGCTACCAGTTTATAAAAATTTGTTATGTGAATATAACTTAAGGATAAAATGAATTATTTTACACATAGATTATATGATACCAAAAATCTTTTCCTATACAAGGATATTTATACAAAAACTAGGGACAGAGCCAAGCAAATGGATCTGTCCAAAAAATACTTTGCATATAATAGATTACGTTAGAATTATTTATCTGTCCGTTCTAAATCAATTACCATTTTTTACAGTACAGGCAATAATAACACATACCAAAAATTCTACAATTTTATATTATTTCTATCAATCATCAAGTCTGAATACAGATACACAACCCCCGAACTATAATCTCCACCATGATTGCTAAGACTGTCCTTCTCAATTACCATCCCGGCATGCATCAGCTCATCACCGCCATACCACGCTGCATCTCCATCTTTCTGATACTTCCTATTCTCATCCAGCCCAGCCAGGCGAAGGCGGGTCCAAGGAGCATTTGGCACACCTGACATACGGTAAAATCCAACTAATGCTTCCTTTTTATCCTCTGAGACAATCATCCACGCACTGTCATTTCCTTCAAATGGACTCTGTAACCGGTAAAATGTGCCTGTCATAATCAGCTTCCGATGCGCCTTTGCAAATGCGACCTGCTCCTTTACAAGCTCCCGCTCGGATTCTGTCAGTTTTCCTAAATCCAGTTCAAAGCCAAACATGCCAAACAAAGCCACATTTCCCCTAGTCTCCATTGTTGTGACGCGGCCGACCTGCTGATTAGGCACTTCTGACACATGGGCCCCCATACTGCTTAATGGATACACAAAAGATGTCCCGTACTGGATTTTCACACGTTCCATAGCATCTGTATCATCACTGGTCCAAGCCTGTGGCGCATAATAAAGCATCCCAGGGTCAAATCTGGCACCACCGCTAGAACAGGATTCAAACAAAATCTCTGGGAATCTTCTGATTAACCGTTCATACAGGCCGTATACACCCAGTATATACTCATGCATGATTTTTCCCTGCTCCTCTGGCCGTCTGGTAACAGAATAACTATCCGTCATATAACGGTTCATATCCCATTTTACATAAGATATCGGTGCAGAAGACAGCACATTTTCCATTAATTCATAGATATAGTCTGTCACTTCTTTCCGAGAAAAATCTAAAATATACTGATTTCTGCTTGGATAAGGGATGTGGTCCGGCTCACATAAGATCCAGTCTGGATGTTCCCGGTACAAATCAGAATCTTTGTTGACCATTTCCGGCTCAAACCAGAGACCAAACTTCATGCCAAGACTGGTAATCTTATTGGCAATTCCTTCAATTCCCTCAGGAAGCTTTTCATAGTTTGTCACATACCAGTCTCCAAGCCCCGATTCATCATTATCACGTTTTCCAAACCATCCATCATCTAATACAAACAGTTCCATTCCAAGTTCTTTTCCTGCCTTGGCTATCTCAAGAATCTGCTTGTCGGTAAATGCCGCCCCAGTAGCCTCCCAATTGTTAATAAGAATCGGGCGTTCTTTATCCCGCCACACTCCACGCACCAGACGTTGGCGGTATATTTTATGATAAGCCTGACTCATTCCATTTAATCCTTTATCAGAATATACCAGAACTGCCTCTGGACTTTGAAACGCTTCCTCTGGCAGTAACGGCCAGCAGAATCCGTCTGGATGGATTCCTAGCTGAATTCTTGACATATTGCAGGTATCTACTTCTATCTGTTCCAGATGGTTGCCACTGTAAACAAGACTGAATCCATACACTTCTCCCTGCATTTCATCTGCATTCTTTCGTTTTACTGCTATAAATGGATTCTGTTCAGCACTGCTAATTCCTCTCCTGCTGGTAATTCCCTGAATTCCCATAGCAAGCGGCCTTGTAACTACTTTTCGTTCTCTCGCCCAGGCTCCAGAAAGCTGTACCATTTCATACTGGTCATCTGGCAAGTCCACACTAGCACTAAGAACCCTTTCTAACCACACTTTTTCTTTTCCTTGATTTACAAACTCCACACTTCTTGTAAGAACAGGGTAGTCTTTATAAATGCTGTATTTCAAAATACAGGTAAATTTTGACATCGTATCCTGTAACGTAATCTCTAAAGATTCTGCTTCCTGCTCCGCTTCTACATATAAAGCAGGCAGCCCATTAAGTTTTTCCTTTCCTTGATAGATTCTATGTGACTGGTATTCCAGAGACAGCATCGTGCTTCCATTTTCTTTCGTTACAAGAAATGCTGGTTCTCGAAAGTCTCCAGTCCCAATAGAAGGGTATTCCATTCTTGTATACTGTGGACTAAAAAAGTAGTCCTTTTCCTTCGTATAAACAGCAAGGGGGCGATGCCCCCCTTCTAACAGATAAGAATAATCTTCCTTGTGCCTGATGTGTTTTCCATAGTACAGATTCCCAATCTGCCCATTGGGAAGAACTTTTAACAGGTAACTGATCTGCTGGTTATACAAATGAAACTCTTTGGTCGATTCCGTATATATAATAGCCATTTATAACTTTCCTCCTGACGTAGCAATTCCTTGAATAAACTGTTTTTGAAAAATCATATAAACCAAAAGCATAGGCCAGATTGCAAGAACCGCAGCTGACATAAGCTGTGGATAATTAACGGAATAGGCACTGGAAATCTTAGCAAGGGTAGATGACAGCGTAGCCGCATCTGCATTGGTGTTGACGATCATTGGCCACATCAGATCCTTGAAAGAAAACAATGCAGTAAAAATTCCTAATGCAATCAGGCCTGACTTGGTAAGGGGCAGCATGACTTTCCAGAATGTCTGGCCAATGTTACAGCCATCCAATCTTGCCGACTCTTCTAATTCCTTTGGAAGCCCCATAAAGAACTGCCTTAACAGGAAGGTTCCAAACGCACTGACAAGCCCTGGAAATAACAGTGCAAAAATCGTATTACGCATGCCTAATTTATCTACCATCAGATATTGTGGGACTATGAAAATCTGTACAGGCACCATCATTTGAAATAATACCAGTCCAAATAAAAAGTCTCTTCCTGGAAACTCAAGCCTAGCCAGGGCATAAGCCGCCATCGCACTAAATAGAACCGCACATGCCACTCTAAGTACCATCATGGCAAATGTATTAAAATATAATCTTAGAAAACTATTCTGCTCCATAACCACTTTGTAATTATTCCATCTAAGTTTATGAGGAAAAAATACAAATGGATTCATAGAAGTAGACTCACTTACCGTCTTCCAAGAGGTAAGAAGCATCCATAAAAAAGGCAAAATCATAATAGAGGCTCCTGCAATTAAAAGAATATGCAAAATTAATTTTTTCGTTGTCCGTTTTCCTTTCACTTTGATTCCTCCTACATATAATTAACCCACTTTTTCTGAAGCTTTGTCTGAATCACTGTAATCACCATAATGATCGCTAATAACAGCATAACAATAGCTGAACCATATCCTTTATTAGAGTATTTAAAGGAATTATTATAAAACAGATACACTAAGGATACTGTACTGTTATAAGATGGACTGGTTACATCCACCATCATATAAATCACATCAAATACCTGCATTGCTGTAATAATACTGGTTACCAGCACAAAAAACAACGTAGGAGATACTAACGGCACTGTAATGTGAAGGAACTGTTTTATTCCACTTGCGCCGTCAATATCAGAAGCTTCGTAAAAATCCTTTGGAATCTCCTGAAGTCCTGCCAATAATAAAACCATACTGTATCCAACAGTGCTCCAGATACCAATAATTGCAATGGAATATAGCGAAATTTTCGGATTGTGAATCCAGTTCACTCTTTCTATTCCTAATCGCCCAAGTACGTGGTTAATCAGTCCATACTGATCATTATAAAGCCATTTCCAAACCATAGTGATGGCTGCTGGCGCTGCTACCATGGGAATAAAATAAATGGTCCTGTAAATTCCTTTTCCTCTTATTTTCCCGTTCAATGCCACCGCAAGGAACAAGGCGATAACAACAGTCACTGGCACTACCAGTACCGTATAAAACAAGGTATTGCGTACAGCACACCAGACCTGAGTGTCTGTAAAAAGCTTTTTATAGTTTTCCAAGCCAACAAAAATGTTTCCTCTGCCAAATGCCCCGCTTTTAAAGAAGCTTAGATAAAAAGTCTGGCCTATGGGAATAATATTTAAAATAAGGATTCCTAAAATGGTTGGGCAAACTAATGCCCAGCCCCATATCCATTCATTTCGTTTTCTTTTTGATAGTTTCCTTTTCGGCAAATTTCTGCCTTTCATATTTTCACCTCAAACTTTATTCTGCTTTAATTGCTTCATCCATCATATCTGCTACTTTTTTACAAGCATCTTTGGTATCTTCTTTTCCTGCATACGCATTTTTTAATAATTCGTATGCCTTATCTTCCCATACACTAGTCTGATTGGAATAAGGGCGAATCTGTGCATAATCTACCATGTCAATGTAACATTTTGTATTGAACATAGAATACGCATTGGTAAATTTATCTGCAGTTCCATTGTATGCAGATATTGCAATACCTAAATCCGCCTGACGTTCCTGGCCTTCTTTACTGCTTAAGAATTCAACCCATTTCCATGCTTCGTCTGGATGTTTGGTTGTTTTGGCGATGGCATTTCCTAATCCGTTAAAAATAGAAGCCTTCCCTCCATCGTCGGACATTGGAAGAACAGTACAGTCAAAGTTTTCTTTCATATAGTCAGAATCTGCAAAACCCGATAAATTCCATGAACCGAATAGTCCCATAGCACATAATCCATTGGAAATGGCTTCTCCACGAGCTGCATCGTCATAGATTTCCGGAGACAGTCCTTCTTTTACAAAACTGAAATATTCTTCAATTCCTGCAATAGTCTTATCCTCAGCATACCCTGATGTTTTTTCTGGGGTAATGATCTCCCCACCGTTCTGGTATACGAAGTTATAGTAACCCTCCTGATTATGTAAACCTGCACAGAATCCGTACTGTGAACCATCATCCTTAGTCAGTTTCTTAGCTGCCTCTTTTAAATCCTCCCATGTCCATGTGTCGTCTGGATAGGACAGTTTTGCTTCATCAAACATTTTCTTGTTGTACCATAATGCAATGGTATCGTAATCCTTTGGAATGGCATATTGTTTTCCATCAATGTTATAAATCTTAGACAAACCCTCTGGATAATTGGCTAAATCTACTTTATCACTAGAATCAATGTACTTACTTAAGTCTAAAAGCTGGTCATTGGAACCATAATAATAAATATTGTTGGAATGCATCCAGAAAGTATCCGGCAAGGAACCGCCTGTAGCTGCCGCCTCTAAACCAGTCCAGTAATCTGCCCATCCATTTACTTGAATGTCAATTTTTATGTCTGGATTTTCCTTCTCAAATTCATCTGCCATAGTTTGAATTAAATTTGCCTGGTTGCTGTCCCAGCAGGCATAAGATATCGTTACAGGTTCCTTAGAGCCCTTGCCTTTATCAGAAGATGCCTGTTTTCCTGTATTTCCACATCCTGTGAACATTGCCACGCACATTGCCCCACATAACACTGTACTTATTAATTTTTTCCTCATTTTTTCTCCTCCTATAATCTGTGAAATATTAGATACCACTATTTAATCACAATCGTTTCTTTCTATAAATGTCACGTTTTTGTTTTTCCATGTCAATTTGTGATTTTTTGTTAAAGTTCATTTGCTTTTGTGTTTACTATTCCTGTATTTTCCTTTACACTTTATTTAAAGAATCAAAACATTGCACAAGACAAGGAGATTATCTATGCCAAAAAACAGAACTTACGATGAATGCTACTTTTTGAATTATGCTGCCTGTGCAGATCTCCAGCTTTACGAAATTGGAAAACAAGCTTGTCCGCCTTCTTATTCCTATGGCCCTACGGTACGGAACCACTATATTTTCCACTATCTGTTTGAAGGAAAGGGAATTCTTAAGCTTAACGGAAAGCAGTACACCATTACTGCCCATCAAGGCTTTTTGATTTCTCCCAACATTCTGGCTTATTATGAAGCAGATCCGACAGAACCTTGGAACTATGCATGGGTACACCTTGACGGCCCTAAGATAAGAGACTATTTCCAAAAATGTGGTCTTTCCAGTGAACAGCCTGTATTCAAGCCTTCTCTGGATTCCAATGAAATAGATTTGATTATGTTACAGCTTTTAGAACATAATACTCGTGAACTTTACTGTATAGGAAAAATATATGAATTATTTGATGCTATGATTGCACAGTCTGTAACAAAGGAACCTGCTAATATTGATATCAGGCTTACTTATATTAAGAAAATTATTGATTATATTACAATTAAGTTTAGTGAACCAATACACATGAATGACATTGCCCATGCCTGCGGGCTAGAACGAAGTTATATGACAAGGCTTTTTAAGGATGCTACTGGCCAGACTCCTTATGCGTATCTAAACATTTACCGCATAAAAAAAGCCTGTCAGCTTCTTTTGCATGACAGTGCTTCTATTCAGAATATTGCGTATGCAGTTGGATATAGTGATGCTTTTACCTTTTCTAAAGCATTTAAACGGCAGGTAGGAGTGTCTCCTAGTGAATACCGTGGAAAAAGCATTTGATTACATATTGAAAAAAGAAGTGCCGTTTCGCGATTTTTCAAATCACGAAAGCGACACTTCCTTTATTTTTGTTTATATTTGCATAAATTTCTACTCACACACTGCATTTATAAAATACATTTCAATATCATCTTCTATTTTCTCTTTTAATGCATTGTCCTCTATTCCAAACTGAGAATAAAACATTTTCCCTTCCTCATAAATCTTAGCCAATTTACTCTTCTGTAAACCACTGGCAAAACTCTCAAATGATAAAATGTAATTTTCCATATAATATTTTATTAGCGAATTATACTCTGTTACTCCTTGATTTTCTAAATAATTTCTAAAATCTAGATAAAAAAAGCATTCTAGATTCTGAAATCTTTCTACAAGGTAAGTGTAATCATATACAAATTCAAAATTATTTTGAAGCATATCCATCAAAACCTGCTCTACTGCTGAATCTTTATCTAGTCCGTAATATTCATACAAAAATAAGCCAAAATTATATACCTTATTAAAGTCAAACTGGCTATTTTTAAACAGATTAATCAATGTCAAATAATCTTTATAAAGAAAGGCTTCATCATCATTCACTTGAATTCCATATCCCTTTAGTACAGAACTGATATAAAGTTCCCAGTTCATTACTGCATTTTTATCAAATTTACTTTGTGCTGCTGCTTCAAAAGAACTCATACCAAATTAACAGTGTGGAAAGTCCGTATGTAGAAAAGTTATCAGACAAATAACGATTGGGATATGTCCGGAAATGTGGTCTCACATATGTTCCGTCTTTTCTGTAATATCCATTTACATATACAAGCTCATCAACAGGAACGGTACCCACTAGCGTTTGGTTTCTATACAGATTCACTGTATTATTGCGATTCACAACTGGTGTTCCTTTGAAGCTTTTATATGTACTTCCGCTTGGCTTTTTTACCAGACTATTATTTTTAGAAGATGTATTATCATAACTGCTACTATTATTATATAATGAATCACTTCTATCTACTGAACCACTACTACTTGAAGAACTGCTACTTGAATAACCACTACTCGAATAACCACTGCTTGAGGAGCTGCCTCCAGAATTACGATAATATCCATGTACATAGGTTCCATCTTTCCTATAATATGAATGCACATAGGTTTTTTTTGCATTAATTATGGAAGCATTTGTTCCATCCCATGCGATGATAATAATGCATAAAAAGGCTAAAGCTTTCAAAATATACTTTCTCATAATTACATTAAACATCTCCTTACACATAATCTCTAATTTAATAAGTTGATACTAATGTCAACCTTATATTATATACTTTATTTTCTTTTATATGTAAACTGCATTTTAAGATATTTCATGTAAAATACAATAAAAAATGGTATCTGAAATGAAACTATAATGAAGTAATCAACCTCTATATAAGATTCATCCAGATACCAACAATAAGTATATGTTTCCTTATTTACAGAACACAAATTCCTTCAGTTCAAACAGCTGCCTTCCATGAAACATCTCTGCAAATCCGCCACTGAATCCAGCTTTTACAACAAAATAAACAGCATGTCTTCCCGTTACGCAATTCATTTTGCCTGTTACAATACTATCATCCATGCCGAATTCAACGCAGCCAATTTCTTCTCCATCTTCTTTATCTATGCGGACATATACTTTGCCTTTACATCCACAGCCATTGATATGAAGTGCCAGATCCATTGTTTTGCTGGAATAATCCTCACCGAAATCAAAATACTTATATCCAATCACGCAGCCATCTGTTATGTTAGTAATAACACGGCTAAACAGATTTTTTTCTGTAATGAGGCAGCCGCCTTTTAAGACACAGGCAATATCCGGATCCGTAATTTTATATGGATTAAGGGCTTCTTCAAATCCTAATGAAGTCATTTCCACTTGTGGAATGGAACCGTCAGGCAGAATCTCAATTTTTTCTACACATCCTCTTCTTGACATAATGGTTCCATTGGTCATCCTGTGATAGAAAATATACCACTGATCTCCTATTTTACAGATAGAGCCATGGTCATTCCCTGCTGGATAATCGACACCATTGTCAATAATAACGCCTCGGTATTCAAATGGTCCTGTTGGCATCTTGCTAGTAGCATACACTAACTGGCTAGGAGTTCCACAAGAGTAAATTAAATAGTAAGTATCCCCTATTTTACGTGGGGAACAAGCTTCAAAAAAACGGAATGGTTCTTCCACTGGAATAATATCTTTCTGATAGGTCCCATCTATAATCTCGTACATATTTTCCGGATTAATCTCCGCCATATAAGAACTTAAGTAACCACAGTAAATATAAACTCTTCCATCGTCATCAACCAATACTCCTGGATCAATAAAAATTCCGCCGTTATATATATTTTCACAGCCTTCTGGAACATTGTACTTATACTGAGAAAGCAGCTTAAAAGGTCCTTCTGGCTTATCGGCTACTGCTACGCAGCCTTTACAGTTTTCAATATATGCATATAAATAATATTTCCCATCTTTTTCAACCACATCTGGTGCAAAAAGCTGATGCCCCTTAGCCCAGTCACAATCATTTGCATGATCTTCATCATCATTTGTGTGAAATATATCGCCATGACATTTCCAGTTATTCAGATCATGAATAGAAGCAGACCATACTTTTAGTCTGGTATCACAAAATCTGTCAGATGCTGCTTTATCATGAGAACCATAAATATAAACACGGTCTCCAAAAGCTCTTGGCTCTCCATCTGGTATGTACTCCCAATTAGGTAAATATGGATTAGACATAAAATTCCTCCTTGTGCATAATGCATAAGCCACATTTCTATTGTGGCAGTTTTTATTATTATACCTTATGAAGAAATTTCTTTCTTATAAAATATGAACATTACACACAAAAAAATTGCCTTCTTAAAAAACATCAATTTATATAGAATATGCTCTATCTCCTTTGACAGTATAATATTTTCCACTTTATAATAACAAGGTAACCTATTACATCTTGTTTCTGGAATTTTACAGTTTCAAGGAACAAAACATATACACTTGAGAGGAGGTCTACAATTCCATATAACCAGTTTGGGTGGGGATATTTTACGTTATTTTGACAGATGAAAGGAGGACGTAACTGGCTGTATTGATTAACTTACCTCATAATTTTAGATATATCCAGTTACAAAATAAATATGGCAAAAAATTTTAAAGAAAAATTTTACTGTTTTTTCTTGACACTTGTAATGGTTTTCGTTCTGCTGCCGTCAGGCCTGTACAATAACAAGGCAGATGCATTATCAATGGCATACAACACAGGAATCCGTGACCAGATTGCGACTTCCCTAAGCACAGCTGCTAGCAGCTATTATACTGGCAGCTATTCTTATTCCTCATTGTCTGCTTTAAGTGGAAGCAGCCTAAAAAGCAGACTTTATACACTTATGAACAGCACTATGACAAAATCCGTTACATACAAATCTTTAACAACTTACTGGCCTTATACCGATGCAGAAAAAGGAAAATCTGGTACTGTTCTATTCTATAGCGATGAATACAGCACTTCCTTTAACCGTGAACATGTATGGCCAAAAAGCCGTGGAAGCTTTTATCAGATTAAGGGAGGATGTGACCTGCATCATTTAAGACCAGCTAATGCCGCTGTAAACAGCACTCGTGGCAATCATACCATGGGGAATCTAAATCATAAAGGCACTGCTGTAACTTACAGTGGCAAAACCGTTGGATGGCTGGATACTGGTGCCGATATGTTCGAGCCTCTTGACAATGTAAAAGGCGATGTGGCTCGTATTTATCTTTATATGTATGTACGCTGGCAGCAGCCAAACCTATATCAGGATGTCGCAAAATCAGAACTTCCTGCTATGGATTCAGACGACAGTGCTAACGACGGCCAAGCAGTTATTGAAAGCTTAGATACACTTCTTAGCTGGATGGCATCCGATCCTGTTGATACTTGGGAAATGAGCCGTAATGATCTGACACAGGATATTCAAGGCAACCGTAATGTGTTCATTGACTATCCAGAATTAGCTTGGAAATTATTCGGAAAAACTGTCCCATCCAATTTGACTACACCTTCTAAGAATAGTGGTGCCAGCACTACGGTACCAAGTACAAAACCTAGCGTTCGTCCTTCTGCCGCTCCTACCACTACACCTGCAGAAAAAGGTGTTTACAAACGTATTTCTTCTGTTAGTGAAATTGGAACTGGGGGACAATTCGTTCTTGTAGGAGTAAACGGAAACTACACCCGTGCCATGAGTAATACTTTAAATAGCGGAAGAATGGCTGGCAAGGCAGTAACGATTTCCAATAACACCATTAGCAATCCAGATTCCTCTATTGTCTGGACCTTAAAACAGCAGTCTGCTGCTGGGCGCTATTCCTTGTACAATAGTGCTGCTGGAAAATATCTTGTGATTAATGCCAATAGCACAACAGGATTTGCCTTTACCAGTACACCAGCCTATTACTTTGATGCAGCTAATGCAGCTGATAAAGCTTCCAATGCCATTTACCTTTCCACAACAGCAACTGGCAAGCGAAACATAAGTATTTATCAGACTGATTTCCGAGCCTATGCAAAGGCTAATTATTATCCATTGTATTTGTATAAGCTTTCCTAGAAAGTAATACTGTTTTATCATGCTATCAATCGAGTAGGAGGAAATTCATTAATTGAATTTCCGTCCTCTCACACCACCACGCAAACCGTTCGGCACGTGGCGGTTCAATAAGAATTACCTTACTTGCAAATATCTTTCACTTAATGTTATATGCACCCAGCTTCACTAAGTTGTCATGTTTCGTTTTAATCTTTTCCCACTGTTTCCAGTAACAGAGACGTAAACGTCTTCTTAACCACTCATCAAGCTCTCGCAAGGTACTTTTCAATAAACTTTGTGATACTTTTCATAACCCTCTCTGCTGATTTCTTTGATTTCACATATACATTGCAATCGTCTGCGTAACGACAGAACCTGAGTCCTCTTCGTTCCAATTCCATATCCAGTTCATTCAGCATGATATTGCTTATTAATGGAGATAAGTTTCCACCTTGTGGTACTCCCTCTAACGTCGGGCTAAACCCTTTTCCATCACTCCTGCATTTAGATACTTTCTTATCAGTCCGATCACTATAAATGTCAATACAAAAATGTACAAAAAATCTAAAATAAGAATGTACATTTACACTATCTAATCTGTTGCTTTCATATGGTCTTTTAACCGATATGATTTACCTGAAATGCTTACCACATTTGCATGGTGAAGTACACGGTCTAATATTGCATTTGCCACTACTGCATCATAAAACACACTGTCCCATTCGCTAAAATTTATATTTGTGGTCAGTATTGTGCTCTTTTTCTCATAGCGCATATCGATTAACTGGAAGAATAGATTGGAATCTTCCTTGTCTATTGGAAGATAGCCCAGTTCATCAATTATTAACAGTCT
>NZ_FOHN01000001.1:153475-270458 GCF_900111595.1 [Clostridium] polysaccharolyticum | reverse complement strand
AAAAGAAGCAACCTAATCCATTCATTTTCCTGCTAATTATAGATTGTTTTGGTTTATTATGTCAACTTGCAACTTTGGAAAATTAAAATACATGATATCCTTATCAGTGGAGAGGCAAGACTGGCGAATGCTCTCGGAAATGATTAACATACACTGTGTTTTTTCATTTTTAACGGATTTTTGACATTTCTGTTTCCTTAATTTTTTTGTAGTCACTATTTTTTATATGATGGCAGATTACCATTCCTCCATCACCAAAAACGGCAGTCAATCAGGAAATTATGCTAGTTTCTTCCACTGCAATTCGCCGCATCAATGGCAATTACTAACAGCAGTCCCATAACCTCGTCTTCTGGATTCGCAAAATTTAAAGTATAGGTATCGCCCCAATGAAACAGTTCTTTTGTGATATGTATGATACTGGAACATCCACTCATTACATCATAATCCCAGCCCATAAAATCCCCTTCTACCCGCCAGCCATTATAATCAATCTCATACTGTGAACGGAATAAGGAAAACTTTCTCTGTATGGTTCCAATATGGCATCCGCTAATCTCTATCTCAAAGGCAGGAAGAAACGCAAATACCTTCTGATGGATGGCTCCAATCTCACGTCCTGTGCTCTTTTCATACACATGTATATTATGTCCCAATGATAAAAACTCTGCTTTCACAAAATATTTAGGGTTTTCAAACTCATCAAATACATCATAAGTATCTGTCCACGAAAACACCCTTTGCTTTATATATAATTTCATCTGTTCCTCCTAATCCCTATCTAGCCCAAAAGCAGCCTGTATTCTGTCTATCTCTTTCTTCTTAAATGTTAATTATGAATTGCGGCAACTTTCATCTGTCCATTATCATCTAACTGGATCCAGACATTATACTGCCCATCTCCGAGCATAACGCCATCCGTTTCATTTCCCGGCATCAGGTTTGGATATGCAGCTGCCATTGAGGACACAAAACCGTCTGTAAAGATAACTTCTCCTCCTAATGCTTTAAATCCTTCCTTCGTTTTTATGGTCTGAATTGCCTGATTCACACGGACTTTTATAGGAAAGGATACATAACTGGAAAATGTTTTGAAATCAAATCCATTTATGGAATCCAGTACCTTCTGTGCAAATGCTTCTACCTCATCATTCTCTCCAATTGTATACAAATGTTCCTTATCCTCTGTATCATTAATAGCTTCCAATGTCAGTTCAACCTCTTTTATCTCTGATTCTGCTTCATAAAAATATCCTTTCAGCACATCATCCTTCTGCTGTTTTAGCAGGAAATAATACTGATCATTGTGAAAACGCACGCCATCTTCTAAAAGCTCACATAAAAACGACAGTTCTTCCGAATGAAAAGCTCCAACAAACGCAGTCTGTGCTTCCTTCTTCTCCTTGTCTATCCAAAGATCCAGAATTACTTCCTCATCTTTAATCATTCCTCTATACAGATTGTGTGCCTTATTTTGTGCCGAAACCGGTTCTCCCTTTAATCCATCTAATGCATCTATATCAACAGCTGGCACTTGAGGATCTTCTGTCACAGCAATATCTAGCGAAGCTGTTGTTTTTACTGTTTTTCCAGATTCTCCCGTTTTTTCCTTCGTATCACTTCCATGCTTATGGCATCCGTTCAAAACAGCAGAAGATACACAGACTGCCAGAAACATAACTAAGTAAATCCTTTTTTTCACTCCACACTCTCCTTTATCTGTGTCCGTTGTTCCCATTATAATACAAACTGGAAAAAGAGACAAGAAAAAACAAACTATCCAATAATATTCAATTACTGAATAGTTTGTTCATATTTTCTATCTTATATATCTTTTAAGCTGTCTGATCAAACTGGCTGTTATAAAGCTGTGCATAAAAACCATCCTGCATCATTAACTCATCGTGATTTCCCTGTTCAATGACATCTCCATCTTTCATTACCAGAATCAAATCAGCATCTCGAATCGTGGATAAACGGTGGGCAATGACAAAACTGGTTCTGCCCTTCATCAAATTATCCATTGCCTTCTGTATTAAGATTTCTGTTCTTGTGTCAACAGAACTTGTAGCCTCATCCAAAATCAAAATCTTATTATTAGCAAGAATTGCTCTAGCTATGGTTAAAAGCTGTTTCTGCCCTTGAGATACATTTGAGGTTTCTTCATTTAATTCCATTTGATATCCACCAGGAAGCGCCTGAATAAAATAGTCAGCATGGGCCGCTTTCGCTGCTGCGATAACTTCTTCATCTGTGGCATCCAGTTTTCCATAACGGATATTTTCCATAATACTTCCTTTAAATAACCACGTATCCTGTAAAACCATGCCAAACAGTTCACGTAATTCACTACGATTAAAATTACGAATGTCATGGCCATCTATCTTGATAGAACCGGAATTCACATCGTAGAAACGCATTAAAAGTTTTACCATCGTAGTTTTTCCTGCACCAGTTGGTCCAACAATAGCAATTTTCTGGCCTTCTTTAATGTCCGCATTAAAATTATTAATAATTGCATGATCTGGTTTATAGCCAAAGGAAACATTTTCAAACGTTACATTTCCTTCTGCTTTAGAAACATCTGCCGGATTTTCTGCTGTCTGATCTTCTTCTGTTTCACCTAAAAATTCAAATACTCGCTCTGCTGCCGCTGCAGTAGACTGTAACATATTAGATACTTGTGCCAGCTGTCCAATCGGCTGTGTAAAACTTCTTACATATTGTATAAAAGATTGAATCCCGCCAATTGACATTTTACCACGCACTGTTAAAATGCCACCGATAATTGCTACCGCAACGTATCCAATGTTACCGATAAAATTGGTAATTGGCATCATCATGCCAGAGAAAAACTGAGATTTCCAGGCAGATTCAAAAAGCACCTCATTGGTCTCATTAAATTCTTTAATTACCTGATCCTCATGATTAAAAACACGCACTACATTCTGGCCGCCATACACTTCTTCCACCTGGCCATTGATATGGCCAAGGTATTCCTGCTGTGCCATAAAATACTTTTGTGATTTTTTCACAGTAAATGCAACCAAAACACCAGATAATGGAACAATCAATACAGACACCAATGTCAGCAATGGACTTAATGTCAGCATCATGATAAAAATACCAATTACGGAAATGACGGAAGTGATTAACTGTGTAACACTCTGGTTGAAACTCTGTCCAAGCATATCAATATCATTGGTTACACGAGATAAAATCTCTCCATGTGTCTTCGTATCGTAATAATTCATTGGCAGACGGCTCATTTTCTCTGAAAGATCTTTTCTTAACCGATAACAGGTTTTCTGTGCGATTCCTGCCATTATATATCCTTGAATCCATCCAAAAAATGCACTTACTACATATAAAGCAAGGCAGATAAGAATAACACGGCCAATCCTGTCAAACTCAATCGCCCCAGTCCCACCGAATTTTGCCTCCATGCCTTCCGCCAAAATATCCGTGGCTTTTCCTAATACTTTTGGTCCTATAATATTAAACACGGTACTGCCTACAGCAAATAAAAATACAATAAAAATGCTGATACGATAAGGTCTCATATATTGCATCAATTTGGATACGGACCCTTTAAAATCTTTTGCTTTCTCAACTGGAACACCATGGCCACGTCCTCTTCGCTGTGCTCTGTTTTCAGCCATATCTTTCACTCCCTTCTATTAATTTCTGGCATAACCAGCTAACTCACTTGCTGATAACTGGGAAGATGCAATTTCATAATATACATCACAGTTCTTAAGAAGTTCCTCATGTGTTCCCTTGCCTGCTATTTCGCCCTCATCTAATACAATAATCTGGTCTGCATTCACAATAGTACTGATTCTTTGGGCAACAAGCAAAATGGTGCTATCCCTTAATTCTTCATGAAGAGCTTTTCTAAGAGCAGCGTCTGTCTTAAAGTCTAATGCTGAAAAACTATCATCAAATACAAAAATTTCAGGTTCTTTTGCAATAGCTCTAGCAATAGAAAGCCTCTGCTTCTGCCCACCAGAAACATTCGTTCCTCCTTGCGCAATTACACTTTCATACTGGTTTTCTTTTCCTTCAATAAAATCTGCTGACTGTGCAATGCGAGCTGCTCGTTTTACAGCTTCCATATCTGCATCTTCTTTACCGTATTTAATATTGGACTCTATGGTACCTGAAAATAATACTGCTTTCTGAGGTACAAATCCTAATTTATCTCGTAATACTGCCTGTTTCATCTGGCGGACATCCACTCCATCTATCAGAACGGCTCCTTCTGTAACATCATAAAATCTTGGTACTAAATTAACCAATGTAGACTTTCCACTCCCCGTACTGCCTATGAAAGCTGTTGTCTGGCCTGGTTTTGCAGTAAAGGAAATATTTTTCAAAGTATACCCGTCTGCTCCCGGGTACTTAAAGGATACGTTCTTGAATTCTACAAATCCTTTCTTCTCTGACATAGGCTCTACTGGGTTTTCGGGATCAAAAATGCTGCTCTTAGCCTGTAATATTTCATCCACACGATTTGCTGATACCCCAGCTCTTGGAAGAAAAATGGATATCATAGTAATCATCAGGAAAGACATTACAATCTGCATTGAATAAGTAATAAATGCAATCATATCTCCAATCTGCAAGGTACTATTCTCTACAGCATGAGAACCAAACCAGATAATTGCAACGCTAGTAAAATTGATAATTACCATCATGGTTGGAAACATAATACTCATCATTCTAGTTGTAAACAGCATAGTCTTAGTTAAATCTGTATTAGCTTTGTCAAAGCGTTTTTCTTCATATCGCTCTGTACTAAATGCCCTAATAACTGGCATGCCTGTAAGAATTTCTCTCGTAACCAGGTTTAAACGGTCCATTAAGGTCTGCATCATTTTAAATTTCGGCATAACAACCGCAAACAAAAGAACTACCACTACTACAATCGCTGCCACAGCAATTACAATAATCCAGGACATAGAGGTATTGGTGTCTAATACTTTTAAAACTCCACCAATTCCAAGAATAGGGGCATATAAAACCATTCGGAGAAGCAGCACGATTACCATCTGCAGCTGCTGAATATCATTGGTACTTCTTGTAATTAAAGATGCTGTGGAGAATTTATCAAATTCTGCACTTGTGAAGGATACTACTTTTTCAAATACCATGCTTCTTAAATTACGGCCTATTTTACCTGCTGCCTTAGAAGCTAAGCAGGACACAATTACGGTAACTAACATTGCCAGAAGTGATAATCCAAGCATTTTCCCACCTGCTGTCAGAATATATTTATTCTGTCTGGCTTCCAAATCTGCTCCAATTGCTTTGTATTCTGTAACAGCATACTTTGTACCAATTTTGGACAGCATGCTTTCGTTTACATCTTTTAGCTGCTTATTCATTTCCTCTAGCATAGCTTTTCGGCTTTCTGCAGGAGCTGACATAACAGCTGCAAGATCTTTATTTTTTTGTGCAAGTGCAGAAACAAGCATGACAGATTTTACAAAAGCCGGTTCAACCTCTTTTGTAATCTCTTTATTCCCTTTCCATTCATATAAAATCTCTGTTTCTGCACTAGGGTATTTCTTTTTGTAATTTTTTCGTTCTTTCTCTGTCAGGCTTTCCATATCGATTTTCTTATAATTTTCCTGAACCGATTTTAAGTCTTCATCAAAAATAAAATTTTCCAATACCATAAGCTGTGATTCACGAATGCACTCTGGCATGGAAGTTTCAATACCATTTGCCCCAATTCCAACATTGACAATATTGGATGTATATTGCGGCAGGGCAAGCTCGCAGAATGCCTGAACAATCAATAGAAGGAATATTAGCAAAACTGCAGTTTTCTGCTGCATGATATAACTAAATATTTTCTTCATACTTGTTTTTTCCTTTCTTCATTATTTTTAATTTCTTCTTCCATAGCCTCCCGCATTTTACTGCAGAGCAGCATAAACTGATTCATATCCTCTTCACCCATTCTGTCAAATACATTAGTAAGGAAACGGTCTGCCTGTTCCTTATTCTGTCTAAGTGCTTCTATTCCATTAGCCGTAATCTGCACGAATGTTATTCTTTTATCCTGTCTGTTCTCAAAACGTGTAATAAGATCCTTTTCTTCAAGAAGTCTTATTTTTTTTGATACGTCAGACTTAGAAGTTTCTAAATACTGGCTAATGTCACTGACTTTTACGCCTTCCCCTCTCTCTTTTTCCTGATTTCGCAGGCTTAAATGCTGAATAGCAATAAGGGTCATAAAAACTGCTGGTGCTAATGAAGAAGAACGTATTTTACAAGTCGTCCGCTTAAATGAATGAATCAGTTCTAAAAACTCGTCATATTTTTTTTCCATATACCATCCTTCCTGTTTCGCAATTCCAAATTAGTTGACCATGTAAACTATTGAACTGGTAAACTATATTTTATACTTTTGAGAAAAAAAGTCAATGAAATTTTTCTTAAATTTTTCTTATCATCGGCCTCATTATCTTCAATTTGACAGAACAGCATTTTAATGATAACATCATTATGCACTGAACTTGTAACATTACATATTATTATTGTAGTATTACGACAAATTCATTCACAAAACCAGCCCAGGTTTTTATCACTTATAAACAAATTGTTTGCAGGTAACCGACAGAAATGTCTTTGTTCCAGACTCAGTGCCTTTTGCGGAACAATAAAATTAGCGCCAGAGCCTTTTGGGTCTTAGCAAGGCTGACGAGGAGGAAAGTGATCGAAAATTCGGCGGATGCTTTCTCGCGGAACCGGACGTGTAACTTGCTGTAAAAGCTTCGGGTAACTGGAAAACAAATACAGCATAACCGGTAATTCAATTAATAAAGGAGAGTTTATTATGTGTGGAATTATTGGATTTACTGGTATTTTAGATGCCAAAACTGTATTAACGGAAGGATTAAAGGAGTTAGAGTATCGTGGCTATGACAGTGCTGGAATTTCATTCTTTACAGATAATGGAATTCGTACTGTCAAGGCAACAGGAAAAGTTTCGAATCTCTGTGACAAAGTAAAAGAAGAATCGAAGGAAACAGCTGCCTGTGGAATTGGCCATACCCGCTGGGCAACTCATGGCGGGGTTTCTGATGTAAACTGCCACCCTCATAAAGCAGGCAAAGTTACTTTAATTCATAACGGAATCATTGAAAACTACAAAGAATTACAGGAAGAGCTGGCAAAAGACGGCCAATTTCCTGTATCCCAGACTGATTCAGAAATTGCTGCAATGGTAATCAACAGCTGTTACAATGGCAATCCAGTCCAGGCAATTAAGGATGCTGTCAAAAAACTAGATGGTGCATATGCTTTCTGTATCATGTTTGAAGATCATCCTGATGTAATCTATGCAATCCGTAACGGCAGTCCCCTTGTTGCTGCATCTTGCGAAGAAGGTTCTGTAATTGCATCCGATATGGTTGCCTTAATCAAATATTCGAAAGATTATTTTGTTTTACCAGAACGTCATATTGCAAGATTAACTAAAAATGAAATTGTGGTCACTGATATGGAACACCGTGTTATTATGCCAAAGATGCTTCATGTAAACTGGGATGTTGCTGCTGCCAGAAAAGGCGGCTACGATTACTTTATGTTAAAAGAAATCCACGAACAGCCTGATTCTCTTCGTAATACGATTGCTCCACGTGTGGTAGACGGTTTACCTGATTTTACAGCGGATCAGATTCCAGATTCTATGTTTGATGGTATCCACAAAATTGTAATTACTGCCTGTGGTACTGCTATGCATGCAGGCCTTATTGGAAAAAACATGATTGAAAAACTGACACGAGTTCCTGTAAGCGTTGAAATCGCATCAGAATTCCGTTATGCCAGCCCAATCATTGATGAACATACATTAGTAATCACCATTTCCCAGTCTGGTGAAACAGCAGATACACTTGCTGCACTTCGCCTTGCCCGTGAAAATGGTTCTAAGACCTTGTCTATTGTAAATGTAAAAGGATCTTCTATTGCAAGGGAAAGTGATTATGTATTATATACACATGCAGGTCCTGAAATTGCGGTTGCCAGTACAAAAGCTTATACAGTACAATTATCAGCTCTTTACTTATTTGCATTCCGTTTTGCACTTGTTACAGGCAAATTAACAGAAGAAGCTGCCCGTGACTATATTGGAAAATTAGAGCATGCTATTTCCATTGTAGAAGAAGTGCTAAGCTATGATAAACAGATCGAAACCATTTGCCAACGCCTGAAAACAGCAGAAGACTTATTCTTTATTGGCCGTGGACTTGATTATGGATTATCCTGCGAAGGTTCCATTAAATTAAAAGAAATCAGCTACATTCACTCTGAAGCTTATGCCGCTGGTGAATTAAAACATGGTACTATTTCCCTGATTACAGATAATATTCCTGTTATTGCTTTAGCTACTCAGGAAAATGTATTGCCTAAAATGATTTCTAACATCCGCGAAGTCCGTTCTCGTGGAGCTATGGTTATTCTGGTTACAAACGCAGAAGTTACGGTAGATGCTTCTCTATGTGACCACTTAATTAAACTTCCTGCCATTGCAGATGAGTTTGCACCATTTGCTGCCGCAGTTGTATTACAGTATATCGCATACTATACTGCTATTTCTCGTGGGTTAAATGTTGATCAGCCTAGAAACTTAGCAAAATCCGTTACGGTAGAATAAGGATTAAAAAACGAAACTTTCCTAAAGAACAAAGTCTGAGTTCCTCAGGCTCTCGCAACTGGAATGTACTCGGAGGAACTCCGACTTTGCCGTGCCAGATGGGTGTCGCTGTTTTTTAGCTGTCGCTGTTTTTTAGCTGTCGCTGTTTTTTAGCGACTATCTTCCTTACCCATCTGTGTGCATCCTGTGCCCTTCTTTTTCAGGGCACTTTTTATTTGATAAGGAAGGACTCACAGAGGACTTTCTTATCAAATAAAAAAGGCTTGAACCAGATATTGCTCATACTGGTTCAAGCCTTTTTGGCTTCATTCACTCTGCCGGCTTTCATTATCTGCCACAGCAGAATTTATATTTTTTGCCCGATCCGCATGGACATGGATCGTTACGGCCTACTTTTTTCTCTTTTACAACTGTACCGGATTTTTTCTGTTCACGGTATAATTCTTTTCTTCTTTCTTCTGTTAATAAAGCATCCCACTGAGGTAATGTATATAACCATTCTGCTTTGGCATCTACCATGTTTTTATATAATAATTCTTTATCGAATCCTAAATTAACAACGGTATCCTTGTCCATCTCATCAATTGGATTCGGATTTACCAAGCTGTCATTGATTCCATCTAAGAAACCAACCATTAAGCTTAATTTCATATCATATTTTGCAGCTAATTCTTCTACTGTTCCTGTTACTACATTTTCAGGATCTGCAAGGATTTGTTCGTATACAGCTTTCTCTACATTAAAATAGTTTGCCCAAAATAATTGTCCTTCTCTTTTATTGGTATCAAGACTGTAAGCATACTCACGCCATTCTGTTAATAAACTCATTTCAAATTACCACCTTTAATATCTTCATTGTATTTTTCGTATAAAACCCAAGATACAGTATATCACATCTGTAAATTAACTTTCAAGGAAACACAAAAAAAAGATATTTTTTTTTTAATAATTTGTATATTCTTTTTTTTCTCGGTAATAATAGTACTATCAGATACATCACCGAGCGAAATGGTGTACCTGATAGTAAAATGCTAAGCTTTCCATTTGGATCCCCCTCCAAAAGAAAGCATATTACAAAAGAAAAGTTAAATACTTATCCTCCCCTTTTATGCCCCCTAGTGTAGCTCCCTACTGCATTAGGGGGTTCTAGCATTTTCTGATGTTTTAGTCTGTACTTGGTCTGTACTTTTCATTCTTTTATACTTAACACAATACTCAACAATAACATCTTTCATTACATCATTAAAAGCCCATATGTTCCTGCAAGAATCAGCTCTCATAATTCCTTCTCTTATCATACTTATGATATACTTGTCTATTCCAACATCTTTTTTATATTTGCGGAAGAACACAATTATCAGGTCTTCAACATCTGAAGCATACTGATAACATAAATATTTTCTTAATGGATATCCAAAAATATTAATATCATAATCTATGCCAAATTCTTTAAGCCGATTTTTACGTGTAAAAGCGATTGGACTATCTAGTAATCTTTTACTTTCATCTGACAATTCAAATGTATCTGCTGATACATTTATCTGCCGTAAATCATTTCGATTCCATTTTCTAACTTTATCAGGAATATACTCAAGTGGTTTTGAAACGCTATCTAACTTTGATTCTACTTCCTGCATTGCATTTGTTTTCTCTTCATCTAAAACATGTGCGTATAAGTCCATTGTCGTTGCAAGCTTACGATGCCCTAATATTGTTTTTAATATTTGAGGCTGCATTTTGCTTTCAATGTTACGTGTAGCAAAAATATGGCGCAACGTATGAAAAGTTATATTAGGGAAATCTGGATATTTCTTTCTGATTTGCCGTACAATTGTTTTCATCTTATTGCAGACCATGGAATTATTAATTGGATACCCTGAAGGTGATGTAAAAATTAAGTCTTCCAATCCAGGATAAGGCTTCCAGTATGATCCTAATAACTCTTTTTGCTCCAGCTGTTTTTTTCGAGCATTTTCAAAAGCTTCTGCTGCACCATCAAGAAGCGGTATCATTCTTTCAGATGTCTCTGTTTTTGGCTCTCCTAGATAATATTCTCCGCCTTTCTTATAACATAAAGTATGATTCACGCATATCATTTTGTTATTAAAGTCTATATCTGACCATCTCAATGCTCTGATTTCTCCGGAACGCATTCCTGTATAAAGTGCAACAACTATTAAATTATATAGTTCACTTTTCTGTGCACACGTTATAAATACTTGTTGTTGCTCTCTTGTTGGGACTTTTTTCTTCTTCGTCTTTTTCGCCTTGGGCATTATTGTTTTAGCCAATGGATTAGAAGATATCAAATCATCCTTAAATGCTTGTTCAAACATTCCGTTCAGAATTGCTCTTACAACTTCTAAAGTATTTCTAGCATATCCAGCTTTATCCATTTTATTGTAAATTGACTGAATTGTAGTACCTTTTACTTTACTAATTGATAGTTTTCCTATTTCCTTTTTAATATGTGTGTTATACGTATTTAAGTATAAAGTTGCAGAACCTAGTTTTACTTGTGGTTTTTTATAATGCTCAAACCAGAACTCAAACCAATCATTCACCTTCATACTTGAATTGTCTGAATTCTTACCATGCTTAACTTCATACTTCTTATCCTCTAGCTTCTTCTTACAGATAGACAATTTCTTACTAGACACAGTATATCTTTCTCCATTATACTTAAATGCTCCTTCATAAACCCCATTCTTCTTCTGTGTAATTCCTTGTGGTAATTTCTTACCGTTTAAATCTACAGCCATGCATATTCCTCCAAGAAGAACAATGCATAATATTAATCTCTTAAATATTATAACTAAATAGTTAAGAGATTAATAGTCGTTTGCATTACATTCGTTCTTATTACATTCTTCGTCTATGTAGCTTCTTACCTTTTCTACTGATATAAGTACCCTTTTTCCGATCTGTATTCTTGCTCCAGAATTTTTAGCTACTATGTCAGCTGTTGCTAATCCACAGCCTAACATTTCTGCTAATTCTGTTCTAGTTACACACAACCTGTTTTCATTTATCTTAACTGTATTTGTTTTATTCATCTTTCACCATCCTTCACTTGAATAATTGTTCACTCTGCTTTTATCCTGACTTGTGACAGGTTAGCTTACCTAAGTAGCATTAATCCAATTAAATTAAAAAGATAAAATGCTTACAAACACTTTATCTTTTCTTTTTCAATATTTTATTCCATTTAGGAAATGGAATTAACCTTGCAAGTTATTGGCGGTGTCTCTCTATGAGCAGCACCATCTTTTTATTTTTACAAAGTTATAACATTCTCTTCTACATAGACATTCAATATTCGCTAGAATGTCAACTCTGCCAGGAAGAAAAACATGACAAACTACAACAATAAAACAATGCTCCAAACTTCCTGCCTCATCGGGTATTAACTTTTCAAGGTTCTATGTGTTGATTGTTGATTATTTCTTAATTTACTTCGTTATCAACTGTGCCAAACACACAACATTTATGTGCTTGGAATATCTGATAAAAAGAGCAATACCAAAATATTTTGGGGAGTCTCGGTATTGCTCAAAATAGGGATAAAACGAACGGGAAAGCTTGAAACATGTAGCATATAGCTTTTTTATTTGCTACTAAACCCATGCATTTCTCATAATATTAATCTATCATACAGCATTTAGTTTTTTTGCTTGTCGCTAAACCCTTCTACAATATCCATTAATTCATCCAATTCAACAGGCAAGTTTTTACATATACATATTAATTCACTTCCACTAATAATTGCATTTTGATTAAATAATCTCATTAATCTTTGATAATTTATGTCTGTACAATTAGATACATATGTATATTTAATTCCTTTTGAATCAATAACACCTTTTATTAATTCAATAATTTTACTATTCATATCTTTATTCCTGTTACTCATTTTTTCTCCTTAAAAGCGAATAATTCGTATCTATCTATATTATATATACGATTTATTCGTATGTCAACTATTTATAGTCAGAATTATTCGCACTTATTCTATTGACTAGTTTTATGCTTTTCTGTATTATTTTCTTAGGAGGTGAAACCATACATGGCAAATAAAAAATTCGGCGAAACATTACAAGAATTAAGACTAAAAAAAGGATATACTCAAAAAAATGTAGCTGAATTATTAGGATTAAAAAATAAAAGTACAGTTAGCTCCTGGGAAGTTGGTAAATCCGAACCTGATGGATATACACTTCTAAAATTACTCAAATTATACGATGTTACAAATGTTTATGAAGCTTTTGGAGAAGTTACTCCAAGACCTCATCAAATCAATGAAAAATACAACAAACTTAATAGCAACTACAAAAAATTAGTTGAAAACCAGATTGATCAACTTCTTGATATCCAAAACAAACACTAGACATAACCTGATTATATTTTTAAATATAATTTTCTTCAATAAATCTTGTCTTTTTTGTTGAGTTACTTGTCTTTTTTGTAAAAAAAAGAGCTTGCACTACACAATGTAATGTAAGCTCGAACACTTCCTTATAACTTTTTCTTTAACTTCTCTGCGTTTTTAGGATCCTTCTGAACAAATAGCACCCAGGGACAAAAGTTATTGACTCCTAACTCCGCCCACTTTCTTCCTAAATCCGCCACTTTCTTTTCAATATCCATATTCCTGCACCTCCTTTCCTATATAGTATCAAGAAACGAAAAATACTTCTCCTTCACATCATTTAAACGACTTCTTGCTATGCGAAAACTAAGTTCATCTGTTAAATACATATTACAATCCTCAATCTTTGTTACATAATGCAAATTAACTAATGTACCTGAATTGATTTTTAAAAAATTTTCCATCAAGCTATTTTCTACATCACTTACTTTCCCATTAATGGAATAATCGCACTGTTTCGTAACTATACGAATTTTTCTATTTACTCTTTCAACGTAAATAATGTTATTTTGTCTAAGCGTCACTTTCTTTCGTTCATATAAGAATTCAAATGTTGATGTTTCATATTTGATTCCCTTTAAATAGACAAGCACTTTTTTAATTATACGTTCTAAGTGCAATTCATTAACTGGTTTCTCCAAATATCCAAACACTTGCAGACGAAATGCATCTAATGCATATTCACTATGTCCTGTAATAAAAATAATAGCAATCCACTTATTAATACTTTGAAACCTCTTTGCCAATTGTATTCCCGTTACATCGTTATCGTTAAAATCTATATCTAAAATTGCAATATCAGCAGTTTTAATTGCACCGTAGCTAATATTTTTTACGTTTGTATAACACTGTATGTTCCTCTTAATCCCTAACTTACTCAACAATGTATTTAATTTATTTTGATTGCTTTGTAACACCGACTGCTCATCATCACAAACTATTATCCTTATCATCTATTACATCCCTCCCAGGAATATAAATTTCAACAGAAAATTCATCGTTCTTTGAGCTAAAAAAGCATTTACCCGAATAGCATCTCACAACTTTTTTAACAATGTCAATTCCTAAGCCATGCTTCTCCTTATCCACTTTTGTCGTAACGTATTTTCCTTTTCTTAACTTAATCTCCTTATAGTTATTGTTACAAATAATAAAATAACCTTTCGTATCCAGATCTGGTTTTATAATTATATTAACATATCCATCTTCACATTTGCTGGCTGCTTCAACGGCATTATCTAATATGTTACATAAAATAGTGCATATATCTTTGTCTTTAAGTATAAAGTCATCTATCATTATTTCAGGCCAAAAAGCAACCCCTTTGTCTTTCGCATAACTTTTTCTCTGACTTAGTACTATTGCAACATTTCGATTATGTAAGCCTGGAAAATTCTCTAAAGCAGCTACATTAATTCTTTCAGATAAAATTTCATTTAAATACTGTTTTGCATTTTCTGTTTTTTGCTCATCCAACAAAACTTTCATCAACCTCAGATGTGAAACTACATCATGCCTAAAATGTTGCAATTCTGCCATTGTAGCTTCCCATATGCTATTTGAGTTCATTTCTATTTCAATGTCATGTATCCTGCCCCTAAGCTCCTGCTCTGCTTTCTTTCGTCCATTAATTATAATTATAGCATATGTAATCAAACACAAAACTACAATTTGCCCAAATACAAACAATAGTAGCAAAAATTCATTATCACCTAACAGATAAATTTTATTAAAGAGAATGACACTTGGCAGCTCATAGAGTATTGTCCCAAATATTATTGGTATAAATTCTCCTGTCTCAATTTTATGCCTTTTTCTGAAGAATAATATCACTAATAAATACAAAACTAGTTTGGAGAATAATGTTGCCACTGAATTCAACATTCCTTCTGAAGATATTGCTTCAACACTTTGTTTACACAACATAAGGACTCCAACAACGATAAAATCAGAACATAAGGACAAAATAAACATCGTGCCAACCAAGAAAAGTTTCCTCATTAACGAATCTACATAAAATTTATAAACAAATATAAACACATACAAAAGCAAGACAACTGTAAATACAGTATCTAATTCAGACATTTTTCTTACTGCAATTGCCCTTATAAAAGCAATCAGCCAATCACCGAATATGTATAAACAGTACATATATAGTTTGTTAAACTTTCTCACAAGAAATCTGTCAAAAGCATTTAGCCAAATAAACGCTTCAACAAATACTGCACATAATAGCAAAAACGTTACACAGTTCATCGCATCACCTTTCATCTTTCTTGCATTCTAATACCCTCTCATAAACCAACTTTAAGCATTTATTCTTTTCCCATACTTCATAATCCCCTATGACATACAGACGATACTTCGCCCTTGTTACCGCCACATTTACAATATTACTCTTAACCCAATCAACAGCCCCTTTAGAATTTTTGTCACATCCAAGAAGAAAGATAACCTCCGCTGCCTCTTTTCCTTGAAATTTATGTACAGTACCACAATTATCCCTGCACCATTTCTCTGCTTCCTGCTTATACTTTGTATTTTCCATCCTATCCATAACTAATGACTTCAATTCATTCACTACAGAAGTAAACGGCGATATCACATAGAGGTCTGGAATCCCATTATACTTTTCAAAACCAGCACTAATAATCTTTAAAGCTTTTTCTCCCTGCTCCGGAACATAATGATTTTTACTAGAGGTACTTATTTCGTTTCCAGTTACAGAACTCCAGTACGAATACTGCAGTATAAAGCACTTGGATATTTCACTATTCTCATCTGGTTTTTTTGTTTGATTTTTCATTGTATTTCCATAAGATAGCTGATTTGAAATAGAGAACATCGGCTCAATGCAGCGTCTATGCACTACTAACGGACACCCAACCCACTCTTTCTTTCCTGTATCTTCATCATCAACAATATACGAACCGAAAGGATTAATTTTATCTGCAAAATTCTGTACTGAAAGCATATCAGAAACAATATAAGGATGTAAAATTTCATCCTCGAATATTTTTCTCATATGTTTAATACTTGTTGTAACAACTGGCTCAACTTGCTTTGGATCTCCAACAATGACAGCCTGACGGCATCGATACAAAGCACCTAATGCAATATGTGGTAATGCCTGGCCTGCTTCATCCACAATAAGCATTCCAAGCTTCCCTGGTTCAATAATATCCCTAAAAAAAGTCTGTACAGAAGCAAATGTTGTAGAAATAACTGGAACAAATAGAAATAGTGTATTAAACAGATGTGAAAACGCATCGTTTCTGTCTTTTCCTATAATTCTTACACTATCCCCTTTTGAATTACATCGCTGATTCCACATATAAGCTAAATTTACAAAATTAGAGCGAACAGCTTTGGATGCTAATATAAATTCTTTATGTACCTGTAACGCATAGTAAAATAATTTTTCCCTAGCACGATCCAATTCATTACTGTGCCAAATATTCTTAATCTGTGCCCGGATATTTCGCTTATTATCATCACTGTAATAATCGTCCCAAAATTCTTCATCTGGTGCATTCCACTTTTCCTTTATGCTTTGTTTATCTTTCTCATATTTCTGATTCTTCAAAGCAACCTTCCTTCTGCATTCTTCAAGTTCTTCCCAAAATCTTACTATAGAAACTTTACTGTTACGTACCTTTTGTTCAATCACAGATTGATTGTTTGTAATCCAATTGCGCTTTTCACGTTGATTTTGCCATTCAGAATTAAGCCTATTCTTTATAACTTCGATTTCAGCAAGCCTTTTTTGAATCGGTAACATCTCTAGTTGTTGCTGCTCTCGATAACTTTTAGCTGCCTCAAGATTTTTTACTCTTTCTGTCTTTTTTCCAATCAAATGCAGGAAATTATCTTTCAAATTCATCTTCTTTTCCAAATCTATTACACACTGTTCAATGCTCTGAATCCTTACATTATAAGAATCAAGATGCTGTTTCTCAACGTTTTCTTTCTCTGTATACTCATTATAAACGGCCCTTATCCTTGCAATTTCCGTATCTACCTGCTCTAATTGCTGTACATTTAGTAGAGTCTCATGTCTATACGCATCAATGTTCTGTTCAGCAATACTAATCTTATGTGTTAAAAGATTTATTTGTTCATTCAACTGCTTTATCTCATGATTATATCTTTCCTCCAAACAAGAGTCCTGCTCCATCTGCTCTTGCAAACCCTGAACCAAATGCAATTGTTTCCTAAACTCATCCACCGCAGCTTTATATTTCATCTGGTGCTTTGCTCTCTCCCTGCCATTCATAAACTCATTTATCAGTGGATTCAGAACATAATAGCCAAACCATTCAATATTTAATGCCTTTCCCAAAGGTGCAGAGAGCATTCCCCATTCACGAAATACTTCTGTATCTACTTCACTCTTCGTCAATAACCGATGTGCAAGCCAGGAAAAATAAATATCTGGTTTTTCTATTGAAATCTTCTCACTCTTTTTCTGATCCACCTTAACGCTATATATCTCTGTATTTGTAACTTTTGATAGATCAAACATTTTTTCAATTTCTTCTAGTCCTGGATTATCTTTAGAATTTCTTAGTCCCTTGCATAAGTTTTCGCCGTTAGGTAATTCCCTTGTTATATTCTCTACTGCAGCATTATTATTAGATGCCACAAGCATTCCATAATCATTTATTTTCTCATTCTTAAACCTATAGTAACAACAGTCATTATTATCATAGCCATGATTCTTTAATGTACCACAATGAAAATAACATTCATAAAAGGCATCATCAGGATTCTTATATTCAGCTAAAAGCTTCGCACGTTCAATAATATTACTCACAATAATTTCTTTCAATAATGTCGTTTTCCCTGTCCCTGGAGGTCCATTTACTGAAAATATAGGATATGTGGAATTCCTTGATGATAGTGCAAGATTAATTGCCACTTGTTGCATGAATGATGCTGTATACTCTGATGGCCATTTTCCTATTGGCATTTTATCTGGTGCCAACACTTGCTCCAATACTTTCCTTTCCATCCTTATATCTACTTTATCTTCACGATCTGGAATTCCCTCTACTTGTGAAACTATATAGTCTATCACATTTTTCTGCATTTTGTTGTAGTTTCCAAATGCTCCTGACTCTATTTTCCCTTTAACAAGCAATAAGTCATTGGTATAATAGCTTCTTGCCAATGCACTATAATCATCGCTATTACCATCTCTCTTTTCCATATCCTCTTTTGTCGCATATAGATGATAAATCAGTACCCCTTTACATTCTGCTTTTTGGTTAAATAATGGCAACATATAATCCTGATTAATTTTATCAACTAACTCATTCATTACCTCAGCTGATACAATCCCTTTGCTCATTAAATACTGCTCATAGATTTCTATACACTTAACATATTCTTCTTGAGTTATCTTACTTCTTGCCTCACTCCCATACTTATAAATCATCATGATTCCCCATATAAGTGGAGATAAGCTAAATGTTTTTTCTTCATACTGCCCTTGGGAACTCACTCTAAATCCAATCAGTGCAATATCACTTTGATCCTTATTTCCTTCATATTCTTGAATATGTAATAGCTCGTCAATTTTACTTTCACACATGTTTCTTTTGATTCTGGCAATACATACATGCTTCTTTTGGCTTAACCACTGATTTCTTAAAAATACTCTCTTATCTTCCTTAAATATCTGTTCTAAATCCGTATTAGGTGTTATCTCATGAAACAGATTTATTACACGTCTCCGTTTTACTTGTATTTCCCCTCGTGAAAACTTCTGTTCATCCCGTACAATTTTCTTATTTTCTGGTTTTTCCTTTGGAAATTCTTTCTGATCCAAAAATTCAACCATATTCCAGAATGATATTATTTTACTTGCAAGTTGTGTCTTATCCATTAATGTTCTCCCCTATGTAATGAAATAATGTTATTAATACGTCAATCTATTACATATCTGGAAAGAGAATATGAATAAAGTCTCTCTTCCCATACAAAATTCGGTCAATATATACTTTTTGTTGATCCACCCTATAGAAAATCAAATAATTTCCGCATACCAAAAATCTATAATCATTGTTTACTTCTATCAAAGCAGATAAGCAAGTCCCCATATGTGGAAACTCTTTCAGGTTATCTGCAGCATCCATAATTCTTCCTACCGTCTGCTCCGCTGCATCCTGATTACACAGTTCCAAAACAATATAGTTCCAAATTTCATCCAGATCCTCTAATGCTCTAGGTGAGTAACAAATCTTATTCTTCATTTCGTCTTTCCATAAAATGTGCTCTCACATCACTGGATGAAAGCCATCCCTTTTCCTCTCCTGTTTTTTTCCCTTTTGCAAGCTCATCCATAAGTGCAAGTGTTGCCTGGCTCTTTTCGTAATCCTGTATAGCAACAATCGCATACTTTCCACGGCCATTCTTGGTAAGGAATACTGGTGCTCCAACACTCACATCGCGAAGCACTTCACTATAATTTCTTAGATCCGATATTGGTTTAATATTTGGCATAATTCACCTTTCCTTTCTGTTTACTTACTTTTAGTATATGCAAAAAAGACGTGAAATTCAATGTTAAATTTCGCACCTTATCTGTTATTTTAGTATATATATTATATTTATATTTTCTTTTTCAATATCTATACTCATCGTATAATTTGGGTGTCATAGTGACGCCCCTAACAGAAATTAAGGCGGAAAAAAAGCACCCATGATCTTTCTTGATGCTATGCTACTAATGCTATTATGATTTCCAATTGTTATTAAATTGTCCTGCCCCCCTTTCCCTGGCTGTATGTCTCGTCCGTCTAAAATGCATATAAACCAAGCCAACAAAGATACGGAAAAGAAAATTTCTTCTTTGTTTATCTGCTCTTGATTCGGTTCCTTAAATGGTACTTCTTCCTGTGCACATTCTATAGAATCCTCTTCCTGGGTTCCAGACATAATTAAATCATCTAAGTCTATACTTTCCTGGTCTGCTTCTATAATTGTATCTGTATTCTCAATGTTAAGCAGTTCCTCAAGTTCTATTACTTCCATGGCCACAACAGTAGAATTTGCTTTTTCTTGTCTGCTCTCCAGTTCAATTTCCTTCTCACGCTGCATAATATTCTCAAACAGGAGAGTATTAAATGTGTAAAGATTAGATGTCTGTTTTCCAAATTTGAAACGTTCTTCTTTTATAATATACTCTTTCTCGGCCAACTTCTTGGTAGCTCTCTGTACAGTTCTTCTGCTCACACTACAGTCTTCTGCGATCTTATTTACACAAGGATAACATGCTCCAGACTTATTAGACTTGTACACAAAATACTGTGCAACAAGTTTTTCTTTTGCTGTAAGCTCGCAATCCTTACAGATAACATTTAACATCTCAAATTTTCTCATTTAACATTCTCCCCTGTTTTATCAGTTATTTGTTCTTTTCTACATAAATTTTTAAGACTTCTACCGCTTTCTCAATGGATATGCACTTTTTCCCAGTTTCCGAAAAGAAGCCATCTGCATTTTCCATTAGCTTGTCTGCTATATTATTTACAATTTGTGTTCTCCTATTTAACTACTTTTATAACACTCAAATATTTCACTTACATCAATTGGTTTTAGCAAATCCGGCTCGTATTCCCCATTTAACATTATGATATCATTTCCATGAAATCTTTCCTCCTGTTCAAGAAAATCCTGCTCTGAAAGGAAATTAAAAATTACTGCACAAGGCTTTTCCATGAAAAGCAATATATCCACTGCCTTATCCAATGCATTCTGCTCATATATCTTTCCTCCTGCTGTCAAGATTATCATGTCTGCAACTTCTTTTAAAATGCGGATTACCCAATCTGTATTTTCCTGAATGCTTCCCAAATCAAGCAGAATGAAATTTCTTCCATTATACTTGTCAAATTCTGTGTTTTCGTAATAATTAATATTTTTTCTTACATAATACTGATTTTCTTTTCTAAATCTAAATTTTTGTGCAATCAGCTTTAAATGGAAATGAGCATTTGCCTCTGTATAGGAAACCTTCGCCCCAGACTGGCTAAGCCACTCGGAAAGCTTAAAGGCCACTGTTGTAGTACCAGTTCTTCTTTCACTGCCTATGACTGCAACCATTAGATTGTTACAAGACCACTGCTGTTTCAATATGTTCAGCTCATTCCTATCTCCACATGCAGACGACAACTTAACAATGTTCTTCGGCTTGTGTTCCTGATTATTCTGCTGAACACGCATTTTTAATAACGGTGTTCCTCCAGATACCTTTATTCTATCTTTAGTAATTATTTCTCTATCAGTTCCGACTGATTCTTGCTCCGCCTCCCTTTCTTTTTCTATCTCTTGTTCCATATCTAATGTTTCCTTTTCAGAATCTTCTTCAGCATTTGCACTTAAGATATCCACTAGTTCTTTAGAAACAGATGAAAAAGATATGGAAAAGAAAATCTCGTTTGTTTCTCTTTCCATATCTTTTTCTGTAAGAACAACAATCTTGCTTTCCGGATACAACAGCTTAAATGCCTTAAATACTTCTAACAATTCTTCGCTGTTTACCAAAGTACTATCTTCAAGAATTCCTGCATCCATTATCAAAGCTTCCATTTCTGTATTTCGCAGTTCATTTTTTACTAAGGACAGCATGTCATCTGCCCCTAAATATGCATATGTATTTACGTTTAAAATGTACGTTTCTGCAAGGAATTCCAACCGTTCTTTGTTCTGTTCTGTCGCCATGTAAAATATCATTTCATTCTTTTCCTCCTTGTGCGAATTTTTGCATATATGCTTTTGCGTATGCCCTCCTGTCTGCCAGTCCCTGATACGCTTTTCCATCTATTGTACTGTATGCCCAGTTGCCTAAAGTTCCTGGGCAAATTTCATAATAAGCACAGAAATAATCCGTTGCCCGGATTACATCTGTCGCATTTATCATCTCATTCCAGACACCATTATAGTTTTTTTGGCATTCCATAAAAAAATAATCAAGTTGCGTTTCCAGGTTGTTCCATGGTGCTTCACCTGCATAATTAACCAGACCTGTATAACGTCCGCCGCCCCATTGACAGATGCCATAATGTCCACAGTAGCCTGCTGACGGGTTGAAATGGCTTTCTGCACACATATTTCCCATGGTCCCGGCTGCTCCTGCATCAGAAAACCCCTTCTTCTTCAGAGAATCCCATACGGATTTTTCTACATGGGATGCATCAATCTTAATGTTTTCACCTATCTTGATACCATCACCATCACCAAAAATGATATCAACAGGATGTGTAATTATATAAGTGACAGCAGAAAAGACAAAAACTACTGACATTACAATTGAAATCACTGCAATCAGTAGTCTTCTGCGCTTTTCTTCTGATTTAAGCTGTTCTTTTACAAGCATAGCTACTTTTGCTACTGTAACTGGATCCATTAACGGCCACCACCTGTTCCAAAGTACGAAAACTCATAATCAGGAATTTCAAACTTCACATGCATTCTCTTATTTCCAATTAACATAAGTGCATGGCTCCTTTTTTTGCTGGTCAGAAGTTCTTCTTCCGCATCTGTAAGTTTGTACAATTCTTTTGTATCCAGCAAATCCTGTCCATCACATCCAAATATTATCTTATAACATGGATCATCCAATAATGCCTGGCCAAACATTTTAACCTGATTGGATAGAAAATCCGCTATTCGATGTGCAATAATTACCATGGATGCCTCATATTTCCTGTCCTGATCCATACAGTTCTTTAAGAATGCCAGTGATTGTGGAACATCTGGATCTATCATGGTTTCTGCTTCATCATAAAACACTCTTATCTTTTCATTTCTATCTCTAGTCATCTGTTGCCAGGTCCAGCTGTTAATAAGGAAATACTGTGCTCTTTTCACATCCGGACTGGCATCTTTCAAGATGCTAGTATCAATACAGACACATTTTGCATCTGCACTGAGAGTGGAATAACCATTCCACAAAATCGAATCCGCTCCTTTAGCAGCATCTTCTAACAGAATATACAAGTCATTATAATAGCTATAGTTTTCACTTTCTTCATTTTCTTTTGCCTCTTTTGCCTTTTGGCCAATTAGTTCATGTAAATCTTTTATGATTGGAAAATCTTCTGGACCCAGCCTTGTGATATCTGTGGACCAGGTAATTCCAAAATTATTATATAGTTCAATAACGCATTTTTTCAAAAGAGATATTTGCACCTTTGTTATTCCTTTCATATATAGCGAAAAAAAGAATTCCAGATGCTGAATGTACAACGCCATGTCTCCCATGCCATTCCCCTCATCCTTATATAGCATTTCTTCCTGTTTACTGCTAAGGGATCTAGGTACTGGCATAATCTGTAACGGATTCAGTCTGCCATCAGTTCCGGCAGCATTTATCCATGTGCCGCCAAGTTTTTGTGTCATCTCTTTATATTCGCCCTGCGGATCTATAATAATTATTTTGGTTCCAAGAGCGTACTCATTTAAGATGATGTGTTTACATGCTGTACTTTTCCCTTGTCCCTTTATTCCTTTAATTACAATATCGGAATTGGTTCTGTCCCCGCTACGCAGCCACATGTCCAGCATTAACATTCCACCTGTATCATCCTTCGCAAAATAAAAGCCGGCTCCATCATTTAATCCTGCATTTGCATTCGCAAACCCGCCGCAAACTGCTGACAAAGGTGCAATTCTTTCTGTTATCTGCCGTATGTCCTTATCACTTACATAAAAAGGACTTATCTGCTGAAATGCATTCAACTGGTTATTCGATAACAGCCTAACCTGCAGTCCTGCTGAAATGCATTTACTGCTTACTTCCCTGCATGTTCTATTTAACAGCTCGGAATCATCCACATTAGACATGGGCATTATCAGTGTACTGATTGTTCCAATTGCTTCATGGTGCTGATCGATTTGCATAAGCAAATCAGCCCCATCCCTTGCACTTTTGTCTGCTCTCTGATGTGTCAGCTCATCTTGTGCATTCGCCATAATGCTCTTCTGATGTGTTATGTTTTTGTTTAGTGCCATTATAAATTCACTATTGTCAATTGGAGTAAACATGTAACTGCAAATTGTTCCGGAAAGTGTAGTCAATTTAGATAGCCATCCATAGTCTGGGGACCCGGGATAACGTATTACCCCGAATACTTTCCCTATATTCTCTCCAACCGATAGTTCATTACGTGTTTTATCCAGCCCCATCGGGGCAATCAGATTAATCAATGCATTGTTTGGTTTAATTTCTTCTTTCTTTTTTCTCATATCTTATTCTCCCATTACTATTCTTCCGCTAAATCCATATATGGCACACAATTTGTATTCCATGTATCTTTATCTGCATATGCAGGATTATTAACGAGATTGCATAGTTTTACTATCTCATTTCCTCGTAAAATCTCCCCCTTTAATCCTGCATTTTCTAAATGTTCTAAAAATTCTTTTGTAACTTTTCTTATGTCATAAGGATCCTCTGCATGGTCCCACAGCATGTAATAAAACTCACGCTGCATAACCTCTCCGGACATAGCAAATTCATTTAACTGATATATGCCATTTCTTAAAAGCTGCTTCTGCACCTGATCTGTTGTTTCCATTAATAATTCATTATACTGATTTACGATTGCACTAATATCGACCGGACGGCTTACCGCAATAAATTTAAACGGCCGATTTACTTGGGAGAGTTCAGCAGTCAAATTTTTTGTTACTACCTTCTTTTCCCTCAAAGTCAATAAATCATAGGAAAACGGCTGTACTTTTATGTAGGTGCAAATAAAATTATCATTTGTATAGAGAAAAATGTCTTTAATCTCTTTTACATTGACAAAGTCCTGTGCTGTTCTTTTTTCCTGCTCTTTTCGCTGCTCATCTGTTATCCTTACATTCTTTTTCTGTATCCTATTCTGCATAAAAAATGCTCCAATAATGCTGCCTATCGATAACACCAAAACAGCCACAGGCAAAACTATTCCATTCATTTCATTCCGTTCTCCTTCCTTCTAACTAATTAAATGGCAAGTCCTCATTTACATCATCCGGAACAGTTACAAATTCATCAGATTTTCCTTGGCTATTCTTGCTCTCGGCAAATTCAATTTCTTCTACAACAACATCTGTTGTATAGACTTTTTTGCCATCCTTGTTTTTATAGCTGCCTGTCTGGATTCTTCCACACACAACAACTTTTGTTCCCTGATGCAAGTATTTTTCTGCAAATTCAGCTGTCTTTCCAAAAGAAACACAACTGATAAAGTCAGCTTCTTCTTGTCCGTTATTCTTGTATTTTCTGTTTACTGCCAGTGTATATCTGGCAATGGCAAGGTCTTGCGAATATCTAACTTCTGGATTTCTTGTTAGACGTCCCATTACTATTACTTTATTCATTCCAACCACTTCCTCCTAAAATTTTTCCCATACAAAAAACACCCTGATGCCAAGGTGTTTCTGTATGTACTTTATTCAGCTGTTTTTATATCTTTACTTTTAGCTAAACTCCTTTGTTTCCGTTTCATTTCTACTCTCGTCCAAAAATCTTCCTGTCCATATTTTTTCATCCAGTATTCTTTCAAATCAATAATCCCTGTAATGAACAAAGAAATACATAGCGTTGGCAAAAGCATTAAAAAAATGACTTCCATAGATAGCTTGCCATATGCTAGGAATATTTTCTTTTGTAACACTGTACTTGAAGCTAATACTATTTTCAATTGCTCGATACTATGATATGATTTCTTTATCATGCTTAAAGATGGAACATCATTGAAAACTAGACTCTCTACATACGTTCCAGCAGTAAACATTATTGTAACAAATACTGATATCAATTCATTCGCCATTTTGGCTACGGTTGATTGCGATATTATAGAAATCTTATACCAATCTGCCAAAAATTTTTTTGTTAAATAAATAATTACAACTACAAGAACAAATATATTCATATGCTTTCTGTTTAAAACAAAACCGATAACGCATAAAGAATATCCCAAGAATAAACTTAATAGCATTATAATACATCTTATTAATGAAGTGCACCATGACTCTGTTTGTTTTGTTACCATATAAACAGCCCAATCAATGCAAATGCCTATTCCAATTGCATATTTCCCCAAATAAACAATTATATAAATTGCCATGATTAACACGATCCAACGCTCATAAAATTCAACACTTTTTACCGTTATGTGATTTGTTCCATCATAGGTTTTACGCTGTAATTCTTCTATTTCACATATCCATTTTCTCATTTTTGACATTCCTTATATCATCCTGCCTTTTTTTATTCATATAATAGCATATCAGAATGATATAGACAATGTTTATACCAGCAAATGCTGCATATATTCCAGCATTTAATCGACATATGGATTTATAAATAAATATAGGAATAAAAACAAGAATGATGCATGGTTCCAAAAGCCTTGTGATAAGTTCTTCATAAAAAAGATCATCCATCCTTTGATACAAAATCTTTATTTCAAAAATAATGACAAATGTCTCTATTGATTTTGATTCATCAAACACAAACCAATTGCCAGGAGAAAAATTTGTATACTGACTTAGCAGAAATAATACAAATGTAATAATGGGATTCACTGACAACATGATTCCTAAAAATACATTTTCATTAACTGTTTTGCCTGCTATCTTCAAAACAAACCTAACACCATCTATAAAAATCAAAACACTAGCTATTAAAAAAATATAATCCGATTCATGCAATACACTCACCTCTTATTACGATTTATTTACTTCATCTCAATCATTTTCCTTATGTACCAGTCATCCCACATATTTCCTGCTATATTTATGTTTCCTGTTCCAGAACTGCAAAGCATCCCTCCTGGTGTCCATGCATCAAACACTTCTGCATAGACCTTATAGTTTCCGTCTGGATACCAGATCGGTGTAAAATGCACTCTGCTCCCATTTAGAGAATACTGATTCACTGGCAACGTCAGAGTAGATAACAGAGATGCACTTGACAGTTTTGCATCTCTACGATATCTTTTATAATTAAATTCCGGAAAATACACACATGCACTCTGCACTCCCGTACAATTTGCACTGCTTCCTGATACGTTTGATGTTATTTCAACTTCGATTCCATAGCCACTTTTTATGCTGTTACTCTTTTGACGTGCTCCTTTTGTACTGCTATCCGGCTTAACTTTTACAGTTGTGCTAATCAGTCTGCTACTATATGTATTGACGGAATACTCATAAACCGTTTTATACACTGGCACTTCAAACCATTCATCCTCTACATAATACGTATCATAGTAATCAATAACCCTCCTCTTTGTGCATGTGTATGTATGCCAGGATGTACTTGTCACATGACTACTAAATTTACTTAATACCGATGTTGTAGGAAATGACGGACTACTGTTTTGAACAAAACTCTTCGGTTTCGTATCATCCGCTGCCGGATTTATAGGCTCCTTTCTAACCAGCGGGCTAATGGTTACTGGGATAGAAGCATGTGTTGATGAAGCAGCTCCCCCCATCATAGTTACCTCAATGGATGTAACAACCTTATTAGTAACATTTGGTGTATGCCATTTTATCCAGACAGGTCTGCTCCCTCCCTGTGGTACTGTAATGCCAGTCACTACTCTTGTGCCAAAGTATGGATTAGAAAATTGCACCGTCAGTGGATTATCGCAGGTTGCCCCATCCTCATTGCCCCCTGTGACACTGACATCAATAGCTGTTATTACATCGGTATCTGGCCTGTAAACATATTTGGATGTATCCAAGTCTACCTCATTGCCTTCTGGAGCAAAATTAAGTATTCCAACTCCAAGATACGAGAGAATACTTCCATTCTGCACACGGCTATTCTTAGAACCAGTCCAAGGTCTTATCCCCAGATCTTTTTTCTTCAAGAAAATCGAAAGTGGCAAGTTCTTATGTGTAAAGGATACAAACTTTGCCCTCAATCCCCCTCCAGATGTCAGTGTTCCTCCTAATGCCATGTCCAGTTTTGCCGCTTCATGGGCTGTCATTGCCATGTAATTTCCCTGGAAAGTCAAGTAGAGCATTGGTTCAATCATTACTTTGTATTTACCACTAATCAGTTCTCCATAGGATAAACCTGTTCTCGATGCAATACCTCTTAATTGTTTTTCATTATTGAAATAGTCTTTTATTGTCTCTATGTTTGATGTACTGTTCGAATTACTAACTATAGTTGGTAAATCCAAGGTATGAAAAGTATTAGTCAAATATTTTTCATCAGATTGCACCAAATTCCGCCCTATCGTATATCCCCCTGTACCCATGTATTCAATTTTGCATACCTTTCCAAAATGCAAAATTTTTTTTTCATTTTTACCTTCTTTTCTATAATAATCAATTGTATGAGTTCCTTCTGCCCTACATTTAGTTTTTACATCAATTATTGTAATCCTGACACCATCATCCCCTGATGAATAATAGTTTTGACTCGTACCTGCTTGTGTGCCACCCCCTGAACCTCCACCATCCATGTTAGGATCAGCATTAATAGCATAACTTCGCAACAACATACAACAAACTAACATTAATGTTATTCTATAAATTTTCTTCACAATATTGCCTCCTGACATAAAAAAAGTGCAGTCCCTATTTGACTACACTTTCCAGCTTTTTATCACCATGTACCAATATTTTTTTTACCTCCAGGTTTTGTATCAACCGTCACCTCTTTACCTTCTGTCACTGTTGGAGTAAACAACTTAAACTTCTTTACTGTTACAAATACCTTTTTAATCGTCTTGTGCCCTGCGCTGTCTTTTACCGTATAAGTAACTGGATATTTTCCCACCTTGGCTTTCTTAACTCTCGAACTATCAATCTTAATTTTCTTTGTCAAGTTACCATCTTTATCATCTTTTGCCGTTACTCCTTTTCTATAGGAAATCGGATTATTCAAATAAATGGTTTGGTTTCTTGCTCCCTTTATAACCGGAGCTTTGTCTTTCTTAACTTGTATAGCAGCTTTTTTTATAGCTGTATTTCCTTCACTGTCCTTTACCGTATAAGTAACTACATATTTTCCTGCCTTCTTCAAATTTACCTTAGCACTGTCCACTTTTATCTCTTTCGTTAAATTGCCATCTTTATCATCCCATGCTGTTACTCCTTTTAGATAATTAATCTTATCACCCACGAATACAGACTGATTTTTTATCCCTTCTAAAACAGGCTTTGTCGTATCGATCACATCTAATTCCTGCTCTATAACGACTTCATCCGTCTCAGCTTTTAAAGCAACTGGATTCATTGCTACGCTAAAAGCAACTGCTACACTAAAAACTAAATCTCTCCTTTTCATCCTAATACCTCCTATCTATCCCCATGTACCAATATTTCTTTTGCCTCCAGGTTTTGTATCAATTGTCACCTCTTTACCTTCGGTTACAATTGGTTCATGCAATTCAATTTTTTTCTGTGGCTCTTCTCCAGCTGTATATTCTTTTTCAGTACCTATTGTTTCATCTTTCATAGTCGTACTTGACTCATCTATCACTATTTTTTTCGTTTTATTGACTTTTGTTTTTGCTTTTTCAATTGTATCTGAACCGCTTTTTCCACTTACTTTCCTGCTTTTCTGATTTACCACATCTTTTTCTTTCTTCAGTTCTTCATATGTATCAATGTGTAAATCGCTCTTAGAGGATGAGCCATCATGCTGTTCTTGTTTATCTTGTTCTTTGATATCTGCATTAATGCTCTCATTTTTTGCAACCTCAACCTGTATTCCATTTCCAGAATGGTCTTTTCCAGTTCTTACACTGTTACTGTTAAAAAGGAATACCCAAATAAAGCCCACTGTTATAATAAATGCTACAATTATAATTTTGTTTTTCTTCAATGTAACCTCTCTTTCCCAAATGGAAAGTATAATTACAAGTTATTCATAAACATATTATACCATATTCCATCTGTTTTTTCAACTCAGAAAAGCTCAAAACCACCGTTCTTTCAATGTTTCTAGCTTTTTTCGCTTTTATTTTCTTATTCAGTTTTTAATACATTTCATTGTATACTATTTTAGTTTTTACTGGTACAGATGTTTTTACAGTAATACCAACGATTTTTATAGGAACCAGAACCTTCATGCTTCCATTTACTTCATATTTGCCAGTATCAGTATCACTTCCATTCCGTACCTTTACTTTTATATCTCTAATTTCAAAAGATCCATTCGGATCTTCCAGAGAATCCATTGCAAGTAAATCTTCTATCTCCTGCTCTACATCCCCGGAATCATTCAGATCGATCCATTCTGGCTCTTCATTGTCCTCCGCTGCTCCTTCCGGTCCGCCCTCAAACTGTCCTCCAACTGCCCTGCTTTCCCGAAAACCTGCATATACCTCATCGTAATTCTCGGAAAGGACTGTCTGGATTTCATTTTCAAATGTATCCTTCAGGTTATAACAGATTATCTGAACCCTTATATATTCAAACGCTACGGAAAAGATAATAAGCATGACAAGCACCCATACCGCAACGTCAATCACGGTACTTCCATCATTCTTTTTCAGTATCTGTCTCATTTTTACTACTTCCAATAGACACCACTCCTTGTCTGGGACACATTTTTCAGGTTTATCGTTACTTTTACATTTGCACTGAATCCAATGCTGTATTTTGTTGTGACTGTCACAACAATCTTGTCATTCAGCTGGATTCTATTCTTTCCTGGCATAAATTCTGTACCAGCAAGGGAAACGGAAGCATCTTTTACATTATTTGCTTCCATGTACTTGCCAATGACACTTTGGACAGTGGAATCATAAGCCCCCTCTGCTGCAACGACTTCTGAAATTTTGTCTGCAACGGTACCTAGCCGGTATTTATAAACAAGAACCGAAATGGTCTGTAAAATTATAGTCAGAATCATTGCAAAAACCAATACTCCGATGCATATTTCAATAAAAGCAGATCCATCCTTCTCTTTTAATTTCCTTATTATTTCTTTCATGAACTCACCTGCCCTACCTGAAATTCATATTGCCAAGTGCATATACAATTAAGATTACTGCATACATAAGCAGCATGCATCCTAATAACGCAGCCAGGTACTTTTTAATTTTTCCTGGCTGTTTTGCTGCTTCCGCCTCCAGACGGCGTATTTCCATTTCATCCATATCATGTGCCAGGATCTCGAAGTACGCTGTATTATCATCTCCACGCAGCGTACCAAGAAGGCCTCTTATAATGTCACTTAATGGTGCGGATGTAATTCGTGCTTCAAATCTTGTTAGGGCAGCTTCATAATTGCCGCTCCTCATGTCTGCACATGTTATATCAAGTTCCTTCCTTATTGCTCCTGTCGCATTCCTTCTGTAGTTTTCCAAGATTGCAAGCACATCCCTTGTTTCTGCAAGTTCTTGTTTTATCGTACAGCAGAAACGGGGAAGCTCCAGTTCAATTGCTTCCCGTTTTTTCTTTATTTCTTCCTGAAGCTTATTTTCAGCTTGAAAGTATACCAGAAATGCCATTATTACTATTCCAATTGAAATAATCGGCCAGATAAACAAACACGGAATTACCAAAAGCAGCGTTAAAAACGATTTTACAAGTGCAGTTGCCTTGTACATTTCTGGTGTCTGTTCCATCCCCAGGTTTTTCAACTCCTGTTCCAGTTTACCATACTTGTATTCATCCATTTTGATGTGCCGGGCAAGTCTAATAGCCAGCCTCTGTACAAACAGCTCAAACTGCATAGACAACGTATCTTCTTTCCCATATGCCTGCGCTGCCTTTTCGGCTGCAAAAGTAGGCAATTTCAAAATACCTGCAAGTGCTGTATAGCTTCCATATGCCACCCCTGCAAATGTAATTATTTCAAGCAAAAATAACATATTCTGTTCCCCCTTTCTTATCTTTTATATTCGATCGGCCGCGTAATCTTGATAACAGCAAAAACAGACACAAAAATTATTGCTGCACATACACTAAGTGTAATTTTCCCGTATTGTGAATAAACAAGAATCCTGTACCACTCCTTGTTTATAAAATACATAAGAGGAATATTCAGTACCACCATTACTATCAGTGATATAAACTCCTTCACAGGTTCATATAACATTGCATCCAGTCTGGCCGATACAGTCCTTACTGTAGATAGCTTTTTTGTAATTGGCAACAACGTACTTTTTAGCTTACTGTTGTCCTGGCAAGATGCAAGAGCATCACACCACTCTTTAAAAACATTATTATTTATCTTATCCCTCATCCTGCGGATAAGCTTCTTGATATCCGGATTAACCATTTTTGCTTCAAAGAGAAACTGCTGAAACACTTCTTTTATTGGAGCATTAATGTAACTAATGTTCTCTTCTACAGCTTCTACAATATTCTCACTTCTACAGTAACTAGTTGTGACAATAGACAATGTACTCTCCAGTTCCTGATTTAATAGCTTTTTAAGCCTAAATCCTAGTAACTTAACATATAAGAATGGACATATCAGGAATCCAGCACCAAGTACAGGAGCAATAAAATAATTCTGCATCAGGAAGCCTAATAAAATTCCCAAAAGCGACATTACAAGAGCTGCACCACAAATCAGTGGAAATAATGATTCCTTTTTATTCACTTCCAGTGTTGTGACCGCTTCCTGAATCAGCTTCAAGAAGCGGCTTCCCTTTTTCTTTCCAGTAACTTCAAGAACCCTTGTCTTCAATGTTTTTTGGGGGTTCCAGAGAAATGCTTTAGAAACATCGTGAAGAAATTCCTTCAAATTCAATTTTAGAAGCAGAATAAATCCTGCTGACAAAAGAATGAATGCCAAAAGTTCCAAAAACACTTTCATCTTCTATTCCTCCAATTCCTTTAAAAAAGCTTCCGATGCGGTTCCTTCCTGTAAAAGCTTTAACAGATACCTGCTAATTTTATTGCCTTTTTTAAACTCTCCCTGAATCCTTACTTTTCCATTTTCGATATACTTCTTAGTAACAGAAAACTCATAGAGAGTATTTATCTGGCTCTTTCCATCCTCATCTATTACGCATTCTGTAATCTCTTCAATCCTTCTCACATTGTCTTCATATTTTTTGATATAAACGACTATGGGAAACGCCTTTTTCGCATTCTTAATCAGAGCTTCATTGCTGTCATTGGCGTTCTTGCAAAGGGACGCCATTCTGTCATACGTCATCCGACAGGACCGGGCATGTGTTGTTGTGATAACCGTATGCCCGGTGTTTGCAGCTTCCTGTGCTGCAAGTGCTTCCTCCCCTTTCATTTCCGCAACGCAAATATAATCCGGATCCATAGTCATTGCCGTTTCCAGGAGCTTCTCCTGGTCCACTGCCTGTGATGGATCTTCTGATTTCTTTGTAACCGTATGGATTACATTGTTAAGTGTTTTTCCTTCCTCATTTTGTACAATAAGATTAAACTCCCTTACGTCTTCTTCGATGGTAAACAGCCGCTTATGATATTGCACTTGTGAAAGCAGATAGCTCATTAATGTTGTTTTTCCGGAGCCTGTTTCCCCAGTGATGCACATGCTTATTCCATTTTGGAACAGCGCAATAAGGAGATCCAGCATTTCCCCACTCAAAGTCCCCTTTTCAATAAAGTCTTCCCTTTTCAGGTTTTTGGGATTTACTATTCTGATTGATGCTGCCAGTCCAGAACTTTTATCTACGCAAGCTCCTCCAATTACTGTTATCCTAATCCTTTCATTAAGGTGGCTTCTTACAATAGGCCTGGCATTGTCAAACGTAACATGAGATTCCTGTCTAAGCAGCCTTCGGATGATATCATCACAGTGTTTTGGAGAATTAAAATGCTGCACGCTTTTTATCGTGCCATCGCTGAAATGCACTTTTACATCCTGCCATGAATTAATATTGATTTCTTCAATATCATTACGTTTCGGGTCCAGATATTCATTTAGAATGGAAAACTGTGTCAGCTCTGCAATGAGCTTCCTGACTGTTTCATCCAGTGAAAGGCCTTTTGCAATGATCTTTCTATCCAAAAGATAATTTCTGATATAGTTTTCCATCTGTTCTGTAGCATTTAAATTATGTTTATCTTTTTCTAATGTATCAATCAGATACGCACACTTTTTTGACATGTGTTTCTGTACTCTTGTAAAAAGCTTCTGAAAATCCATCTGTTTATATTCCGAACTGCTTATGGGAGCCTTAACTTTAATCTCATCTGCCAATTATGATTCCTCCTTTTCAATCCGTTCTGCAATCTCTTTAATCACTGCAACATAACAAGGGTCTTTTATTCCTGATAAAAGCATTCCTTCCATCATCTGTTTTTGGGCTTCTTCTATATATGGCAGTTCCAAGTCACACCCAAGGTATTTTTTTGCTATTTCTATAGGCATATCACTTTTTACTTTGGATAAAAGACGAATATGTTTCTCCCTTTCATATCTGCTATCTGCTAATAATGGCAGACTGGAATCAAAAAAGCTGAAAGACTTCTTCTTTGCTTCGCCCATTCTCACAACACAGTCTGCTGTTTCAAGTGCAACGGTTGTCAGCATGTTGTATGCCAGATTCGGCACACAATCCACTATCACATAATCTGCCATTGTCCTCATCTCCTCATATATACGAAATACATTGTCTTTTGTATAGTCAGAATAAGAAAACGCATTCTCCCCTTTTGTATATCCCATTAAGCAGATATATTCCGATTTTGTTACCACGCAGGCATTGTAAATGTCTGTTTTATCTGCATCCTGTCTTGTCCATAGATACCCCATGGACTTCAAATCTTTTTCAAATGGCAAGAGCACTTTCAAATCAGGAGCATTGATATCTGTTAAGATTACGAGCGATTCCAGCTGTTTCTTAGCAAGTGCAAGTGCCAGATTAATCGCAAACGTAGTTTTTCCTGCACCTGAACTTCCCCACACAGCTACCAGTTTTCCATTTTTACTGCTCATCTGTATCCTCCTTCATTTCTTTTATAATTTTATCCTGCTGTTTCAGGAACTTATCACTGTTCTTCTGATCCCCCCGGTACACAAGCTCAACGTGTATTTTCTCGTTTGCCTCCAGGCTTGCTAATTTCTTAGCCTGGTACTTGTCTGCAAGAAGCGTAATGGTTTCTGCTGTGGTACTTTCCTTATCTTCCTTTTCTTTTTCATCTTTTGCATTCACATCCACATCTTCTCCATCAGAAAGCGTACAGGCTAATACCTTTACATACTTCAATTCATCCGGAATGCTTGTATTTTCATCATTCGTTGTGATTACAGATATAATGTCTCCCTCTACCAGTTTTCCAGACAGGCCTGCAGCAAGGGACTGCATGGTAATACTGATTGCTCCTTTTTCTCCATTTAAATTATCCAGATAGGTATCCTTTGAAAGCGGTATATCCTGAATCCTGTTTTTCAGGATATACTCATCTTTGTACAGGTCTGTATTTGCGTACTTCCCTACTGCTTCGGATACTGTTGTAACATATCCATCTTTTAGATGATAACTTCCGGCTTCTATTTCCTTTACCATCTTATTGGTAATCTGTTCTCCTTTCCTGACATCTTCAGCCAGAACAACTACATCTGTCTTGCTGTCTAATCTGCGGTTATACAACGGAGTTATGAGAAAGCATACAAGAAGTGCCAGGACAATGCAGGCAACTCCAATAACCGTTTTATTTTTTAACCAGCTAAGTGATTTTTCACCTTTTAACTTCATTCCTGTTCCACCTTTCTAAAATATTTCATATAAAAGTCCCGTTACCAGATATGGAAGCAACGGGACTTTCTTATTCATTTTCTTTTTATTCCTTTTCATGATCAGATATTGAAAAGAAAGCATGCCAAAGCCAATCAATAGTGCTTCGTACATCTTTTCGATTCCTAATAAGCATGTATTTGCAAATATAAATTTGATATCACCTCCTCCTATGGAATTTGTCTTTACTGCAAGAACCAAGAAAGGCAACGTAATCAGAAATGCTTCTAGTATATGGAACCTTCCCATTAATGCCAAGATAACAATAGAAACATGAACCCAATTCTTAACCTGCAGTGTCTTTATATCCTTGTAAGCGGCGTAAATAAGAACCATTATGTATAACCGTTTCATAATTCAGCCTTTGCAACGTATGGGTAATGTTTCTGTGTCCTGGAATCTTTAACATAAAAACGTATCAGATCGATTGCGGAAACATTGGAATCGTCTTTTATTACCCCCATGTAAGTGCCAGATGGGATAAATAAGGCTATAAAAAAAGCAATGACCTGTATTTTCGTCAGTACATACATAACCGCTGCAATTCCCGCTGCAATTACAAAAGATACCGCTATTATTTTAATCTCCTTAAGACCAATTCCGTTAAAATACTCCCGTTCCTTTTTTATTCCCTGTGGAATATATAATGTATCCTTTTGCTTTTCCAAAAAAATCACCTTCTTTATTTGTAATAATGTTCCACTACTGATTTAATTATCCAGGCACAATTGGCTAGTACAAGAAATATTACTATATGTTTTATTCTTTTTATCTGTACATTTGCTTCATTTTCATTTGTACATTTCACAATGCAGTATATCATTCTTGTGATGGAAGCTGCATTTATAAATCCAATTATTACAATAATAACAGTTTTTAATGTTTCCACTCTTCCTCCTATTTTGAAATATTCCTAATGAGCATGGATGTCTGCGATACTTTCGTTAATGCGCTTCCGCCACTGGACATCATTATGAATTCGCTTAAAAATTGCGGTGTTTTGATTGCAAAATGAATGACTGCTATTCCGAACATGTAATGACTGTTTATCATAAGTACTAGTGATAATTTCAGCATTACTATTTGCACTAATACGGTTAGCAGTTCCTGTATTATTTTTTTGCTAAAGACTTTAAATACTCCCTGGTCTGTGTCTATAAGCCCTACACACGCCAGAGGGATTCCAGCTTTCAGAATAAACAGCTCCATTCCTCTTTTTATAAACTGAATCCATAATACAATAAACAGAATCATATACACCAATGCAATCATTACCCATAAGAGCCCTCTGTTTAGCAGTCCTGCAACGGCAAGTTTTATGACATTGGCAGTATCTAACGAGATATTGGCAGTATTCAGACTGGATAATGACTCATTAATCATGTCATTGGTTATGTCTGCACAGGTATTGTATATAGTAGAGTAAGATATTGCAATAATAAGTGCTTTGATAAATCCAATGCACATCGTAACTGGATCTAAATCCGGATCTCCATCTGTCCATAAAATGTACGTACTGAATCCTTTTTTCAGGTATTTCAGTACAATTAAACATATAGCATAAGAATAAATAACGGCATAAAATTTATCGAAGTTCATTCCAATGCTGCTTTTCATATACCGGTCTGCATGTAATGCGACCTGTACAATATTGCAAAGAAACTTGTCATATGCTCCAAGAGCCTGATTTATCAGAGATGACAATACCCCTTCTAACCCTTCTAAAAAGATATCTTTAAAATTAGGCATTTTCGTTATCCTTTAAAACTTATAATTAAATAAATCGTCAATGCCTTTTTTAATATTGGCAAGCAGATCCACTTTGAATATGCTGCAAAGTCCCTGAAGCATAAGAGCACCAACGACAATAGCCACTACATATTTCAGTCCTTCTTCCACCCAGTTTCCTTCGTCCTCTTTCAGTTTTGCTGCTACTCTTTCTGCTGTGTTCCATGCAAAGTTTCTTGCTCTCTGTCCCATTTCCATTGTTACCAGATTTGCTTTTCTTAAATTTTCTCTCATTTCTTTTTCCTCCAAAATTTCTATTTATAATATAATTTTTATTTATAATATGACAATAGTAAATTGATGACTGCTGAAGTTGTGCCTATTCCGACCACGCAGATTAAAATACGCTTCAATGCCTTATCCCATCTTGCCTGTTCCTGATCATTTGCTCCACTTTTTCTGAGCCAGAAATAGATGGCAATCAGTATAATTGCTGCTATTGAAGTCCCCATTGCCCATGTTGTTACATCTGCAATCAGTTTCGTTGTTCCTGTTGCCAGTTTACTGCTTGCAAACGAAGATGCATCTATCTGTTTCGTATTTATCATAAAGAAAAGAACAGCGCTATATATGCTTACTGCTGTTCTCTTTACGATTCTCTTTACATTCCTTTTCATTTAATTCTCCTTTTTTCATTGATATTTAAAAAGTGCTGTGGCGGAGCCCGTACACCTTTCATATGCATTCCCATTCCTTTCACATCATACATTTCTAAAAATTCATATTAGCCATTATATTTTTAAACAACTCCTGCTCCTGCTTTTCTTCCTCCTCCCTTCCTCTCTTTACGATTGCTGACTTGTATACATTCCAGATGCCCCAAAGTTCCAGTTTTTCACTTACCTCCCTTTCTGGCCTGAGTTTTTGCCTGGCTTCCATAATCTTGCGGTTATGTTTCTTGCTTCCCATTCCAAGTATTCTGTTAAAATTCCAAGAACATAAATCTGGTGCATAATGAATTGCTGGTGCATTATTACTCAGCACTAATGTATATGGTCTTCTTATCCTTCCAACCTCTTCTGCTGTAAGCAGATTTCTAGACATCAGACTTACATTGCTGCTTACAGATGTATTTGTATATTTCTGATTGGACTGTCCAAGCGAGTAAGTTGATATAGTATATGGACCTAGTTTTTTGGAAATTAACTCATTTGTGTCTGTATCGTTTGCTTTAAGATACAGCCATGTGTCACAATTTCCTCTTATTGTTTTTGCATGATCTTTCTCATACTTTGCATCTAACTGAGCATTGTCCTGCAAAAATGGATTGATTTTCATACCCTTACCAGCTCCTACAGTCATCATACTCATGAAATTTTGTATTTTAGCATAATTTCCAAATTCGTCCAGGACAAATTCTATATCTCGTTTTAACCGTCCACCCCTTTCATCTGCTTCTTTGCTTAAAAGTGAATATATTTGCGAAACATACAATGCTGCTAACTCATAGTATGTTTCCTTATCATCTGGTAATATAATGAACACTGCTGTTTTATCTCGTCCAATATCTTTAATTGCATAATCTGACATTGATGTCATTTCTGCAATATAGGGGCTAGTGAATAATCTCAAAGTCATCAAAGCTGACGTGTAAAAACTGCCTCTTGTCCGGGATGGGGCAATTTCACTTACTGCAAGCAGACCCTTTGACGGATGATCTTCGGGAAGATCTTTCATATAATGATTTAATGGAACGACCTGATTCTTTCCAACAGTAATGGGAGTACACATGTAGGAAATAAAATAGAACACGTTTGTTAAGTTCTGGTATTTTTTATTTTCTGGATCTCTGTTATCATATACAACCGCCATAATGGATGCTGCAATAATGGATGCTTCTCCATTGCTCCAGATTTTCTCGCCTTTTGCTTCCCCGACGAGTTGTGATGTCAGATCCCAGGTATAATCAATTGCAGCTGCAATATCAGCCTGGTCTACACTGTCAATTATTAATTGTAGATAGTTGTAATGACTACTTTTTTTGGGATTTTTGAAATCAAACGTGTAAATCTTATATCCTAACTTCTTCAAAAAATAGCTTGTATAGCAGAATAACTCTGCTTTTGGATCTGTTAAAATCATGCTTTTGCCTGCCAAGCCGATCGTGCAGATGGACTCCAATACAACGGTCCTTCCTTTACCACAACGTGTTGCACCTATGGTCAGCACGTGAGAATCCTGTCCATTAAAAAATATTGTCTCTTTGCCTTTTTTCCCATCTAACTTACCAAGCACAATTCCCCCATTGCTAATTGAAATTTTGTCTAAATCTAAATAAGACTGTCCCGAATCTTTTCTTTTAATATCATCCAGGTTGTGATTGAACCACTCTTTAAAATGATTGATATCAAGTTCAAAGTGGTCAAATGCAGTGTTAAAATCTGCTTTTTGCAGCCACCATGCTGTACCACACTGCCCCTGGCCTGCTGGGATCGGAATGCTTATATTGTCTGTTACTTTATACTGTTTGCTCTTATAAGTCTCATTGTTCCATGTCAAGGCGATCAGACTTGCAACTATGCTTAACATAAAAATAAGCCCAAACAGCTGTAAACTTTTTGGACTCTTACTTATGCATTTTATTATGGTTATTAAATTTATTGAGGATAAATGCTCCTGTCTAAGCATACTATCCATCTGAGCAAAATAATATGTTAAGACAATTTCAGATATAATAAATACTAAAATTGCAAGTGGTATTTTCTTTCTTATCATACAATTAATACCTCTTGACACTTTTTACATCTCATCACTTTGCCTCCTTATCATTGTTTTTTTTACGTAACTTATAATCCCTTCCAAAACACTTGTAATCCCAAAAAGAATCCAGCCTAATACCCAAAAAGCAAATAGACATGTTCCTATTACAATTACCCATATAGCACAAACGGACATTTGACCTGCAACTGGATCTCTATCTGCCATTTTGCTAAAGCTAAACAGGATTCCAAGAACGTAACTGGAACCTATTTTAGCTCCTATTGTATAATCCCCAAATTCCTGTAAAATTCTTATTAAAAAATAAGTTCCAAGGCCCATTGTTTCTAAACAGAATATAGGGTATGACATTCCGTCTATTATCTTATTTCTCTTTTTTTGCATGCAGGACAATCTCCTTCTTTTCATCCAATTATCTGGTTTATCTTTTCCAGATATGTTTCACCTGAACGTTCTCCAAACAATATTTTTCCTAGATACTGTTTGCTTGTCCCTACCTGTTCAGCAAGTTCTACCTGGGTCATGTTCAGCTCAATCAATCTATGTTTTACTTCTTTTCCATATGGTGTTAATTCTCGTTTTCTCCCCATATCAATAACCTCCTTCTTTCTTTACTCCTGTTACCAATCTAACGTTTATCTGTCCTGCTCCCAGTCAAGTCCCTGCCCTTTTTTAAGTTCATTTATTCGTTCCTTTAGTGCCTCTCCTTCGAGTTTCCCCGAATGCCACTGTTGCTGGAACGGATAGTTTTTGTAAGCCTGGTCTTTTGCTACCTTTTCAGCGAACTTTAGCAAATTCTGTTTTAATTGTTCCTGATTCTGTACAGTACTTATATACTTATTTCTTTTTACTTGCCTATTTAGAGAAAACTGCTTTTCCAATGCCTCCTTTGTAAGAGGGTAAAAGTTCTTTTCCTTAATACCAAGTTTGTCAGAATTAATTTTCTTGCCTTGAGGAGTAGTGTAGGTAATATCTTTTCGAGTATCTACCCAGCGTACTTTATAACCGAACTTCTCCATAAGTCCAATGTATTCTTCTTTGCTTTTTGCCACCTTAGCACACTCCATCCCACAGTGCAGCGTTTCCGCTTTCCAACTACGTCCCTCCTTCCTTGCCCTGTATTCTCCAGACTTAACACGTTCTTTGTTCTTTTTCTGCGTAATGGATAATCCATACTTTTTGCACAACTCATCATTCCATCTTTGTAGAGCAGGAATAATATCATCTGGTTTATGCCACATGTAACCATCTTCATAATTAACGGTATTTACAACAAAATGTGTATGTAAATGTGCCTTGTCAATATGTACTGCATATGCAATCTGAAAACCTGCAAACTCAGCATGTTTGACAAATTCATCTGCTATCTGCTTTGCAAGTTCAGGTGTTCCTTCCCCTGGAGCAAAACTTTGTGTAAGGTGTATTGCCTGTCTGTTTTCTGTTATTTCTCCTTCGCTGGCAGGACATTTATTGAAAATAGATTTAGTAAGTACAAATTCATCATAAGCAGTGTAAGGATTACAATATACTCCTCCTTTCAGATGTTCTAATGTTTTATCCTCTCTATAAATATAGTTAATAAGTCTCTTAACGCTTGCAAGAGACTTATATGTAATCTTTCTGCCATTCTTGTTTGGTTTTCCATTTATAAATTCTATAATAGCCATACATACTACCTGTACGTCCTTACTCTCTTATTCAATTTTGTTAGTTCCTTATAAATCTTCTGCAATTCATCTTTTGTCTCTTCTATATCAGGACACTGTATAAGTCCTTCATTGCAAAGACGGGCAATCTGATTTAGATTTACGCCCACCCTGTTAAGTTCCTGGGCAAATCTTTTCAAATCTTCGATCACATATATTTTTTCACTTAAACAGCAGTTTCTAGCATATCTGGTAAGCTTCATTCCTGTCTTTTCTGCCATCTCTAATATATGTTCTTTCTCAGCCCTGGTAACTTTCACATATAGCCTTTCATCAAAACTGTCGTTTTCATTTATACTCAGTCTTTTATGTTGTACATTATTTTTGTTGCATATCCCATCTGATGCAAATAATTTAGCAGTCAGGAATTCACTTACATTTTCAAACCCTTCTGACTCTGCACATGACGCTAGTAATTCTTTCTGTTCTTCAGATGTTCTAAACGTTACTCTTTTATTCTTTTCTATTTGCATTCCTCCTTGCTTTAAGCCAGCTAAATAGTTTTAATGATTCCACTTCTATTACAACTTCTTCTGAAAGAATGATTCTGTTCATCAGCTGTCTACTGCTTTCATCCATCCGTTCGCCTCCTTACTTTAGCATGGTTTTTACGCTCCGTACCTTTTGTGTTGTCTTATTTATAATGTTTAGCATACCGTCTTGTTCATTTACTACCAGCCAGTTTTCTGGCACTAGCCGGTTTAATTTTAACAGTTCTTTCTGCTTTCGTGTTGGCCGTATTGCTCTTTTCTTCGCCATATTCACACTCCTTTTTCTTATTACAGAAAAAGCAGCAAATCCTAAGACTTACTGCTTTCTGATACATTGTTCAAATATTTTTTCCATTGCCTTGTAATCGCATAAAAACGACTCCTGGCTTGCTTTTAACATTTCTCCTGCTGGTACATTGGAAAAGCTAAGTACATATCCATTTTTCAGGGCAAGGGAACGGATAAACTCCCTCTGGCATCTTCCATTTCCTTCCCGAAATGGATGCAGGGCGTTGATTTCAGAAATGGAACAAAGATGCTTAAAATCAAAATCCCCCCTGATCGGCTTATCAATCAGTTCCAATATCCTAAGCATTGTCAGTTTTCTTTCGATTGCCTGCAGTTTTTCATACTCCTGTATTCCAAGTTTATTCACCAGTATATCTGTTCCGGGATAACAGTAAATTGTATCTGCCATACTCAAACCTCTCTTAAAATCTGCTTTCTGGCAACTTCTCCTGATATCATGCCGCTCCTGTATTCCTCTAAAAGCTTAATGTCATCTGGGGTCAGCTGCATTCCTTCCATTTTCATTGTAGCTTCTACCTCACTGACTGCCTCTTTTGCTGTATATGGAGAATGCTTTAATTTTACTTCAAACGGAATTCCTTCCTGTATAACCAGCTGGTTTAGGGACATATTGATATAAGTAGATAAATTAAGTCCCAGTCTGCTTAATATATCCGCTGCATCCGCTTTTACTTTCTCTGGTGTGCGTGCCTGAACTAATGTCATTTTTTCCATGCATTAACCCTTCTTTTCTTCTTATTAATGCAATTATATTACATTGTCATTACACTGTCAATAAATCTTAGTCTAATCAAATAAAGTCATTTGATGTACTGGACATTCATAATTCATCCACACTATTTCTCTTTTCTTACTGCAAACTTGTGTGTAACATGTTGTTTCTTCGCGGTACCAGTCTTTTAATTTTTTATTGTACAACTCAGATTCATATCCACTAATCATTACGGATCCCTTGTGTTGAATCAATATATCAAGCAATTCCTCTTGCTCATCATACTCCATTTCGAAACGATATTGTTTTCCATGTCGTGTAGATAACTCATATGGTGGATCGGCATAAATAAGTACATTCTTAAAGTTAAATCTCTTAATAAGCTCTATAGCAGGTTTATTCTCTATTTGAACACCTCGGAGTCTCTCCGCTGCTTGTATTATCTTATCTGGAAGATTAACCCAATCCTGTGCTGCATATGCTTTTTCTCTTCCTTGCACATCATTTTTCCATCCTACTTTTCCTCCATTTGTGCGAAATCCATGTCCCATATTAAGTTTTACATAAAATTGAACTGCTCTATCAAAATCATTATCTGGTACTTTACTGTATGCTTCTTCATATACCTTTCTGGAATATGGAGTATAATATAATTCTCTTGCTAATCTCTCAGGATCATGTCTAATCCAGTAAAATAAATTAATGACATTACCGTCTAAGTCATTAACTGTTTCTATCCGAGATCTAGTTTTATTGAATAATACAGCTCCAGAACCAAAGAACGGCTCTAAATAACTATGGTGTTCAGGAAACATTCCAATAATCCAGTTTGCTAATGACCATTTGCTGCCTGGATACTTCATAATAGCTTTCACTTCATCACCTCTTCGTTCCCCTTTGTTCCTTGCGTACTGCTCTTTTCTTAGCCATATGTATACTCTTTTCTTAATTAGTCCTTATTTGTAAAAACTACCTCCTGTTACATTCATTTCATTTTTTCAACAAACCTGACTGGCTCAAATCCACAAAAAGTATTTTCCTCCTTTGCTCCAAATATTTCAGTACATCTTTCACAATTCATATTCACCATTCTTTCATTTCATATTTTTCAATTGCTTCCTCAATTTAAAGAGGGCGTGGGATACTTCCCACATCTGAGGGGTTCGGGTCTCCCGACAAGCTCCGTGTCCGACATTAGTCGCACACGGGGGAAGCTTGCCAGTATAAATATAGGTTACTGAGTTATGTCTGAGTGGATACGGAAAAAGAAATTAAGTATCTCCCAATACCTCTCCAGTATATATATCTGCAATCTCATTAATTGAGAGCATCGTTTCTTGAGAAATATAATTTTTCCATTTCTCTATTGTCAATCCTACTGGTTTTGTAGCATAACGACATGCCAGCAAGAACTTTCTATTTACAAGTGATTCCCAAACCTGATAACCTTTTATGGAGGGAAACATTGTGCATGAATAATTTGGTACAAATGTACTTTTGGTTTTCATCAAAGCAACGAAAGGATAATTTCCTTCTGTTTTTCCATTTTGCAGCATGAAGATATCATCATACGCTGATACTCTTATCTCATTTTCATCTATAAGTTCTAGCAATGCATTTCCTTTCATTTTGTCTACCACTTCAACAAGCTCTTTATAATCAAACTCATAGAGAGGATTTACCAAAACGGAACCATATACAAGTTGATATTGTTCGTTATCCGCTTCATCATAATTAATCTTTAAAGATTTGTCCTCTGAAGCATACTTGAGGTATGTATAAAATAATGGCATTTCTGATGCTGCTAAAAGAATATGGTTGTCTTCTATCTCCAATAATGCATATAACATATTTTTTCCTTTGTAAATACATTTTTCACTATGTCCACACATATTGTCTCTCCCTTCTCATTTTCACCTCACAGCTCTTTGCATGGCCTTCGCTAAATCTCAAGTTCTAAGGTATCATGCTCATGCAGCTTCTGCATCTGCTTTTCTCTTATCCTTTCTAAGCATTTGCTATAATCTTTTAACCAGGAAGAATAGCATTCTTCCTCTTTGCTCCAATCAAAATTCTGAATTTCGTTTTTCAATTCATTCATTTTTTGTTCTTCTTCAATTTTATTTTTCATGAAGAAGTCTAAGCTATCCTTCTGCTCATCCGAAGGCTCATTTAAAATCTGTGCCATATCATTGTAAAGTTTTTTATGCCACATGTAATCACTAATTTTATACTGTTGATTTCCCATTTCACGTAGATAATGATCCAGATCTTTTAATACGTCTTCAATCGCAATCACATCATGTGACTCTAATTCACCTGATGTGCTCGTTTTTCTAATTATATAATTTGCAAAATCTTTAAAACCCTGAATTTCATCCTCTTTTCTTTGGAGAAATCTTGAATAGTTGTATGGAAAACGATTTTGCAGTTTATCTTTAATTTCATCTTTTTGCTCTGCACTATATGATTCTACCAATTCTTTCAATTCCATATAAATCACCTCTTTCTGCTTTTAAAGCTCTTGCTCCAGTTCATATGAAGCTTTTTCCATAACTAATTCTTTCTGTCTAGCTGCAATCCTTTTCATATCAGTAACAAGAACTTCATTCATATCTTTTTCTCTCATGTGAATTCTCTGAATCTGATACTGACCGGAATACTTCTTAAAGATAGCCTTGCATCCCTCATTACCCGCTTTATCATTATCAAGACCAAGTTTAATCTTAGTAACTTTCTGATGCTCCTGCAGATAATTTTCTAATGCATTATCTGCTGTGCATCCCAAGCTCAATAAGTGCTCCTGCTCAATAAGACTATCAAGTCCACGATACTTATATATAGACATATAGCTTAAGACATCGATCGGAGCCTCACAAACAAATAAGGTATCACCCTTACCAACACGACAAAACCCAAACCTCTTATCAGAGCCAGCAGCTTCTCCTTTAAATGCCTCCTTGCCTTGCATGGTAAATGTTCCTCGAATACTTGCATATCGTGGTGTCCCTTCCAAATCACATCCCACAAAAACACAACTGTGCTGCTTATTCTCGTATAAAAGCTTTTTTGCAACAAATTGCTGAACTACTTTGGGATGAATCATTCTAGTCTTAACCAGGTAAGCAAATAGATGTTTATATGTATCGTTTTTCTCTGGCAATCTAAAGTCTTTCTTTTCCTCTTTAATGCTATTGGAAGGTTTAAAAACAATATTAACCTCACCTTCTTCATTAAGAAGTGTTTCTACCGCATCTTTCCAGCTCATATTCTCTAGTTCCATGAGAAACTGTATTGGTCCTCCGCCTGTACTAGCACTAAACTGGTACCATCTATTTCTTCTTGTATCAATAATCAGACCTCCCATATCCGGTATGCGCATCTCATTTCTTTTTTTAATAACTTTATAGCCATGCTGTTTTGCCAACTGCACAATATCTATTGAATTAGCTCGATTAACTTGTTCTTCCGAGAATCTCTTATAAGATTGCTTTTCTATATAATCACCTCCCTTCAACTAAAAAAGCAATAGCCTGCTGACTACTGCTCTAATTCAAATTCTTCCGAATGTTCTATTATATTCTGTTGATTCTGTAATAACTGATTCATCATATTTGTATCTGCTGTTTGCGGCATATACTCCATCAAACTTTCAATTGCCGATTCGCTTATTTCATAGTTTAAGTTATCTAATAGCACTTCTTTCTTCTGTTCCTTTGTAATTGGCTCTTTCATCAACTGTTCCGTAATTTCAACAATTTTCATATTATGCTGCTGTTCGCTCTCTGCAAACTTTTCCGCATAATCAATTTTCAAAGCATTTAGGGCTTTGTCTTTCAATGTATTTTCATAGATTGTTTCTTCTACCCGGGAAGCTACTTCTTGGAAAACTTCTCCCTTTTCCTTATCTGGATACAATTCTTCGATTGCATTTCCAATTGCTACAACTTTTTCAAAAACTCCTGCAAGAATCTCTTTTTTGGTTTCTATATCCTTTTCGGAAATAGATTCCTCAATTGCTTCATACAAAGCCTTTACGGTATCTTTCACCTGCAAATCCGTTTCTTCCATGACTTCCTGTGCTGTCGACTCTGGTTTTTGCTTCTCAATACTAGTTCTAATAGCTTCTTTCACCTGCTCAAATAACATGGCCATTTTCTGCTTCAGCGACTCTAAGAATTGTTTAACCATTAAGTGCATACGAACTGTATGGATATCTTTTGCTGTATACAAGCCATTATTAAAATCTGCCATGACATTTAAGCTATTCTGTAACCCTAATCTAAGTTCTTTCATTACATCTGGTTTTAAATCTTTTTTGGAAAACACATTCATTTGTTCTTGGCTAAGTCCTGCTTTAAGACCTAGACGGATCTCTCTTGCCTGCTCTGCAGTATAGGTACATTTTCCATCCTTCAATGCAAACACTTTTATATCCAGTCCATCCTGTTTTGCCAATCGTACTTCTTTTAAGTAATTAGCTGGTACTTGTTTGTATGCAAACTCACTTAAATTGATGTCCTTTTCAAGTCCCAGTCTAAGCTCGTGCATCTGCTCTGCTGAAAGTTCTATTTTGTTGTAAACCTTTATATCCAGTCCCCTCTTTGCACCTGCAAGAATTTCTGCTATCTGGATTTTGGAAAAAACAGACGACAATGGGATTTCTTTCTGCTCCTGCACTTCTGCTTGGGGAATTTCCTGTTTTTCTGGTTCTTTTACATTGCTTTGTGTTTCAACATATGCATTACCTCCTTCCTCTTTCGGCATTGTTTCTTCTTCCTGTACCGTTAATTGGGCTTTTGATTCCTTCTGTTTGCTATGCTGTTTTGCATATTCTTCGTTGTATTCCTTTGATGAACTGTACTTTGCCCTATTCTCGACTAACATATCACTTGCAGCATAGTTATTCATTTCTAGCATTCTGGCAACGAAGCGTATCGTTCGCCCGCCAGTGGTTGTCCCATTCTCTGGAATCGACCATGTGTTGTTTTCTTTAAATACTGTTATTTCTCCTTCTGAAATTATATCCTGTACTTTTGCAATCTTTTCATCTTCATAACGAATCACAAAGTGATTCTTCTTTGCAAAATCCATGATGCTGACTTGATTCGCCAGCAGTGTCTCTGGATGCTTCTCTCTTTTCTCATCCGCTTCTATTTGCTTTGGTTCTTTTGCATTGCTTTGTGCTTCGGCATATTGTTTGTTGTAAGCATCACTTGTTAGATACTTGTCTTTACTTTCTTCCCATGCCTGATATTCCTCTAATGAAACATCCTCCCTACTTATTTCTGCCATAGCATTACCTCCTTCATCTTTCAGCATTGTCTCTTCTTCCTGATTGACAATGCCTTCCTCTTTCATCTTCTCCCACCATACTTGAGCTTCCTTTTCTGCTAAGAATTCTATTTCTGGATCTACTATGTATTCCTCTATGTTTGCTAGTTTCTCATTTTTTTCAGCCTCTTCCTTAATGTATTTAAAGTTATTTTTTCGAAATAAAATAAGAGTTTCTTGTGCTATTTCTAAATCTTCATACAATTTATCATTACACAAAATTTCTATAAAGTCCGAATTAAACATATTAAACTGATGACTTACATCATATACTTTTGCAATACTCGTTAAAAAAGCATAAAGAATCTGTTTTTCTTCCTCCTTGTCTTCAAACGATTTATGAAAAATATCTTCTATGGCAATTTCTTCTTTATGTATTTCTTCTTGTTCCTTTTGTAAAAAAGCAACATCTTGTTTGTACGATTCCCAATTATCCTCTGTTTCTAAATACTGGACAAACGGTTCCCTTTCACTCAAAAGAGACATCTCACGATTCAAATCGTACAATTTACTTTGTACCACGCAATAATTTAGAATTCCTTGTTTATATTTTGTTAATTCCTTTATTTTCATCTAAAATACTTCCTACATTTCCAATTCATATTCTTCATTTTCAAGTTCCTGCATGTTCATTACTTCTTTCACCATTTTCACTGCTTCTTCTTTACTAATTCCCCCCTCCTCGTCCATTAGCACTTCCTCGTTCTTATCTACCTCCAGAAGCTCATTTAATTCTGCTTGACGTTTCATTTTCTCTTGCAACTCATTTTCATGCTCAAATATCTTTTCACTGTTTATCCTAGATTCCTCCATATCATTGCGATACCTCTCTAAGCGCATGTTGCAATCAACTAAATACTTGTCCAGGTTGGAAACTGTATTTTCTATTCTAGCTATGTTACCAATTTGACTGTCTCCAATTTCTACACTATACGCTGAACCTGTTCCCATTAATAATAGGCACTTTGCATTGCCTTCCTTTCTAAACAGTTGCAATCCAGCATATTCACCAACTGCCTCTGACGAATAGTTCATAGCAAGTACTCCTGCTAAAGCTTCTCCTGCATCAGAACGTTCCGTAAAATGCACTCCCATGATTTGCATAGAAAATACATCACTCTTATTTTTGTTTCTATTCACGATGTCGTTCTGTAAATCATTTATTTTTCTTTCCAGGTCAGCAATCTTATTTGGATACACTCTCTTGTATGCATTTTCACTTTTGTACTTCTGATTAAGAAAATTGCTTTTCAGAAGTTTTAGCCTTGTCACTTCTGTATCAATATCCATCTTTTCTTTGATAAGTGGATTCCCTGTTGCAAGAGCTTTGACCTCTGCGAAACTCAACACTGTATCATCAATGTCTTCACAGTTTCGCTGTATATCCTTACTTGTCATAATCTGAGCTATAAACTTCTGTTTCTGTTCTACAAGCTGCCAATTATACGAGTCAAATGTATCCTTTGTAACATATCTATAAATGGAAACCTCATTGTTCATATTACCTTGACGCAAAATGCGTCCTTCACGCTGCTCTATATCCGCCGGACGCCAAGGACAATCTAATTCGTGCATTGCTATCAGACGGTCTTGGATATTCACTCCAGTTCCCATTTTTGATGTACTTCCTATAATTATTCTTTTTGTTCCATTCCTCAAGTCCTCAAACAGTTTCTCTCTTTGTATCTCTGTCTTGGCATCATGGATATAACAAATCTCTTCCTCTGGAATACCGTAACGGATTAGTTCTTCTTTTAGATAGTCATATATGGACCATCTTGTTCCGTTCGGTGTTCCAACATCACAAAATATAATCTGCGTACCTTTAAATTCACTACTGTTTACATATTCTTGGTACACATTCTCAACGCATTTATTCGCCTTGCTATTCGGCTCATTTGGAGCAAATTCATCTAAGAGTCTTGGGTCCGTTCCAAGTAGCCTAGCTTCATTCGTAATTTTTAGCATGTTATCAATACGTGGATCGACCGAACCATTTCGTATTCTCTCAGCTCTATCAGCAAACTCTGCCATAACCAATTTAGTAAACTCACACGGCTCTGACACAACAATTTGGTATTGATTACCTTTCAGTTTAGGTACTGGAAGGTTAAGCATGTCCGGCGTTTGAACATCTGCTATTTTCCTAAACATTGTCATTAGTTCAGGGAGATTGTTAAACTTTGCAAAACGATTTTTGAATCTATAACCTGTCCCCTCTGGTGCAAGTTCTAGGGAGGAAACAACTTCTCCAAAGTTTGCTGCCCAAGCATCAAAATTTTCAACACCCTTTTGCTTTAACTCGTCGTTCTGTAGATACCTTTGCATAACAAACAGTTCTGTCATGCTATTGGAAACTGGTGTCCCTGTTGCAAAAACAACGCCCCTTCCATTGTTTATTTCTTGAATATACTGACACTTCATCAGCATATCAGTTGATTTCTTTGCCTTACTTGTTGATACCCCAGCGACATTTCTCATTTTAGAAAAAACAGCGCAATTTTTATAATAATGTGCTTCATCAACAAAAAGGGCATCGACACCCAATTGTTCAAACTCAATGACGTTATCTCTCTTACTGTCCCTAAGTTTACTCAATTCAGCTTCTAGCCCTTTCTTAAATCTTTCCATCTGTTTAACTGACCACTGTTCACCATTTTCATTTTTTATTGACGCTATAGCACTTTCAGCCTGGTCAATTTGCTCTTTTATCATCCTTTCTTCTCGTTCTTTTGATATTGGAATTTTTTCAAATTGTGTGTTCCCAATTATTACAGCATCATATTCGCCTGTAGCAATACGGCTTACAAATGCTTTTCTGTTGCCTGGCTCAAAGTCTTTCTTAGTTGACACTAAGATGTTGGCTCCAGGATAAAGCTTTAAAAAATCACTTCCTACCTGTTCCGTCAAATGATTTGGAACACATATCATTACTTTGTTTGCAAGCCCGATTCGTTTTAACTCCATCGCACTTGCTATCATTTCATACGTTTTTCCGGCACCAACACAATGTGCCAGCAACGCATTTCCTCCATAAATTACTCTGGCAATTGCATTTTTCTGGTGAGGTCTTAACTCAATGTCCGGATTCATGCCTGGAAAAGTAAGGTATGAACCGTTATATTCCCTTAAACGAGTATTATTGAAACGCTCGTTGTATCTTCTCTCATACTTTTCACGTCTCTCAATATCACCCCAGAACCATTCCTGAAACTTCTCCTTAATTAGTGTTTGCTTCTCTCTTGCCAGGATTGTCTGTTGTTTATTTACTACGTATGAATATCCACCGTTTTCATTCTCCACTTTATCCTTAACCACAACAGTTTTCATATTAAGCGTATCTTCAATAATCTGATACGCATTTTTTCTTTCCGTACCATATGTCTGGCTGGCACGAGCAGTACTGGTAACTGAATAAACTTTATTTGATACGGAAAAAGAAGCATCCATTTTGTTATAATGTACAGCAACCTCTGTTCCATCATCTCCCCCATTTCCGTAAGCTCTGCTATAGCGTGGTGTATCTAGAAGTTCATACATAAACTGGTTATAATCTGTTTCATCAATCCAGGTAGTTCCCAAACGAACCGTTATTTCACTTGCATCAAGATCCCTTGGTTGTACTTTCTGCAGCTCTAGAACATTTTTTTTAAAGACTGGATTCTTTTCAGCATATAACTTTGCAACCTTCAACTTAGCTCTTACATTCCCACAAAGGTATTCTTCTGAGCTTTCGTATCCTGTATATGGATTAGCTTCATCATATTTTTCAGGATTTAAGTATATCTGTTCATTCAGTTCCGTTACAACTTGTTCCTTGGTCATACCTGCCAACTGCGCAATATACGGAATATCTACTTCACCCTTCTCATTCAGTGATACAATCAATCCTTCCTGTGGGCTCTCCACATGGTTAATCTCACTGTATGGTCGAATTGTCCTCTTCGTAAATAAGTCTACTTTTTCAACTGACATGTCTGAATTGATATTTTCCAATGAGATTAGCAGTGGATAATCTGCATCATTTCTAAAGAACCTAGTTCCTTTTGCACTTAAATGACCATATTGCTTAACGTAATCATCATAAGTTTTTGATAAATTCTCCTGTAAATCAATAAGTTCCTGGTCGGAACAATTAGCCATCTGCGCATCAATTACTTTTCTTGCACTGGAACGTATTTCAATTAGTTTCTTTGCCTTGACTTCATTTTTTGCTGAAAATCCTGCCAATGTCATAACAGAATTCATTCGATAGTAAACCTTGTCATTCACAAGAGCATAAGTAAAATTCTTAATCGATGGATCAGCAGGAATACTGTCTACTGCTTGTTCATTTGAATCTTCTATCTGGATGCCAATCTGTCCTGTCAGACTTTCAATTGCCTTCTGATAATCTGCTTGAAAGTTTTCTGGATTCTCATTCACTACCGTAGTATATTTGCTGTTCCCACCAAACATCCTAGTGTCATAAGTCATCTTCCCAAGAATCATATCTGGATTCTTTATGAAATACTGATTCACTGTAATTCCATCTTCTGTCACCCCTGTAAATACCCATTCTGGTTCTACAACCTGCATACGCTCCCTTTTTTGAAAGAAGAGAATGTCGCTGCTTACATCAGTATTTGCAATCTGTTTGAACGCTATATTTGGAAGTCTTATTGCTCCAAGCAGCTCTGCTCGTTCTGCCAGATACTTTCTTGCCACTGGATTCGCCTTATCTAATGTTCCTGTGCTTGTAATGATTGCCATAATTCCATATGGTCGAAGCTTATCAACAGTTTTTGCTAGGAAATAATCATGTATTTTAAAATTCTGTTTCTTATAATGTTCATCGAATACTTTGTAGTCTCCAAACGGAATGTTTCCGATTGCTACATCGAAGAAATTGTACGGCAAGTTTGATTTCTCATACCCACTAATTTGAATATCTGCTGTCTGATAGAGTTGTTTAGCTATTCTTCCCGATAAATCGTCTATCTCTACACCATATAGCTTAGAAGCTTTTTGCATTTCTTCTGGTATTACTGAAAAGAAATTGCCGATTCCCATAGAAGGTTCCAGGATGTTTCCACCTTTGAAGCCAAAGTTCTCTAATGCTTGATAAATGCCTTTGATGATTCCTGGTTCTGTATAGAATGCGGTGTTTGTAGAGGCTCTAGCACTTCTGTATTCATCTTCATTAAACAGCTCTTTTAATTCAATGTATTCTTTTGACCAAGCATTTGACTTTTCATCAAATGCACTTGCCATGCCTCCCCAGCCAACGTATCTTGCCAGGACAATCTGTTCATCCAAGGTTGCAACCCTGTTTTCTTTTTCAATATCCTTTAGCAGTTTAATGGCTGCAATGTTATTATTGAACTTTGTCTTAATCCCTCCAGTATATAGGTTATGAGATTCTAAATAATGGTAGTTATGCTTTTCTACTGATTTCGTTTCTTGCTCAACTTTCTCACTTGAAACATCATTATTGGATTCTTCCGAAAGATATTGTCCTTTTTCTACGAAAAAAGGAGCTGAAATATAATCAACTCCCTTATCGCTTTCAAAGTTCAGTTCTATTTGTACACTACTTCTCTCAACACGATTTCCTCTGCCTGGTCGTGTATCCTCTGTCTGTGCCTGTAGCTCTCCATTGTGTTCTGTTGATTCTTCACCGGATCCTGTTTCAGCATTTTTTTCTGCAGCTCGTCCATCATCAGATTGGCTCTGTCCTCGATCTCGTGCATGGTCTTCATCATTATCCCTTTTGTCACCAGAATTTGAAGCTGTATCGCCTTGTTCTCTTTCCAATAGTTCATTGCCAAAATTCCGTATTTGCCGAGTTTCGCTGTGTACTTCTCGTCCAGTTCCCCCTTCACGTCTGCGAACTGGATTCCGTCCTTCTCGATATAATCCATTTCTACTTTCTCTCTCATTACTCTGCTCCTTCCTCATTTCGTACACAATATTCTTACAATTCAACAATATTGGTTTTCCTATAGTCATTATGTACTGCCCATAAGCTGTAAACTTGTCTAAATTCAAACTATTATTCAATTTGCTTACTGAATCTTCTGCTTCGCTTGTATTACATCTGTACCTTACCATATAATATACATCTTCAAAAATACTTTTTCCATTGCTAATTAATACATCTTCGAGTTCCTTATTTTCCATATGGATAGAATTCATTTGATCTATTATCATGGCATATATGATATCCGAAGATTTCTCCAACATTCCCTGTTCGACATACTTGTAATTTGCTTTAACAAAACGTTTTTCAAACTCTTCTCTTTCATTTTGAGCAATTGTCCAATTTTCTATTTTGGGTGTTGTACTGAGTTGAGTTATATCAAACATGTGTACCATTCCATAATAATTATTCATTAAAGCTGGAATGCTCTTTTCTCCTCGCTTGATTTGCAGATTTAATTTATTCCATGCTTCGTACGTTGCTAATTGCGTATACTCTGTATTCTGTGCAAACATACTAACCAAAGTCGGGAAATTATACATATACATCTTTCCTGCATATTGCAGAAATTCCTTCCAGTATGACTGTTCGTGAAGCATTTTTTCAGCTGCCTGTCTATAAATCTGTTTCAATTCATTCAACTTCATCTTTTTGTACCTCCTTATACGTCAGTATAAAGCTTTGTGTTCTTATTGTTTGAAGTACAGTTCTAGTGCCTTTTCAATTATTGACTCCACCTCATCCTCTGACTGCTCCTCTTGAAAATACTTCTTCATTACTTTTGATTTTATTTTATATCCTTTCAAGATAGACTTCTTTTTATGAGGCTTGTATGTTCCGTCTAGCACCTTCGCCATGTTAATTTCATTCAATTTTCCAGCTTTCTGAAGTTCCTTGAGCTTATTAGCCTTTTCAATGTCGACTTTCTTACCAGAATCAATGAATCCTGCTAAATACTCCTGATTATCATTACTAAGATAAGAAATACTTACTGCAACATATAAACCAATAACAGCATCATCCAAAAAATTTTTCAGTTTATCAGATAGTACATTTACTCTTAAATATCTAGCGACTGCTCCAGATGATAAGTCGTATACACTACCAACTTTCTCTCTTGAATTTTGCTTCTGATCTATTAGATCAAAAGTATCAGAATTGTTTATTTCATCGGCATTTAGCAGCCTTTTTATATCTTCTAATAAATCAAATCTCTTGCCCTGGCATTTTAGTGCTTCATGGTGTTGTGCTATTACGCACGCTCGCTCTGATGGAAGCAAATCATTGAACGAACGTTGAATAAGATTCGTTTCCGTTACGATTAGCATTGCTTCTTCATCATTAATATCTTCTAACAGATAGATTGGAACTTCTGATAATCCTACCATCTTAGCAGCATTCCACCTATTATGCCCAGATAGTATTTCATAATTTCCATTATCTAATTTTCTAACTAATATTGGAGTCAATACTCCAAGCTCTTTAACACTGCGAACCATATCATCCAGTCTAGCACCTTCATATAATTTAAAAGGATGTTTGCTAAATGCAATTAATTTGTTAATATCAACTTTCGTTACAGATTTAACATTTTGTTCATCGTTAGTTCCACCAAATATATCATTTAAACTTGTAAGTTTTTTACTTGTCTGTAATAGATTTCCCATACCTCACCACTTCCTTTGCAAAATTTTCATATGCAATCGATACTGGATTTTTCCTATCATATTGAATAATTGGTACACTATTTAAACTTGATTCACCCACTCGTACAGATTTAGGAATGCAGCTACTATAAATATGTATTTGCTTACCATAAGCATCCTCTATCATTTGCTTAACAGCTCTTGATAGATTCATACGCTCTACATACATTGTGAGTAGTATACCTTCAATATCAATTGCTGGATTAATCTTCTTCTTTGTCCTTCCAATATTTTTTAGTAACATTTCTAAGCCTTTTGCACTCAAATACTCTGGCGTCACAGGAATAATGACACCATCGCAGGCTGCTAATGCATTAATTGTAAGCATGCCTAGCGATGGCGAGCAATCTATAATTATATATTCATAGTCATTTCTAATTTCCTGAATAACGCACTTTAATACATATTCTCTGCTCATTGCATTCACTAATGAAACCTCGATACCTGACAATTCAATATTACATGGTATCAAGTCCAATTTTTCAACAGTAATAATATACTCATTTTTACTTGGAAGCTGTTCTTCTTCAATCTCCATTCCCATTAAACTTGCAATTGTATGCTGCAAGTTATCATTGTCATCTACGCCTAATGAAATAGTTAAACTTCCCTGTGGATCCAGATCAATAAGTAAAACTTTATGTCCCTTTTCTGCTAAAGCATAGCCAAGATTTAATGTTGTTGTTGTCTTACCTACTCCACCTTTTTGGTTTACAATTGCAATAACTTTACCATTCATAATGATTCCTCCTATTCATTTATGATTCCTCTTTTCAATATCTTGGAGCAGCGTTGCAACACTGCCCCAAATGAGGAATCTGTGCACCCCCGTAGCCGATAGGTCAGCTCTGTTACTAAAATAAGCAACAAAAAAAGGATAACCAGTCTTTTTTGATTATCCTTTTTTCGTTGCTTAGATCCGCAATATATCAGCTATATTATCGTCTTTCTCATATTAAATTGTTTATTATATCTGTCCCCATAAAACTAATTTTTTTGTCTCCTTTCTGTCCCCATCTTGGTAACAAAAAGTACTAAAATATATTAATTTATATTAAGGACATGTTCTCATGTTACACTGCTCAATTCAGCAAATACTGTATATTACACGGTTATTCCTACCACTCATAAGGTGTATTCTGATAAACGTAATAATTTTGCCATGATTGTCTTTACTTGAGATTAATACTTGCATTGTTCCATATTTAAGTCTGTACTTTAGTCTGTACTTTTTTATTTGAACACAATTCAAGACGAATTTCATAAAATCGTTATCATAGCAAATACGCTGTTTTGCTCTCAGTTAAACTAAGATAAATATTTGTGTATATAACCTCCCCTTTTATGCCCCCTGGTGTAGCTCCCTACTGCATCAGGGGGTTTTTGCATTTTCTGGTGTTTTAGTCTGTACTTTTCATTCTTTTATACTTAACACAATACTCTACAATAACTTCTTTGCACATTACATCATTATTCAATAATAACTCCCATTTTGCCATTCCACCTTTATTCATCAGCTTTTGTTTTACGATTGTATTGCTTTCAGGTCTTATTGAAGCAATTTTAAGATACCGCCCCGGCTTTGATTGGCTTGTGCAAGTACCGCTTGCGCTGCCTGCATAATAATAGAGTTCTTTGCATATTCTACCATTGCACTGGCAATATCCAGATCTCGTATTCTGGATTCGGCTGACTGCAGGTTCTCTGCTGTATTATCCAGATTCTCAATAGTATATTCCAGCCGGTTCTGATAAGCACCAATCTTGGAACGAATACTAGACACCTTACTAACTGCATCATCCACCTTTTCTATGGAATCAGAAGCGTCCTTGTGAGACATAACAGACAAGCCATCCAGTCCAAGTTCTGCTGTATCCATTTTGTCTATGGTAATGGATAATCCCTGTCCTTTATTCGCACCAACCTGCAGCATAAATCCTTCTGCTGTTATATCACCACTTCCACTAGAAGAACCAGATACTGGATCCATCTCATAGGTAACCGTTAAGGTTCTGCCGTCTGCACTGACACTTTTATCTTTTAACGCAATACTGCTATAAGAGCTTCCTTCTGCTTCCTCATCCCCATATAATGCAAGCATGCTTTGAGCAGATATACTATTCTGAAACACAGAATCGTCTGCAAATGTAATCCCCTTATCAATTTGGCTTTGTGACAGTGTATAACTGACTGTATACTGGTACTTTTGTCCTTCTTCAGCAACCGTATTTAAGGCATCTACTATATTTCCAGCAGAATCTTTAACCGTCCAGTTTCCAGAAAGTTCTTCCTTATTGGAACCATTATAAAAAATTGTTGCCGCTGCACCTTGCCTGGATAATAATTTAGCTCCGACTGCAACTTCTTTTGGTTTTTGCATTTTGATAGTGGTGACATAATTTTTTAGGGAACCGCCACTGGAAGTAACCTTAGAGCCAATGGAACCACGGTTACCAATCTCACCCTTATTGATAATATTGGCCGAACCGCTTCCATTTACAATGCTTCCACTAGAAGAAACCATAAGAACTGCACCACCATCTACCGTTAGGCTGCCTCCTTTGGTATCCACTTTGCCAGAAACTGTCACCCTTCCATATACGGTTCCATTTCTATCCGGCTGATCGAATAGAATGCCATTTGTTTTGTTCACGCTTCCACCCGAACCATTTTTTCCAGCCCCAATCGCAGCTTCGCCATTATCACCATTGGCATATACAACAAGTTCCTTTCCAGCAGTTCCATTAATAGTAATGGTTCCCGTTCCTTGACCAGCATTGCCGCCAATTGCTGCTGCACCACTGCCACTCTTTGCATTGGCTGTTAGCTGGCCATCTCCAGTAATCGTAAGGGTTGCTGACGGTCCTACTTTAATCGCAGCTCCACTGCCACTTGTTATGGTATTCTTGCCAGATACATCTATCGTAACTTTTGAACTGCCACCAATTGTAATACCAGAAGCCGATGCTGCACTGATGGTGAAATCTTTCATCTTAAGTGCCACATCTTTGCTGCTATCGACTTCTATCTGTATCCCTGTCCTGGTGCCAGTTATCGTATATTCCCCGCCATCTGTAATACGCAACGTAGTTCCATCAAAGGTATAACCATCTCCTTTTCCTGCCGTCAGGGTAGAGATATCCATATTTTTGTCCCCTATGTATGGCGGGTCAACCTCTTCTGGTCCACTTGTTCCATAATCTTCTGTCGGTTTCTTTCCTGCTGTGGTCTTTCCGCCACCACTACCCACATACACCCCCTCTGGGTATGTATTTTTTACCTTCGAAGCATCTGGATTCAGATCAAATACTGTAGAATGGGCAGCTCCATCTGGCACTAAATCTACTGACGTAAAATCACCAGTAAGCACACTGCCATTTCCAGTACTGCCTACTTTGACAGTCAAGTCTTTCACAAATGTTGCAGAGTCCGTATCACCAAACTTCTGTTCAAACTGTGCAGTACTTGTGTATTTCCCCTCTGAAACCTCATTAATGACAGAATCAAGAGAATTCCCTTCCCCCAGCTTTTTCAGTATCGTATCAAGCCCTGCACTTATATTGGTTGCCGTTATGGCAGAAGAGGACAGGCCTTTTCCACTGGCAAGCTGTCCTAGATACATACAGGCTAAATATCCTGTTCCATAACTTGCGTTTCCACTATTCGCAGACAGCTTATTAGAAGAAGACATAACAATATTGCTGATTTGATCTACCGACTTCGTTTCATTAATTCTAAGCCCGCCATTTACCCAGTCATTATAGTTGGCATATCCTCCAACTGCTGACTGTGCCATTCCTTCCATAAACCACAATGGATATCTTGTACTATCATCTCCAACCATCCCTTTCGTTAACAGTTCATCCATAAATCCATGGATCATTTCATGGGCAATGGTACCTTCCAATTGTGATCTTACAGAATCTTCTAAAGTGCCATCCGCTTTAAACTGTAGATAAAACGCATTTACGGTCAGATTATATGTTAAATACAAATACTCTTTCTCTCCAGTGGCAGAATCAAGACGGGAAGAAGTTCCTACTGAAACGGAAGCCAATGCATTTTTACTTCCATCATTTATAATCGTAAGACCAATTCCTGTTGAACTGTCCTTTAAGTAGTGAAATGCACTGGAGAATGTGCTTAATATCGTATTAACTGCCTGTGGCACAATTTCCTGGTCTAATATATTGGCCAGAACAGCATACCCTTCTGGAACCTGCTTGGTACCTGCTGCAGTTTGTGTGGCTGCGAAATCATGAGTCACCTCCAAGAATCCCAGATTGGTGTCATCCATCTTCAGATATGGAGATGTTGTTGTCCCACTTAATGAGCCATCAAAAATCTTTCTGGTATTGAATTCTGTCTGGCCTGAAATACGATTGACTTCTTTCAAAAGCTGATCCACTTCTTGCTGAATAGCTTCTCTATCTGCATCTACATTGGTATCATTGGAGGCCTGAACTGTCAGTTCTCTTACCCTGTTAAGAATACTATGTACTTCGTTTAATGCACCGTCCGCTGTCTGTAAAAACGATATTCCGTCCTGTGCATTTCTTGATGCCTGATTAAGTCCACGAATCTGGCCCCGCATTTTTTCACTGATTTTTAATCCTGCTGCATTATCCGCTGCTCGGTTAATACAATAACCAGATGAGAGCTTTTCTGCCAAAGCACCTTGTCTGTTAAAGAGAATACTCAAATTCCTAGATGCTGCTGCCGCAGTCATATTATGTTGAATCCTCATTTTTCCTCCTTCCATGCTACAATACAAATGATAAATTGCCAGATAGTCACCCTTATTACTTTTCATGCTGAGTCTAATGTCCCATAATTATATGAAAGCATATACTCATCTATATGATATCGGCATTTTCTTATGAATGAAATAGAGGCTGCCACACTAAAATCAAGATACTTCCTTAAAACGCCAGCAAAAGCGCCTCTAAGGAGACGCTTTCAAGCCAAGCATATAGAACGCAATCTGTATATGTGTTTTGATATCAGTGGTATCCATTTTTTAACATTTTTCTATTTTACCTTATTTTTCACAAATTTAGAAACTGCCTGAATACAAGGTCCTGCTGTTAATGCAGTTACAATAGTAATCACACCTAATTTTCCACCTAATACTGTTCCCAGTACTATCATTGCCAGGTCAAAACAGATTTTTGTTTTTTGAAAATCCCATTTGACTGCATCGGCAATTACCATTACAACACCTGTAAATGGATCCAGTCCAATATCCATGGCAATGTAGATTCCAACTCCAATGTAAACAAAGGAACATCCCAATACTGCTGCTAACAGACGAGAGGCAAACACCTCCTGTACAAAACAGTTTTCATAAATCTTCGTTCCAAGACTTACAAAAAAACCATAAGGAAGAATATACACCATTGTTCCGATATGAATATATTTACGCCCTGCAATTAAAAGAAAAAGAATCAGCCCATAGTTTACAAAATTAGAAACATATCCTAATTTTTCCGGGTTTAGATTAGCCACATGACGTACCCCATCATAAACAATTCCAATCGGATCATTTCCAAACAAAGTTCCCGCATTAAATGCCACCCCAAAGCTTACTAACATAATTCCAAATAATGCCCACATAATTTTACCAAATCTGCTTTTTGTCATTTATAATTCCTTTCTTTCACCGAAATACTTAGCTATCATAATATGAATTGCCAAAAATGTAAATATGTATTTTTTCTCAGCATTTTGTTTCCCTGTCATTGTGTTACTTTGTACATTGCAATACCTGATGGAATTCGTTATAATAATTGAGATCTACTTTTCGTAAAGGAAATTGGATAAGAATTACTTCAATACGGAGGATAACAATGAAAAAAAGAATTTTCAGCCTAGTATTAGTCCTATTACTGCTGGCACTTTATATAGCAACACTTATTGTTGCCTGCTTTACAGATAAAAAATCTGGCGGATTATTTATGGGATGCCTGTTTGCTACCGTCGCATTCCCATTTCTATTGTATGGCTATCAGCTTATACTAAAGTCCAGAAATAACAACCAAGATGAACAGTAATGCCCAACTCTTAGAAAAAAGGAGGAACTCAATGGATTTATTTGACTATATGCGAAGCAAAAACCAAGAGACGGAATCCCCTCTCGCTTCGAGACTTCGTCCTGCTGCCTTAGACGAAATCGTTGGACAGGAACATATCCTTGGCAAAGATAAACTGCTTTACCGTGCCATTAAAGCCGATAAATTAAGTTCCGTTATTTTTTACGGGCCTCCAGGAACTGGAAAAACCACTCTTGCCAAAGTAATCGCCAACACCACTAGTGCCTTATTTACACAAATCAATGCAACTGCCAGTGGCAAAAAGGATATGGAGCAGATTATTAATGAAGCAAAAAATAACAATGGCATGTACGGAAAAAAGACCATATTGTTTGTAGACGAAATCCACCGTTTTAATAAGAGCCAGCAGGACTATCTGCTTCCTTTTGTAGAGGATGGCACCGTTATTTTAATTGGTGCTACTACCGAGAATCCGTACTTCGAAGTAAATTCTGCTCTTATTTCCCGTTCCATTGTATTCGAACTTCACCCATTGAGTCAGGACAATATAAAAGCACTGATCAAACGAGCCATTACAGATGAACAAAAAGGACTTGGTGCGTACCATGCAGTAATCGACAATGATGCTTTAGAATTTCTTTCCAGTGTCTCTAACGGAGATGCCCGCTCAGCACTAAATGCTATTGAACTTGGCATTTTAACTACTCCTCGAAGTGAAGATGAAAAAATCCATATTACTCTGGATGTTGCACAGGAATGCATTCAGAAACGAGTGGTACGCTATGATAAAACCGGAGATAATCATTATGATACGATTTCTGCATTTATTAAAAGCATGAGAGGTTCTGACCCCGATGCTGCTATTTATTATCTCGCCAAAATGCTCTATGCTGGTGAGGATATTACATTTATTGCAAGACGTATTATGATCTGTGCTTCTGAAGATGTATCCAATGCAGATCCGAATGCCATTGTAGTTGCCACAGCTTGTGCACAGGCAGCAGAGCGTCTTGGAATGCCCGAAGCTAGAATTGTACTGGCACAGGCAGCTTCTTATGTGGCATGTGCACCCAAAAGCAATTCTTCTTATATGGCAATTGATAAAGCACTGGAAACTGTTAAGCGCGAAAAACATGCAGCAATACCATCCTATCTAAAAGATGCCCATTATCCTGGTGCCGCAAAACTTGGACATGGACTTGGCTATAAATATGCCCACGACTACGAAAATCATTATGTAGAACAGCAGTATCTTCCAGATGAACATAAAGACACCACATTTTACCATCTATCCGATAACGGATATGAAGCCAGAATCAAGGAATATTTTAAACATATAAAAAAACAGCAGGAGGCAGTTGTTATGAACATTCCAAAAGATCCTGCCATGCGTTTAAGCTATATTAATACCCAGCTACGGGATAATTTTTCTTCCTTAGAAGACTTATGTAAAAGCTTAGATGCTGATCCGGCAGAAATTATAAATTCTTTAAAAGCAATAAATTATGAGTATGATGAAAAACGCAATCAGTTTGTATAACAGAGAAAAGGACATAACCCCCCGTTATGTCCTTTTCCCTTGTTACAAATAACTTGTTATAAATAACTTGTTATAATAATATGATCTCTCCATTATGGATCCCATAAGAGACAGTAGCTTCTATTTCTATTTTCGCTTTTCCTGAAGTAGCTTCTGTTACTTTTTTGTCCATCTCATTTAACTTATCGTCAGGAACCAGTAATTTTACGACTACTTTATCTGTATATTCCGTATCAAGAGTATGAAGTTCCATTGTTGCCGCTATATATTGTAATTTTCCTATCCCATTATAATCTGTGGATATGGAAACCTGTTTTCCGCAACATTTTTCAAAAATGATACTTTCTTTTAATCCTGCTTGTACGCTTTTTGAATATGCACGCACTAGCCCCCCAGTGCCAAGCAACGTGCCTCCAAAATATCTTGTTACAACCGCAACCGCATTACACAGCTGCTTTCCTAACAACACATCAAGCATTGGTTTTCCAGCAGTTCCGGATGGTTCCCCATCGTCACTAAACCTTTGAATCTGCTGTCTCTCGCCAATTACGTATGCAAAACAGTTATGCTTTGCATCCCAATACTGTTTACGCATTTTTTCTATAAATGCAATTGCCTCATCTTCTGTATTGACCGCATGTACACTACAAATGAATCTTGATTTTTTTTCAGCTATTTCACCTTGTCCACCTCGGTAAACTACATTAACCTGTTCTTTCATGTTTACGACTCCTTTATTTACTGAAGCCATTATAACATGTTAAAGGAAATTTAGCTACATAGTTTATCTGTCACGTAATCATCTATTACGTCTACCATAGATATAGGTGTCACAGTATTTTCAAGCAACATATCAGCTAAGCTGATAATCACTTTACTAGAATCCGTAATCCCCTTTACTTCTTCTACTTCATCAATTCCATTTTCCGTCTTGCATATCTTTGCTCCATATGTAACAGTATTATCATGTTCATTTTGTTCTTTTAGAATAAAATACTCTAAACACATCTCCCTCTCTGGAACAGCTAAAATGATACGCTTTCCTATTAGTTTAGATTCTGTCATCACAATTGGTCCTTTCTTTATTTTTCCCTAATGAAACAATTAATTGGGATTGCTACTATATAATAACAGTTTTCTATCTGTTTAGGCAACTAAAATCGTACGCATTTTATTACTTATTGTGACATATCCTGCCTATTTTCGAATGCATTTACCTGAACACGCAAAAAAAAGTTCAGCATTCTATACATTTATAAGAAATTTTAATAGTTCCCTCTCTCTTATAATTCTTCTTAATAAAATGTCATGAGAAAAACTTTATTTACTTACATAGATTTGTTATAATAATAAATACTGCCAATACTAATTATACCTGTTCCAGATTATACTGCCATAAAACGGGTATAATATGGTTAATATTAACAGGAGGCTCATATGAATTTTAGTAACAACGGGATTAAGGACAAGTATAAAGAAACCGTTTCACCAAACAAAAAAAGAAAGAAAAAAGCATCTGTCCTCTTTTTTCGAACTTTTTTAATCTGTATAGTTTTGTGTGCCTGCATTGGCACATTTGCTGGAATTGGAATTGTCAGAGGAATCATTGACAATGCTCCGCACATTGACAGCATTAACGTAGCTCCTACTACTTTTGCGACTACTATTTATGATTCCAAAGGAAATAAAATGCAGCAGCTCGTTGGTTCCAATGCCAATCGTGTTTATGTAAATATTGAAGATATCCCAAAGGATTTAATTAATGCTTTTATTGCAGTTGAGGATGAGCGTTTTTGGAGCCACAAAGGGATTGATGTCCGTGGCATTTTTCGTGCGTTCTTTTTAGGCATTACTGGAGGCGGTTTTGATCAAGGCGCCAGTACTTTAACACAGCAGCTTCTAAAAAATACTGTTTTTGAAGGTGGTATGGAAACTAATTTTTCAGACAAATTTGAACGTAAAATACAGGAACAATATTTAGCTCTCCAATTAGAGAATAAAATGGACAAGAAGACCATCTTGGAATACTATCTGAATATCATCAATTTAGGCCAGAATACATTAGGTGTTGAAGCTGCCTCTCAACGTTATTTTAATAAGAATGTAAAAGATTTGACTTTATCTGAATGTACAGTTATTGCTGGAATCACAAAGAATCCTTCCGCTTACAATCCAATCACCTATCCAGAAGACAATGCAAAACGGCGAACCATTATTTTAGATAAAATGAAAGAACAGAATTATATCACCGAAGAACAGTACCAGAAAGCACTGACTGATGATGTATATTCCCGCATTGAGCTGGTTAACACAGAACAGTATGCTTCCAAATCTAATGTAAATTCTTACTTTGTTGATGCATTAGTAGACGAAGTAACCAATGATTTAGTGGAAGAACTAGGATACACCTCCACACAGGCTTATAATTTAATTTACCGGAGCGGACTTAGTATTTATGCCACACAAGATCCAAAAATGCAGAAACTATGTGACGATGTGTTTGCAGACGAGTCCATGTATCCTGGCAACTCAACCTTTGAATTAACTTACAGGCTTACTGTCATTGATGAAAAAGGGGAAGCCCACAATTACAGTGAAATGAATTTAAAGAAATATTTCCAGAAAAAAAATACAGCTTTCAATCTGTATTTTAAAAACAGGAAAAAGGCAGATCCATATATTGAGGAATACAAAAAACATGTTGTAGGAAAAAATGACAGAATTGACGGTGAAGTAATTAATTTTGTACCTCAGCCTCAAGTATCCTTTGTACTAATGGACCAGTATACTGGACAGGTAAAAGCACTAATTGGCGGCCGTGGACTGAAAAATTACAGCCGTTCCTTAAACAGGGCAACTGCAACAGCCAGACAGCCTGGTTCTACATTTAAAATTTTATCAACCTACCTTCCTGCACTGGATACGAAAGGCATGACACTTGCTACTGTATTTGATGATGATTTATATTATTATCCAGGTTCCACTAAAAAGGTTAATAACTGGAATGGAGAAGCTTATAACGGTTTTACCACGATCCGTCAGGCCATTTATAATTCCATGAATGTAATGGCTGTTAAAACATTAGAGCAGGTTACAACCCAGACTGGTTTTTCCTACTTACAGAAACTTGGATTTACTACACTTGTAGAAAACCGTGTTAATGAAAAAACAGGTGCTACGGTAAGTGATTTAAACTTATCCCTTGCACTTGGCGGTATTACCGACGGTGTTACCAATCTGGAATTAACAAATGCTTTTGCTACTATTGCAAATGGAGGCAATTATACCAAGCCAAAGCTGTATACTAAGATTCTTGATCAGACTGGAAAAATTATGCTAGACCATACAGACTCTGTTTCTACACAAGTCATGAAAGACTCTACTTCTTATCTGCTAACTAGCGCAATGGAGGATGTGGTAAAAGCAGGTACTGGCAAAAAGCTTTCACTGGCCAGCGTCAATATGCCTGTCGCTGGTAAGACTGGTACTACAAGCAATGATAACGATTTATGGTTTGTTGGCTATACCCCTTACTATACGGCAGGCATCTGGGGCGGCTACGACAATAATGGCAAGCAGGAAGACACAGCTTACCACAAAAATTTATGGCGTACGGTTATGGAAAAAATCCATAAACCTTTAGCACGCAAAGAATTTACCAGACCAGAGTCTATCACCACAGCAAAAATATGTACAAAGTCTGGAAAACTGGCCATTGATGGTGTTTGTGACCATGCTCCAAATGGTTCCACCGTGCGTACGGAATTTTTTGCCAAAGGTACTGTTCCAACAGAAACTTGTGACGTTCATGTGAAAGTCCCAATATGTGAAGCATCCAGACACACTCCAAGTGCTTACTGTCCAAGTATTGATATCATCAACCGAGTCTATTTGATAAAATCTGGTGAAAAAGCCCAGACAGCTGATACACCATATATTTTACCAAACAATTTTGAATCGAATTTATGTCCGATTCATACGAACTCTGGAAAATCACCTGAAAATCCAGAAAAAATTCTCCCAAACGTAACTCCTAATGGAAAACCTTCCAAACCTGACACTGCGATTCCAGACAATAAGCCATCAGATAAACCTGAGAATACTAGAAAGAAACATGCTTCACCTAGAAATGATTAGGAAAAATCCTCATTTTTCCATAGATTTTTAGGATTTAAAAAGAAAAACACATCTGCTTTTAAATGCAGATGCGTTTTTCTTTTTCCATTTTACTGCATCTTAGATTTAAATACCCATGATGCAATATAACTAAATACCAGTGCTGATGATATCCCCACTGCACTTTTGGTAAATCCACCTTTGAAAATACCAATAAATCCATTGGCATCTACCGCTTCCTTTACTCCTTTAAATAACGTACTTCCAAATCCACTAAGTGGTACTGTGGCACCAGCCCCTGCCCACTTGGCAAATGGTTCATAAACCCCAATTGCTCCTAAGAGTGCACCGAAACATACAAGCAAGACCATAATACGTCCTGGCATTAACTTTGTATTGTCCATTACAATCTGAACCAGTGCACAGATTAAACCACCGATTACAAATGCTTTTACATAATCCATCATTTACCTCCATTTTACCGCATATCAAAAGTATTAACTGCGAACTTCTAACATAACCCCATGTGCAATGCCTGGAACAGAATTTCCTTCATTAAAACTTACGGTAGAAAGCAATGCACCTGTTGGCACGAAAAGTACTTTCTTCCACTCTTTAGACTGCATTTTCTTCATAATGTAACTACATAAAGTCGATGCACTACAGCCACATCCACTTCCACCAGCATGAGTATCCTGCGTATCCGCATTATAGATTTCAATTCCACAATCCATATGATTATGTGAAATATCAAATCCTTTTTCCATAAGCAGATCAATTAAAATTTTCTGCCCTACAACCCCCAAGTCACCAGTTATAATCTTGTCGTAATAGGCTGGAGAGAGTTTAAAATCTGTCAGATTCTGTGCAATAACCTCACAGGCCGCCGGTGCCATGCAAGCCCCCATATTCATAGAGTCCTTCACGCCATAATCCATAATCTTCCCTGTTGTAATTCCTTTGATTTCAATAATCGCATCATCATTTTTTACAGCATCTGCTTTATCGCAACTTGAAATCACCACAGCACCACTTCCTGTAACTGTCCATGTAGCAGCTAAAGGTCTTTGAGCACCATATTCCAAAGGAAAACGGAACTGTTTTTCTGCACTGGCATTATGACTTGATGTCATTGCTACAACGTGATCCGCATAACCTCCGTCTACTAAAACAGAACCTAGTGACATAGATTCTCCCATAGTGGAACAGGCTCCATATACACCAAACAAAGGGATTTTCAAGTCCACAATTCCAAAAGAAGTGGCAATCAGCTGTCCAAGTAAATCTCCTGCAAAAATATAACGGATATCATCTGGTTTCAGCATGGCTTTCTGAATAGCCAGTTCTGCTGTCATTTTCTGCAGACGGCTTTCTGCATCTTCCCAGTTATCACCACCAAATAACGCATCTTCGTCTATTCTGTCAAAATAGGAACCTAAAGGACCTTCTCCTTCTTTTTTTCCGACTATGGAAGCATATCCCGTAATGACTGGAGGATTTTGAAAGGCTATGCTTTGTTTCCCAACGATTTTCTTATCACTCATAATGGCACCTCCTCTAAACTACACCCATAACTTTTAGAATCCAGTATATTAATCCAAGAAACCATGTAAAGGTAATGCCATACAGAATAACAGGACCACAGATGGTAAAGATTTTACATCCAATACCAAATACCTGACCTTCTGTTTTAAATTCAATTGCTGCTGAGGCAACGGAATTCGCAAAGCCTGTAATCGGTACAACAGTTCCAGCACCCGCCCATTTGGCAAGAGGTGAATAAATATTAAATCCAGTAAGCAGTACACTAAGCAATACCAGTGTAATAACTTCATAAAGTCCAGCTGTTTCTTTATCAAATCCACATGACTGATAAAAATTAACCAAAGCCTGTCCTATGACACATATAATTCCTCCTACTAAAAATGCCTTGCACAAATTAGCAAACCAGCTATGCTTAGGCGTTACTGCCGAAACATAATCGTTGTATTTCTGGTCTCTAAGCTTGTCATTCTTTTCCTGCATGACATCGTGAGCTGTTACATTTTTCCCACTCATTCTTTTCTCTCCTTTCGAAAAAACGGATTCTATTTCTAATGAAAAAATAATTGCAGCAAAGTTCCACATCCTTTTCCTAGTGCTAAAGCAATTATGATCCCACTGATTCCCAGTTTTAATTTGGATTTACTTATGAAATACGGAATTACATTAAGAGTCTCTGCAATAGCCATGGCAAGACAACCAATGTAAATGCCAAAAAACAGGCAAATGATCGTTATTGCTGCAATTCCAATTGGCATCCTAAACTGAAACAGAGAGTAGAGATTTCCAAGACTGCCTCCAATAATAATTCCCTTTTCATATAATGGCGTATATTTTGCCGTATTGGTTCTTGCCAGCAGCCTTGGAATAACACCTAATTTTGCCAAAAAAGCAAATATGCCAGTAGCAATTGTTAAGCCTGATGAAAAACAGATTATAATTAAAATTATATATTTTAGTCACATATTATGAGCCACCTTCCCTGTCTTTGTTGATAATAATAGTTTCATTCACATCCATTTCATAATGACGCATTTCCACTTGAATAGGCGTTGGGTCGGACTCCTTTTTCTTTCGGAATACATGGTTATAAAAGATCAGAATACCAAATGTAATACCTAAACTATACGCAATTTCCAAAACGGAACCCTTTTCATGTGATTTTCCCATTACTGACTTATAGAGCATATCCAGTAAATCCCGGACACAGCCATCCTCATTAAACGTCATAACGGAAAATGCGGACCCAAGATATACAATGCCACAAACAACTGAAACCCTAATTATTTCATATATCTTGTTTGGTCTTTTATTGGACACTTTCTCAATGATAAATTCTGTTTCTCCCAGATTTACTATGTTAAGATTCCCAAATTTTTTTGAGAGCAGTTCTATAACCTCTGTAATTCCTCTAATCTCCATCGTTTTTTCCTGAAACCGAAGCAGGACAATTTGATTAACTTTCTCTGTAAATACTTTATCGCCAGTAATTACCTGTGCAATATCCCCTATGCGTACCTCATCTGAATTTAACTGTATTCTTTGAGGAATAGAGATGTAGAGCTGTCTCATAGATCTATCTGTGCCGATACTAACGTCCCTCCTGACATAACATTCCTTGGACCATCATAATTAAAATAGCAGGCCAAAACCAATGCAATAAGCGCCATAGAAAGTACTGCCACTATTACTTTGTTTTTCATATGCATTCCTCCTGTAAAGAAAAAAGCATTAGTTATCTAACGAATTAGCTATCTAACTAATCAGTTATTTAACGAATGCTTTTCTATTACTATTTTGGATTAACTTTCAGTTTCTTATGCATTTTTCATATAAAAAACTTTTACATGTATCAGGCTAATTTTTCCCGCATTGCCTTTAAAATTTTCTTTTCAATACGTGAAACCTGTACTTGTGAAATTCCTAACTCTTTTGCAATATCTGTCTGTGTTCTGTTCAGAAAATAACGAAGCCGTATTATATTACGATCCTTCTCATCCAGAGAATTCAAAATATCATATAACGCAAGCCTGTCCACCATATTTTGATTTTCATCCCTGGATTCTTCTAATTTATCAATCAAATAAATTGCATTTCCATCTCCTTGGTAAATGGTCTTATACAATGATTCTACTTCTGCCCCTGCTTCCATAGACATAACTATATTTTCAACTGAAATATCTGTTCTTTCACTAACTTCTTCTATTGTTGGTTCGCGCCCTAATTCAATACTTAACGCTTCTTTTGCAACTCTGGTCTTATAGGCTGCCTCCTTTAAGGTACGGCTGACTTTTATCATTCCATCGTCCCTTAAAAACCTTTTTATTTCACCAGTAATCATTGGCACAGCATAGGTCGAAAACTTTACTTCAAAGCTTGTATCAAACTTATCAATAGCTTTAATCAGACCGATGCTGCCTACTTGAAACAGATCCTCCATTTCATATCCACGATTTGCAAATCTCCGGACGATAGACCAGACCAATCCAATGTTATCAGTAACCAGCTGTTCTCTGGCAGCCTTATCTCCGTCCTGACACCGTTTTATTAACTCGAGCGTCTCCATAACCACCCTCCTTCTTACGACTGCACCTTACTGCCTTTAATAGTCCGTACCATCGTAATTTTAGTTCCCTTTCCTAACTCTGATTCCACAGATAAATCATCCATAAACGCTTCCATAAAAGCAAATCCCATGCCTGAGCGTTCTAAATCCGGTTTGGTCGTATATAAAGGCTCCATTGCCTTCTCTACATCTTCAATACCACATCCATCGTCTGTTATGACGATGGTAATGGTCTTATCTTCCAGCCTGCAGGATAATTTCACTTTTCCTTCTCGCCCTTCATACCCATGAATAATGCAATTGGTTACAGCTTCTGAAACAGCTGTCTTGATATCCGAAAGTTCCTCCATATTCGGATCAAGCTGTGCAGCAAACACCGCAACGGCAACTCTAGCAAAACTTTCGTTTTCCGATTTGCTGTCAAATTCAATTTTCATTTCGTTGGTATTCATATTCCCTATCCTCCCCTTTTCTTAAAATGCATTTAGTGCTTCTTTTATTGTTTCATATTTCTGAATAATTTTATAAAGTCCTGATATTTTCAAAATACGGTCAACTGGCGGTGTAATTCCTGTAACAGCAAGAGAGCCCCCTGTAAATTTTACTTGCTTGTACCGCCCCATGATTACCCCTATACCAGAACTGTCCATAAAACTGGTATTAGAAAAATCAAAAATTACATGGCGTATATTTTCTGTCTGGATAATCCTGTCTGAATGTTCTTTCACTTGAATGGATACATGATGATCCAGATCGCTTTTTAGTTCTACAATCAGACAATGTTCCTTTACGCGGTAAGTAGCTCCGCTATTTTTAACCATCGGTGAAATCATTTCAAGCTTATTCTCAGTTTTCAAAATTATTTCCCTTCTTCTTTCTCAATTTCACTTTCAGAACGTATGTTTCTTTATAGGAAGGACCAGAAAAAACGTTCTGTAAAACGGAAAAATACCTTATGGCATATTATGCCAATAAGGTATTTTCTTTGGTATGGTATGATTATTCTCCCATGTATTTTAATTTTTCCTGAGCTTCTCTTGCACGGCTAGACCCTGCAAAATCGCTGATTACTTTATTATAATATTTCTTGGCGTTCTTAACATCCTGACTCTTCTCATAAGCACGTGCCAGAAAATAATAAGCATCAATATTTTCATTGTCCAGCTTAATTGCTTTTTCAAATAAAGGTTTTGCCTCTGTATAATTGCCATAATTGTATTTAATTTTGGCCTGGTTATATATCTGCCTTGAAGCATTCACAAATGTTGCTTCCTTAATGGTATTATAATACTCTTTGGCTTTTGTACTAGTAAGATTCTTCTCATTAACAGTTACTAGAACTTCCGCTGCATCTGTTCTCTTTCCCTGCTGATATAGTGTAATTGCTTCAAACAGGTTATCGTACACTGTCTCATCTACCATCTGATCCTTTAATTTCTGAATGTCCTGATCCTTATCACCTAATTTGCCATTCAGAGCTTCAATTTCTTTCTTTAAAGAATCAATTGCAGTATCTTTGGAAGATGCAAAATCCTCCTGCTTCTGTATCTGATTCTTGTACTCTGATGCAACACTCTTTTTCACAGTCGGCACAATCAGGAAATATGCAAATGCAACTCCCACAACTGCACCAAGTATTAAATTTATAAAAAGCCAGATATTCGGTTTATCATCCTGAAACTTGTCTACCGAGCTAAAGGAACCAACTGATTTTGGATTCACACGCTCTACGGTGCGCTCCTCCTTTAATTCCTTTACTTCTCTTTCTGGTTTTAGCCTCTTTACTTCATTCATGTAACGAATGCTTGTAGTGTTATTGATATCAATCTTCAAAACCTTCTTCAAACATTTATACGCTTTTTCATTATCCCCCTGCTTTAAATAAAGCAACGCCAGAAGCTGCTGGGCACGTAAAAATTTGCTATTTAAACTAGTTACTTTCTTTAACTGAATAATTGCTAAATCCTCATTACCTTGTCTTGCTGCATTTAAGGCCTGATTATATTTCTTTATCATCTGGTTGGCAGCCTCCAACGCAGCTGGATTCTGCTGTAAATCCTTCACATAAACATCAGCCTCATTTTTCACCGGCTGAAAATGTTTGCTTATGACCCATTGGCTTAATGCATCAACGGTTTCTCCCATCTCATAATACACTAACCCTAATAAGTTTCTCGCATTGGTATTCGTCTTGTCAAGCTCCAGACTCTTTTTTAAGGAAACTGCTGCTCCTGACAAATCCCTGACTCTGGCCCGCATTAATCCGTCATTATAAAAACGGTTAGAGCCGCTTACGATTTTCCTATATGTTGTTAAATCTTCACCACATCTATCGCACTTTTTCTGCTTAAAGGATAGATCACTATTGCACTTTGGACAATGCATAATACCCTCCTTGAACCCTAATGCAAACTATTTTTTCATTTCTTTCATAATTTCTTTCAAAATGTCAGTCACATCGGTTAAATCATTTCTATTAATTGCTTCTTCTGCCTGATCTACGTCTAGGCTTGGCTGAAATTTCGCCAATTCATCGTCAAAATTAATCATTGGAACCTCCAGATACATGAACAGAATCCTGTTCACAGTATATTTTATAATTGTCAGAAATACCTAAATATCATAATAACGATTCTTATTTAAAAAATCAATACTTTTTTTAGAAATTTCATTGCTATAAACTCTTAGAAATCAACAGCTTACACGAAATTGTACCACGTTTTTTCAAGACAATGAACCAGAACGAAACCAGTTCCCTTCCAGCCCATTGTCTTATAAATGCAGCTGCAATAGAGTCTATTTGCTTAAGTTAGCAAGTCTTTCTTCAACCTGTGCTAACATATCGGTATATTTCTGAAGCTTTGCTTTTTCTTCTTCTACTTTTGCAGCTGGAGCTTTACTGATGAATTTTTCATTGCTTAACATGCCAGCTGCACGTTTGATTTCGCCCTCCAGCTTCTGTTTTTCTTTTGTCAGACGTTCCTTTTCTTTTTCACGGTCAACTAATTCATCAAATGGAATGTAAATAGTTGCACCATGAATAACGGCAGATACTGCATCGTCCGCAATACCATCTTTATCTGCCTGAACAAGTACCTCATTAGCATAACCAAGTGTAGCAAAGAATACGCGGCTTGTTTCAAATACATTGCGGATTTCTTCTGATTCCGAAACAACGATTACTTTTGCTTTCCTGCTTGGCGGAACATTCATTTCTGCACGCACATTACGGATTCCCTTAACTGCTGCTTTCATCATTTCTACTGCATTCTCATCTGCTTCAAAATGATACTGTTCCTCAAATACAGGCCACTGGGAAACCATAATGGATTCTTCTTTCGACTGTAATGTACAGAAAATTTCTTCTGTAATGAATGGCATGTATGGATGTAAAAGTTTTAAGGAACTGATTAGTACTTTCTGTAATGTCCATAATGCAGCTGTCTTTGTTTCATCTTCGTCATTGTATAGACGAGGTTTTACCATTTCAATATACCAGTCACAGAACTCTTCCCAGATAAAGTCATATATCTTCTGAACAGCAATGCCTAATTCAAAGCTGTCCATATTATCGGTAACTTCTTTTGCTAGAGAATTTGCTTTTGATAAAATCCATTTATCAGACTGCGTAAGTCTTGAAAGATCCATTTCTTCTGGAATCTGGGCTTTGTCTAAGTTCATCATGATGAAACGGGATGCATTCCATACTTTGTTTGCAAAGTTACGGCTTGCTTCCACTCTCTCAAAGTAGAATCTCATATCATTTCCTGGTGCATTGCCTGTCATTAAGGTTAAACGTAATGCATCCGCACCGTACTGATCAATTACTTCTAATGGATCAATTCCATTTCCAAGGGATTTGCTCATCTTACGTCCCTGGCTGTCACGTACTAAACCGTGGATTAATACGGTATGGAATGGTTCTTTTCCAGTCTGTTCTAACGCACTGAATACCATACGGATTACCCAGAAGAAAATGATATCGTAACCAGTCACCAGTACATCTGTTGGATAGAAATAATCCAGATCTTCGCTCTTTGCCGGCCAGCCAAGTGTAGAAAATGGCCATAATGCGGAACTGAACCATGTATCTAATACATCTTCATCCTGAACAATATTGGAAGATCCACATTTCGCACAAGTGCATGGCTTGTTATCAGATTTTGCAGCCATCACTTCTCCACATTCTTTACAGTAGTAAACAGGTATTCTGTGTCCCCACCATAACTGTCTGGAAATACACCAGTCACGAATGTTTTCTAACCAGTGAAGATACGTTTTGTTGAAACGTTCTGGGACGAATTTTAATCTTCCTTCTTTTAAAGCAGCAATCGCCGGTTTCGCCATTTCTTCCATTTTTACAAACCACTGCTGTTTGATTAACGGTTCTACTGTAGTACCACAGCGGTCATGGGTTCCTACATTGTGTGAATGAGGTTCAACCTTTACCAGAAGACCCATGTGGTCTAATTCTGCAACAATCTGTTTTCTTGCTTCATAACGGTCAAGCCCTGCATATTTGCCACCTTTTTCATTGATTGTAGCATCATCATTCATAACATTGATTTCTTCTAAATTATGACGTTTTCCAACTTCAAAGTCGTTAGGGTCATGAGCAGGTGTAATCTTAACTACGCCAGTTCCAAACTCTTTGTCAACATAGCTGTCTGCTACTACTGGAATTTCTTTATTTACAATAGGAAGAAGTACTTTCTTACCAATTAGATGCTGGTAACGTTCGTCCTCTGGATGAACCGCTACTGCTGTATCACCTAACATGGTTTCCGGCCTAGTTGTAGCAATTTCTACAAACTCATCTGTTCCAGCGATTGGGTACTTAATATGCCAGAAATGTCCTGCCTGTTCTTCATGTTCTACCTCTGCGTCGGAGATGGAAGTCCCACATACCGGACACCAGTTGATAATACGGGAACCTTTGTAAATATATCCTTTTTCATACAATTTAATAAATACTTCTTCTACTGCTGCAGAGCATTCTTCATCCATGGTAAAGTGTTCTCTGTCCCAGTCACAGGAAGAACCGATTTTTCTAAGCTGGCTTGTGATTGTTCCACCGTATTCTTCTTTCCATTTCCAGGCAGCTTTTAAAAAACCTTCTCTGCCAAGTTCGTATTTGTCGATTCCTTCATCTTTTAATTTGTTCGTAACCTTAACTTCAGTTGAAATACTTGCATGGTCAGTACCTGGAATCCATAATGCATTGTACCCCTGCATTCTCTTATAACGGATCAGGGTATCCTGTAAGGCATTATCAAGTGCATGTCCCATATGAAGCTTGCCAGTAACATTTGGAGGCGGCATCACAATGGTAAATGGTTTCCTGCTTCTATCTGCTTGTGCATGAAAATATTTCTTCCCAATCCATTTTTCATATAATCTGCCCTCTATCTCATGGGGATTATATGTTTTTCCTAATTCTTTCCTCATATCTATCTCCTTCTTTCTTTATCCGTATTCTATCTGCTTTACAAGCTATTATTAAAATCCTTATAAAGCAGACAAATTCTTTACAAATGCTGCTTTTAGCCAAAAAAAAAGATCCATCGCCAAAGGACGAAGAATCGTGGTACCACCTTTATTCGTGAATCTGTTCACCTTTCGTGCCGATAACGGGGCAATTCGTTATTTCCTACTAGCCTTATTAAAAAGTACGGTTCAGAAACACTGTTCCAGAGCTACCTTCAATCTGCACTTCTTACTCCGTCTCCCAGCCTAGAACAGAATTCTCTTAAAAGGTTACAAATCTACTCTTCTCTTTCATTACATTTTCATGTTTATCTAATATAGTAGACAAGTTACATTAAAATGTCAAGATTTTTTCAAATAACCTTTATATTTTTTAACGTCGAAACTGGATTTATAATTGCTTTTTGTACTGATTTGTAGTAAAATATTCACAGTCGTTTTTTACACTATAACAGACATTTCTTAGGACATTTCTTTGCATACATATTTAGACGCATTTAAAACTGCTAATCCTTTATGCTGCCCCCAAAAAAATTTATAAATAAAGGTGGTATTTATGTATGAAAACGAAAAAAGGAAAAACATTTAAAATTTCATTAAAACTCTCTATTTTAATCCTTGTATCCCTTATCTTTATGTCAGCTGGAATTAACTGTTCAAGCATCAGCAGACATGAAATTTTAGTAGAGCAGCTATACAAGGAAGAAATGATTGCAACATCTTCTTTAATGCAAAGCCTGTTAAACAGCATCAGCTCATCCGACTATCAGAAAACTGGATATACCTATTACAAAGGGGATATTTCCTTATCTTCTTTTCAAAACGAGATTCTCGCAATCAGCCAGAAATCCACTGTCAATATCAGTTTGTTTTATGGTGATGCGATTATGGCAAGTTCCTCTTCTAAAACCGCATACATAGACGAAACAATCTTAGAAGAATTAAATAGTACTGAGGCTATATACAAAAAAAACATGCCAATTAACGGTGAAAATTATACTTGTTACTATACGCCTTTAAAACAGCCTAGTACTGGCGAAATCATTGGTGCTGTCTGTGTGAATACCTCTAAAAAAAACATACAGAAACTCAACGATAAAAGCCGGCATCAGACAATATATATCTCAACAGTGTCCATAATCCTCATTTTTCTTGGAACCTATTTTATAATCAATAAATTAGGAAAATCCTTGACAGCCGTAACGGAAGTACTTTTAGAACTGGCAAGTGGCAATTTGAATATATCCCTTGACGCAAAAAAACAGAAAATGAATAACGAAATCGGTGCTATTAGCCGTTCCGTTATTCAAGTAAGAGATTCCTACCGGAAAATGTTAGAAAGCATTAATCAGACGGCAGATGAAATCAGCTTATTTTCTACTCATTTTTCAGATTCTTTCCATAACATTGGAGAAAACATTGAATACTGTACAACTTCTGTAGACTCTATCGCAAAAGGTGCTTCTTTGCAGGCTGAAGAAACCCAGAAATCCAATCAGGGTATTGAAAATCTTTACCATTCCATCCAGCAGGCATCTCAGAATATTTCTTCCCTTGAAAAGCGTTCTGCTATTATGAAAAACTGCAGTACCTCTGCACAAAACACCATGGATGAACTAATTGCCATAAACGATAAGACAACCTCTTCCTTTGATACTGTAAAAGAAATATCGGATGCCAGCAATTCTTCTGTGGAACAGATTGAAAAAGCTTTAAAAATTATTACGAGCATTGCCTCCCAGACAAATCTTCTTTCCCTAAATGCAAGCATAGAAGCAGTACATGCTGGAGAATCTGGAAAAGGGTTTGCCGTTGTAGCAAGTGAAATCCGCAATCTTGCAGAACAGTCTGCTAATATGGTAAGGCAAATTGAAGAAATTACCGTACAATTAACCAATAATTCGTCGAAAAGTGTCCATGTCATAGAAAACGTAACCAAAGAAGTACATTCACAGAGTTCTAAACTAAAAGAAACATCTGGCTACTTTAAAAACCTGCTCCATGAAGTTTCCTATGTTACAGCTGATATTGCCTCAATCCAGTCCGAAACCGCCATTATCTCCAATCTGACTACTACCTTAAATGAAAACACCCAGAATCTAAGCACAATAGCACAAGAAAACGCTGCACATACAGAGAAAACATCTGCAGCATCTATTACATTATATAATATTATTGGTAATTGCCAAGAGCAGACAGAGCAAATGATTCATTTAGCAGATTCCCTGAAATCACAAATGAATAACTTCAAATTCTAAAATGCAACGCCATTTTCTATAAAATCCAAAAGGAAATGCCATTTCGCATTTTTCTAAAATTGCGAAACAGCATTTCCTTTGTTCCATTTTCATCATATAACAGCTACTCAGACAGTTCCATCTGTTGAAAATCAATGCCGGCCTTTTCCATCTCTTCTTCCACCTTCTGTTTCCACTCAGGTTTTTTCTCCATAGAATTCTTTAACATGGAAAGTCCATTATTCTGCACTTTGTAATTAAAATCAATTCGTTCTCTTAATTTTTGCCTGCGTTCATTTAGCCGGTGCCGGATTTCTACCATTTCCCTATTGTCAATCAGTGCTGCGGCCTGGTAAATCCATATATCACAATCTTTTATATTCCGTTGTCTTAATTCTTTTATAAGAGCATTGTTATAGAAATTCAGCATTCCTGTATTGGAACGATACTGTTCCGCTTCTTTTTTTGCCTTCATATACTTATCATAAACAGAACTTAACTCCATAGAATTGACTACCATAAATTTTCCATAAGCATAATCCAAAGCATTCTGAGTATTTACATACTTAATCTTTACTGTGTTGGTTAGTCCAACTAATCTGCTTCTTTTCTGATTATTCTTTAAAATCTCCATGCGGTTTCTTCTTGATTCATGGAAAATATAGAATGCGATTCCTGCTGCAAATATAATCGAAAGAATAAATGGCACATTCAGGTCCAATTCTTTTTTTTCAGAAAGAACTACAAAAATAATATCCATCAGAACCACTAATATTCCTGCAGCAATTGACAGCTTCCTTAACATTTCCTGTCCACCAATGATTTCGTCTCTTTCAAACTCCAGCTTAGCCTTTTCAGCCGCTAATTGCCTTAGATCGCCTTTTACCATGCGCTGGTAGTCCTCATTTTCCCTCATCTGCCTGATTTCCCGAACCATATTTTTCTCGTAACGGCTTATATTGCGGAACTGGACATCGGAAAGTTTTATGTCTGCTGTCTGGTATTTGGAACGCTCTCTGGTCAGAGTAATGATATTACGGGCGGCATCTTCTAGCTCCTCACGTTCTTTCCCCTCAATGGCGTCTATTTTTTGTATATCGGCAAGATAGTCCGTCACGGCTTTGTATTCTAACTTAGCTTCCTGAATCTGTTTTTTCGCATCTGCAATCTGATTGCAGGTATCCGCGATGGAATCCTTTGTCTGATTCAACGTTTCTTCTTTCTCCTGATACGCAGATTTCTTGGAATCGGCCAGATCCTTTAGTTCTAGTTCCATATTATCTAAGGAAATATCCAGCTGTTCTGTTTCATTTTGTTTTCTTTCCAGTTCTTTATCAAACTCAGGTTCTGAATGGAGTTCCTTTTTCTTCTTAAAAATCTTCATGATATCTCCCTTAACTTACTTTATTTCTATACTCACGAATCCACTTTTCCAGCATAGTTTCCAGATCCCTGTAAAACTTAATGGCATCATGCTTTTCTTTTGAATCCAGCAGCTTCTGGTAAGCCTGATAACAGGAATGAGCGGATTCCATAGATTCTGCATCCTTCATAATAGCCTCTATCATTTCCAGCATTTCACTTGGAACAGCCAGATCTTTTTGCTGTTCCTGTGCATTTTCATTGCCTAACATCCGTAAAATCAGCAGATAGGATTTTAAGGATTCGGGATTCTGATTGGACCGGTATGCTTCTTTCATCTTTTGTGCCGCATCTTTTAAAGATCCAATATTAAGAAGCACGAATGCATAATTGTGAAGCAGGTTTCCATATTCACCTGCTGTCAGTATGGACGCTTCTCTGCTTTCTAATATGGCCTCATATTCTTTTGCAGCAAACAGGTACCGCTGGTACTGAACATAAATATCCGCTTTCATTTTTCTGCGCTTAATCAGTGGCAGGCCATCTATTTTGTCCATTACCACAATCAGTTCTTTCATTTCTTTCTCTGTATAATAATCGGTACTGCATAGTATAGAGATAACCTTATCTTTTAAAGTTCTGCCAGAACGGTTTAATTCTCTTAGTTTCTTTGCAAGTTCTGGCAGTTCCACTTCTTTTTCAATCCAGCCAATAACAGATTCCGAAAAGAACTCGTCTGTAATCAGATAAATATGCTGATACAGATAAAAGCACAGTTCTTCGATTGTATAAAGAATGGTATCCGTTATTTCTATCCGCAATGGTTCTTTGGCTCTTGTTCCGCTGCATAAAATAAATTTTCCCATGAGCACTCCTCCTTAGAGATGTATCTCTTTTTCCCAAATCCGGTTTGTCGAAGGGTACATATTACCAAACCCTTTGTCTTTCACCTGCAGTACACAGGTCTTTGGATCTAGGAATTTTACCCCTATTTCTAATATTGTGGTTCTTCTTGGCCGCCCTTCTATAAAATCAATGTGCAGGAAAAAAGTTTTCTTCTGCTGTGTCATAACATCAAAAATTTCCAATTCCAATTCATTTTCTTCATCTGGAATCACTTCCAGTTTGTGATTTACATCAAACCACGCAGCTCCTGCTCTCACAAGGTGGTACGGTTCAAATCGGCTGCTGGAAAATACTTTTACAGAAATATCAACCAGAACCATTTCATCATTCAATAGCAGATAATTAGACAGCTTACTTTCTCCGCCTACTTCTTTTGCCCCATAACACGCACCAATGGCATATAGATTCTGTCCCAAAAATACTCTTCTTCCAACACATAATCCTTCTAAAACAGACTGACACCAGTTTCCCCTGAATCCTTGTCCTGTCACATAAATAGTGGAAACGATCTTTTTGTGAAGTGCATTTTTTGTAACGCTGTCAAACATATATGCAAGCTCTCCTTCTTCTTTGGATTCTAGCATGCCATAAGATAACAGCTTTGTAAATTCCTTTTTCTCTATTCCAACGGTAACCGGACTTGTCCTCCGGTTCATAAAAATCCTGTAAAAGAAAAGCCCTTTAGATGAAAAATCAAACAGGCCAACATCATTTAGCCAGAGTTCTTTCTTCTGACGAAGGGTATAATACAAATAGCTTTCCTGATGGCTTAAGACAGCAACCCTCTCTTTTTCAAACCCCAGCTGCTGTAATGCTTCTAACAGCATATTTACAAGAACTTTTTCCTTATTTTCCAATGTCACAGCAAGCATTTGAATGGTTCCTTCTGGAAATCTTACCATTAGCAGATTTAAACATTTTCTTAAAAAACGTTTTAAAATCTCAACAGGCTCCCATTCCTTTTCATAATACCAAATAGGACTTTCTTTCTTTATAGATTCAATAAAGTCCATAAGCAAAGGTGCCTTCTGCTCTTTCGCAAGCCGCACAGCATCTTCACCAAAATACCACTGTCCATTCTCCTTTGTTACTGCCAGAACGGTAGGAATCAGATAAGCTTCTTCCCCCTCTTTCTGAGAAATGGAACAAGGTTCAAATAGTGCTTCATCATAGTAAGTAATCTGCGAAAACTCATTATCCAAATCTAGCCCAACAAATAATTTCTGTCTTTCTATGACAAACACCTCCTACTCCAACATTTTAAACTGTTCACTTACAATGGTCTTGCTTGTAACATATTGTTTTACCAGATCCAGTGCTGTTTTGCTGTCCTGCATCTGTTTGGCTACAAGCAGTGAATTTAACAGTCCATATTCACTATCGGTATCTGACATGTCATCCTCATATTGAATTTCTTCTCTAGCTGTCTGCTTTTTCTCTCCTGCATATTCTTCCGTCAGATAATAAGACAGTTTATCCCCATGAAAAAGCACGAATTTCTTCACAAATATGCCTTGATAGCAGTTTTTTAAAACTTCTTCTCTTATAGGTCCGCCGTTTAACGCATAGTGCAGCACAACTTTTCTATTCTCCTCACAATGGTACTCGACAAAATATTTATGTGCAATCTCATACGGCATGGAAATCCGGTTTTGAAATCCCATGAAACAAGATAAAGCAATTCCTTTTTTTACATACTGCTGTACTTGAATTTCTGCATATTCTTTCTCTTTTTCTGTTAAAATTTCTTTCCTGCTTAATCTCTTTAAATAAGCAAGATTTACTATGTCACAGCTATTTTGCAGGATAAACTCTTTCATGATATCCAATAGCGTTTTTTCTAACTCTTCCTCTTTTAAAAGATACAAATAAGAATGATATGATAAAAAGGCCCGCACAACCATTTTATCTTTCTGCTCTCTTGTAAGATAATCCATAAACACAGCCATAATTTCCGGCCTTTTGGTCTCACTGAAAAGACTTTGGGAAACAATCTGTTCCTCTAATTCCTCACAAGGAATTTCAAATTCCCGGCAGGATTTCCAGATGCGGATCAGATCTTCCAAAGTTCCTACATAATGGTTACAAAGCATTTTGGTAATCAGTTTGTCTGCTCTTCCTTTTTTCAAGGCATTCATGGCAATATTTAAAAATACTGGTGTAATCTTTTGTTCCTTGTTGTGAAATCTTCTGCTGTAGTAAGCAAGAAGTCTCTTAGGTGGCAGATTGTCGTAACCATATTTTTCAAACTGTTCTTCAAAATTTATAGGAAGTCCCCTTATAATGCATAATTCCATCAGCCGTGGCCGTTCTTCCCTGCACACTTTTGTAAAGTCCACAGTCTGTAACAGTTCATCCAATGCCGCTAACTGTACATTGTCATAATACTGCTTCGCCACTTTTCCAAAACATTTCCAATAAAATGAAGGTCTTAATTCTTCTAATAATAAAATACGCTTTCTTAACGCTAACGCTGTACTTGCATGATTCTGATAAGTCTCAAGCTGCTCATATAAATATAACAAAAGCATGCCATTTTCCTGGGCATATGGAAAGCATTCACTTGCTAATTCATCTAAAGATATATATTTGGATAAATAATATTCCATTGTAGCAGCATAACGGTTATTCTTCCTGTCTACAAGAAAGACCTGGGCACTGTCTGTATAGATGGCCACCTGGGCAATTCCATCCTCAATAGGCGTATAAACTTCCTGTTCTGTTTCCCCATGTACTACTACGGCTCCCGTTATGTCTGGCATATCACACCGCAGTTCCTGCAGGAACATCACATATGGCAAGTTTGCTTTTACGGTCTCATCAAACGCATCACAGGTACAGAGATCCTCATACAAAATCGCCAGATTGGAATTGATTACGTGTTTCTCCAGTTCCTTCTTAGCAAACGCATGAATGGCTTCTTCATATCCTTCCAGCACTGCTTTGTCATACTGCTCCCAGTTCTGAATCACATTGGCATATAAAAAGGCTTTTTTCTTCTCATGCAACGTACACTCTAAGGAAAAATAGGTTAATAAACTTTCTGGCAGTATTTTATGGAGATCTTCCTCCATAGAATACATATAGTACTCATAAAGCTTTAGAATCCTTACCTGTTTTTCCACGCCCAGTTCATACCACTTAAAATACTGTTTTCCTGCTTTTTGTGCCCTTACCAGCATGCTAAGGATAACCTGAAGCACTTCCATATCCTCTTTCTGCTGATATAGCATTTCCAGACTATGATAAAGGGCAGGATAAAAATGCTTCCGTTTAGACACCATCATCAGATACTGCCGCTTTACCTCCTCTGTCATGAAGTTTTCCCGAACCATCCAGGTCATGACAGGAATTGCTTCTTCTGATACATCCATTAAAAATACTTTATAATCCCTGTATAATACACTGGCTTCATAGTATATGATGCTGCTCCTTACACCACATCTTAGAAGCTCCTGTAAAGCTTCAAACCGTTTTCTTGGTTCTTCCATATATTCTGTTTTTACATTCATTAAAAACCAGAACAGTTTCCAGTTTTCCTTCTGTTCCTCATACAAAGCTTCAATAAGGCTACTGGCTTCCTGTATTTTCTCAGGCTCCCGGTCTTTCATAGCCAGAAGATACAGATACCCTGCATAACGTTCCACATTTTCCTGCTTCCATTTGTCTTTGCAGGATTCCAGAAACTGAAAGCATTCCTCAATCTCCATACTGTCTCCTGCTGCCACTGCCAGATGGGTTTTTAATAAATAATACGCTTCTTTGTCTCCTGTTTCATAGATCTCATTGGCGATAAGACGCATCTCTGACACATATTCTTCTACAGCAATATGATTCATACGGAAATTTAAATAATTCTGTGCCAAAGTTACCAGATTCGCCTGCTGTTTCACATATGCCTGCACATTCCTTGTCCGTCCCTCTTTTCCCTCTGCTTCTTCTCCCCGTGCAGTAACTTCAATACGAAACACCTGATAAGGAGTCTTTAAGGAAATGACACCCACATTCATGCCTGGCTTAAGTTTTTCAGGCTTTACTAAGAATTTCAGATTACAGCTGTTTCCGATAAAATGTTCAGGCCAGACGATTTTACGCTCCAATTCAATAAAATCTGCATCTGTTTCTCCATGAATCTCTATATATCCCCAGTTATCTTTGTAAATCACCACTCGGTCTTCTAAGGTTTCCGCTACATTGGTATAGGCAATTGCTGTTTTGTCTACTGTAAGACTGATTCTTACTTTCTTATGTATGGATATTAAAAATTCTTCCATTGCATGGCTTTTGGAAATGCTCTTTCGTAAGCTCTGATATAAGACTTCATTTTTTCTGTCATGGATAAGCAGTTTTCTGGCAAACTGGCCAGACTTAAATATTTTTAACGCACTAAGCCAGTCCTGTTTTGCCAGATTGGCAAACTGAAACAGATCTCGTATCTTTCCTAGTTCTGTCTGAAAATAAGGAGCTTCTGCTTTTACCACAACTGGTATCTTATATTCTCCGTAATTGCTGATAATTTCAATGGCACCAGTACGGGTTTCGCCTGCTGCCTGTTCTGTGGCATCATATTGGTACTGTATCGTCACTTTTATCCCAGAAAATGATGTCTCTGAAAGTTTTAGAAAATGATCTGTCTTCGTAAGAATCCCTTTCATTGGTATAGGGCCATCCGTCCAGATCTGGAAGCTTCCCTCGTATATTTTTCCCGCCTCTGCCCCTATTTCAATGGTTTTCTGAGAAAAGAAAAGGGAGTATTTCTCGTATTGAAACACACCTCTTGAAAACTTCGTTAATTTTTCTTTCATTGCATGTCTCCTTGCTTTTTCATAAAAAAAGGCTATAATTATTATAGATTATAACACTTTAGCGAAAAAAAGAAAAGGAAAAGGGCGAGAACGATGGAAAAACAGGAAAAACAGGCTATCCAGCAGAAAGAACATTTTCATGGCAGTGATTTAGAAAAAATAGAACGCATTTACCATATCAAAAAAGAAGAAATCACAAGTTTTTCTGCTAACATAAATCCACTTGGCGTATCCTTAAAATTACGTGAAACTCTGGCAAATCACATAGATGCGATTACTTCTTATCCTGATAGGGAATATGCTTCTCTTCGTGAAAGCATTGCTGCTTATATAAAAGCCAGCAAAGAACATATTATGGTTGGAAACGGTTCAACGGAACTGATTTCCAGTTTTATCAGCGTTACAGCACCTAAGAAAGCGCTTTTACTGGCTCCTACTTATTCAGAATATGAGCGTGAGATTACATTGTGTGGTGGAAATTTTTCCTACTATGCATTAAAGAAGGAACTGGATTTCAGATTACCAGTGAAGGAATTTACAGAACAGTTATCAGAGGATCTGGATCTTCTGATTCTTTGCAATCCTAATAATCCTACTTCCACTACTCTTACAAGAGAGGAAATAAGGCAAATTCTAACTGCATGCAAGAAAAAAAATATTTATGTCATTGTGGATGAAACCTATATAGAATTTACAGAAAATATTTCTCAGATTACAGCTATTGGGCTGGTAAGGGAATTTGATAACTTAACGGTGCTACGTGGCATTTCGAAATTTTTTGCAGCACCAGGGCTTCGGCTTGGATATGCGGTATGTTCCAACCAGCACATTCTAGATGAGATTAAGGAAAAGAAGAATCCTTGGACAATTAACAGTTTGGCTTCTATTGCAGGTGAGATTATGTTTACGGATGATGCCTATATCAATGCATCCAGAACACTGATTTCCAATGAACGCCAACGGCTTTGTGCAAAATTAAACCAGTGTCCAGGCTTAAAAGCATATCCTTCTACTGCTAATTTTGTGTTAGTGGAGATTTTAAAGAAAGGCATTACGGCATTTGATTTATTTGAAGCGGCTATTCGTAAAGGGCTTATGATCCGGGACTGCAGTACTTTTGAAGAGCTTGGAGAGAATTTCTTCCGGTTCTGTTTTATGAAGCCTGAGAAAAATGATGAGCTGATGGATGTGATTTTAGGGATGATGAGGTAAGTATTTCAAATAAAAGTCTGTAATTAAATCTTTTATGATAATTGTAAGAGCTAGAACGAATTCCATTTATATTTTTTCAATCTAGATCTTGCTATTATATATAATACCTAAAGAAATGTATGTCAAGAGCAGGTGACTTAATCGGCACCTGTCATGACATGCATTTTTCAATTAATCAGGCATCCGTCCTTCACATATAATGCAAAGTTCACCGTATACTTGTGCCCAGTTCCACAGTATAAAAACTTTCATAGATTCTATATAATATCTAAAAGTCTATCAGAAAGGAACACAGAATTAACTCGTTTAATTTGTCACCTCCTGAAATTTGCTCTTGTCTGATGGTGCGGATTGTGACTCAAACATGCACAAATGTTCGTATGCATTTTCTAAGAATTCTTTTATCGAGTCATATTCACATAATAAGGATTGCTCTGACTTCTTCCTAAAATCAAAATAATCTCTAGCTTTTTCATTTTTCATTAGTGGTTCATCGCTGGCATGGTTCATGTGATTACGTATTTCTCTGATTACAAGGTAATCCTTTAATACAGTTATTACCTGATCCTTATTGCCTTTTTTTAATTTAATGTTTGAAAACTCATCTACATTAGATAAAATGCAAACTGCCTTAGCATATTTCTCACTACCATATTCCTTAGCATATTTCTCATAATCACTAAGAAAAGCTTTATAACCTCCTTCTAATCCATGCAATACTGCTTCAACTTTACTTCTTGCATTTTTCTTATTAGACTTAATGACTAAATTATTTATTTCTAATAATTTTAATTCTTCCATGATATACTCTGGCATTTTTTCATTATAAAAAGTAACTGCCTGCTGAATCATATCATTATCACAATAATGCTTAAATAGTTTCACAAACTGCGGAATTGTTTTACCAATGCCCATTTTCACTCTAACAGTCGAAAGCAGTGCTTTTAATATTTCTACTCTGCTGTCTATGACATCATAATTTACATTTTCCAAATCTTTCATCTTCTTATAGATTTCATCATATATTTCAGGTAGTTTCTTAAAATCACAAATAGAGATCATATTTGAATACTTTTGCATACTACATAAAAGTTCATCCACTAAGTCCTTACCTTCCATTAGACCGCTTTCCTTATGTAAGCTTTCCTTTAAAGTATTTACTCGTCCATACTTTACAAATTCATTAACGCCATTAATTACACCAAGCATTCCATATGAATCTTTTATAGAGCCAATTTCATTTCCATTTTTGCTATTTATATTACTATAAATAATGTTCTCAACTTTAAATTTGTTATGCTCCTTAAGCTCTAGTAATTTCGTTAGTATAAGACTTAAAAAACTAAAATCTCTTGGTCCTCCCGACGAATCTATATAAACATAAAACGTATGCTCTTCCTTATCACTATCCTGTTGCTTCAATCTTTCCAATTCTTCAATAAATTTTTGAAGCTGTTCTTTGTATGCATCAGCCATGCCCAGATCTTCATTTACGTCTATTTTTTTAACGTTAACTTTACATAATTTTCTCATTTCTGCAAAATGTTTCACCCTTGATTCATAATAAATAGATTCATTTATTTCTTTCCGTTCTGCGGATTCACTGCCGTCTTTTTCCTTCGGATACAGCTCCTGTTCTAAAGCCTTTACATAAGAATCCAAATTAACCACACCTTGTTGATATTCCTTAAAAAAACTTTCTAGTTTTTCCCTTTTTCCCTCAGTCCTTCGGACTTCATTAGAGCAAAAATAAAGCACATCAACCGTATATTTTTCGTTTTCTTGTTTCTCAGCAATAGAATCTAATATTCCTTGAATCCCTGCTTCGTTAGTAAGAATTGCATATATCTTTTTATCGTTATTTATTCTATTCCAATACTCTTGAACTTTTATCTTTGTAAATCTGCTTAAATAACTAATCACAATGTAATGATTCAATATTCTAAACCTCCATTTTATCAATAAAAAACTCTCATTCTTTAATATATGTATTTTCATATACATGAATCACTTAACTGTCGTATTGTATTCATCAATTAATTGTCTTATCTTTTGCTTAACTTTCAAATACATCTCTTATTATTATTTAATCTGAAACAGTCTCTTTTCACTTTGCTAAACCTATTATACAATTAAAATCTTCGCTTATATCCCATTATGTAAAATATAACTTCCTCTTTCCAATGCTCCCTTGCACATTGTTTCTAAAGCCTCTAATTGATTAAGAACTTCCTGCTTAATATATGAATTAAATTCATACCGATCTTCAATTGAAAGAAAATCACCTGTTAATGTAAATTCTTCTGGTGCCTCTTGAAATAATCTTATCCAGCAATTTATAATTGTTTTGAATTTCCTTATATTTTCTCCTTTTATAATCGAATAACCATAATAATTTAATCCATTGTTACTTGACATTTCATCATTACAGCTTACTTTCATCCATTTCAATGAATCCTTTATATACAATATTAAATTATCTGATACATCAATTTTATCCATCCAATCCTCTATAAAATCTATATTACTCTCTTTCTCTATCATCATAAATTGATGAATTAATGGCATAATAACTCTCCCTTCTTACTGTTTTTTACATAATATAAATCAGGGCTGCTTCTATAATCATTGTATAAGACAACGGTAATCCTTTTGCCTCTATTTCATTTTTTGCTTAATCTTTTTAATCACCTCCGTTAGATTTTTTCCCACAGCAAGCACCTCTACACCCCAATAATCTTGGCTGCCCTGTCCCAATACTTCTCTGGTATGGTTCCATTTACAATTTCAATCTTGTCTTGGCTAGCCAGATCAAACGCTTTTTTAGCACAAAGCGGGCCTACATTCACTCCCGTTTCCATGGACTTTAAAATGCACTTAGGCCACCATTTTGCCTTTTCCATAAGGGAACTTCTCATAAAATGAGTTCTTAATTTCTCATAGTCAAAAGGAACTGTAATCAGTTCTGCTTCCCATCCATCTTTTTTCCATTCCAGAATAGCGAAATTTGCTGTCCTGGGCTTTCCAATGGCTACCCCAATAGAACCTGGATTGACAAGAAATTTATCTTTATATGGATAAGCAAACTGCCTGTGAGTATGGCCACCTAACATCAGCCCCACTGACATCTGCTGAAGATAGTGTTTCGTGTTATCTCCATGGGCATGAAGGAGTTCTCTGGATGAATTAGGAGAACCGTGAACCAGCTGGATTCCATCCATTCCTTCAAACTGTACCACCTTTTGGTGATCCATATGGCGAAATTCCCGAATGTCTTCTGTTGTAATATGTTCAAACGTATACAAAAGGCTCCCTTTGTATGAAGAATACTCCCAGTCATTGCTCTTTCCATCCTCATGGTCAATAAAATACTCTTCTCTATTTCCACGAATATGAACGGTATCATATTCCTTATTTAATGCAGCAATCCGCTCTAATGTCAGCCTTGGTGCCGGACAGTCACTTATATTATCTCCCAGAAATATTATCTTTTCTACTTTATGTTGCTGTATATAATCCATACATGCATCCAATGCAATGTAATTACTATGAATATCACTAAACACGGCAATCCTCATAAACGAACTCCTGCCCTTCCTTTTATAAAAATATAACATCTGAAATTGTATTCCAGACTTACTGATTATACTTATTAAATTATCCATTTGCTAATATTCTTACTCTTTAGTTTAACAAAACATAGGCTCTCACGCAAGGGAAGCACCTGTTGAAAAAAGGCTTTATATCCTGTAATGAAACATGATTCAAAGAATCACACCCCGCCACTTGACATAAAGCCTAAAAGGTACTCCTATCATTGTAATACACCTAATCTGCTATTTTTCTCAATTTTTTAATAATATCTTTATCCACTTCATACCTTTTTTGTTCAACATTTAACTCCTTTGCTAAAATCCCAACAGATATTTTACTGTCATTGGTGATAAATTCTATCATCAAATGTCCATATAACGGCTGTATATCTTCATCAACTTCAGTCAAAGTAAGGGATGCTAATTCCCCATAAAACTGTCTCATTTTTTCTGCGTCTTGAATTTTAACCATTTCATTCTCAAAACCAAAATCTATTTCCTTAATTTGCTTTAATAATTCTTCTGTAAAAATATTATTTTTATAACTTATTTTATCATTTCTAATGACTTCGTGCTTCGAGCTACATCCTGCTAACACGATTGCCAGCCCTAAAATAGTACAAACAATTTCCACAATTCTTTTATTCATCTTAAACAGACCTTCCACTTAATTTCACATTTAATATACACTTTCTACCCAAGAAAATGGATATCCTCCGTATGAAATTGTTGCAAATACTGGTCCTTGATTATAGGTTGCCGTTTGAACCTGTTCATTTGCTGAATTCCAATAAGTAATTGTTTTACTTTTATCACCATCCGAATAACCGTATAATGTAACCATTTCGCTTGACTCTTCATTTAACCACTTGTCCTCAAAAATAACTTTTCTCCCTGTCTCCAATTCAGCATAAATCATTCCCTTTTTTCTAAACATCAAAAAATTAGCGCACTCTAATGAATTCAATTCATCTGAAAAACCTTTTGCTATTGTGGCGTTCCAATTTTCACCAACTTTATAAACACTTATTATCAACCGCACTTCTTTACCTTCCATAATTGGAAAATAATACACCTCATCTAGTTTTTGCATTTTTTCTAAATCAAATATTGTGAACGGCTCTCCTAGATGCAGATTCGCATAATTATTTATAACGACCCCATACATCTGCTCATTTCCAACTACATTGTTTATTAATTCAGATGATATATAATTCACGTAATCAAATACATCTTTTCCGATGTCTGATGAATTGTAATAACTCTCATTCTTTATACTTGCTTCAACTCTACCCGTTGGAATTAATACAATGCTAATAATTACCACCAAAAAAAGGGATATCATTCTTTTCATAAAAATCTTGCTCTTCATCTTCCTGTAACTTCCTTTCATTTAATATTTAATCGGCACCTCATTCTGGCCTTCCTCTTCCAGTTCAAACTGCTTAAATTTATTATAGATTTCCTCATACTGCTCTTTTATCAGAATATAATTTCCTATGGTTTTCTCTTTCTTCTTCTCAAAATTACGGACCAGCCATTTCATATTGCGGACTGCATACCCTACAACCTCTGGACAAAGTTTCCCTGCATCACTGTCTGCCATTAAGATTTCTTTGATACGTTCTATATCAAAGGAATCTTTATAGCTTCTTTTTCCATATAATGCACTGATAATATCTGCTACTGCAACAATACGTTGTGGAATCGTCAGATCTTCCCCTTTTAATCCACGATGATAACCGGAACCATCTAACTTTTCATGATGCCTGATGGCAATTTCCAGTACCGTATCATCAATCGTACCTCTTAAAATCTTCTCAGAATTCACTACATGTTCCTGCATAATGCGCATTTCATCCTCATTTAATCTTCTTGGCGATTCCAGAATTTCAACTGGCGTAACAAGCTTGCCAATATCATGCAGTAACGCTCCATAATAAATATTATAAATATCTGCTGCCGGCAAATGCATTAACTTGGCAATTTCCACTGCAAATGTCGTAGTAGCCAGCGAATGTACTACCGTATGTTCACTGCGGAAATCAATCGTATATATAAGCATTTCCAGAAAATTTCTTTTCTGTTCTTCGCTCGTTAATTTTTTTCTTAGTAATGCTGCTAATTCTTCTTCATATGCTCCAGTACGGATATTCTCAAATATCTGATATTTCTTCTCTGCATTTAAAAAAACCTGCTTTGCCCTCTCGGAAAACCGCACTCCTGACTGCTTTGCAAAAAACTCTGCATCTCGGTCTTCATTACTGGAACGCATAAAAGTATCCAGCTTGTCTGCAAATGCCAAATACTCGGCAACCTCTATATGTGCTGAATTGATTAACTGGTATTTAGAGTAGTCTAAGTGATGGTATAAAACAATTTCTGCCTTATTCCCTAATGGTGAAAAGTATTTCAAAAAAAGGAAACCATAAATGGAATGTTTCCATACATTTTTTGTCTCTTCCCTATGAATTGTCTCTTGATCAGGTGACTTATACAGACCGATGTCATGTAAGACACCGATCGTCGTATAGTCAATTAACTCCTGTAGAAAATATTTATTCTGGCTAACAAGCATTTTATATAAAATATAACCTACTTCCTTGCCATGTTCCGTTATCTCCTTATCCACCATGCTTAAAGAACGGTGCATAACAAGATAAATATCTTGATTTTTTATTACGCCCATACGCTATCCTATTATCTTCTTATAATTTCATTTCTGCCTGGACCATTGGATACCATTGTGATTGGGGTTTCAATTTCTTTCTCAACAAATTCAATGTATTTCTTACAGTTTTCTGGAAGGTCTTCGTAGTTTTTAATTCCACGGATATCCTGCTTCCAGCCTGGAAGTACTTCATATACTGGTTTTGCTTTTGCAAGCTGTACGGTAGTTGGGAAATCCTTTGTTACCTTTCCGTCAATATCGTAACCAACACAGACAGGTATTTCATCTAAATATCCTAACACATCTAGTACTGTAAATGCAACCTCTGTTGCACCTTGCATACGGCAGCCATACTTAGAAGCAACACAATCGAACCATCCCATACGTCTTGGACGGCCTGTTGTAGCACCATATTCTCCTGCATCTCCACCACGTTTCCTTAATTCTTCCGCCTCATCTCCGAATATCTCACTTACGAATTCTCCAGCACCTACGGCACTTGAGTAAGCTTTTACTACACATACAATGTTCTTAATTTCATAAGGAGGAATGCCCGCACCGATAGCACCATAAGACGCTAAAGTGGAGGAAGAAGTTACCATTGGATAAATGCCGAAATCAGGATCTTTTAATGTACCTAGCTGTCCTTCTAGCAGGATATTTTTTCCTTCTTTAATGGCATTCTGTAAAAATGCAGCCACATCACAGACATATGGTGCAACCATCTCTTTGTATTCCATTAAAGTATTGTATAATTCCTTTTCATCAAGAGCCGGCTTGTGATATAAATGTTCCAAAATAACATTTTTCTGTTCTGCTACTCTATGAATTTTTTCACGTAATGTTTCTTCCTCTGCAAATAGCTCCGAAACCTGAAAACCGATTTTTGCATATTTATCAGAATAAAATGGTGCAATGCCGGATTTTGTAGAACCGAAAGATGCTTTTCCTAATCTTTCTTCTTCATACTGGTCAAATAATATATGATATGGCATCAAAATCTGGGCTCTTTCAGAAACTTTAATCTTTGGAGCTGGAACGCCTTTTTCTTCAATCTCTTTTACTTCACGGAATAAGTATGGAATATTTAATGCAACACCATTCCCGATTACACTTGTTGTATGATTGTAAAATACGCCTGATGGAAGCAGGTGTAACGCAAATTTGCCATAGTCATTAATAATAGTATGTCCTGCATTGCTTCCTCCCTGGAAACGTACAATGATGTCGGATTTTTCGCCTAACATGTCCGTAATTTTGCCTTTTCCTTCGTCACCCCAGTTAGCACCTACAATAGCTGTTACCATATTAATTCCTCCTATGTTTCATTATCATCAATATATTTTCAAATTTAACAGTATTATCATACAACAGTTTTTACTATAAGTAAAATCAATATTTGTTATAAACACTATAATTTCTATTTATAGTTCATTCCATTTGAGTTTCTCATAAATCTGATACAATAGCACCGCTTCTTTTTCTTTCAGATCTAATAACTGGCATTGCATTTTTTCTCCTAAGCTTCTGTCTGCTTTTTTGCCCCATGTCACCTGCTGGATATATTTGATTGCAGTAAACAGAAATGCTTTTCCTGCTTTTACAACATTTTTATACTGTTGTGCTTCACCAGCATTACGTATGTATTCTTTTTCCAGCAGATATTCAATCTTATACTGCATGCCTTCCAGATGATTGTAGATGGCATACGGCACCGTCAGATCCACGTTCTCACCAGCCTCACAATTTTTCCGAAGCATTTTGCCTAACACTTCATAAAGCTGGTTTCCATACGCCAGTTTCTTTGTATCTTTTGCAAACGTAATTGCCAGATCTACATTCCAGTCCGTTTCTTCCAGATGAAGATAGCGTTTTAAGTCCTTCGTAAACTGACGGAGGGAAAAAGCAAACTGGAAATCCTGTTTATACTTTAATAAACTGATTTTCTTAATATTCCGGTTTACATGATCTGCAATCTCCTGATTCCAGAATATATCCATATGGGCATATGCTTCTTCCATATCACAGTAGGAATGAACAAGCTTCCCATATGGCTTCCCTGCAAGATACCCAGTTGCATATATTTCCTCCTTTTCATCGTCAAAGCCATACACAAAAATTTCATGGAATCCATTCCTATCATAACCGTATTTTCTTAAATACCTCCAGTTCAAAAACACCATAATATAAAAGCCGTTTTCTATCTGGTTTCTAATGAATTCCACAAATTTTCCTGCTTTTACCTGACTGGCCGGAATAGAATAATTCTCAATTGGCCATTTTACGTAACTTTCTGGCTGAAAACAGCTATAAGAAGCCATGTAAAGCGTATCTATGTTCAAGTAGTCAAAACATACCTGATGATATGTCTCCTCATACTGGATAACCAGCTTAAAAAAATTCTGGACAAACCAGTCCCGCCCTTTTTCATAGTTTAGCACAATATTATTTATGGCTGCATAACCAGCAAAGGAATCAATGACTGGTTTGGCAAGTGGTAATTTCTTTTCCATCGTTTTCTCCATTTCTTAACTGCTTGCACTTGAATAATTTTTGATCGCCTTATTCCATAAAAGAATGGAAATCCATACAAAAAGCGGGATTGCCACAATGGAATATAGCATGTACGCCTTCGGAAGAATTCCAAATACAAACATTGGTGCAAAATTGGTAATCAGAAAAATCGGAATGAGAAAAACACCTATTCTCTGCATGTTTTTATGATAAATAGCCATCGGCATATTGTTAAAATCCCAAAGGGCAAAAATTATATTCTGCAAAGCATCTACCCGGATCAGTCTAAATGCCAATATGGTTGGAATTATAAGCAGTGGATACGTTACTATGCACCCAACCAGGGTAAAGCATATGTATCCTACTATATTGATTATGCTTACATCGGTTCCTGTTCTTCCCCATGAAATCACTACCATAATGACACCAGCAAGAACATTGGGAATTCCTAATCCAATATCAAATTTCCGGAACGAACATAAAAACTGGCAAGATACCGGTTTTGTAAGGTAGATATCCAGTTCCCCATTTTGGACATAGGACGGTATGGACGCAATATTAGGGTAATACACCGAATCCATAATTCCTGTTATTATAGTATAGGAACCAATAAACATTAAAATCTGGTCTGGGGTTGCCCCATTAATGGAAAGTCCAATAGAAAACACAACAATGATGTAAAGGCTTTTTGCTAATAAAAACCCTACTTCCGTAAAAACCGAAAGCAGAAAATTCACTTTGTACTCCATCTGTGCCATAATATTGTATTTCACCATATGAAAATACAGACGGATATAATCTTTTATATTCATTTCAAATCTCCTTCTTGCTCAGCCTCCGACTGCGGTATAGCTTTTTACTCCTTTTTTCCAGACCACATCCGTCACAACACACATTGCCACAATCCAGACTGCCTGCAAAGCAAATCCTCTTATAATTCCTGACTGGTCCAGATTTCCATCAATAATAGAAACTGGAAAATACGTTGTATAAGTAAAAGGAAGCATTCTCAGTACAGTCTGTATATTCTTACTGAAAATATCAATTGGGAATATTCCTCCACTGACAATATTTCCAACTAATGTCATAATAAAGATGGCTCCAGAACCATCTTTCATCCAGAATCCAGCACTGCAAAAACAGATGTATATAAAATAATTCAGTATCATAGCCAGAATCAAAGAAAAATAGTAAAAAAGAAACGTTGCCAGTGTAAACTGCACACCATAGTGCAGAATAAAAAATATGGAAATCCCAATCATCAGCAAGGTAGCAAAAATAAGATTCATAATCTTCTCGCCTAAGAAACAGGCTCCTTGATATGGCAGGTAATTCACTGGACGGACTAAATATTTCGCAAATCCTCCCTGCTTTATATCATTATTGACTTCTCCTACAAAACTGACCGAGACAAGTCTGGAGGTAATAGCAGCATATACCGCATACACTAGCATCTGTCCTAATGTATATCCGTAAATCACCTGATTCCTTGATGAACCGTATATACCAGTCCACATAAAATACTGGATGCAAAGCGGAAAAACAAAGCTTAACAAATCCATCCAGAAATTTGCCCGGTACCGCATTGCTTTTTGCATTCCCAAAGAAAACGCCTGTTTATATACCATCATGAACCTGTTCCCTCCATTCGGTAAATCTTTTCAATGCTTTCTTCCAGTGGAATGTCCATTACATTAAAGTCCCTCACTCTATACTCTTTCAGGATTTCCGCCGCAACCTCCTGCAGTTCTTCCCTCCCTACTTCCAGATGTACTTCAAATTCATCCGCTTTCTTGACAATCCCATATTTTTCCATGCTTGTCCAGTCTGATTTTTCACTGAATTGAAACGATAACACCTTCCGGTTATTCAATTCCTTATTAATGTCATGTATGTCTGCATCATATACCAGCACTCCATGATTAATAATAATCGTCCTGCTGCATAAATCCTCTATGTCATCCATGTAATGGCTCGTCAATAAAACCGTTGTTTTCTGTTTTTCGTTATATAGTTTTAAAAATTCACGAATCTTTTTCTGTGCAATCAAGTCCAGTCCAATGGTAGGTTCATCTAAAAAAAGGACTTTTGGCTGATGAATCAGTGCTGCAATCAATTCCATTTTCATACGTTCCCCAAGGGAAAGATCTCGAACCTGTACCTTTAACAATTCCTTTACATCCAGTATTTCACATAGTTCATCAATCACTTTATGATACTCTCTGTCATCAATTTTATAAATACACTTATTCAGATAGAAAGACTCATTGGCAGGCAAGTCCCACCACAACTGGTTTTTCTGCCCTAACACAATGGATATCTGTCTTTTAAATTCATTTTTCCTGTCCCATGGAGTATAGCCTAGCACAGATGCTTCTCCACTAGTTGGAAATAAAATTCCAGAAAGCATTTTTAACGTTGTTGTTTTCCCTGCACCATTTGGTCCCAAGAAGCCCACAATCTCACCTTGTTCCACTTCAAAAGAAAGGTTTTTTACAGCCTCCTTCGTGATTTTTTCTGAATGAAACAGTTTCTTAATTGAGTTTTTCATACCAACTTCTTTTTTGGTATAAACAAACTGCTTTGTCAATCCTTTTACCTGTATTCCCGACATATTACCAGCTAACACCCTTTCTCTTTTTTTCTTCCATGAAGATATAGATTATTGCATTTTGTGCAAACCGGCATATTTCCTGTCTGAACCATTTTCCGGATCTGGTTGTATTTTTCATTCTTCCAGATTTCCTTTACCGTATTCTTCTTTAAATCACCAACAATAAATTCCGGAAAATGCTTGCAGGTCGTAACGGTTCCATCTGGTAATATTTCCATACGATCTGCCACAGAATAACAGCAATATGCGTTCTCAACTACATTTCGGTCTTCCAGAAATGGTACTATCTGGTCAAGTTCCAGATTTGGCTGGAATTTCACCTGATTCTTCCAGGTACGTTCTGAAATCCGTTTATGAATGGCAAAGATTTTCTCATATTCCTCTTCTGGATATTTAAATTTAAACGCATGCCAGCTTGCTACTGAACTGGTACAGGTTCCAAAATGTTCTTCATAATAATGATCCATCCTGACAGATGTCTCTGGTGCTATGTACCACGGATAACAGACAATCACATAGTCTACCCCTATTTCTTCCATGTATTCCAAAAAGTCATACATTTTATCCACCATATTTCCGCTTAGGACACAATGAACGGATATTTTTCCTTTGAATTGGCCTTTTTTACGCATATCCAATAAGGTTTTTATGTGATGCATTACTTTTTGGTAATTTCCCTTTCCCCGGATTTCATCATTTTCTTCTTCAAATCCATCTACTGCTATTAGCAGTTCCAGATTATGGTCAAATCTTAAAATATCGTCCATACGCTTATCGATCAGGATTCCATTGGTACACATAGCAGTAATCCTCTTTTCCCGTTCCAATACATAGGACAATTTTGAAAACTCACTATGAAAAAGCGGTTCTCCTCCCCAAAGATAAACATTTGACTTAACACTGCTAGTTTCTTTCATTACTTTGTCAAATAATTCTGGATCCAGCTCCTGATTCTTCATCTCTGCACTCATGTTATGATGATACCCCTGCTCATTCCATTCATAACAGGTCTTACACCGGAGATTGCATTTATTGGTCAGCTTAAATCCTAATATAAGCGGCATATCTGTTGAAAACTCTGCACTCTCTCTAAGTCCTTTTGATACAATGGACATGTTTTTAGCAGCCTTCGCTAAAATAACCGCTTCCTCTTTTGATAGCTTTCTCGTTGTTTTTGGCTGTTTCATGCCGATTCCTCCTCACTATGCTATTTTTCCATCCATAATGTCTCAATATAAGCACCTAGTCCCAGTTTTCCTTTCTTGTTTTTCCGGATTTTTTCTCTCAGCTCCGATAATATCTCCAGTGAATAACCGCTTTCTTTCCATTTTGAAAAAGAAATGCCCAGTCCCAGTTTTTCATATGCTTCCTGATTCTTTCTTTCATGTTCCGCTACCGGTTCCAGAAATACAATAGGCACTTCGCATGCAATTCCATCCAGCATGGTACCACCTCCAGGCTTACTTATCACCGCATCACATTGTTTATAAATCTGGTACAGATCATGCATGCTCTGATTTTCCAGTTTCTTTCCCGTTTCTCCATCTAGCATAACAGGAAACTCATATTCCCCAGATTCATCTGCTATCCACGGTTTCCATCTGGTATCCATAAGAATATATTGTACATCCTTCTCCTGTATCATTTCCTCCTGTTCATGAGCCAAAACGAACATGTGACAATCCATTGCAGCTTGTATCTCCTGTTTTCTCTCACGATAGTCACCCATTCCCCAACCCCCGCCGTGGATATTAAATACCGGCTTTTCTTTTGGTACACTAGTGTCCTCTTTTGGTACGGGTACTTCAAATATATACTGGACTCCCGTTTCATCAATAGGAAGAATTTCTTTATAAAACAGATCTGGATTGCTAAAATTGCTCCAGGATGGAGCAGTTCCAATATCCATATGTACAATAACGGCACACAGACTGCTGTCATCATGAATCTGCATTCTATACTGTTCTACTACTGGTATCCAGTTTCCTGATAAAATAACCAGCTTCTGCACTTTTTCCTTTTCCCATTTTTTTGAAATTGCATCTATCATTTCTTCCTCTAATGCAGTTCCAAGCTTCTTCTGTGCAAGTTTATGTCCAAGCTTTGCCACCTTAAAGCTTTTATGATACTCCCTTTTGTTCTTTAAATACTTGGCAAGAACTTCTTCACTAAAATAATTTTCAAACACATCCATAGTTACCGTATACCCCTGCTGCCTGAAATATTCCCTTAAATGCAGGGCAGGCACATAGGTTCCTAATCCCATAGCGGAAGTTAATAATTTAATATTCATGCTTTCTCCTATCCCTCTGCAAATGTTTTACATAGATCTGTAACTTTTTCCCTGTACTGTGCTACTTCTGTTCTGGTCCCTGCCAGCAGAAAATACATCCTTCCTTTTTGATTTTTTTCTGTTTTTTTTCTTAAATTAATAAACAGAGTATTGGAAGTAAGTGGAATAACCCCTTTTCCCGAATCCACAGTAAAAAGAATCTTTGCCTCCTGCATCCGTCTCAAAACTTCTTCCATGCAAAGCTTTGGATGAACAATGGCATCTATATAAAATGTACATATTTCCTCATTGTCATAACCTAATTGAACCAGCCTGCTTTCCAGGTTCTTTTTTATCAGGCTCATGGATTTTCTTGCATTAATCTCTACAACTGGAACCAGCATATCCGGTTCCACAATCATGCTATCCACGCAGACATCACCAAAATAGCCGTCTTTATAAAGCTGTTCCATTACCTGCTCCATGATTTTAAAATAGCCTCTCTGTTCTAATAAGAGAAGCAGTTCCTCATCTGCTGTGACGGAACCATGATAGGCTCTTTCCTGATTCAGAATCTGCTGGACAGAAATCCTTTCTGCCTTTCCAGTATCTTTATGGATATAATACTGAACAGAAAAGTCTTTTGCCACCTGAAAAGCCGGTTCCAAAATAAACCTGATTTCCTTGCCTTTTTTGCACTGCATGGCAATATTCCGGCAGACAGTCTGAAATGCTTTTTCTTCGGTAATCTTTAGATTCCCCTTTCCAGAAACCCCATATTCTTCCTTGATGATAAGCCCGCCATTTTCCTGCAGAATGCGTTTTCCTTCCCGGAGAAACGATGCCTCGTCCCTTACAATCTTAGCATATTGGCTAAATCCAAGCTTTTTTGACAACTCCGTAGAGTAAACTTTAGAATTTACGTTTGCTACTGCATCCTGTTCTGGATGTGGATAACAAATGTGGTTCTGTTTGGCCAGTACTTCATACTCTGGCAGAATTGCATAGGTTTCCAGAACCGCATTCTGGGAAACATCATGCAGTTTATAATTTTCTGCATGATACTCACAGGATTTTCCCTCCATTTCTTCTTCCAAATACTGATTGGTAAATTGAAATCCAAGCTTATGCAAATAGGCAAGATGTACTGGATTCATTGGAAGCCCCGTTAAAACAACATCTTCTTGATTCTGGCATAACGCAAACATTAATTCATCCATTGCACACACAATATTATCCAAGCTATTGTTCCGGATAGCTGGCAGCATCACAATATGTTCCGGCTGCCAATATCTCTCCGAATCAAACTTGGCTGCATAAATCCTGTTCCCTGTTTTATTTTGTTCCATCTTGTAACGCCTCCAGATAATCTGCAAGCAGCTGGATGGTCTTTACTTCGTCAAAGTCAAACTCATCAAAATCAATGCATAAACCAAATTCTTCTTCTAAATCCAGAATCACGTTAACCAGCTGTAAAGAATCCAATCCTACCTCATTGATTAGATCCATATCCGCTTTCAGCTCTTTCTCAATTCCTTCTTCCCCTAATACATTCTGAATGCTTTCCATAATTTTTTTCATCATCATAGTACAAAATACCTTTCCTTTCAATTAAATTTCTCGTTTTATTTTACCATTATGTGGAATGGAATTCAATTCCATCTTATCTGCAGATTCTATAATTTCCATACTTTTCCCCAACACTTCTTGACAAATCTCCCATTTCATAAGAAAATAGATAAGAATAAAATCAGTCTTTATAAATTTAATTACAGTATGCCAATTTATGTTGACGATTAATTGGAGGGTATCATGAAGAAAAGAGAAGACATACATAAGGTATTAATAATCGGTTCTGGTCCTATTATCATTGGTCAGGCTTGTGAATTTGACTATTCCGGAACCCAGGCTTGCAAAGCCTTAAAGTCACTTGGCTATGAAATCGTATTAGTAAACTCAAACCCGGCAACGATCATGACAGATCCGGAAACGGCAGACGTTACTTACATTGAGCCTCTCAACGTAGAATCCTTAACCAGGATTATTGCAAAAGAACGTCCAGACGGTTTACTTCCTAATTTAGGTGGCCAATCCGGATTAAATCTTTGTTCTGAATTAGCAAAAGCAGGCGTTCTAGACGAATACGGCGTAAAAGTCATTGGTGTTCAAGTAGATGCTATCGAACGTGGTGAAGACCGTATCGAATTTAAGAAAACCATGGATTCTTTAGGAATCGAGATGGCAAGAAGCGAAGTGGCATATTCTGTTGAAGAAGCTCTGAAAATCGCAGATGAATTAGGTTATCCAGTTGTTCTTCGTCCAGCTTATACAATGGGTGGAGCCGGCGGCGGCCTTGTATATAATAAAGAAGAATTAAAAACCGTTTGTTCCCGTGGTCTTCAAGCCAGCTTAGTTGGCCAGGTTCTTGTAGAAGAATCCGTACTCGGATGGGAAGAATTAGAATTGGAAGTGGTACGTGATGCAAAAGGAAATTTAATCACCGTATGCTTCATTGAAAATATCGACCCACTTGGAGTTCATACAGGGGATTCCTTCTGTTCCGCTCCAATGCTTACCATTTCTGAAGATGTACAGGCAGAATTACAGCGCCAGGCATATAAAATCGTAGATGCAATTGAAGTAATCGGTGGTACTAATGTCCAGTTCGCAAGAAATACGGAAACAGGACGTATTATCGTTATCGAAATCAACCCAAGAACTTCCCGTTCTTCCGCACTTGCATCCAAAGCAACCGGATTCCCTATTGCTTTTGTTTCCTCCCTGCTTGCTGCAGGCCTTGATTTATGCGATATTCCATGTGGCAAATATGGAACTCTTGATAAATACAAACCAGACGGCGATTACATTGTAATCAAATTTGCCCGCTGGGCCTTTGAAAAATTCAAAGGAGTAGAAGATAAACTGGGTACCCAGATGCGTGCTGTTGGCGAAGTGATGAGTATCGGCAAAACTTATAAAGAAGCATTCCAGAAAGCCATCCGAAGCCTTGAAACAGGACGTTACGGATTAGGTTTTGCAAAAGACTTCCACGACAAATCAAAAGAAGAATTAATCAATATGCTTCACATTCCAACAAGTGAACGCCAGTTTATTTTATATGAAGCACTTCGTAAAGGTGCTACTGTTGAAGAACTTTATGATTTAACCAAAATCAAACCTTATTTCTTAGAGCAGATGAAAGAATTAGTAGAGGAAGAAGAAGCTTTATTACAAAGCAAAGGTTCCGTTCCTGCTGCTGATGTCTTAGTCGCTGCTAAGAAAAATGGTTTCTCTGATAAATACTTAAGCCAGTTATTAGAAGTACCGGAAGACGAAATCCGAAAAGCCCGTTTAGATGCTGGTCTTAGCCAGTCCTGGGAAGGGGTACATGTAAGCGGTACAAAAGATTCTGCTTACTACTACTCTACTTACAACGCTCCTGACTTAAGCAAAGCAAACGAAGACAAACCTAAGATCATGATTCTTGGCGGCGGTCCTAACAGAATCGGCCAGGGTATCGAATTTGACTACTGCTGCGTCCATGCCGCAAAAGCATTAAAGAAGTTAGGCTTTGAAACCATTATTATTAACTGTAACCCTGAAACAGTATCTACGGACTACGATACTTCTGATAAATTGTATTTTGAGCCTTTAACACTGGAAGATGTATTAAGCATCTATGAAAAAGAAAAACCGCTTGGGGTTATTGCCCAGTTCGGCGGCCAGACTCCGCTTAACTTAGCTTCCCAGTTAAAAAAACATGGTGTCAACATTTTAGGAACTACTCCGGAAACAATTGACTTAGCAGAAGATCGTGACCTGTTCCGTGCTATGATGGATAAATTAGGAATCCCAATGCCAGAAGCAGGCATGGCTGTAAATGTTGACGAAGCACTTGCTATCGCACATAAAATCGGCTATCCGGTCATGGTTCGTCCTTCTTATGTACTTGGCGGACGTGGCATGGAAGTGGTTCATGATGACGAAGCACTTCGTGTTTACATGAATGCTGCTGTTGGCGTAACACCTGACAGGCCAATCCTGATTGACCGTTTCTTAAATCATGCAACCGAATGTGAAGCGGACGCTATCAGCGATGGCAAAACAGCATTTGTTCCTGCTGTTATGGAACATATTGAGCTTGCAGGCATCCACTCTGGAGACTCTGCCTGCATCCTGCCATCCAAGAACATTTCCAAAGAAAATCTGGAAACCATTAAAGAATACACCATGAAGATTGCGAAAGAAATGAATGTCCGTGGTCTTATGAATATGCAGTATGCAATTGAAAATGGAAAAGTTTATGTTATTGAGGCAAACCCTCGTGCTTCCCGTACTGTGCCTTTGGTATCCAAAGTCTGCGATATCCGGATGGTACAGATTGCTACGGAAATCATGACGGAAGAATTTACAAAGAAACCATCTTCTTTAAACACCTTAAAAGAGAAAGAATTCTCTCACTATGGTGTCAAAGAAGCAGTATTCCCATTTAACATGTTCCCAGAAGTTGACCCATTATTAGGACCGGAAATGCGTTCTACTGGTGAGGTTCTTGGCATGGCTTCCAACTTTGGAGAGGCATTCTTTAAAGCACAGGAAGCTACTAAGACTAGCCTTCCATTAGAAGGAACGGTTCTTATCAGTGTAAATGACAAAGATAAAACGGAAGCCATTGAAGTTGCCAAAGGATTTGCAGATCTTGGATTCAAGATTTTAGCAACTGGCGGTACCTATGACTCGTTACAGGAAAATGACATTGCATGCAAATCCATCTACAAATTACAGCAAGGCAGACCTAATGTATTGGATGCCATTACCAATGGTGAAGTAAATATCGTAATCAACACTCCTGCTGGCTCAAAAAATGAATGGGATGACAGTTATGTACGGAAAGCTGCTATTAAGGCACGTATCAGTTATATGACTACTATGGCTGCTGCAAAAGCCGCTGTAGAAGGCATTAAAGCCAGAAAACACCATGAACCGGTACTGAAATCCTTACAGGAATTCCATAGGGAAATTAAATAATGTAAACGATACAAAAAATGTCGGGTAGCTTAATATACCCGACATTTTTTCGTTCACGCTATATTTCTTCTAAAAAACACATAATATTTACATTTGTACTTTTTCTAATATTGTGCTATAACAATATTAACAATACTATTCTAGGAGGTTTTATATGAACCAAAAACGTCAATTAGAAATTGATATTGTAAAAGGCTATGCCATCCTTTTTATGGTTCTAGTGCATTGTTATGAGGATTATGGTTCTGCTGCAATACAAACAAAAGGCTTCTTTTCCCATCTTGTATTTTTTTTAGGCGGTCCCTTGACCCCTCCTGTCTTTATGTTTTGTATGGGAGTTGGCATGGTCTATACCCACAAGCAGTCCAGTCGTCAATTTATAAAACGTGGCATTTTTCTTTTCTTTCTTGGTTATGTTTTAAATTTCATTCGTGACTTTATTCCTTACACAATCCAAAGCTATATACAGCACGATACTTCCTTATTTGAAACGGCCAAAGACTATCTGCTCTGTACAGACATTCTTCCATTTGCCGGACTTTCTTACCTTTTTATAGGAGTATTTAAATCAACCAGATTAAAGGATTACTGGCTTATCGTATTCTATGCATTCTGTGCCATTTTAAATGTAATACTGCTTCCATTCAAGTTTGAAACCCGTACCTTAGCTAGCATAACCGGACTTATATGGGGCACCTGGGACTGTACATGGTTTCCTTTCCTATCATGGATTTTCTTCCCAATTTCGGGATATTTATTTGGAAAACAGCTGATTACATACAAAGACACCGATCAGTTCTACCGAAAAATCCTGACTTTTACAGGGCTTTTGTTCTTTCCGCTGATTACCCTCATGTATGAACTGCACATTGACTGTGGTGCTCTTGATGGATACTTTGATATGGAATATTTTCATATGAACTGGTTTGGAAACTTTATGACCTTGGAACTGATTCTTCTCTGGACTGGCTTTTGGCATTTTGCTTCCGAAACCCTCCCTTCTCTCTTAAAAAATACTCTTGTCCGCTGGAGCAAAGAACTTAACGTATTTTATATTATTCATTGGATTTTCATTGGCTATGGCAATCTTGTATTTGGATATTTTAAACATTCTGTAATAGAAGTGCTTTTGCTGTTTGTATTTACACTGGCAGCCAGTGACTGGATTACTGCCTGTTTTATTAAAAGACGAAACCTGCCACTTTCTAAGCCAGCTGGTTCAGTCCGTCGATAAAAATATATCCCTTGTCATGCCCTCTATGGCAGTAACAAGGGATATATTATATACCTAATGCTGTTTTATGCTGTATCTGCACCTGTCTGCTCTTCTGCTGTTTTCTCGCTTATACGGATTAAAAACTAATCCAGTTCCAGCTTCGCTAACGCAGCTGCCAGTCCTGTATTCAATGGTGCATCCTCTTTCTTCATTTTATTCATATACTTGGCAACATCCTTTTTCGAAACGCCTGCCCCCTCTTTCTTACGTCTCTCCTGAAAGGCAGCCAGTTTTTCTTTATGTCCACATACACAAGTAAACATCTGCTTATCTCCTGTTCCAAACAATTCCATTCTCTTATGGCACTTCGGACATCTTGCATTGGATGTTCTGGAAACGGTTTCCTTATACCCGCATTCTCTATCCTGACACACACGTTTCGTACTGTTTTTTCCTTTTACAAGAAGCAGGTATTTTCCGCAATTAGGACATTTATGATTTGTAAGATTGTCGTGACGGAATTTTCCCTCTCCTGATTTGATTTCTTCTATTAACTCATTGGTATAGGCTTTAATATCGGCCATAAATGCATCCCGGCGCAAGGATCCTTTGGCGATTCTGGATAATTTCCGCTCCCAGTCTGCTGTTAATTCCGGCTTTTTCAAGTCTGCTGGCACAAGTTCCAAAAGCTGTTTTGCTTTTGCTGTAATATGAATATCCTTGCCCTTCTTTTCTAACAGATAGGAGTGAAATAATTTTTCGATAATATCGGCTCTTGTAGCAACTGTTCCTAAACCACCTGTCTCACCTAATGTCTTAATATCTTCCTTGTCCCTGCTCTCCATGTATTTCACTGGATTTTCCATAGCAGATAATAAAGTGGCTTCGTTAAATGGGGCTGGCGGTTTTGTTTTTCCTTCTGTCATAACTAAGTTCGATACTTCAAGCCATTCCCCTTGATTCACTGCAATGACATCTGTATTTTCTTCTTCTCCCTCTTCATAACAGTTGTCATACACCTCTTTCCATCCAGCCTTTTTCACAAGATTTCCTTTGGCTGTAAAGGTCTGTCCACCAATCTCGATTTCCACAGATGTCTGCTCATATTCGTAAGCAGGATACAATACCGCTAAGAAACGTTTTACAACTAAATCATAAATCTTTCGTTCTTCCAATGACATATGCTCTAGCTGTGGATACTGTTCCGTCGGAATAATTGCGTGATGATCGGAAACTTTACTATTATCTACAAAGGCTTTCGTGGGCTTCACTGTCTTTACCTGTGCTGCCAGTTTTCTGTAAGGACCTACGCTAATAGCCTGTAACCGTTCTTTTATGGTATCCACAATATCGGTAGTCAGATATCTGGAATCGGTTCTTGGATAAGTCAGCACTTTATGATTTTCATATAAACGCTGCATAATGTTTAATGTCTCTTTGGCTGAAAAGTCGTATTTTTTGTTGGCTTCCCTCTGCAGTTCCGTTAAATCATATAGCTGTGGTGCTGGTTTTTTCTTTTCGCTACGGGATACCTGTACAACTTTCGCTTCCTGCCCTTTTAACTCCTTGAGAAGAGATTCTACTTTATCTTTGTCAAAACTGCGGTTACTTCTGGATTTTTTCTCTATCCATTGCATTTTCATAGATTGTTTGAATCCATTTTTTCTAGTAACAGATGCAGTAAGTCCATAGTATGGTACAGGCTTAAAGTTACGGATTTCTTCTTCCCTCTTGGCAATCATAGCAAGAGTTGGCGTCTGCACACGCCCGCAGGATAACTGGGCATTGTATTTGCAGGTCAATGCACGAGTAGCATTAATCCCAACAAGCCAGTCTGCCTCTGCACGAGATACTGCGGCACGGTATAAATTGTCATAGTCCTTGCCCGGCTTTAGATTGGCAAATCCTTGGCGAATTGCCTTATCTGTTACGGAAGATATCCATAAACGTTTGACTGGCTTCTGGTTTCCTGCCTTTTCTAAAATCCAGCGTGCCACTAACTCTCCTTCACGGCCTGCATCTGTGGCAATGACAATTTCCTTTACATCCTTCCGGTTTATCTGGAATTTTACTGCATGGAACTGCTTGCCTGTCTGTCTGATTACTTCTAAACGAAGGTATTTTGGAATCATGGGAAGATCCTGCATATTCCATTCTTTATACTTAGGATCATACTGCTCTGGATCCGATAAGGTTACCAGATGGCCAAGTCCCCAAGTTACGATATATTGATTTCCTTCTATTGCACCATTCCTATTTTTACTGCATTTCAGAACTCTGGCAATATCACGGCCAACAGAAGGTTTTTCTGCAATCACTAATGTCTTCATCTATTTTAATCTCCTTGCTGCTTACAATATTATGGATTCTATAATACCATATCCATACTTTCATGGCAACTTAGGCAGGAAAACACATTTCGAATACTCCCCTTATTGTAAAATGTTATTTTCTAGGGGCTGACTTCCTTACTCATTGGTGTGCATCTCTTTCCAGTAATAAAGAATTACGATTCGCCTCCGATTTTTCACCGTAATTCTGCTGATAACCAAAAGAGACTGTTGCTCTACACAAAATAAAGCAACAGCCTCCAGCTAATATCCATCCAGACTTAGTAAATCTTATTTCCCATAATAAGCCTTTAAGAACATTTCCTTAATTTCGCTCATTAATGGATATCTTGGGTTTGCACCAGTACATTGATCATCAAATGCCTGTTCCACCATTTCATCTAATGTTTCTAAAAAGTCTTTTTCCTCTACACCATACTCAGCAATGGTTTTCTTAATTCCAACTTTTTCTTTTAATGCTTCAATTGCAGCAATTAAATTTTCAAATTTTTCATCTGCATCTTTCCCCTGAATTCCTAAGAAATCCGCACATTCCACATATCTGTCCTTGCAATGTGGATATTGATATTGAGAGAAAGTACCCATCTTTGCAGGAACGCTTGCTGCATTAAATCTCATAACGTCTGTAATTAATAATGCATTGGCAATACCGTGTGGCAAGTGATGGAATGCACCTAGTTTGTGAGCCATAGAGTGGCAGACTCCTAAGAATGCATTGGCAAATGCCATACCAGCCATTGTAGAAGCATCCGCCATTTTTTCACGAGCTGCTGGATCGTTCGCACCATTCTCGTAAGCACTTGGCAAGTATGCAAAAATGTTTTTCATCGCTTTTAATGCTAAACCATCTGTGTAATCTGTTGCCATGATGGAAGCGTAAGCTTCAAGAGCATGGGTTAAAGCATCAATACCAGAAGCACTTGTCAAGCCTTTTGGCTGGTTCATCATCATGTCAGCATCAATAACAGCCATTTTTGGCAGTAATTCATAGTCAGCTAATGGATATTTTACGCCTGTTTTTTCATCTGTGATAACGGCAAATGGCGTTACCTCAGAACCTGTACCTGAAGATGTTGGAACAGCAATGAAGTATGCTTTCTGTCCCATCTTAGGGAATTTGTAAATACGTTTTCTGATATCCATGAAACGCATAGCCATATCTAAGAAATCTGCTTCTGGATGTTCGTACATTACCCACATAATCTTAGCGGCGTCCATTGCAGAACCACCACCGATCGCAATGATTGCATCTGGTTCAAATGCTCTCATAGCTTTTGTGCCTTCTTTTGCACATTTTAATGTTGGGTCTGGAGCCACTTCATAGAAGGTTGTGTGCTGGATGCCCATTTCATCTAATTGATCGGTTACTACTTTTGTATATCCGTTTTTGTATAAGAAGGAGTCTGTTACGATAAATACTTTCTTCTTATTCATTTCTTCTTTTAATTCAGCAAGTGCAACTGGCAAGCAGCCTTTCTTGAAATAAACTTTTTCTGGAGCTCTGAACCAAAGCATATTTTCTCTCCTCTCAGCTACTGTCTTGATGTTCATTAAGTGTTTTACACCTACGTTTTCGGAAACAGAGTTTCCACCCCAAGAACCACAGCCTAATGTTAAGGATGGAGCTAAAGCGAAGTTGTAAATATCACCGATGCCACCTTGTGCTGCAGGAGTATTAATAAGAATACGGCAAGTTTTCATTGCTTCTTCAAATACTTTGATTTTATCCTGTCCAGTTCCTAAGTTGATGTATAAGGAAGAAGTATGTCCAAATCCACCATCTTTTACTAACTGTTCTGCTTTTTCAATCTGTTCTTGAAAGCTTGCTGCTTTATACATTGCCAATACTGGAGAAAGCTTTTCGTGTGCAAGTGGTTCTTCCATCTGAACACTTTCTGCTTCACCAATTAAAACTTTTGTATGTTCCGGTACATCAAATCCAGCTAATTTTGCAATTGTCACTGGTTTCTGGCCAACGATTTTTGCATTAAGAGCACCGTCAATTAAAATTGTTTTTCTTAATTTGTCTGTCTCTTCTTTACTGCATACGTGACAGCCTCTTTCCATGAACTCTTTCTTTACTGCTTCGTAAATGCTTTCGTGAACGATTACGGACTGTTCAGAAGCACAAATCATGCCATTATCAAATGTTTTAGAGTGGATAATAGAGTTTACTGCCAATAAAATGTCTGCACTTTTATCAATAATAGCTGGTGTATTACCTGCACCTACGCCTAAAGCTGGTTTTCCTGAAGAATAAGCAGCTTTCACCATTCCAGGACCACCTGTTGCAAGAATGATGTCTGCACTTCTCATAACTTCATTTGTTAATTCAATAGACGGAACATCAATCCAGCCGATAATTCCCTTTGGTGCTCCTGCTGCAACTGCTGCGTCTAATACGATTTTTGCTGCTGCAATTGTAGATTTTTTCGCACGTGGATGTGGGCTGATGATGATTGCATTACGTGTTTTTAATGCTAATAAAGATTTGAAGATTGCTGTTGATGTTGGGTTTGTTGTTGGGATAACTGCTGCCACAACTCCAATTGGTTCTGCAATTTTCTTAATCCCGAAAGATTTATCTTCTTCTACAACACCACAAGTTTTTACTGTTTTATATGTGTTATAAATGTATTCTGCTGCATAGTGGTTTTTGATCACCTTATCTTCAACGATACCCATGCCCGTTTCTTCAACTGCCATTTTTGCTAATGCAATTCTGTGTTTGTTTGCTTCTAAAGCTGCAGCTTTGAAAATTTCATCTACTTGTTCTTGTGTATAGGAAGCAAAAATTCTTTGTGCTTCCCTGATTTCATTTATTCTCAGTTGTAAAGCTTCTACGTTATCAACTAAGTCTGTTTCCTGTACTTTCACTGCTGCTTTTTCTACTGCTTTTTCTTTCCTTGCCATCGTAATATTCTCCTACTCTGATGTTGTTATATTATGTCCTAATATACGATTTGTTTTGTTTATTCACTAACAGCCAGCTGACTGTCTGTTTTTTACGGGTATAGTATATTAAATGTTTGTTAAAAAGTCAACAAACCCTTCGTACAAATATCGACATGGTTCAACACTTATTCTTCGTCATTTTGTACAAAAACAAGTACAATCCCCTAGTTTATTTCCTGAACAACTTCTTACATTCCCATTATTGTCTTGTTATATGTACTTTATTCTGCATTTCGTGTTAATTCCATACATTTCTAATTTTTTGTTCCGTTATTTTTTTAACAGTTACAGCAACGTCCTTATCCATAGCATCTTTTTCTATTCTTTTATCACTGGGTCAGATGTATTCTCTACAGAAGACCAGTCCACTGCATAGGAAATGGAATCATTTCCATTTAGCCATTTCTCAATTTTTTTAGAAGGCATGGCTGTTCCATTTACATTAATGTCTACACTGCTTAGATACCACGCCTCTCCTATAGAAAACTTTACTTTCTTTTTTTCTATCCATACTTTTTTCACATTATCTGGCGTAAAACGGGCATCATTCAGATAAAGATAATATTCGTCCTTGTCTCCATTTTCAAAATCATCGTATCCTGCTTTGTCCAATAACCAGCTTTTCTGGTCACCGGATCTGGTTTCCATCTTAAAATACACATCGTCATCGGTGCCTGCTCCTGATTTAGTGCCTGTTTTTACCGTAACGGTTAAACTGCTGATAGGTGACTGGCTTTCTCCCACATCCAGATTCCATCTGTCTGTAAAACTGCTGTAATCACCTTTTTCTGCCTGCTTTAATAAAGAAGCACACTGGACTTTTGCCAAAGAAAATGCCTGTTCTAACCGTTTCTTTCTTCCGTTTTGATTAAGAAACTGTAACGACTCACTGGCATTTTCATAAGTATAGCCTACACCTGTGCTTAACCCTACAGATATAGCATCAGCCCAAAGCTTTTCCGTATTTACCGATTCCGAAGTATGATATACTTTTTCACAAATACGGTTTAACAGGTCAAAAGGAATCTTATCTTTGTCTGCATAAGCCTTAGAAAGATAAGATTCTGTATAGGTACTGTTTCCATAACCGCCTAAAACTGCCCAGACATAAGGTTCTGCTTTGCTTTCTAATTCACCATGCAAATCTCTTGTTTTTTCATTATCCAGATATACACCACATTCTGGATTTACAAATATACCGTGGCATGCCAAGTCTCCACTGATATGGGATATCCAGCCTGCCGCAAATGCAATATTCACAAGGTCATTAGAAGCTAATGCTTCTTTCATCAGTTCTTTTGCAAATGTACCTACTTTGTAATAATGGTAACGGTCAGCCCATGGTGCATATCCTGCAATTCCACGAATCTGCCCATATCCTAAGTCCGGTCCCACAGCTCCCCAGGCTGCTACATGTGGATAGGTTTCTATTGCTTTTTTAATAAGGCTTTTTGCTGGCAGTTCATCAGCCACCCGATCTACCAGCGCATAATGGGAAGCTGGCTTAAATGCATTGACGGTACCTCCGTTTCCGCAAATAGTCCCTAAAATGGCACATCCTAACATAATACAAAATCCCTTTTTTCTTAACTTCATATAATTTCCTCCTTTAAATCCCATTTATATTTTCTTCAATATGCATGTCTTAAAAGAAAGCCTGTCTTTATTATACCTTATTTTCCATATTGTGTCGATTCTTTGCAATATAAAAACATGATTTTCAAAAAACTTAAATTTTTCTAAAAATCATGCTTATTATTTCATACTTTTATTCTATGCCTTTTCTAATAACTTTTTGCAGCTTCTGTCAATGCAGATAGCACCAAACGGTGCGGTAATTAAAATTGCCAGAATTGCTGCAGTCAAAACAGTATTCCCGCATTTTAACCCTAAGGATAATGGTACCGTTCCGATTGCTGCCTGAACGGTAGCTTTTGGTGTGTATGCCATCATACAGAACAGTCTTTCTTTTTTATCCAGTTCCGTTCCTGCCATACAGCAAAATACTCCTGCCATGCGAAATACCAGTGCCCCTATCACTAAAATAATTGCCATAACACCTGCCGTTTTTACATATTGTAAATCCACTGCTGCTCCCACTAATACAAATAAAAGGATTTCTCCAGCAGTCCACAGTCCATTGTATTTCTCAGAAAGTTCCTTTGCCAGCTCTGGTTTCTTCTGATAAAAGGCAAGTCCAATACTCATTATAGCAATGAGCCCTGATACAGGAACCCTTCCTTTTAACTGATTTTCTAACTCGATCATAAGAAAGGAGGCACTTAACACCACTAACAGCTTTTGTATAGACGTAAGGCTGCATTGGTCAAATAAAATGCCTAACAGGATTGCCACCATAATTCCTCCTGCTATGCCTAGAAGTATGGAAACTGGTATGGCACTGAACTGAGTGGCACTGACCGATGATTTTTGTTCTAATGCAATAAACGCAGTAAATACTACAATGACAAATACATCATCTACGGAAGCTCCTGCTAAGATGAGCTGAGGAATGCTTTTTTTGGTTCCGTATCCATCTTCTATAAGCTGAATCATTCTTGGAACGATAACGGCTGGGGAAACGGCGGCAATAACAGCACCGATAATGGCAGCTTCTTTGCGGGTTACTCCTAACAGCATTGGTGCTAACAGTATGGTTCCTGCAATTTCAAAGCTGGCTGGCAAAAAGCACATAAGAAGTGCGGGTCTGCCTACTTTTTTCAGGGATGTAACATCAAGGGACAAGCCTGCTCTGGTCAGGATAATGACCAATGCAAATTGTCTAAGCACTGGAGCAATATCTAGTATGGTTTTGTCTAGCAGATTCCCTAAATTTGGTCCTATTAGGATTCCTGCCAGTATCATGCCAATTAGGCCTGGCAATTTTAGTTTTTGAAATATGCGGCTAAAGAAAAGTCCAGCAATAAATATGAATGCGAAACTTGTAAGCATTTTGGTTCCTCCTTTTTGGTGGCTGTTGGAAATGAAGCGTAACGGAATTTCTTATAACGGAACAAATCCTGAGTTCCTCAGACTCTCGTGACTGGAATGTACTCGAAGGGACTCAGACTTTGCCATGCCAGATGGGTGTCGCTGTCTTTTAGCTGTCGCTGTCTTTTAGCTGTCGCTGTCTTTTAGCTGTCGCTGTCTTTTAGCGACTATCTTCCTTACCCATCTGTGTGCATCCTGTGCCCTTCTTTTTCAGGGCACTTTTTATTTGATAGGGAAAGACTCACAGAGGACTTTCTTATCAAATAAAAAAAGCCGACGATCCTGTGAATGTTCACAGAAGTCATCAGCTTAATATGCGGTTCTGGTTTCCCAAGGGAGAACTTCATTCCCTAATTCGGTTTTATTGTAGCAGATAGCCAGGATGATGTCAATAGGCACTATATATATGCTAGTAGTAAAAAA
>NZ_FOHN01000001.1:5287-151925 GCF_900111595.1 [Clostridium] polysaccharolyticum | reverse complement strand
CGTTTCCGTCCCCTCACGGGGAATTGCATTACTTAACCCCGTCCTCTAAAACCCTTGCTATAACTGGGTTCAAAACACGGTTTGCGGAGCAAAACCATTATTTAGTTTTCCAAACCTCCTTTATACCCCTAAATCTGTCCCAAACCCTTATGTAATCTTATGCGGGGCAAAAATGGAATATTCTTCATAATTCAGTTTTATAAACCATTTTGTTTTTCACCGTTTTCTTTTTACATTTTACCAGAGATTTCATTACATTTCAATACAAATCCCCCATCCGTTGCACTTTCTAAAAAATTTCCCACACACTCTGCCTGCTACAACATTAAACCAAGAAGCAGATTGATTTCTTCTACATACTTCCCTCCTGAACGTTCACCAAATAGAATTTTTCCAAGATACTGTTCGGATGTACCTATGATTTCAGCCAATTCTACCTGTGTCATATTCAATTCAACTAATTTATGCTTTACCTTTTTCCCATATTCTGTTAAGTTTCTCTTTTTTCCCATGGTATCACTCTCACATTCTATTCTTCACTTTCCACTTTACCGTATTAAATCTGGATATCTTGCGTCTCCTCCCACAATTGCACAAGATATCCAGCTTATTCTAGCAATATCAACTGTCAACTATGATGCCAACTAAACTGTCCTTCTTTTTGTCTACAAAGCTGTCCTGCTTTTATATTGGGATATACGGCTTTAACTAGTTGAACCAGATACCTATTTGCAAATGGTTGGTAAGTAGTTCATTGCCACATGAACTATTATAACTAATTTGCAGGATGATTCAATAAAGTGTGTTTATTGGATAAGCATGATTCTCTAAACGGTTTCTTCCTTTGTTTTTTTGCTAAAATTACAATTATTAGAAATAAAAAAATCTATTCTATAAAGGTGACAAAAAATCCTTATAGAATAGATCTGATTAAATTTTAAATCTGTATTATCTCTTTTCTTTAAATTTTCCCAGTTTATTACTCGATTTGTCTGAAAGCTTTGGCTGAAACAAAAAAACATGACATGACGAATTGACACCTTTCTTTAAATTCCAGTCTGCTGCTTCTGCCAGTAATTTCTCTACCCGTTTTTCCCACAGCGTTCCTCCTTTCTTTCCTCTGTTGAACTTAAATATCTTATGTATGCAGTTTTCGAATTACCTCCTGAAACTTACGCCAGGATATATCCAAACTGTCACCATTACACATAATGATCTGCATTCCCCTTACCTCTTTCACTTTTCTTTTGTTGACAAGGATATCCCTGGCTATTTTTATAAACAGATCCGAAAGACCTTTCTCAAAACTGCTTATTGTCTCACTTATAAGGATATTGCGTTCTCCCACTTTTAATAAAAGCTTTCTCTGACAGGTTCTAATATAAAGGATTTCACATTCTTTGATTTCCATCTTGTTTCTATTTTCCATTACTGTAACAAATTTCGTATTCTTTTCTTCTAAAGATAGCAGTCCCTGTTTTAACATCACTGCCTTGCAAAATAACTTCTCTAGTCTGTCAAATTGCACTGGTTTTACTAAAAAGCCAATGGGATCTAGCACACTGGCCCTATCTAGATATTTTCTATATAATGTAATAAATACCAGCGAAACCAATGGGTGATACTTTACAATCTTCTTTCCTACTTTAACCCCATCATGGTTTCCAATTTCTACATCCAGCAATGCCAAATCAATGCTTTCCTCTTTTATATGCTGATATAGAAGATCGCCCACATTGGTAAAAACCTTTACCTTCATATCTATATTATACTTATTGGCCAATACTTTCATGGATCTTGCATTACTGTTCACGAACAATTCATTATCTTCCACAATTAGTACATTCATAACCACCCTATGCTTTCTCCTTCCAGTCAGCTCTCTCTTTATCGAAAAATACCCGAACGGTGAATATTTCCTCTGTATACTCCACCACAAAATCTCCCCCGTTAGTAATAGCACATTCTTCAATTCTCTTTAGTCCAAAGCCATGATTTGCCTTATCTTCTTTGGATGTAATAAAATACCCAGATTTATCCATTTCCAGTTTTCCTATGTAGGTATTCGCACATTCTACTACAACACTTTCGTCCGAAAAGTACACCTTAAACTTTATCCATCTCTTTTTTTCTGTTCCCGATTTTCTCGCAGGCCTCTATGGCATTGTCAAGCATATTGGTAATGATAGCATTTAAATCCTGCAGTGGTATGATTATGTTATCCACTTCAATCCCACATACAAGTTCAATGTTTTTCTCCCATGCACGCCGCCTCTTCCCATAAAGATAACCGCATACCATACGTTTACAAAAACACTAAGATTATTTAATGAATATACTAAAAATGGCATATTACCTACTTTGCCCACTACTGCAGAAAGGATACAGATATATCCACATAAGAATACCATCCCTATTGCCTGCATTTTCTTCCGTTCTTCAATAGGAGTAGCAATTTTACTCCAAAACCAGTTCAAGATCACTGGTTCACTCATTTGTACAAACCAGGTAAGTATCGCTAATATGGCATTTTCCAAGTATCTTTCCCCCTTTTTCTGGTGCAGAGCTTTCGTTAATTAACATATACTATCCTTTTCCAAAACCATTAAGAATCGAATTTTACCGAAACACTTTTTTACCGAAACACTTTCTTTTAACTATAAATAAAATCACTTCTTCAAGGCAAGAAAAACTGGTTAATAGGTATTAGAAAAGTGTTTAACGGGGATTTAAGATGTATGGATGTGTTTTTTCCAGAATTGCACATTCAAAAAATGGAAAGATTAAAATAAAGAACAAAAAATTTTAATACTGTATAGCTGGTACATACAGATCTGTCATGTTGGAGATATCTGGCTGCTTAACACCTTCTTCCATCTCTCCAGCAACCACGATTGTACCATCCGCTTTTAAACCGACAGAAATCCAGTCCCCAGCTGCTATTGCAACAATGTCCTTCCAGTCCGATACGTCTAATTGACCGTTTTCGCTATAACCACTTGCAACAACTGTTCCATCTCGTTTTAATCCTAACAGGGTACTAAGCCCTTTTGAAATGGCAATAATATCCTCCCAGTCAGACACATCCTCATAAGTATCACGCATTTGAATTTCATGACCAATTCCGTTTTTTATTTTCGTTGTTGTAACAACAACTGTACCATCAGAACGAAGTCCAGCAATCTCATCTCCACCAGAAGATATCGCAACAATGTCCTTCCAGTCCGCTGTTTCATCAAATAAATAATCATTTTCTGTCTGATAATATTTATTATAATCTGCAACCGACACCGTTCCATCTCTTTTCAAAGCAGCAATTCTTGTATCTCCTGTCATAACATCCACTACATCCTTCCACGATGCAATTTCATCTTGGTAACTTTCAAGTGCTTGTGCATCATCTGCTGAATACGCCTCTATTTTTCCTGCTTCTGTCAGTAAGACATAATCATTCCAATCGGTAGACATTGCAGCGATATCTGCATAGGACTGTAATTTTTTCGCTACCTCCTGTCCCAAAGGATCTTCATCTCCTGCTGAATGAATATGCCCATCCTCATCTAATGCATTCAGACGAAATTGTGCATCCGAGAAACTTGTAATGTTTTTCCAGTCTTTCGTATCCCCACAATGATAATATTCATAAAGTCCATCCTCCATTGCAATTTTCACTTTTCCATCCTTATCCAGTGCCGCAATACCCGCCCCCATATTGGCAATATAAGATCCTGAGATAAGATAGCGTGTCTGCTGTAACAAGTCTTCTGCCTGTTCATTGTCCTTAATTTTTGACAGTAATCCGATTGCCTGAGGATATTTCTTCTCCTGAATACAGGATATGGCTTCTTTCAGTACTGTTTCCTCGCTTTTGGCCTGTTGCGTAACCGTTCCACAGCCAGCAGACAGACATAGGGCTATTATCAACACTAGATAGGTCACTTTCTTTTTAAACATTTCCTTTTACTCCTTTTAATAATAAACCGATTGGATCGATAAGGTTTCCTCTGCATAGGAATGAAGCACATTAAACAATCCAATAGAAGAATAATACTTGAATGCAGAATAATCCTTCTTTCCAGTATAAGCAGTGGAATCTCCCGGAAACCTTACATTGCTCCATTTTGCCACTGGCTTGGAATCTTTTGTCAAGGCTCCTTTATTATAACACTGATAGGTAACACCAGAAGGTCTTGGAAGAACTGCATCGTATTGATCAAAGTTGGAACAGACATTGATGTAACATGCTAATAACAACGCCTGCTGGTAGGCATCAACGGAAGTTCGTATTTCTCCCATTGCATTGTCACTGTACAGTGACACAAAAGCACCTCTTTTGGTAAGCACCGAATATAAACTTGGAGTTGATGCATCGGAAAAACACATTCGTTTTCCTTTGCTTTTCCGGTATTTATCCTCCAAAAGACGGTTTGCTATTACCCATGCAATTCCCTGTCGATTATACTTTAGAAAATTCTTTTCATCTGAAGCACTTCCTAAATTGGTATTTTCCGCATAAATAATCCGGGCAGCCAGTTTATACTGCACAGACGAACTTTGAAAAGCCGTATACCAGCTGCTTCCGTATTTTTCATAAGAAGGATGTTTTTCATTCAATGCGTCATTATACTTTTGCGTAGCCGCATACACAAGTGCGGACTGCATGGCAGAAGGAATACTGCAGATAACGGCTTTCTTTCCTCCATTCTTTAGCTCTTGCTGACGTTCCTGACGCCGTAAGGTTTCATACTGGTCTCCAAAAAGTCCTTTCATATCCACATAACAGTTCCCGCCAACCATTTTATCCGTCTTCGTATCATAATAATTTCCATCCATACAGAACATTTCTGTTTCAGAATCGTAACATTTCCCATCATAGCGAATGGAATTGACACAGCCGACAAAGTCATCTCCTTCCTGATCGGAATGTTCCTCTTTCTTTTTCCCTTTCCATTCATAGATATGCTTTGTGGCTCCATTTTCATCATAAGAATAGGTACAGACTATCTGATTTTTCTCATTTAAAAGGCCTGTAATAATGCCGTCTTCCATCTGATAGTAATACTGTTTATTTCCATAGGATATGCTTTTGGCAAAGGTATCGTATCCTGTTTTCTGGTAGGAATAGGTAATCCATTTCCTATTTGGCAGATACTGTGCCTTCAAGTTAGAAAATTCATCGTACTGATAAAGCGTTCTGTCTTTGCCTTTTACTTTTTCGGTTCTCTGTCTGGAAGTATTGTATGTAAATCTGACTTCTGTTCCGTCGTCTGCCTGCACATTTTCTACTGGAGCTGGCTGAATGGTATATTCCAGCACCCGATCCATAAATTCCTGTGCATTATATGCCTGGCCATTGACTGCAATTACTGTTTGGGATTCTGGCTCATTGGCCTTGACAGAAACCGAAATATTGGCCATGGCAACAGGTGCTAGCATAAAAAGTGCTATATTCTTTTTTAATTTCATTAAAACTAAACTCCTTTTCCAAACTAAATAGTAGCAAAACAAGCTAAGTATACCGAAAAATAGAAGTCTTTGTCAAGTTTTATAAAGTTTCATCCAATTAAAAAGAGGCTATCTCTCATCATTTATCTGATACAGCAGTCCATTGCAGATCGCTGCTGCTACATTGCTTCCGCCTTTTCTGCCTCTTGCCACGATATAAGGCACTCCTGCCGTCATAATTAGTTCCTTCGCCTGCACCACATTTACAAACCCAACTGGCACACCAATAATAAGCTTTGGTTTAATCTTTCCCTTTTGGATCAGCTCATACAGTTCCACCAGTGCTGTAGGTGCGTTTCCAATGGCGAAAATCACATCTTTTTCAAGTTTACATGCTTTTTCCATACTGATTGCTGCTCTTGTAACGCCTCGCTCTTTCGCCTCTGCTGCCACATCCTCATCACTCATAAAGCAGTAAACCTCTCCCCCGTGTCTGCCGAGGGACTTCTTGTTAATTCCCGCTTTTGCCATCTGCGTATCTGTCACAATGCAGGCACCATTTAGAATGGCTTCCTTGGCAATGGCAACTGCATTTTCCGAAAAGCACAGATTGTCCGCATAATCAAAATCTGCTGATGTGTGAATCGCTCGTTTAATAATGGAGTCCTGATCCGCAGGAAATGTTCTTCCTTTTAACTCCTCTGTAATAATTTCAAAACTTCTCTTCTCTATTTCCTTAGGTGCTACTTGCTCAAGGACAATTCCACCAATAATTTTTTCCATGATTTACTCCTGCATTCCTTGTTCTATAACCTTATATATCGTTTCCATATCCATGTTTTTACGTACTGCATCTGCTAACAGATCATATTGTCTTTCCTTATATTCCTGCATCTGAAACGCCTGTACGTTACTTGCATCCAGTCCTTTTTCCTTTAAAACAGCAGCCACAATCCCCTTTGCAGTCTCTGGTGCATCAAAAATGCCGTGTACATAGCTTCCGTATACATTTTCCTTTTGGGTGCCATCTGCTTTGCCACAATCTATAGTGTCCTCCGTCTGTACGGTCATATCTGTTAAACTGGTTAATGATTTTCCATCTGCTTCCAGCTCTGATGTCCCCATGTGAATCTCATATCCTTCTATTGGAATACCAGAAAGGGATTTTAAAATTCCCTCCACATTTCCAAAGGTTCCAGCTACTCTAGTTCTTGTTTTCTCCGCTGAAAATACAGTACGGATTGGCAGAAGTTCCATTCCTCGCACTTCTCCTTTATGTTCCACGCCCTCAGGATCCCTGATAGACTGTCCTAGCATCTGGTACCCTCCACAGATACCAAATATGATTTTTCCCGCTTTGGCATGCTGCAGGATTTTCGCTTCCAGTCCATTCTGACGCATCCAAAGCAAATCCTCAATGGTATTCTTTGTTCCTGGCAGTAAAATGATATCTGGATTGCCTAACTGATCTGGACTTTTAATGTAACGCAAAGACACTTCGTCAAAACATTCAAAAGGGTTAAAATCTGTAAAGTTAGAGATTCTAGGAAAACGTATGACAGCAATATCAATTAAGCCACTGGCATCTTTTTTCCGGAAACGTTCTGATAAGCTGTCCTCATCATCAATATCTACATATACATAAGGCATGACACCTAGCACCTTTTTCTGTCCCCGTTCTTCAAGCATACGGATTCCTGGCATAAGAATTTCCTTGTCCCCACGGAATTTGTTAATAACCAGACCTTTTACATAAGACAGTTCCTCTTTCTCTAGAAGCACTAATGTTCCAATCAGCTGTGCAAATACACCCCCACGGTCAATATCCCCTACCAAAAGAACGGGAGCCTTTGCAAGCTTCGCCATGCCCATGTTGACAATATCATTTTCCTTTAGATTAATTTCTGAAGGACTGCCTGCTCCCTCTAGTACAATTATGTCATATTCCTCTTCTAGCTGATGATAAGCTTTCATAATATCCGGAATAAACTTAGGCTTATTTTTGTAATAGTCCATTGCAGACATATTGCCAATGACTTCTCCATTGACAATCACCTGCGAACCTACATCGTTAGTGGGTTTTAACAGAATCGGGTTCATTTGTACGGTGGGCTTGATTCCTGCCGCTTCCGCCTGCATCACCTGAGCTCTTCCCATTTCCAGCCCATCTTCTGTAATAAAGGAATTCAATGCCATATTCTGTGACTTAAAAGGGGCTACTTTGTATCCGTCCTGTTTCAATACCCGGCAAAGCCCGCCCACAAGCAGGCTCTTTCCTGCATTAGACATCGTTCCCTGTATCATTAAGGATTTTGCCATTTCCTCACTCCTTCTCTTTCTGTGCTTTGCATTGTTCTAAGAAACGTCTTACAACTTTCCAGTTTGATGGATAGTACAGATGGGCAAATCCTGCCAGAATCGTATCTGTACCATGACCACTTACCCAGCTTCTTTTCCCTGAAGGTTTCTTTGACAAAAAAGTTTCTCCGTTATTGTCGCTGTCCCAGTAATGAAATTCGTGGGCTTTTATGGTTTCCCCTTCTTTTAAATAAGGGTTTTCCTGATTTGCTTCTAAAACAGTATATCCAAATCGCACTAATTTCTTCTGGTTCGCTGTCTTCCCTGGAATCACGGCTGCCATTTTATATACTTCTCCCTTATCATCCTCCATCTGTTCATGAAGGTACATAAAGCCACCACACTCTGCCAGACAGGGAAGACCATTACACAGCCTTTGGTTTATGTCCTTTAAAAAGGATTCATTTTCCGACAGATCCCTTGCATATAACTCTGGATAACCGCCACCTAATAAGACAGCGTCAATGCCTTCTGGCAGGGCGTTGTCTTTTAAGGGACTAAAATAAACCAGTTCGCATCCAAGAAGTTCTAACATCCTAAGATTCTCTTTATAATAAAAGCAAAAGGCTTTGTCCCATGCCACCCCAACCCGAAGTCCCTTTCCAGCCTTGGAAGCAAGCATTTCTTCCCGCTCTTTTGGCTGTTTCTCATGAATTGGGGGTGCTGACTTAGCTAATGCAAGAATGCCCTCTAAGTCCAGATACTCTGCCATCTGGGTTCCTAATCTGGCTAAATCCGTTTGAATCTGTTCTAGTTCAAAAGGGGTAACCAGCCCTAAATGTCTGCTAGACAGCTTAAACTCCGAAAGAGCTGGTATACATCCATACACGTTCACTGGAAGTTCCTTTTCAATGACCTCTTTTAACCTAATGCCTGTCATTTTGCTGACGTTATTGAGAATCACACCCTTGATGGCATGGTCTTTACGAAATTCCAGATAACCTTTTATTATGGGCACAACAGATAATGCCATCCCTTTTGCATTTACCACTAAAATCATGGGCGTCTGTGTCTGTTTTGCCACGTCATAGGAACTGGCTTTGTCTGAATCCATCTGCATTCCGTCAAAAGCTCCCATTACCCCTTCCACGATAGTGACATCTGCACACTTGCCATTTTCCTCTAAGATAACTCTTGCCTCTTCTCTGGTTGAGAAGAAAAGATCCAGATTGCTAGAAGGTATGCCAAACACCTGGCTGTGAAACATTGGATCAATGTAATCTGGACCACACTTACAGGATGCAGCTTTTAAACCAGCTTGTTTCAATGCAGCTAAAAGGCCACAGACTACGGTAGTTTTGCCACATCCGCTATTGGTTCCTGCAATTAAAACCCGTGGTGTACTCATCCTCTGGCCTCCTGTGTTTTTCTCCAAAGTGTTATGATATAAATAGGATTCTGCCCCATCATCATCTGGTAGCCTGCTGCTTGTTTTGCATTAGAGGCTTGAATCTGTACAATGTCACTTTCATACTCTGGATGGCTCTTAAATAACTCCATCACCTGTGCCATAGAATTAAGGGCAATGGTATTTATGACAATACGGCACATTGGATTTTTTTCAAAAATGCAGTCAACAATCCTGTCTAAATTTCCTGAACTGCCACCGATAAATGCATGGGTTGGTGCTGGAAGTTTTTCTAAAGCTTCTGGTGCATTTCCTTCTATAATCTCTATATTATCCGCTGCAAATTTTCTCTTATTCTGTTCCATAAGTTCCAAGGCTTCTGGTTTCTTCTCAACAGAATACACTTTGATATCTGGAGACTGCATCGCCATTTCAACCGACACAGAACCACTTCCGCCCCCTACGTCATAGACAACAGAATCGGCTTCTAACTGCAGTTTTCCAATGCTTATGGTACGGACTTCGCTTTTGGTCATAGGTACTTTGGTACGGATAAATGCTTCATCTGGTATGGAGCTGGCAACCCAGTTTTTTGCAGATACATTCTCAATCAATACCACAAGCAACGTACCAAAAGCCATTGTTTCAAAATCTTCTGGCTTTCCTGTTACAATACGCTCATCCTCATAAGAAAGATTTTCGCCTACATGTAACGTTACTCCTTCCATTCCATAATAACGAAGCTTCTCACAAAGTCTTTTTAAGCTGACTTCTCCATCTAATAAAAAGAAACATTTTTTATATCTTTGAATCCTCTGGATAACGTTAATCGTTTTTCCATGTGCACTTCCAAAGCAGACATCTTCCCAGGAAGTTCTTAACCTGCTGCAAAAATACACCATAGATGTAATTCCTGGAATCAATTCTACCTCAAAATCCCCAAGTACCTCTAACAGCTTCTTCGATCCACTGTAAAATCCAACGTCTCCTGACAACAGGACACAAGCACTTTGGAACGTTTCTTTCTGGCATAGATATGCCTTTATCTCATCTGCCTTATAGGAATAAAACAGTTCTTTCCCTTCCTTGGCAAATGGTTCTAACATTCGTTTTGCTCCAATCAGAATCTGGCTTTTGTTTATAAGTTCACGGGCTTTTTCCGTAAGGGTTCCCTCTGTGCCCATGCCAATTCCAATCAGATATATCTGCTTTTCTTTCACTTCATCACCTGCTATATCTGATAACCTCTCGGTGTTACGATTTTTCCATTTATCACTTTTGTCTGACTGTTACCGATAAATACCGTTGTAAACATATCCACCTGCGTATTTCTTAATTTCGCTAAAGTCAGTATCTGGCATTCTTCTCCTTCACGGGCAATATTCCTTACACAGCCGCAAATGGTCTCTGGCTTCTTATACTGCAGCAGAATATCACATGCTTTCTGCAGATAATCGTGCCTTTTTTTACTGGATGGGTTGTAGAAACAGATACAGAAGTCCCCTTTTCCAGCATCCTTTACTCTTTCTGCAATGATTTCCCAAGGTGTCAGCAAATCGCTTAAGCTGATTACTGCAAAATCATGGCCAAGAACTGCGCCAAGAACTGCACTTCCCCCTAAGGCAGCTGTAATACCGGGAAGAATATCCAGCTCAACTTCTGGAAATTCTGCACTTAATTCATACATAAGTCCTGCCATGCCATATACCCCTGCATCACCACTGCAAACCATAGCAACTTTTTTCCCTTGACTGGCTTGTTCAAATGCCATACGGCAGCGATCCACTTCTCTGGTCATGGTTGTGGTTAAAAACTCTTTGTCTGGGTAATATGCTTTCACCAAATCCACGTAAACCGTATATCCCACTACAACCTCCGCATCCTGCAGTGCACGGTCTGCACGGATAGTCAGTTCTTCATAAGCTCCCGGACCAAGTCCTATTACATATATTTTTTTCATGTTTCGTCACTCTCTATTCTTTTCCTTTACGAAATTCTGTTGTAAATCCTGGGTCGTACAGCTTGGAACGTGCATAACTGCTATTTAGCACCTTTCCTACTACAACTAATGCTGTTTTCGTAATGTTATTTTCTTCCGCTGTTTTCTCTATGGTAGAGACGGTACAGTGGAATACTTTTTCCTCTGGCCAAGTTGCCTTGTATACAATCGCAGCTGGTGTTTCTTTGTCGTATCCACCTTCCATTAATTGTTCTTGTAACTGTCCTAACAGTCCCATGCTTAAGAAAATAACCATTGTAGACTGGTGTTTTGCCCACATCTTAATTTTCTCTTTCTCTGGCACTGGTGTCCTGCCTTCCATTCTTGTAATGACAACGGACTGAGACACATCTGGAAGAGTGTATTCTGCTTTTAAAGCCGCTGCCGCTCCACAGAAGGAGCTGACACCTGGGCATATATCATAAGCAATGTTCTTTTCTTCCAGCAGGTCCATCTGCTCCCGAATGGCTCCATATAGGCTTGGATCTCCTGTATGTAGTCTTACAAGGCTTTTCCCTGCCTTTTCGCTTTCTTCCATTACCTTAATTACTTCTTCCAGTGTCATCGTTGCACTATTATAGATTTCACAGCCTTTTTTACAGGTGTTTAAAATCTCTGGATTCACTAGAGACCCTGCATAGATTACCACATCTGCATGATCTACAAGATTCTTTCCCCTTACTGTAATTAAGTCTACTGCTCCTGAGCCAGCACCAACAAAATGTACCATCTACTTATCCTCCTTTAATACAATTAAGGAATAATAACTGGCATGTTCAGGAACTTGTTCTATCTCTCGATACACGGCCTCATTTTCCATGCCACAGTTTTCTACCATATAAAATTGCTGTCTATGATTTTTTATCTCTTCTTTTATCTGTCCCATCTTTTTTCCAGCCTTCATAAGCACTTTCGTGCCTGAAAGCTTTATTCCCTGTTCCACACCATAGGAAGATGGCAGAATATGAAGCTGCTGTTTATTTTCCACTAAACCAGTACCCATTCTGGCTGCTGATGCACAAAATGACGGAACACCACTAATAATCTGGGCTGGTAATCCTCTTTTTACCATGCGTTTATGCAAATACAGATAAGTGGAATACACCGTAGGGTCACCCAATGTTAAAAAGGCAATCTTTTTTCCTTCTTTTATTAATTCTTCTGCCTTATCGGCACTAGCATCGTGAATTGCCTTTAATTCTGCCTTGTCCTTACACATAGGCATCGGTGTTAATAAAACTGGCTTCTTCTTCATTTCTGGCACGTTAGGCAAGGCAATCTGATAAGCTGCACACCCTTTTAAAATTTCATCACTGCATGTTCCTGCTTCTAGTACAACAGGTTCTGTAACTGCCTGGCGGTTAGAGATTGGCAGGGCAATCACATCGCATTCCTTTATTATCCGTACCGCTTTCATAGTCATTAATTCCGGATCCCCCGGACCTGTTCCTATTCCATATAATATTCCTAACATTTTAATAACCGCTCCGCTTCGTTTGTTATTCCTAATAATCCAAATTTATTGGAGAACAGCACTGCTCCAATGGGCACTTCATTTAAACATCTCTGACGTATGTGGAAATCCACCTTCTTCATAATGCTTTCCATAGCAGGTTCCAGATAGCCGTTCTCCTGTAAAATACCTATTACTTCATCTGTGGTAACACTTTCCATCATGTTCTTTAGAATCTTACTTGGCACCCCCACTAAAGCCGCATGGGCAACAAAGACTTCCATTCTTCCATCTGCCTGATGGGAATGGGTATTCATAATGCCTGCTGCCAGCTTCACAAATTTTCCTATATGTCCTATTAATAAAATGCTTTCAAATCCTTTTTCTACTGCCATATCTATGGTTTCTCCGACAAAATTACTGCATTTTACTACTTCGGAAAGTTCTAATTTTAAGGAATCCCGAATAAACTCTTCTCCATAATTGCCTGGTGTCAGAATCAGACGTTTTGTTCCATTGGCCTTTGCTACATTCATTTCTACGGATATAGATTCTAATAAAGCTTTCTCACTCATAGGTTCCACGATTCCTGATGTCCCTAGGATGGAAATTCCATCCACGATTCCGATTCGAGGGTTGAAGGTTCTCTTGGCTATTTCTTTTCCTTCTGGCACATGTATCGTTACTAAAGCACCACAAAAATATCCTTTTCGCTCAAGTACTTCTCTCACTTCTTTTTCTATCATCTTCTTCGGTACTGGATTAATGGCATACTCACCGATCTCCTGATGAAGCCCTGCCTTCGTTACAATTCCAACTCCTTCTCCACCAGTAATAACAATCTCGTCCGTTTCCAAAAGCTCTACGGTACTATATATCAGAATGCCATTGGTTACATCCGGATCATCCCCTGCGTCTTTCTTTACTGCACAGGAAAATCCCTTGTCTACCTTCTTAGCATCGTAAATGCTGGTACACACCAAAATCCCTTTTGGAGTCATAATCTGCTCCTTTTCCAGCAGTTCTTCTCCTAACAGCATTCTAGCTGCTGCTTTTGCTGCTATGGCAGCACAGGTTCCAGTAGTAAAGCCAAATCTAAGCTGCTTTTTTTCTTTCATTTTCATTTCCTCTATCTGATAGCCACTGCTTCTTTGGCATTGCGGATAAACATCTTCTGTACAGCTTCCAGCTCCCCAAGTCCTCTTAAATCATAACGGACCTGATAGCCTTCCTTCTTTAACTCCATTTTCCATGAGTCCTCATCCCCGATTAAATCCTTGTTCGCATGATCCCCAGCTACAATCATCATAGGAACAAGGCAGACTTTCTTTATTTTATTCTGTACGAGCTGTTTTTTTACCTCTTTCAAAGACGGATAACCTTCTACTGTTCCTACAAAAACAGTATCATAGCCTTTGTCTTTTAAGACATATTCAAAAGCTGGATAAGAAGAATTGGCTGGATGTTTTGAACCATGCCCCATTAAAACCAAGGCTTCATCCTGCTCAACTGGATATGTTTCTTTGATAATATCTGCCAATTCCATGTAATCTTCATGTTTTGTAAGAAGAGGACGGCCAATTGTAATTGACTTAAATTTCTGGAAAAATGGAACAATATCTTCTCTAAGCAAGTCATACTCTGTTCCATTGATTATATGTGTTGGCTGAATCAGCACATCTGTAAATCCGTCTTCTAAAATTTTTTCTAATGCCTCTTTTACGTCAAAAATGAATACTCCTTCTCTTTCTAGTTTTCTTTTTATTATTTTACTTGTAAATGCACGATATACTTGATGCTGTTCAAATTCTTTCTGCAGACTCTCTTCTATGGCACCAATTGTCTTTTTTCTTGTTTCTTCATAGCTTGTCCCAAAACTTGCTACTAATAGTGCTTTCTTTTTCATTTTCTCTCTCCTTACTCTTTCCTGCCCTATGGCTGCCTTGCAAATCCATTGTAAAATCAATATAATAAAATTAATATAATTTGTATAAAACAAAAAATAAATTTAATGAATCTGGAGACATTTATATGAAGGCAGTATTATTTTCCTTTACAAGGCAAGCTTCTTTGCTTTCCTTAACCGTACAGCAATCCTTCTTAGAAGAAGGTATCTCCTGTACAAACTATACCATAAAAAAATACGCAGCTGTTCCGAATCTGTTACCACTTCCCGCACCTTTAAAAGAAGTTGTAGCAGAACATTTTCAGAAAGATACCGTTCTGATATTTATAAGTGCATGTGGAATTGCTGTCCGTTCCATAGCACCATTTCTAAAAGATAAAACAAAGGATCCTTGTGTCTTAGTAATTGACGAAAAAGGACAGTTTGTCATTTCCCTTTTATCAGGACACTTAGGCGGTGGTAATCTGCAGGCAGAAAAAGCAGCTTCCGCCATCGGTGCTACTCCTGTCATTTCTACAGCAACGGATCTAAACAACCGCTTTTCTGTAGATATTTTTGCGAAAAATAATCATTTAGCAATCTCTGATAGGAAGATTGCCAAACATATATCCGCGAATATTTTAGATGGACTTCCAATTGGAATGGACGGCATCTTACCAGATGGCAACATTCCCGAAGGACTTACTGGCACGAGGAATTCTGTCCCACCTATTGGATTCTCTGTTAGTCCATTTTACCAGAATAAGCCCTTTAAGGAAACACTTTTTTTAATACCCAAACAAATTGTTTTAGGAATTGGTTGTAAAAAAAATACTGACATACAAGCATTACGGGAATTTGTAAATGAAATATTAGAAGAACATTCTATCTTTCCCGAAGCCATTGCCGCCATTGCAAGTATTGACTTAAAGAAAGAAGAACCTGCTCTCCTGGCATTATCCAAAGAGCTTTCTGTCCCATTTGCAACCTATGATGCAAGAACTCTCCAGAAAGTCAAGGGTCAATTTACAAGTTCTGAGTTTGTCAGAAAGACAACTGGGGTGGATAATGTATGTGAGCGTGCTGCACTTTGTTACAGCCATGCTGATTCTCTATATCTTAGAAAAACAGCCAGAAACGGAATGACAATTGCCATTTCACTTTTATCTTTCGCCTGTCATTTTTAATTTTTGATTTTTAATTTAATAAGAAAGGAATTCCTATGAAACATTATCTGGTTTTTGCTGGTACTACAGAAGGCCGACTGCTTACGGAGCATTTTATTAAGCAGAAGGATATAAAAGTAACCGCTTGTACCGCAACGGAATATGGTGGCATACTAATGCCCACTGCACCAAATCTTACGGTGATATCAAAGCGGTTAAACGAAGAAGAAATGTTTGAACTGATGGAGGCAAATGTATTTGATCTGGTGTATGATACCACCCACCCTTATGCAGTAATTGTGTCAGAAAATATAAAAGCTGCTGCTTACAAGGCAAATGTACCTTACCACAGAGTACTTCGGCCACAAGAAGACATTGAGTCGAAAGGCAAAATTATCACAGCAGGTTCTATACAAGAAGCAGTAGCCTATCTGAAAAATACTACGGGAAATATATTATGTACCACAGGAAGCAAGGAAATTGCGGCTCTTTGTGAGCTTCCTGACTTTCAAGAACGAGTTTATGCACGAATTCTGCCAAATCCTCAAATGGTAGCAGATACTTTTCATCTTGGATTCCAAGGACAGCATTTAATCTGTATGCAGGGACCTTTTTCTGAAGAATTGAATACTGCACTGATTCATCAGTTCCAGATACAGTATCTCCTTACAAAGAATTCTGGCCGGCTGGGCGGCCTGATAGAGAAAATCAATAGTGCTGCCAATGCTGGCATCACTTTGGTTATGATTGGACGACCTGTTATAGAGGAAGGAGAACGGCTGGAAGATATTATTGGACTGCCACACTAAACGAGCATAGTGTGGCAAAGTCTGAGTTTTCTCAAGGCGATATTAACCACAAGAGTCTGAGAAACTCAGACTTTTTTATAGTTCTTCTTTCTAAAACTCTACCGCATCTGGATCTTTCGATATTCCACAACGTCCTGTCAGTTCTGTCATCATCTGAATATCCGGTTCCTCTAATTCAAAATCATATACTTTCAGATTTTCAATCATCCTTGTTTCTGTAACGGACTTTGGAAGTGGCACAAATCCCTGCTGGATACACCAGCGAATGCAGATCTGTGCAATGGAACGGTGATATTTGTCCACTAAATCATGGATTTCCTTAACCTTGAATACCTCTCCTCTTCCAAACGGACTATAAGCCTCTAGCAAAATATTATGTTTCTGGCAGTATTCTACGGTCTCCTTATGGACATCTCCTGGACAAAGACGAATCTGATTTACCATAGGCTTTATTTTGGCAGTCTTCATTAATGCTTCTAAATGATGCACCCAGAAATTACTTACTCCAATTGCTTTAATGCGGCCAGCCTCATAAAGTTCTTCCATAGCTCTCCAGGAACCTGCATTGGATTCTTCCCAGCAGTCACGGAATGCCAGTGGATTCGGCCAGTGAATCAGATACAAATCCAGATAATCACATTTCAATTTATTCATCGTATCTTCAAATGCTGCCATTGTTTTTTCATATCCATGGTCAGGATTGTTTAGTTTGCTTGTAATGAAAAGTTCTTCTCTTGGTACCCCACTATTGGCAATGCCAGTTCCAACACTGTTTTCGTTCCCATAACCTGCTGCTGTATCAATGTGGCGGTATCCAAGTTCAATCGCTTTCTTAACAGCCTCCTGACATAATTGTCCTTCATGTACTTCCCAAGTCCCATATCCAATATTGGGAATCTTAACCCCATGATACATAGTAAAATATTCCTTTAACTGCTCCATATTTATCCTCCCTGTAAAACTTCTATTGCTAACGTCTAGAAGCCTTCTCCTTTATATATTCTTTTGCCTTTCCACTTCTTACTGCCTCTATCAGTTCATAACTTACACTAATGCTATTCGGATTTACTGGAATCTCATCTCTGGAAAACCAGGTCGCTTCAGACAGTTCGTCTTCCTGAAGAGTTACCTTATCATCACCATCTAATTCTGCAAAGTAACCAACCATCTGAGAATCCGTAAGAGGCCAAGGCTGGTTTTTGTAATAAGTCACATTTTTCACGTGAAGACCGACTTCTTCCCATACTTCTCTTGCTACTGCCTGTTCAAAGTCTTCTCCAAACTCCACAAATCCTGCCACAAGGGCATACTTTGTATAGTTCCCATGAGCGTACTTTGTCATAAGAAGCTTGTCTCCATTCATTATGGCAACTATGACTGCAGGTGAAATCTTTGGATATTCCACATGGCTACATTGCGGACAGATGACAGCCTGTTCTGTATCACTAAGTCCCGTCTTGCTTCCACAGCATCCACAGTATTTTCTAGTATTGAAAAACCGCCATAACTGTTTTCCTAACAGACTAGCAAAACGGATGGTTTCCAAAGGCAATATCCGTAAATCCTTAGTAGCAATCACTTCTGTTTCTTCTTTCAAAGCCACACTTTCCAATACAATGTAATAGCTTATATTACCAATAGCAAACCCATAACGTAAAACCGTTTCTTTGTCCATCACTAGTTCCTGTATTTTAGGGAGCCGGATAGTTTCGCCTTCTTTTACAAAGAGATTTCCTTCCTCCGTATAAACCAGCGCCAAATCATTTTCTTCTGGTTCTTTCTTGCGAAATGCATTCTCAAAAGATGGTTTAATTTCGTGAAGCATAATCCCCCTCCTATGCTGCTCTTACTCTGCGTAAATCTCTACAATCTTAATTAAAAGTTCCACGATCTTTTCCATTGACTGTACACAGATGTATTCATATTTTCCGTGGAAATTGTGTCCACCTGCACAAAGGTTGGGGCAAGGAATTCCCATAAAGGATAATCTTGCACCATCTGTCCCCCCACGGATTGGAACTACATTTGGCACTACACCAATTGCTTCCATTGCCTTTTTCGCATTATTAATCAAATGCATATGTGGTTCGATTTTTTCTTTCATATTGTAGTAAGAATCTTTCATTTCCACACGAAACGTATCTTCTCCGTAAATGTCATTTAAATAACCTGCTACTTTCTGGAAGCGAACTTTCTTCTGTTCAAATTGTTCCTTACTGTGGTCACGGATAATGTAATCCAGAACAGCCTGTTCCACGTCACCATGAATGGAATTTAATAAGTAAAATCCTTCGTAATGCTCTGTGTATTCAGGTCTTTCATTGACAGGAAGCATCTGCTGGAATTCCATGCCTAATAACACAGCATTTTTCATGCGGTTTTTAGCTGAACCTGGATGAATGCTTGAACCCTGTATGATCACTTTTGCACCTGCTGCATTGAAGTTTTCATATTCGATTTCACCTAATGCACCACCATCTACCGTATACGCAAAATCGGCTCCAAATTTTTTCACATCAAAGAAATCCATTCCTCTTCCCACTTCTTCATCTGGGGTAAATGCAATTTTGATTTCTCCATGTTCGATCTCTTTATGTTCCATAAAATACTGTGCCATTGCCATTATCTCACTGATTCCTGCTTTATCATCAGCACCTAATAAAGTAAGGCCATCGGTTACAATTAAATCTTTTCCTTTATACTTTAATAATTCCTGGTCATCCGCTGGCGAAAGAACAATATTTCTTTCTTCATTTAAAATAATATCTGTCCCATCATACTCTTTTACGATTCTTGGATTCACATTTTTACCAGACATAGCTGGTGCAGTGTCCATATGGGCAATAAATCCGATTGTTTTCAAAGAACGCTCCGTATTCGCAGGAATAGAAGCAAACACATATCCATATTCATCCATACAGGCATCTGCAATTCCCAGTTCTTTTAGTTCCCCAGCTAATTTTTCCCCTAGTAACTTCTGTTTTTCACTGCTTGGAAAACGCTTCACCTCATCAACAGATTCTGTATCCATTACCACGTATGATAAAAATCTTTCTAATACGCTTACCATATAAAATACCTGCCTTTCATGAAAACTCAAGCTAATGGTACAAGTTTCTACCATTAATGTCAAGGTGAAAGGCAGGCATATTTTTCTAAGACTCTATCTGAATCTGTTTTGCATTCCAGCGGACAGACAGAGAAATCATTTGCCTATAACCATAATTCTATAATTTTTATTTTGAAACAGCTTTTTCCTCTTCCTCCTCGTTCCATAGTTCAAAATCTACACAGATAGGATAGGAGCCCGTTTCATCCAGCTGTAATGTTGCATCAATTCCATAAAGCTTTTTCAGATTTTCGCTGGTAACTACATCTATTGGTTTTCCTTCGAACACAACACTCCCTGCCTTAAAGCCAATTAAATGATCTGCAAATTTCGTTGCATTATTAAGCTCATGCAAGACAATCACAATAGTGGTTTTATTATCCTGATTTAATTTTTTCAAAAGTTCCAGAATCTCAAGCTGATGGGACATATCCAGATAGGTGGTTGGCTCATCTAAAAGCAGAATATCCGTCCCCTGTGCCAGTGTCATGGATATCCAGGCACGTTGTCTTTGGCCTCCTGACAATGCTTCGATGGGACGATCCGCAAACTCTTTCATCTGCGTTGCACTAAGGGCCCAGTCTATCATTTTCATATCCTCTTGCTTTAACCCTCCCATAGGAGACTGGTATGGAAAACGTCCATATGCCACCAGTTCTTTCACTAATAAACCATTTGGCACTTTTGGACTTTGAGGCAGCACTGCCATCTGTCTTGCCAGCTCTTTCGAAGCATGTTTTTTAATATTCATCCCATTAATCTCGATTTCGCCTCTTTTGGCTGGAAGAATTCTGGCAACAGTTTTCAAAAACGTAGACTTTCCACATCCATTGGCTCCAATTATCATTGTAATTTTTCCCTTAGGAATGGCTAAATTCAGGTCATTAATAATTATCCTGTCATCATAAGCAGCACATAAGTTTTTTACTTCTATATTATTTTCTAACGTATTGTTCATAAAAACTCCTTTTTCCCTATTCTTTCACACGCATTATTAAGTAAATGAAATATGGAACTCCAAGAATGGAAATGGCAATTCCTACTGGCAATTCCAATGGTGAGAACAGATTTCTGGACGCCATGTCCGAAGCCACTATGATAATAGCACTTATTCCTGCAGCGACTGGAATCTGCCTTGAGTGAACCAGACCACAGATTTTCTTCGCAATATGAGGTCCAAGCAGTCCTAAAAAGGAAATATTTCCTGCTACCGATGTAGCCACTGCTGCTAAACAGACTGCATAAACTAGCAGAATACGCCGCTCCCTTTCAACACAAACACCTAATCCAGCAGCTAATTCGTCTCCCAGAGCCAGCACATCCAATATCCTGCTTTTATATAGACTAAGGAAAAGAAACAGTAACGTCAACGGTGCTAGAAAATACACGTAGCTCCAATTAGTTCCCCATAAACTTCCATTAATCCAAGTAAGTGCCTGATTATAATCCCCTTTGGACATATTCAACTGATAAACCGTAATAATGGCGTTAATTCCTGCATTGACTCCGATACCCGTAAGAATTAAGCGAACTGGCGTTACCTTTTTCTTTTTATAGGCAAGACCGTATATCAGCAGTCCAGCTGCCAGTGCACCCACAATGGATACAAATGGCATAAAGAAAATAGCTGCACTGGAAACTTTCTCATAATAAAATGCTCCACCAGATGCTATCAACAGCACTACTGCTAATGCAGAACCAGCATTGATACCAATAATTCCAGGTTCTGCAAGTTCATTTCTAGTAACCGTCTGCAAAATACATCCAGACGTAGATAACGCCATTCCCACAAATGCTGCCACTAAAATACGAGGCAATCGGATGGCATAAATTACAGTGGCCTGTATCCTGGTTCCATAACCTAAAAGTGTTTTTACGATATCCGGAATGGAAATATAGAATTTTCCTACACTCATACTCCAGAAACATACCAGCACCAGCAGGCTATATAGGATAACATACGTCCATTTTGCTTTCCTTTTCATCATCCTTTCTCCTTTCGTACCATCCATAAGAAAAACGGAACTCCGATTAAGGAAGTAAATAGTCCCACTGGCATTTCATATGGTGCACAAATCAATCTGGCCCCTATATCTGCCCATACTACCAACGCACTTCCCATAAAAAAAGACACTGGCATTATCAGCCTGTAATCCGCTCCAGCCACTCTTCGTGCAATGCTTGGTACAATTAATCCCACAAAGGAAATATTTCCTGACACACTGACACAGACCGCACAGACTGGAATTAATAATAGCAATGTAACCATACGGATAATTACGGGATTCTCTCCTAACCCAATGGCCACATCTTCACCAAGACTTACAATATTAATATGTTTTGCCAGAAAGCATACACAGACACAGCCTATTAAACCTACGATACTAAGCAGCCAGACATTACTCCATGTAACTGCCCTGAATCCTCCTGCTACCCAAAATGCAAGATTTTGTGCGTTATTACTAAGTACAGCAATTGCAGATGCAAGGGAAATAAAAAGCGTACTAAGTGCTGTTCCAGCAAGCAATAATCTGGACACATTCCTATTTCTGGCATTCTGCATACTAAAGAACAATACAAGCAAGCCACTTACTAAGGCTCCTGTCAAAGCTGCAACGGTTGTCCCAAACATACCGTATAAGCTTTCATTTACAGAAACAATAGCAATGGCAAGCGTTGCCCCTTGGGTAATTCCCATCATAGATGGTTCTGCTATGGGATTTCTTGTAACTCCTTGCAGCATAGCTCCCGCAACACCAAGAAAGCCTCCTACTAAGGCGGCAGCAACTGCTCTTGGCAGTCTGCCATTACGAATCAGCTGCATATCCAGCGTATCTTGGTACCGAAACAGACTATTCCATATTACAGCAAAAGATATATTCTTTGTCCCATATGCGATTGCAATAATAAGCCCACTAACTGCTATCACACAACATGCTAATGCCAATAAAACTGCTTTGCTCTTATTGGTTTTCATCTATATATGAACGGACTTCCTCTAATAATACTTGTCTTCCAACTGGGCTGTATCCTTGATTAAAATAAGGACTTGCTGGTAATTTTTTGTATCTGTCAGTTTTGACCGCCAAAAGATTTCTCCAGATACCTGAGTTATCAAGTTTCTGATAATCTTCATCTGTACCAGCCGCAATGAGAACATCCGCATTGATTTGTGCTAATCCTTCCATTGTAACAACTGGCAAAGACACATTTTCCTGTTTTGGAAGATTTTCTGGTCTAGCCAGTCCTAAATCTTCATACATAAAGCTTCCTAACCCCGCACCATCAAAAATGAAAATAGAACCTTGGCTGGCTAAGAAAGATAAATAGGTGGTATCTTCCCCCATTAAGCGTTTCACTTCATTTCCCAAACTGGCAGCTTTCTCTTCATAATCTGCCATCCACTTTTTCCCTGCTTCTTCTCGATTCATCAGCTTAGCAACAGACATGAAATCTTCTTTCCAGTCCATCTTAGCTAACTCAATCATAATTGCCGGGGCTATTTCACTTAACTGATCATACGATTTTTCCTGAGCTTTCGAAAGGATAATTAAATCTGGATTTAGCGCAATTACTGCTTCCACATCTACTGTATCGCTCATGCTGTACCCTAGAATCTCCGCACCTTTTAACGTCTCTTCTAAATAACTTGGTAATTTTGTATAGTCATATGCATCAGAATTGCAAGTACCAACTACATTAAAACCTAATAAATCAAGGGTATCGCTGTTACCACTTAAATCTACAATTCGTTTTGGTTCTGCTGGAATCTCTACTTTCCCCTTTGCATCTGTTACCACTCTCGTTTCTTCTTTCTTGGCATTCTGGTTATCTGTATTTTTAGAACAGCCTGCTGCTACTGACATAACCATACATGCTATTGCTACTATAAGTATTCTCTTTTTCATCTGATTACCTCATTCGTTTCGTTTTGATAATGGTTATCATTTACATTTTGTATTATAATAAACATCCTTTATAAAGTCAATTGAAAAATTCTGCTTACCATAATTTTCATGTATCTTACTGACTAAGTTTATCCTTTAATGCCAATATAGAACTGACGAAAATGACAAGGCACATTACGCTTGTATATGCTATTATTATTGCCATTGCCTTGCTTTCTAGTCTTTGTGGAACAATTTCCCCGTAACCAATGGTTGTAAATGAAATCACCGTGTAATAAAGAAGATCCAGATACGTAAGTCCTTGTGCCGGTGCAAGATTCTGATATGCATCTGGATACAAGCTTGCAATCATTACCACCCCCAGGAACAGGTTAAACACAATCAGCAATATGAGAATTAAAGCACCTGCGAGAACTATTTTTAATGGGTACTTTTCTTCTATTTTCTGTTTTCTCTGACATCTGCATAAATGACAGTTTACTGGTTCCATGCTTATATGAATCAGCATGCTCATATTCAGCATGTAAGATACTATCAGACCCACCAGTACAACTTTTCCACAAGCTACCATAGTCTCTTTCCAATATACTAGAAAAAAAGCATAAACAAATAAAATGAAGGTAGTTGCCAAAAAACGCAGGCTTAAATTTTTCCTCTTTACAGTCTGTATTAAGATTTCTATTTTTGAAAATATGAAAAGCGGAATGCCAAACAAAAAATAAAGAGCAGATAAAGCCATTGTAAAAAGAATGCAGGACATCAGGCAGATTTTATATTGAGGAGCCTTGTCTAATATCTCAAGACTTCTTTCATATGAAAAAACTGCAGTTAGCCCAACAAAAAAACATAAAGAACCTTTAACGAGAACTCTTCCAGATGGATTTGTGGACCGCATTAGTTTCTGATACGACATGCCAACTGCATTAAAGAGTTTATCTATAGGAAAACGTTTATTCTCAATGGAATTGCTAAACAAAAGCAACCCGATCAGGGTGATACTGTATACTACAACTCTGTTCATATTACACCTCTTTTTCCATAGTTTATTTTATTCCAAAATCATTCTTATTATTTCACTTTTTAAGGATAAGGCATTTATCATAAGGAATGAAGCGTAACCCAATTCCCTATTCATGGACAAAGAAGGCTAAAATACTCCTTTTTACATTGTTTATTTACAAAATGTATGATATAATTAGTTATTACTGAAATAAATAAGGCGGTGATTTTCACGTATGCTATCAAATACCATTGAGTTTAGCATTGCATCTTTTATTTTTACTTTTTTACTTACTATTAGTTTCTATATGAAACAAAAGTACCATAATAGAAAAAATCACTTAATATGTGTCATGCTGGTTCTTAGCCTTGCACTTTCCGTTATTGAAACCAGCTTCTTCCTTGTTCCAAAGGAACAGCATATATCGATTCCTTATCTGTGCTTAGTACGTTTTGCCTATCTGCTTTTACACGCTGGAATCTATATAATCTTCTTTATTTTTTTATGCGAAACTGGCAAATCTGATCCAAAAAAAGCCTGTAGCAATTTTGTCCTAGTCTTATCTGCAATAACAGCCGTTCTGTTTACACTGCTTACTCTGTTTACACATGCAATTTTTTACTACGATTCCACTGGCATCTATCATAATGGTCCATTCTTCTTTGCGTGGTATGGGTTATATGTTCTGTTATCGTTTAGTATACTGGCTGTAGTATTGCGAAACTTTAAACAGTTTAGTAACTTTATAAGAATTTCAGGATTCTATTTATTTGCAACAACAGCTATTGGCGGAATCATTCAATATAATTCTCCCGATATCATACTGAACAGCCTGCTCTTAACGATTTTCGCCTTTACTATTTTTAATTCATTGAGCAATGATGATATTTATTTTGATAAATATCTTGGCTGCCTGAACAACAAAGCTTTTATCGAAAAAGCAGCAGCCTGTTTTAGTGCAAAGAAAAACTTTACCATTGTTGCCTTTACTATAAGAGAATATACCTACGTGGAACAAGTGTTAGGACAGGCTGCTATTGATGAACTGAATAAACGGTTAATCAGTTTTTTGTACCAGACTTTTGACAAAGATAATATTTATGCTTTGTACAATGTTGGCTATGCAATGTTTGTAGACAGTAAGCAGGAAGAAATTAGTGCAGCTATAAAACTTATACAAGACCATTTTCAAGAACCCTTTTCCTTAAACGGACGTTTAGAACGGTTAAGTTCCATTTTCTGTTTAGCAGAAAATCCGTACTTTGCCAAAAATGGCCAGCAGCTAATTGATGAAATTAACAATACTCTTCTGGATATGAACAAAAACCAGTCTCACCAGGTCTCTTATGCAACTGGAAAGTATCTGGCGATTGTCCAGCGAGAACAGCAGGTCATATATGCAATGAAAAAAGCCATTGAAAAGAATTCCTTTGAAATGTACTACCAGCCAATCTATGATTTAAACAGACACTGTATAAAATCCTTAGAAGCACTGCTTAGATTAAACGATGAAGAATTAGGGTTTATTCCACCAGATGAATTCATACAGATTGCAGAGAAAAACGGCATGATCATTGATGTAAGTTCTATCGCCTTCCGGAAGGTATGTGCCTTTATACACGATAACGATATCAAATCTCTTGGCGTTGATTATATTGAATACAACCTCTCTAGTGTTGAATGTGATAATCCAATGCTTGCAACGGATTTATTAGATGTCATGCATGAATACAGCGTATCTCCTTCCCAGTTAAATTTTGAGATTACAGAAACAGCCCAGGCACATAATGTAAAAGAGCTAATCAGAAACATGGAACGACTTATTGAGGCTGGTTCCACCTTTTCCATGGATGACTATGGAACTGGTTATTCCACAACTCACTATTTGATTAAACTGCCACTACATATCGTAAAAATTGACAAGAGCATCCTATGGCCAGCCATGAAAGATGATAAGAGTTATAACGTACTAAGGCAGCTGATTGCAACCATTAAGTCCATTGATAAGAAAATCGTTGTAGAAGGAGTTGAAACAAAGGAAATGGTGGATACCTTAGACAATCTTAACTGCGATTATCTGCAAGGTTATTATTACTCCAAGCCAATACCTTCCGAAGAAATCATACAATTCTTAAATCATGCCAATAAAATAATGCCATAATTCTTAATTAGGACATAAAAAAGGTAAGAACTATGTGTTTCCACATAAATCTTACCTTCTTTTATTTATTGATTTAATTCTTTCTCAACACAAGCTAATGCCTCGGCTACCACATGATGCATATCGAAATATTTGTACATTCCTAATCTTCCACCAAAAATAACCTTGTCCTCTTTTTCAGATAATTTCTTATACTGCTCATATAACGTATTATTTCTCTCATCATTCAGCGGATAATATGGCTCATCCCCACGTTTCCATTGTGCTGGATACTCTTTTGTTATCACCGTTTTCGAAACAGGATTCTCTCCCTGACACTGAAACTCAAAATGTTTATGCTCAATAATACGTGTATAAGGCACTTCATACTCTGTATAATTAACAACCGCATTTCCTTGGTAATTCTCTATATCCAGCGTCTCAGTCTCAAACGAAAGACTTCTGTATTCCAATTCACCAAAACAGTAATCATAATATTCATCAATCATTCCAGTAAACACAATTTTTTTCGCTTGCAATTCATACTCTTTTCTATTGGCAAAGAAATCGGTGTTCAAACGGACTTCAACACCTTCCAGCATTTTTTCAGCAATCTGTGTATATCCTCCCACTGGAATTCCTTGATATTTATCCTTGAAGTAATTATTATCATATACAAAACGAACTGGCAGACGTCTGATAATAAAAGCTGGAAGTTCCGTGCAAGGCCTTCCCCATTGTTTTCCTGTGTAACCTTTTACCAGCTTTTCATAGATGTCTGTTCCAACTAGCGAAATTGCCTGTTCTTCTAAATTCTTAGGTTCTTTTATGCCTGCTGCCTTTACTTGTTCTTCAATTTTTTTCTTTGCCTCTTCAGGAGTAAACACCCCCCACATCTGGGCAAATGTATTCATGTTAAATGGCAGATTGTAAAGTTCGTTTCCGTAACGGGCAACGGGGCTATTGGTATAACGGTTAAATTCAGCAAACTGCTGTACATAGTCCCATACTGCTTTGTTATCTGTGTGGAAAATATGTGCTCCATATCTGTGTACCTGTATTCCTTCTATTTCCTCCGTATAAATGTTTCCACCTGCATGCTCTCTTTTATCAATTACCAATACACTTTTGCCAGCTTTTTTTGCTTCATATGCAAAAATGGAGCCAAATAAACCAGCTCCTACAATTAAATAGTCGTACATAACTACCTCCAGATTTATGTTTCTCTTTCATTTTTCCTAAACTATTTTAACTCGCAAAGTCACCTGCTTCAAGTATTAGTTTTTATATCTGATTTTATCTTCTTGCTCGCTTTCAATTTATAATTCCTGTTCATAATGATACATCCAAACATACACCCTAGACTATTGTGCAGTATATCATCCCATTCAAACATTCCTCTATGGAGAATAAGCTGCAAAATTTCTATGTTGAACGATATAGTTACACCAATTAACCAGCCATAACGTGGCTTTACAGTTCCATGAAAGATAATAGGAAGCAATACTCCCGCTGGAACAAGCAGCAAAAAGTTTAAGAGTATTTCTACCAGTATTTCTTTGTTTCCTTCTATGGCAATTTCCCATGACCAGAATAATTTTAATTGAAACTGCAAAGGTGACTCTGTTCTCGTAAAAACCGTGGATGAAAACACAACACCTAAAAACAGTAATTCCAGCCAAATGGAAATTGCCTGTGAAAGAAAAAGAGTCTTTCGTCTTACCTGTCTGTATAAAAATGCGGTAACAACTAGTAAAAGAAGTCCAAAACCTAGAATTTCTCTTGGAGACCACATCCGAATGTGCATATCCACTATCTTAGCCAAATCCACACTCAGCACCTTCACTTTCTAAATAATATACTTTTCTGTTTTATTCCCATTTGTCTAAATTCTATCCTTCTTTTCTATGATTAATCCGCTAATTCCTTAATTTAATAAGATGCAATATTTGCTTTTCTTTTATGTTTCTTGCTTTTTACTTCTGCAGCCTCTTCATACAGTTCCTTAAAGGTATCTCCTGACCTCTCTAAATCTTCTTCTGCTGAATGGAAAGTAGGCACCATATCCGCCACCATGTCAATTGTCTTTAGACTATTAGAATAAGATAATTCCGTCAGCTTCTCTAATTTTTCCCAGAATTCTTCCATATCAAAAGGAATTGGTTTTCCTATATGAATCAGATCATTTGGAGTTTTCTTCATTCCTTCTTCCTCCATCAGCTTCTCTTCATATAACTTCTCCCCTGGCCTTAAACCAGTATACACAATCCTAATCTCATCAATCTTATGACCGGAAAGCTTAATCAAATTCCTTGCTAATGTATCAATTTTTACAGGTGCTCCCATATCTAATACAAATATTTCCCCGCCTTTGGCATAGGTTCCAGCCTGCAGCACAAGGCTCACGGCTTCTGGTATAGTCATAAAATAACGAATAATATCTGGATGGGTAACGGTAACAGGACCACCATTTTCAATTTGCTTTTTGAATAAAGGAACAACAGAACCATTGCTTCCTAACACATTTCCAAAGCGTACCGCCACAAAATCCGTTTTATTCTGTTTTAGTTTTCCAGACTGATTGCCATCTTTCGATATGCTCCTCAGATTAGCAGATCTTCCTGTTGAATTTTTAGGGGCTTCCTTGTAGCTTCGCAGATTTGGAAGCATTTCAAACCGGCCAGCCTTACTGACAGCATCCATGGTCTGAATCACCATTTCACATAAACGTTTGCTGGCTCCCATTATGTTAGTTGGATTCACCGCTTTATCTGTGCTAATCAGCACAAAACGTTTACATCCATATTTCAGTGCGGCATATGCCGTTTTATATGTACCTAGAACATTGTTCTTAATTGCTTCACATGGACTTGTTTCCATAAGCGGAACATGCTTATGTGCAGCTGCATGATATACGATATCAGGTTTATACTGGGCAAATACAGAATTAATTCTTCTAGTATCCCTAACAGAACCAATTAAAACTGTCAAATTTAAATCGGGAATTTTGCGTCTAAGTTCCTGTTCTATATCGTATGCATTGTTTTCGTATACATCAAAGATGATTAAGCGCTTTGGAGACTGAACAGCAATCTGCCTGCAAAGTTCGCTGCCTATGGATCCCCCTCCACCTGTAACCAGAATCGTTTTGCCACCTAATGATTCAAAAATCTCATCCATATTTACTCGGATTGGCTCACGGCCTAGCAGATCTTCTACCGCAACATCTTTCATCTTAGTCAAGGAAACCTCTCCATTTACCAATTGATAAATTCCTGGCAGACTCTTCAGTTCACAGCCAGTCTCGTTGCATATATTCAGTATATCCCTTTTCTGCTGTGCGGTTGCGGTTGGAATTACAAACAGAATCTGCTTTATGTCGTACTTTTCAACATTAATCAAAATATCATCACGTCCACCTAAAACAGGTATTCCGTCAATAAAACATCCCCATTTGCCTGGATCATCGTCTATAATACAGCATGGTACCAGATTTGTTTCGCTTGAACTTAAAATATCCCGAACTAAAATTCTTCCTGCAGAACCAGCTCCAATAATCATAGCATTCCTTGAACTGACTTTTTTCGATTCTTTTGTACGCATATGGCTCATTAAGTAAACGAAGCGGTAGGAAAAACGAATTCCTACGGTAAAAAAGAACTGTAACATTGGTCCTATCATAAAATAAGACACGGGCATGTAACCTGCAGAAACTGACACCACAAGATAATGAAAAACCGTGGTAATAAAGTTTCCCACAATAAGTTTATGCAGCTCATTATAACTTGCATAACGCCAAATACTTTTGTACAGATGAAGCATTTGGAATACAAGCATTACTAATACCGAATAACTTAAAAGACATCTTCTATAAACCGTAATGCATTCAGCTGGAATATTTGACCATACAAAATCATAACGCATCCATAATCCTATGAAAAAAGCTGCATTGGCTGCCAATATATCAAACAGCATTAAATATACCTGCTTTATCCTGCACCATCTTAAAGCCTTTGCGATAAAACTGTTTTCATTGTTTCCTTTTCGTTTCTTATCTGCATTTTCCACTTTTTTTCTTACTACGTAATTCATTTTAATCCCCTACCTTACTTTATCAGCTTATGTTGACATTTTACAATTCAAGAATAAGTTTTCTGAACTAGCCGTAATTTTAAGTCATTTCACCATTAAAATTATCCAGTCAAACACGTTTGCTCTTCATTAATCAGGAAAACTCTGCCTTACTAAGACACCTTTTTAGACATGTTTTTATTGTTGCTTTTTCACCTTTTAATCTCTAGATTTGTTTAATACAGCTCCCAGGATTCTGCCTTTGTATTTTCGTATTTCTCCCATTGTTTCTTTTACAAATGCTTTCTTTACTCGGTTGTACTCAATGACATATATAACACCATCACATTTGGATGCCATAATCCTGCTGTCTAAAAATACTCCAGCGGCAGATCCATCTAATATGATGTAATCATATTCTTTCCTTAGCTGATTAATCAGTTCTTGAAAAACCGGCTTACCAATCAGTTCACGAGCACCTTTTCTGGTACTCCCGACTGGTATAACATTTAAATTTTTATTCTTAACAGAATAAATAATTTTCTCTTTTTCACATGACAAATTCAAATAATCAATAAGTCCCCAAAACTTATCGTCCTTTTTCTCTGTCCTCGCTGGGTTTAACTTATACGCATTCCTCCTCTTATGAAAATCGCAGTCTAGCCAGATTACCTTCTTTCCACTTTCTGCAAGTTCTATAGCCAGTAAAAGAGACAGCGTAGTTTTTCCTTCTCCTTCGTATGTACTTGTAAATAATACTGCTGTATTCTTTTCTTCTTGCAATTGCAGATTAGCACTAAATTCTATTATCTTCTTATCCAAGTATTTCTGCAAGCCTTTTCCAATATCTAGCACAATTTCTGAATCATCCATAATATCCTCTCTATTTTCAACTATATTTACTGTTTATTTTCTGATTTTTATAGGTATTCTGTGAACCAGCACATAAGGTACATCCCCAAGCATTTCTATATTAAGGCCATTTACTATGTCATTTTTGCGTCGAACATTCCTATTAAAGATATCGGCACCAGCGATGACTCCTGCTATAAGAAACGAAACAACAAAAAAGATTTCAGCAGCCTTAACAAGCGGCGAATACTTAATATGCATCTCTGGCTCACAAGCTTTTTCAACTATTGTAGGATGCTCAGTGCCAAGCTTACTAGCTAAATCATTGCATGTAACATACTCAATAGCATTTAATATATGCTGTGTTTTGACCCTGTCATCGTATTGCATTGCTACTTGAATGATACGAGTCTCAAGCGGACTCTCTACACTTACACAAGCCGCTAACTCTTCATATGTAATTTCAAGTCCTAATTTCTTTATCACACGCTCTAATACAAAACGGCTGCGTATCAGTTCTTTATAATCTTCCACAAGCTGACTGCCTATGTTCAAATCATCAATGGACAGATTTAATCCTGTCTCATCCCGATCTATAATGTATATTTTTCCATAGCTGGTATAATAAGAACTGTTATGTTTCATATAATAGAAATATGACAAAGAACTGGCGATACATGCTAAACACAATATGATGGGCCATTTTTTCAGAACAGCTCTGACAGCTTGTAGCAAATCTAACTGCATTCCATCAGTACTTTCATTATCCATCTTACTCTCCTAAAATTACTAATTAATATAGTTCAATTTCCCTTATTTTATCACTGAAACAACTCCTATACAAGTAATTTCATGATTTTTTTTTCACTCACCAGACTTTTACCGAAGAACTATGCAATATTTCTCCAATATACTCCAATTTAACAGTAAAAAAACGGTTTTCTTTCTGCAATAATTCTAAAAAAATTTTATCCCCTTCCCATATATTTAGTGAAAGAAGTTCATTTTTAGGAATCCATTCCAGTTTTCCTTCTTCGCACTTTTTTATTGCTCCTTCAAAATCGGTGCCAGTGAATAAGTGCATATACTCCGTTTCCCATTGGTCCGACACAAATGTAATAAGCCCTCGATATCTGTATTTTGTCAGCTCAAGACCTGTTTCCTCTTTTACTTCTCTTAGCATACACTCTTCTGGGCTCTCATTTTCTTCAAATCTGCCTCCAACACCAATCCATTTATCCTTATTGGGATCATGTTTTTTAGATACTCTGTGAAGCATTAAATACTGCTCCTCTTTCTCAATGTAACACAAAGCAGTTAATTTCATTCTGCGCTCCTTCCTAAGCCTGACCTGCTGCTATTTTACCGTTTCCATCAACTGTTATCCGAATCCCTAAATCATAATCCTGCGTAAGTAACACTTTTGCCTTTTTAAAAGAAGAAATTACTCTTTTATTAGCAGAATCCTGATCCTTCTCTGTGTCAGTTGTAATTATTGCAATTTCAGGAGATACCGCTTTCGCAAATTTTTCGGAAGTTGCATCTGGATTTCCATGGTTTCCCACTTTATAAATATCTGCTGAAACGTCTACTCCTGCATCCAGCAGCGTCTTTTCTTCTGAGAACTGCATGTCTCCTGTAAACAGAAAAACTCTCTTATTTACAAATATTCTTAATACCAGCGAATTATCATTATCATCTTCTTTATTCTCCTCTAAAGGTCCTAATACTTCCATAGTTACATCCTCTACTAATGGCACCCTGTCACCTGCTGAAAGTTTTTTTAAAGAAATATTTAATTCATCTGCTTTTCTATCAATACTATTTTCTGCTTCCTCTGAACAATTGGATATCGCTGGTGAATACAGTTTCTTTATAGGATAACTCTTCGCAATTTTTTCTAATCCGCCAACATGATCCGAATGTCTATGAGACAAAAAAACAGCTTCTAAGGAAGATACTCCATATTTACCTAATACTTTCTTTATCATTTTAACGGACTTTTTTAACCCTGTATCAATCAAAAAGGCTTGTCCGTCAATCTTTAAAAGCATAGAATCAGCTTTACCAGCATTTATATAGATGACATCCATATCATGTTCCCTTGCATTTCCAGTAATAAGAGAAATCCCTCCTGATGTTTCCTGCTTGCCAGCAACCAAAGCAATAACTGCCGCTCCTGCTCCAATTGCTAAACATGCCAGTATTATTAATATCGTCCGCTTCATTCTTCGCAAAGCTCCAGCTCCTTTCTTATTGCGAAAAAGGACAGGTAGGCAAATGCCTAACTGTCCTTAATTGTTTGATGTTTGATTATATTGATTTTTCCGACCATGTTAAACTTTGCAACAAGCTAAATTCAACTTTCGATAAATTTGCCCTTCGATACTTAAATTGTTTCGAATGCTGAGTATTACATACCCATTTGTTTTGCAACTTCTTCTGCGAAGTTTTCTTCTTTTTTCTCTAAACCTTCGCCTGTTTCAAAACGTACAAAAGATTTGATTGTTAAGTCGATTCCGTTGGCTTTTGCCACAGATTCAACATATTTTCCAACTGACTGTTTTCCGTCTTCCGCTTTTACATAAACCTGATCTAACAGACAGATTTCTTTTAACTGTTTCTTGATACGGCCCATAACCATACCGTCGATAATCTTATCGTTCGCATCTGGTTTTTCATTCTTAGCCTGTACTTTCAAGATTTCTTTTTCATGCTCAATATATTCCTGATCCACTTCTGCATCGCTTGTATATTTCGCATTTAAAGCTGCAACCTGCATTGCAACATTCTTTAAGCATTCTTGAACAGCAGCGTTGTTTTCAGAAGCAGCAGCTTCTACAATAACACCAATTTTACCACCCGCATGGATGTAAGAAGCAACAACACCATCTGTAGAGATTTTTGCAAATCTTCTGATGTTCATGTTTTCACCAATTGTTGCAACCATGGAAGCCAGCTCCTCTTTTACAGTCTTAGAAGTATCTTTAGCCCAAGGAGCAGCTAAAAATGCCTCAATATCAGCATAGTCATTAGCAGCAATCTGTGCAGCAACGTCAGCTACATAATTTCTGAATGTTTCATTCTTAGCAACAAAGTCTGTTTCGCTATTAACTTCTACAATAGCAGCAACTTTGCCATCAGCAGAAATGTTAGTAGTTACAATACCTTCAGCAGCAATTCTGCCAGCTTTCTTTTCAGCTTTAGCAAGACCGTTCTCTCTTAAGAATTCTACTGCTTTGTCCATATCCCCATCTGTTGCAGATAATGCTTTTTTACAATCCATCATACCTGCGCCAGTCATTTCTCTTAGTTCTTTCACCATTGAAGCTGTGATAGCCATATCTATTCCCTCCGATATTCTTTATTCAAATACTGTATACTCGAATGTTTAGAAATTATTCTGCAGTTTCTTCTGCTGTTTCAGCAGCAGCAACGTCAGCTCCATCCATAGATGAACCCTGATTTGCTTCGATAACAGCGTCAGCCATTTTAGCAACGATTAATTTTACCGCACGGATAGCATCATCGTTACCTGGGATTACATAGTCTAATTCTTCTGGATCACAGTTTGTATCAGCGATACCGATTAGAGGAATTCCTAAAGAGTGTGCTTCCTGGATACAGATTCTTTCTTTCTTAGGATCAACAACGAAAATAGCATCTGGGATCTTCTTCATGTTTTTAATGCCGCCAAGGTTCTTTTCAAGCTTAGCCCATTCTTTCTTTAATTCGATAACTTCTTTCTTAGGCAATACATCAAATGTACCATCTTCAGACATTGTTTCGATTTGTTTTAATCTATTGATTCTACCCTGGATCGTTTTGAAGTTTGTTAACATACCACCTAACCATCTTTCGTTAACGTAGTACATTCCACATCTTTCAGCTTCAGACTTAACAGAATCCTGAGCCTGTTTTTTCGTACCAACGAAAAGTACAGTACCGCCATCCGCAACGATATCCTTGATAGCATTGTAAGCTTCATCAACTTTACCTACAGATTTCTGTAAATCAATAATGTAGATACCATTTCTTTCTGTGTAAATGTAAGGAGCCATCTTAGGGTTCCATCTTCTTGTCTGATGTCCAAAATGTACACCAGCTTCCAATAATTGTTTCATTGAAATAACGCTCATCGTTATACCTCCATTTTGTTATACTTCCGCATGTTTCCTATTCTTATGCAACCGCAAGGGCACAGGCATAAAAATCCACACACGTGTAATTTTCTCACAATTAGAAATTATACTATAACACCAAATGAAAAGCAAGTCCTATTTTCGATTAAGTAATGATTTCAACAATTTCTGCATAGGTGGCATCCGTAGGGATCTCATACTCTCCTGCACGTATTTTCTGGCTGACATTATGCTCCTTCATATACTCATTAAAATCAGAAGCATTTCCTATCACATTTACCTGATACAAGTATCTGGCAACAGACTGTGAAGTCATGCCAGTTTCAATTTTTACAGAAGCCATATGCCTGTTCTCTTTCTCTGCTTTCTTTGATGGATCAGGACTCTTTGTACTGTCTGAGGTTTCTCTTTTCAATGCCTTATCTTGTTTAACCTCTGCCTTCTTGGAAGGTGCCGGACTGCTTATATCACTTAACGATGTTTTAATATCTTCAAGATTCTTATCCATTTTATAATCACTTACTTCATCTTTGGTTAGCATGCCCAGTTCCTTAGCACGCTCAATTATCTGTTTATCTGTCAGTTTTGCATTTTCATTTTTTCTTGTACCTGCAAATAAAAGCAAAGTGGTAACAAGAATTCCGATTCCTAATCCTCTTAAAAAATACTTTACTTTCATTATCTTGCTCCTTGATACAAATCTATAATCAGCTTGATTTCTCCTTGGCCCATCTGCAGCTGTCTGGCAATCTCAGTAGCCGAAAGCCCCTGCTGGTACAGTCTTAAAACTTCCTCTCTGGAATCAGCCTCAGACTTTTTCTCTTCCTCAGAAAGCACTAGCTTATCTGCTTTCTCCACCTGTCCCTGACTAGCGGGTTTCATATTATTTTTTTCTCTGTTGCTGGCCTTGCGGGCTTTCTTCGTCTCTTTGCCCCCTGCATTTTCTGATGGACTTTCACTCTTTGCAACACCTTTATTAGCCGCCTTGTTTACATCAGCCACTAGTTCTTTCAGCTCTCTTTCCTTTTCATTTAACATGTTATATAGGAAAATAACTTCTGAATGATTCTGGTTTATTTTCTCAAGCACACTGTCAGAAAACTCATCTACCGCCATTATTTTTTCATTGGCCATACGGTTTAATTCCTTTTTCACGTCTTCTAATGTGTCCTCTTTTATCGTATCTGCATGTGCCCTCAAAGCACTTTCCAGACTTTCTTCATTCTTTTTTATAAAGAGATTAAACATATCTTCTGAAATGTGAAATTCATTTTCACTGCTTCTGCCTTCCAGTCTTTCTGCTAACATAAAGCTGAGGATCACGCAAATGATCCCCAGAATAATTAATACAATATAAAATCCCTGCATCTTTTTACTCCAATATTTCTAATTTTGTCCTTTGGCTAAATAGAAATGTCGAATGAGCTTCCGTTCATTCTAGGAAGCCTAGTCTTTGGTTCCTCTGGTGCTGTTTTTCCATTCCTGCGCCTCCGGTTATCCTGATATTCATTCTGCCCTTTTTCCTTTGCATCAAACCGAAACCCATTTTCTTCTTTGTCTTTTGCATGGACTGTTTTCTGCATATTCCGGTTTACCTTATCTTGAAACTGCTGACTGGCTACATGTTCCCCATTCACTGCACGATCCAGACTGTTTTTTTGCAAATGGGAAGTCTCCTGTGATTTTGGAGGCATAGTAAACACATCTATAGGATTAATCGGCATATAATTCCTTCTTTCTTAAATTATAAATAAACGCTCTTCACTTCTCCATCAACCTTTAAATACCTGCAATGATGTTCCTCCGTCCGTATAAAATAAGCTAAGTTGGAAATCAATAATTTTACTCCAGGATAAATCATGTTCTGCACTTCGATTGTACCTTTGTTCATTTCATCCAAAACTTCCTTTAATGCAAGATACTCGTCCAATAAATACTCCATTTCTGTTTCATCCGCTTTTATTTTGGAAGGAATGGATTTAATAAACATAATTTTATCCGCTGGCAATTTTGCACCTTGCATTACCTTCTTTTTCAGTAATTGAAAAGCCTGCTCTAACTGTGTCTGTTCTCTTTTCAAATCATCAATACGCTTTTCTACTTCACGGTAACGTTCACTGATAGCTGGATCAATCCCTACTTCAAGCACTGTTGCAGTTCCCATAGTGGAACCTGCTACTTTCAAGGAAATCTTAGAACCTGCTTTTAATTCTCCACCTGTTACTAAGCCTCTTTTTCCTCCAACTATTATCTCATTCTTTGCCTCAATACTGCTATGCAGAATAGCTTCGGTTGAAATCGTTCCTCCTGATTTTACAGTAGAATTCTCAATAAACTTTGTAACAATATTTCCATTTGCCTGTAAAATGCCTCGATTCATTCCTTGAATGCCTCGTTTTAATACAATTTCACCATCAGCAACCAGAGTAGCACCTTCTACTACACCGTTTACTACAATATTGCCTTTTGCCCTGACTATATAACCAGTCCTTACATTTCCTCTAACCAGAACATTGCCATCGTAATCAATATCTCCCGTTGAAGCATCTACATCTGCAGGAACTTCATAAACATCAGAAACAAACACTTTGTCATCTACCAATGTAACATGGCCTGATACAGCACTGAACAGTTCCAAACCGTCATCTGACAGAATCGTATACTGGGTCTTTTTCAGGATTTTTGCTTTCACACGTTTTGGTGAAATAGTCCCCCCCATAATATCAGTACCTGGAGTTCCTCTGTCAGCTACTGTAAGCCTGGCAAGCAGTTCCCCTTCCTTTACCTTGCTCATGTTATCCAGTCTATGAAAATCCACACTTCCATCTTCATTTAATTTTGGCTTTGATGTAATTTCTGTGTTAAAAAAATATTCTATTTTTGCATCCTTTCCCTCTACTGGCAAAGTAGCTCTTGCAACAACTATATTTGTACAATAAACTCGATGACGTAAATACTGATCGATGCTTTCTTCAACAATACCGTGTACAACACCTTTCTGTTTTAGTTCATCGAGAATTTCTTTCTTATTCAGGTTTTTCCCATTCGCTGAAGGCGGGTAGAATCTAACTACACCCACTCTGCGGCTTTTGTCATATAAAAGTTCCATACGTTCTAAAATAGCCCAGCAGACTTTTGCTGAAATTTTTACTTCATGAACTTCATTGCTACACAAGTAATTCATAACTTCATGAAGATCATATTCCTTCACTCCACAGTTATCCAGATATTTCTTCAATTCATCTGTTTGAATCTGTTCTCCGCCATTTACTGGTGGAAACATTTTTAAATATGTACCATCCTCTTTAGGCACAACTTGAAAATAACCATTTATACTATTCATACCTTCACCTGCTAACTTGCTTTCTTGTCTTTCTAAAAAAATTCAATATTTCCCAACTTCTTTTTCATCTTCTGCAGTGCTTTCGTATGCAGCTGAGAGATACGCGATTCTGAAACCTCCAGTATATAGCTAATTTCCTTTAATGTAAGTTCTTCAAAGTAATACAGTGTAATTACTTTTCTTTCATTTTCGGTCAATGTCTCTAATACTTCTAACAAAATCTGTTTCACTTCCTGCTTTTCAAGCACCTTTTCCGGCTGCTCGAAATGTGAACTGGAATTACTTGGCTGCTGTATCTCAGAACCCTGTTCCAAAAACTCATCCAATGAAACAAGATTTGTTACCTTCATCTGGCTTTGCCATTTTTCATATTCTTCAACTGTAATTTCCAGTTCATTAGCAATTTCTTCGTCTGTAACTCTTCGCCCATTATATGTCTCTAGCTTCTGCATTGCCTGATTTATCTTTTTTTGTTTTTGTCTGAGTGTACGAGGAATCCAATCCATTTTCCTAATCTGATCCAAAATGGAACCTCTGATTCGAAGACTAGCATAAGTTTCAAACTTTATTCCTTTTAAGCAATCAAATTTATCAATTGCATCTATAAGGCCAAATGTGCCGTATCCAACTAAATCGTCCTGTTCTACGGCATAGCCAAGATACATATTAAGCCGGCCAGCAACAATTTTTACAAGTCCAGCATATTCTATGATTAATTGTTCCCTAATATTTGTATCTTTTGTTTTGGAATACTGCTCCCACAATTTTAATCTTTCCTCTTCGGTCATGATACCCTCCTATAACAATTATAGTCTATTTTTGCCATGGCTGTCGGAACTATTTTCAACATCTGATGATATATTCTCACTATCCTCAGCTTCTTCTGCAATATCATCAGCTTCTACAGCATCATTATTTTCTGTTTTCTTTAAATCCTTTAATATTCGGTCAATAAAGAATTTTGCAATAAGACCAATAATATAGAAGAGAATCAGAACAGTCAGCAAAGTAACCAGACTTCTTATGACTTCCTGCTTCTGTACAATACTGACTACACACGTGACAATACCTGCAGTCAGCATAACTCCTGCTGGAATATATCTTGTTTTCATAATCTGAACTCCTGTCTCGCATATTTCAAACTAAATCACCCGAATTTGTTTTCCTACTGCTTTAATTATCAGTTCATTTGTCTCAGGATAAAACTCTATTGTTCTTCCATAGTTGCGACCGGTATCTTCTGCCACTATACGAATTCCTAGCTGTTTTAGCTTTTCCTTCGTGGCTTCTACATTACGTTCTCCAATCCTTAACATGTCATTATTGGAACGGAATGCAAACATCTGTGAACCACCTGCAATCTTAGCTAGTAAATTCCGCCGGTTTGCACCTGCTTTTTCAAGTTCCTGTAAAAGCAACTCTATGCCTGTATCTGCAAATTTTGCTTTATTTTCATTCATCTTTATCTTAGTACTATCAGGTAGCATGATATGTGCCAGCCCTGCCATTTTTTTACTTGGGTCATATAGGACAATTCCTACACATGACCCAAGACCTAGTGTCGTAATTGCATTTGGAGCTGTACATATATTAAGGTCCGCCATACCTACCCTAATCATTTTTTTCATAACTCTCTCCTATAATCCTAATGACGACATTATTTTTTCATAAGAGTTCATCGACGGTATTAAGATAAAGTAGCCATTCACTTCTTTTTCCTTTTCACCAAATTGACTTTGGATCAGCAAAGCTTTGTCTCCAACCTTTCCAAATTCAATCGCAGGCACACTTAAAATAGCACCAGCCATATCAATTGACAAGTAAGGAACAGAAGACATGATAGTCATATTCGTCAACTGTGATAACGAAGATAAATAAGCACCTGCAATAATATTCCCAATCTCTTGCAAAGCTGATAAATCCATCTCTGAAAAATCCTCAACTTCCAGTTCTTCCAAATCCAAATTCATAAGAAGATTTACAATATGCCTTGCCGAACATTTATCCATCATAAACATCATCATGCCATCAATATCGCCTTCTAGTGTCAGTAAAATTCCTACAACAAGACTTTCAGCACCACCTACAATGTCTGATAACTCTTTAAACTCCAGCAATTCTACTTTAGGTACTTTCATGTCGATCTTTAAATTTACCATTTGCGATAATGCAGTAGTCGCATTACCAGCACCTATATTTCCTATTTCACGAAGAACATCATATTCCATCGACCCCATATGTTCCAAATCTAATTTAGACACTATTCCACCTCTTTATTGAGCTTCCTTTTCCACAATCACACCTGAAATATTTAACAGAGAAATCAAGCTGTCTCCATGCTTGCCAATACCGTTTAAGTATACTGCTTTGTCATCATTATTATCGTAATTTGGCTTTTCAATGCTGCTCTCTTCTAACGTAACAACTTCTTTTACTTCGTCTACGATAATGCCTACTGCATATTGCGCCTCTAATTTGATAATAATTATTCTTGTTGCATTCGTATACTCATCATCTTCCAGGCCAAATTTCAAACGAAGACTCATAACCGGAATAATTTCACCGCGAAGGTTAATTACACCTTTAAAGTATTTCTGCGCTTTGGGCACACGAGTGATTCTTTGCATTCTGACAATATTATCAACATATTTTATATCAATGCCATACTGTTCTGAGCCTAGCCTGACAACAATATACTGTTTCCCTTCAGCAGTATTAACTTTATTTGTATCCATAAAAAGCCACCTCCTAAACTAATGCATTTGCATCAATAATTAATGCAACTTCACCATCACCAAGAATCGTTGCACCACTGATAATCTTATTATTATTAATATACTTGCCAATAGACTTAATAACGATTTCCTGCTGTCCAATCAAGTTATCTACAACAAGGCCAGCCAGTTTATCTCCTTTTGCTACAATTACAACTGTCAGGCTCTCTGGTTCAGTCTCAGCTGGTTCAACATCAAGAACATTTCGAAGGCGAATCAATGGTATTACTTTGTCACGTAAATTAATAACTTCCCTCTGCTGTACATATTTAATTTCATTTACAGGAATATCTTCAATTGTCTGAATGCTTCCCAATGCAATTGCATACTTCTCATTGCTTAATTCTACCATTAATGCCTGAATAATAGCTAATGTTAATGGCAAACGGATAATAAAGTTACTTCCTTCCCCTAATACGGTTCTGCATTCAATGTCTCCACCAAGGCCTTCAATTTTGTTTTTAACAACATCAAGGCCAACTCCTCTTCCTGATACATCAGAAATCTTTTCTGCTGTTGAGAAGCTTGGACGGAATAATAAATCAATTACATCCTGATCTGTCATTGTCTCTGCCTGTTCTGGCGTAATTGTGCCTTTTTCAATGGCTTTATTTTTAACTTTTTCAACATTGATTCCGCCACCATCATCTCGTACTTCAATCACAACGTTGTTACCGTCCTGATAAGCATTTAAGAAAATAGAACCTACCTCTGGTTTTCCCATAGCAACACGTTCTTCGTTGCTTTCAAGTCCATGATCCGCAGCATTTCTAAGCAAGTGCATCAAAGGATCTCCGATTTCATCAATAACCGTACGGTCTAACTCTGTATCCTCACCTGTCATGTATAATTCCATTTTCTTATTCAGCTTCTTGTTTAAGTCACGAATCATACGTGGGAATTTGTTTACTACACTCTCAATCGGCATCATACGAACTTTCATAACAGATTCATGTAAGTTCGTTGTCACTCTTTCTAAGTATTCAATCTGCTCGTTAAAGCTTGCATCATTACGATTATCTCCTTCAGATGAGCCAATGGAAACTAAACCGTTTTTCGCAATAATAAGCTCACTTACTAAATTCATTAATACATCCAGTTTTTCAATATCAACACGTACAGAACGGTTCACGACCGGCTTGCCTGCCTGTTTGCCCTGGGCTCCTGCCGGCTTCTCTTTCTTACTGTCTGTTTTCTTAACAGCCTTAGATGTTTCTTTTGCTACTGTCTTATTCTCTAAAACAGTTTCCTCAACTGCTTCAAACTCTACTTTTCCGATGCCTAGATCTTTGATTTCAGATACTGCCATAACTGCCTGTTTTACCTCATCCATACTCTTACGGGTCAACAGTATTAAGCTGAAATCCAACTCAAACTTCTCATCTTCAATATCCTGTACATCCGGTACAGACTTAATAATTTCACCGATTTCTTCTAATGCCTTAAACACAAGAAATGCACGTGCTGCTTTTAACAGACAGCTTTCTGCTATTTCAACTGTTAAGCCGAAAACATTCTGGCCTTCCTGCACTGCTTTTGTCATGGCATGTCTTTCATAATCAGCAAAAGTTAATTCCTTATATTTGGTTAATGACTTAGTTTCTCCAGCTGGCTCTGCTTCTTTTTCAACATTGGAATTTTCTGTTTTGGATTCTTCTTTCTTTTCTGCACCAAGGCCTTCCGCTAACACACTGTTCAATGCATCAATAATATCCTGATGTTCTTCTGTTCCTTCATCAGCAGTTTCCTGAATGCATGCTAAATAAGATTCAAGTGCATCTAAGCCTTGGAATAACGTATCGACCAGATAAGCAGTTACATTCATCTTGCCATTTCGTATTTCTGAAAATACATTTTCCATGTCATGGGTCAAGCGCTGCATACGCTTGTATCCCATGGTACCAGCCATACCCTTTAATGAATGGGCGGCACGAAAAATTTCATTAATTGTATCCGTATTGTCAGGTTCCTTTTCAAGAATTAAAAGCTGCTCATTCAAACTTTGCAAATGTTCTGTTGTTTCATCAATAAAAATCTCTAAATATTGGCTTACATCCATTCTATTGCACCCCCACGTAATTTGTAATAGCTGTTTTTATCTCTTCCAATGGCAATACTTCATCAACAATTCCAGCTTTGGCAATTGCCTTTGGCATCCCGTAGACAGTTGATGTTTCCATGTCCTGTGCTATTACATAAATATTTTTGGTTTCGTTTAGTTTTGATATCCCTTTTGTTCCATCGCTGCCCATACCTGTTAAAACAACACATACGATTTCATCATAAGCAGAATCACACAAAGAATCATACATAAAATCTGCACATGGCCTTAATCCGCTTCTTGGCGGATCATTATCTAATGAAATTATTGCCCTGCTGCCCTGATGCTGTATTCTCATATGATTGCCACCCTTTGCAATATAAACTTTTCCTTTTTCCAGAACATCTCCAGCCTCTGCTTCTTTTACTTCCAGTTCACTTAATTCATCTAGCCTCTCTGCCAAAGAACGTGTAAAACCTGCTGGCATATGCTGAACAATAAGAAGAGGCGCATTTAAGTTTTTGGGCAATTGCGGTATAACAGACTGTAATGCCTTTGGTCCTCCAGTTGAACAAGCTAATGCAATCAGCTTATTATTCTTAACAGGGGAACGTTTTGGCTTACGGACTTCTTTAGTCTTTCTTTCGAGAACTGTATCTGATGCCCTATCTGTTCTGTTTTTATGTATAGAGTTACTGAAATCATTATTTTTTTCCAGTTTAGTGCTGCGAGTAGCGTAGTGAATTGTTTGTAATAACTTTGCACGAAAAGAGTCTGATTTTGTTTCATAGAAGCTTTCTGGCTTTGTAACAAAGTCGAATGCTCCTAGTTCCAAAGCACGAATCGTCTCATAAGCACCCTCCTTGGCAACTGTGCTTACAATGACCACATTCGTTCTAATTCTGTGTTTCTTAATCTGCTCCATCAGTTCCAGGCCATTCATCTTAGGCATATTAATGTCCAGAACCACAGCATCATAGGAATTCTTAATCAGACAGTCAAGTCCTTCTAATCCATTTACTGCTAATCCAGTAACTTGATAATCTGAAACACTATTTATTATATCAGATAGCACTCTTCTCATAAGTGCAGAGTCATCTATTATCAAAATATTTTTTTTCAAATTATACCAATCCTTTTTTTCTACGTCTGATTCTTCTTTCTTCATCAAATACAAAACGGATAATGGACTCTCTTTCTCGATGAGTTATATCCCTAAACTGTACTCGAGCTTCAAAAATATCAGATCGTTCTTGTACTTCCCCCGAGAAAATGACTTTGGCCGGCACTTCAAACTCTTCTTCGCCATCGTCAAATTTTAGGTGCATTTGCAGTAACACATTTTCACCTTTTCTCAAAGCTTCTCTTGAATTGAAGCGTACACCACCTCCACTTATATTGGTTACAATAGCGGAATGCCAGGGAGCCTGCTTTTTCTCATAAACCAGCTCTTTCTCCTCATCTCCCACTTTGTAAACAACTCTCCTGACTTTCTCTTTATCATCCTTTTCGTATATATTTCCCTCCATGGAACGTTTGTATTTAATATCAAATACACATTGCAGCCGGTAATATTCCCTTCGCTGTATCTTTTCCAGTTCTGACGTCAGTTCAAAAACAGCAAAAAATTTTGCCTTTTCTTTAAAATGCCGAATAATTCTGGCATGGCATTCAAACATGCCCTTTTTCGTTATAAATTCCAAATTATAGGGTCTTAGCGAATCTAGAACTACATATTTTCCATTTACAATAGGCATAGGAGCTTTTATTATATTTGTCCCCATTATTTCAGCTAACCTGCTGTTTAGACAGACCTCTCTCTCTCTCTTTTCTTCCCCATCAATAAAAATTATATGTATTCTATCTCCTATTTGAGCAATATCATTAAGCATACGCTTTCTCCCCTCTATTATTCTCTTTCTCTCTATTTATGCATAAGCTTCGAAAATAGATATGCAATGCCTTTTTTGTCCTTCTGCACATGTACCGAATTGCCTAGGAGCTTATTGGCAATATCATATACTGCTGCTGTTGCCTGTGTATTAGGATAAGCAATGGAAAAAGGTACTTGACGCATAACTGCTTTTGACACGTTCGCATCTTGTGGAACCGCCCCTAAGAATTCAATACTCACATCCAGAAAACGCTTCACCACTACTTCCAATTTTCCAAATAACTCTTTTCCTTCTTTTGTAGAGCCTACCCGGTTAGTTATCATCTGAATTGATTTGGCTTTATCAAAATCCTCTCTTTTATTTACTGATTTCAGCAATGCATAAGCATCTGTGATGGATGTAGGTTCCGGTGTTGCAACAAGTACAACTTGGGTACTATGTGTTACAAATTCCAAAACTGCATCTGAAATTCCTGCTCCTGTATCAATAATGATTACATCCGCCAGATCATCCAGTTCATATAGCTTTGAAGTTAAATTACCAATCTGGTACTTTGTAAGATTCGCCATTTCCTGTATTCCAGACCCTCCTGAAATAACACCAATTCCTCTTGGACCTGAACAGATAATTTCTCTTAACCCTTTGTTCTTAAACATCAGATCTGCAAGACTATATTTCGGACGGATTCCAAACATTACCTCAACATTTGCCAAGCCAAAATCTGCATCCAGAATAATAACCCTTTTTCCCAAATTCTGAAGCTGTATGGCCAAATTCACAGACATATTTGACTTTCCGACACCGCCTTTTCCACTAGTAACGGTAATCACAGTTGCTACATTCTTCCGTACTTCATGACCTCTTACCAGATTTCTAAGACTCGTAGCTTGATCCATTAGCGGTTTCCTCCTAACAGCTTTTTCGCAATACTTTGTGCATCCATGCAGCCAAAATCATCTGGAACATTCTGTCCCCAAGTAGTATACGAAAGCGGTGCATTGGTCATTAGTTTCACATTAAGGATATTTCCAATACAAGTTGTTTCATCTAGTTTAGTAAAAATAATCCCAAAATCATCAATGATACGATAAGTCTCTGTAATCCGGATCAAATCCTTATACTTAGTAGTAGCACTTAGCACAAGAAATACTTCTCTGCACTCCTCATCTACAGTATCAATCAGTTCTAACAAATCCTTTTTCTGTTCTTCATTTCGATGCGAACGTCCTGCCGTATCAATCAGAACAACATCATAATCCTGATACTTGTCCTTCTCTTGTTCAAGTTCCTCTTTTGTATAAACAACACTAAGCGGAATATCTAAAATACTAGCATACGTCCTTAGCTGTTCAACAGCTGCAATACGGTAAGTATCCGAAGTTATAAGCGCAGTTTTTGCATTTTCCTTCAATTTTAAATTCGAAGCAATTTTTGCAATTGTTGTTGTCTTTCCAACTCCTGTTGGTCCTATAAAAAATATAAACTTTTTTTCTTTATTCTGCAAGTCTATAAATTTAGGTTCTCCAAGTTTTAATACAAGTTTCTGATAAACATTGGTCAGAATATGATCAACAGGTGCATCCTTTTTCAGTGACTTTTTAATTTCGTCAATAATCTGTTTTGCATAGATTTCATCAACTTCATTTTCTACAAGCTGATTAAAAATAAGAAGCAGATACTCTTCATTCTGGGTAAGTTCTTCCTGCTTGTCTTCTTCCACATTCTGGGTACTTAACTGTTTTTCAAGTAAATCCTGTAAATTATCTAACCTTTTCTCAATTGCCGTTTCTTTTATTTCCAGACGGAAACCAGCCTCGTCGGTTTCTTTTTCTGTTTCACCCTGAGTCAGCCCAAAACCTTTAGTTAAAACAGTCTGCTCCTTCTTTTCCTCTGCTTTCTTGCCATTTTCATCAACTGCTGCCGTTATCTCAACCGTAGATTTGCGAAAAAAACGGTAGATTCCTTTCGGCTTCACCGTTTTTATATTCATGACAATTGCATCTTTTCCTAATTCACTCTTTGCCAATAAAATTGCTTCCTTTTCTGTTTCTGCTTCATATTTTTTTATAATCATTATATAGTCACCATCCCAACTGATTGTAATTCTACATTAGAATCTATTTCATTATATGATATTACAACTAGATCTTTAAAATAATCTTCCGTCAGTTTCTTAAAATACATTCTTACAATAGGTGACGTAATAATAATTGGATTTTTTCCCAAGTTCTGAAGCTTCACGATTTCTTCATTAACCGCATTGATGATATTCTGAGAGGTTTCTGGATCTAAAGTTAAATACGCTCCCTGTTCTGTCTGTTTAACAGAATCCATAATGTCCTGTTCAATTTTCGGATCAAGAGTAACCACACTAGTTGTTTCATTCTGTGGAAAGAATTTGTTGGAAATTGCACGCTTCAAACTTTGTCTCGCATATTCCGTTAATACATCCGTATCTCTTGTTGTCGGTGCATAATCTGCAAGAGTCTCAAAAATAGTAATTAAATCTCGAATAGATATTCCTTCATTTAATAAATTCTGTAAAACTTTCTGTATCTCACCGACACTTAATAGTTTCGGTACCAGTTCGTCGACTAAAGTTGTATTTGCATCTTTAACATTATTAATCAGGTTTTGAACATCTTGTCTTGTAAGAAGTTCATCTAAATGAGTACGAATTACTTCCGTCAGGTGAGTTGCAATAATAGAAGGCGGATCCACTACTGTATATCCTAGTGTCTCTGCTCTTTCTCTCTGGTTCTCATTAATCCAGATAGCTGGCAAATGGAACGACGGTTCAAATGTTGGAATACCTGTTATTTCTTCTTCAACATATCCAGGATTCATAGCCATATAGTGATCAAATAGAATTTCTCCTTCGCTGACTGGCACCCCTTTAATTTTAATTAAATACTGATTTGGATTTAACTGGATGTTGTCTCTTAAACGAATAATTGGAACAACGCATCCAAGTTCAAGAGCAATCTGCCTACGAATCATAACAACACGATCTAACAAATCACCACCTTGATTTACATCCGCTAATGGAATAATTCCATAACCAAATTCCAGTTCAATTGGATCCACTTGAAGAAGTGACGTAACATTTTCAGGTCTTCTGATTTCTTCAGCATCCGCTTCTTCTTCATTCACTTCATTTTCAATTTCCTCAATGCCAAGTTTCTGGCTAATTATATAACCTGCGGCTGCAAAACATGCTCCATATGCTATAAAGATAAATGGATTAAGCGGTGTAACAATTCCTAAAAATGCCATGCTTCCCCCCACCATATAAAGTACTTTTGGAATGGAAAAAAGCTGTTTCAAAAGTGCATCACTCATGTCCGCTTCTTTTGATGCCTTCGTTACTAAAATACCAGTGGAAAGAGAAATCATCAGGGATGGAATCTGACTGACAAGACCATCACCAATTGTCAAAATTGTATATTTATCCAAGGCTTCCTGCAGCTGCATTCCTTGATAAACCACACCCATTGCCATACCACCAGCAAAGTTGATTATTGTAATAATCAGGCCAGCTATGGCATCACCTTTTACATACTTTGTAGCACCATCCATAGCTCCGAAAAATCCGGCTTCATCCTGAATTTTCTGTCGTCTCTGCTGTGCTTCTACATCTGTAATCGCCCCTGTATTTAAATCCGCATCAATAGCCATCTGTTTACCTGGCATAGCATCCAATGTAAAACGGGCAGTTACTTCTGACACCCTTTCAGATCCTTTATTAATGACCATAAACTGAATCAAAACTAAAATAATAAATACAATCGTACCAGTTACAAGATTACCTCCACCAACGAATCCGCCAAATGTCCTTACTACATTTCCTGGATTCCCGCTTACTAAAATCAATTTAGTAGAAGACACATTCAATGAAATCCGAAAAATTGTTGTAAATAATAAGATTGTTGGGAAAAATGACATATCCAATGCTTCTTTTGAAAACATTGCATTAAACAGGATTATCATTGCTATAGATATGTTAAATGCCAATAATACATCAAGTAATGTGGATGGCATTGGCACAATAAAGAAAACAATCGCAACAAGAATATATAATCCCAATCCCAAATCCGCTTTTTTCATAGAGCAGTTCCTCCCCTATTGTTTATTCTTTAGACGGTATACATAAGCAAGCACTTCCGCAACCATCTGATACATTTCCTGTGGAATTTCATCGCCTAACTCAACATTAAAGTAAATCATACGAGCTAACGGCTTATTTTCAACAATTTCAACTTCATTTTCTCTCGCAATTTCTTTAATTTTTCCAGCTACGTAATCAGCACCTTTAGCAACTACAACTGGAGCACTATTCGTGTCTTTGTCATACTTAATTGCTACAGCAAGGTGAGTCGGGTTCGTAATAACAACATCCGCATCCGGAACCGCCTGCATCATACGCTGACGGGACACTTCCCGCATTTTCTGCCTGATCTTACCCTTAATCTGTGGATCACCTTCTGTATTTTTATATTCATCTTTAATTTCCTGTTTTGTCATTCGCATCTCTTTGGCAAACTTACGTTTCTGATAAAACAAATCTGCAAATGATAAAATAAGAAACCAAATGCTAATTTCCAGTCCAATCTCTATGATTACACTTCCAATGGCACTTAATGCCTGTTGCAAAGTATAATCATAAAACTGCAGGATATACCCCCACTTTTTTTTCAAATTGGAATATACAACACTTCCCAAAATCAAAAGTTTCACAAGGGATTTTATAAATTCAAAGATCTTTTCTTTCGAAAAAATTTTCTTAAATCCAGTAATTGGATTGATTTTATTTAATTTTGGCTTTAACGGCTCCGCCGATATTTTCCATTTAACTTGCCATATATTCACAAAAACTGCTAGCACATACGAAACCAGAAAGATGGGTAATCCAATCAGCAAAATTTTTAACATGGAATCACGAAGTTCAACAACTGCTCTATTAATGGTAAAACCATCTTTTACGATTTCAGCAATGCTATGATACTGTTCGTAATAAACACTCATAAATGAGTTTCCCATCCAGCCCACAAATAATCTTAATGCAAGAAAAAATGCAAGCAATACAAAAGCTGCTACGATATCAGTACTTTTCGCAACCTGCCCTTTTTTTCTTGCATCTTCCAATTTTTTTGGAGTAGCTTCTTCTGTCTTTTCTCCACCTACTCCTTCTTTCGCAAATAATTGAAGATTATATGATAACAGATATTTATTCAATTTTACTTATCCCTTCAAAATACAACAAACAGAAATTACTTAGGCGTCATTACTTTAACCATATCGCTTAACACATACTTCATCTCCGAATATATGAAATCTGCAATAGATGGAAGCATTCCTATCAAAAGAAGCAATACAATAAGACCTACTAACAGTTTAAGCTGCATGCCAATTACGAACATATTCATTTGCGGTGCCACCTTCGCAAGTACTCCTAATACAATATTTACAACTAATATTGTCGCAAATACAGGTAACACAATCCGAAAACCCAATATGAAATATTCCTTAATAAATTTTACCACCACCAGATAAATATTAGATGGCAGCCGAACTCTCCCTACAGGAAGGAACTCAAATGTATCTGCAATGGCGGATATGATAAAGTAATACATTCTGGAAACCAGCATGATAAGCATTACAAAATACGTGAGCATTGAGCCAGTTATCGAAGTCTGTATATTGGATGCAGGATTTAATACATTAACCATAGAAAATCCTATCTCTGTATCAATTAATCTTCCTGCAAGATCCAGCACATACATACAAAGATTAGCTGTATACCCAAGCGTAGCCCCAATAAGCATTTCTTCTATGATAATAACAGCATAACCCGTCGAGAATCCTTCCCCTATAGGTGTATACTCTGTCATATTAAATACAATAACAGACAGAAAAAACGACAGCGCAGCTTTTACCCTGACAGGTATATTCCGCTGGCTAAAAAATGGTGCTGCCATGATAAATGCACTAATCCGAACTAAAACCGCAAAGAAAAACTCTAATTTTTCAAATGTCAAATTCATAATATCAACCTAAATACCTTGCAAAATTCGTAAATAACTCTGTCGTATAGGATGTAATGCTATTTAAAATCCACGAACCTGCCAGAATTAACACTGTAAATATAGCAAGTAACTTTGGCAAAAATGTCAGAGTCTGCTCATTAATTGATGTTATAGTTTGAAAAATACTAATGATTAGACCCACGATAAGCGATATGCCTAACATGGGTGCTGATACTTTTACTATGACCCAAAGGGTTTCTCTAGCAATGTCAACGACGGTATCTACTGTCATGATAACCTCCTATCACAACCAATCTGTAATTATGTATAAAATGTTTTTACAACCTGGCCAATAACCAGATTCCATCCATCTACTAAAACAAATAACAGAACCTTAAATGGCATGGAAATTGTAGTCGGTGGCAGCATCATCATGCCCATTGACATAAGCGTTGATGAAACAACCATATCAATAACAATAAATGGAAGATAAATAATAAAACCAATTATAAATGCTGCACGAAGTTCACTAATAATAAATGCCGGAATCAATACAGTAGTAGGAATATCTTCCACTTTTGAAATATCTTCTGCAGAATAATCTGCTATGTCTAAAAATAACTTTACATCTTCTTTTCGTGTCTGCTCAAACATAAATTTCCGAAGCGGCTTTAAGCCTGTTTCAATTGCCTGTTCCTGTGTTATTTTTCCTGCCTGAAGCGGTTTTAATGCCTCTGTATTAATTTTAGTAAAGACAGGTGACATAATAAAAAAAGTAAGAAACAGCGCTAACCCAACCAGAACCTGGTTAGGTGGAGTTGTCTGTGTTCCTATGGCTGAACGTACAAAGTGGAGAACAACCAAAATCCGGGTAAATGACGTTAACATTATGATTAGAGATGGTGCCAATGATATAAGTGTAATTAAAAGCACTATTTCTAATGAACTTGACAAACTGGTATTTCCTGCATTAGAGGATATATTCAGTTCAAATGGAGTTCTTGTATCTCCTAATGCAGTACTCTTTTCAATCTCGTCTGTCACAGTAGCATGCACCGTCATTGACTGGATAGAAAACCCTATGCCAATTATTAATAACACACTAAAAATCCGAGCCAGCAGTCTTTTAAATACTTTATAGTAAGTATTCATTTTATCATTCCTTACTTTTCGTCCTTTTTATTTTTTCTCCCGAATGTCTCATTTTTAATCTTCAATAGCACATCCTGAAACTTAAATTCCTCAATTGCCTCGCTTACCTGCTGTTCTTCATACTCATCCTCGCTTAACTCAGTAAGCATTTCCATATGCTCCTTTGTCACGCCGATAACAATATACTTTTTACCAGCCTTAACTACTTGGATTACTTTACCTGGAGCATTGTGATAAGTTTCCAAAACAGTAATATTTTTTGCGGACCTGTTCACTAAGTTCGTTTTACCTATCCATTTTGTAGTATAATAACATGCCACAATGATTAGTACAAATATTAACATAATGCCAAGCAATTCAAAAAAATCATTACCATTAGAACCTGCTAAGAGAAACATATTATCCCACCACTTTTTTGACCGCTTCTAAAACCCTGTCTGCCTGGAAAGGCTTTACGATAAAGTCTTTCGCACCTGACTGAATGGACTCAATAACCATAGCCTGCTGACCCATAGCAGAACACATAATTACAGTAGCATTTGGATCAGACGCTTTAATTTTCTTTAATGCCTCAATACCATCCATTTCAGGCATTGTGATATCCATCATTACTAAGTCTGGTTTTAATTCATTATATTTTTCAACAGCCTTTAAGCCATTCTCAGCCTCACCAGCAACGTTATAACCATTCTTTGTAAGGATATCCTTAATCATCATTCTCATAAATGCTGCATCATCGCAAATTAAAATATTTTTCGCCATATTTTTCTCTCCTATCTATTGCATCTTATTTTATTATCTCTGTAACCCTTATACCAAAATTCTCCTCGATTACAACAACCTCACCTTTTGCTACAAACTTTCCATTTACAAGCACATCGATTGGCTCACCTGCAAGCTTATCCAATTCAATAATAGTTCCTGGTGAAAAATCTAATATTTCTTTAATTGATTTACTTGTTCGGCCTAATTCCACTGTTACCTCTAAAGGTACATCCATAATCAAGTCGATGTTTTCCTGCTGCATCATTGGTGCAACATTATTACTAAATGTCTGGAATTGGGCTGGCTGAACATTTACATTCTGCATTGGTGCAGTATACTGGACAGCATCTCCTCCCATCTGCATTGGCATCCCCTGGTTCATTGCCATATATGGCATTCCCATCTGCATTGGCATTCCCTGATTCATTGGCATGCCCTGATTCATGGCCATGTTCTGTTCCATAGCCTGTGGCTGTGACTGAGCTGCTGCCTGTGGCTGTGGCTGAGCTGCTGCCTGTGGCTGTGGCTGAGCTGCTGCCTGTGGTTCAACCGGTGCCTGTACTGGATTTGGCTGATTTTCTGTAACTTTTTGACCATTTCCATTACTTTCACTAATAAATTTCTGATAAATGTCTCTGGCAAAATTAAATGGATAAAGCTGCATAATCTGGCTATCAACTAATCCCTCAATCTCCATTTTAAATTTTACTACAACAAATTCTTTCTCTAAGAAAGAAAACATTGTTTCAGAGTCCATCGTATCATTTAAGTCAATCAGACTTGCGGAAGGTGGACTAATGTCCACTTTCTTCTCCAGCATAGATGAAAGCGAAGTTGCAGCTGCCCCCATCATCTGGTTCATTGCTTCACTAATAGCACTTAGATGGAGTTCGGTTAAATCATTTTCAATATTAGTACCGTCTCCCCCCATCATCAGGTCAGTAATAACTTTTACGTCTGCCTCTTTCATTATTAAAACATTGTTTCCATCCAGACCTTCTTTATAAGAAATCTGAATAAATACACATGGTTTATCATAATTTTTTGATAATTCTTCCATCGTAGCATATGATACAACCGGCGTTGTAATAACAACCTTACTATTTACAAGAGTAGACAGCGTCGTAGCAGCTGAACCCATGCTGATGTTCGAAATCTCACCAAGCGCATCTTTTTCCTCATCAGTTAAAGTTGAGGAATGCGTATCCTCCGTTGATTCAACGGTACTATCATCGATTCCATTTAATAGAGCATTAATTTCCTCTTGGGATAACATACCATCCATCCTTATGATTCCTCCCTTATAATTGATGTTATTCTTACTGCATAAGCATCAGATGATGCTCCAGGTAATGCGGTAAACTTTTTGAGATTGCCAACAAATATATCCATTTCTTCGTCTACTTTTCTATTTAAACGAATAATATCCCCTACCTGCATAGTTGCAAAATCATTAAACGAAATTGTACTTTTTCCGAGTACCGCACGAATTGGGATTTTAGCTTTTTCAATCGTGCTTTCGATAACATCCTGATAGACTTTATCATCTCTTTCTTTCATTGTTGAATACCAGTACTTCGTATTCAACCTATCTATTACAGCTTCAACACATTCAAATGGTATACAGATATTCATCAGACCTTCTACGGATCCAATTTTTATATGAATTGTTATAATAGATGTCATTTCACTTGGCGAAATAATCTGAGCAAATTGTGAATTTGTTTCAATCCGCTCAAGTTTTGGCTCTAACTGAATAACACTAGACCAAGGTTCGATCAAAAGATTTGTGCAAATAGTCATTATTCTTTCAATAATTGTTAATTCAATTTCCGAAAAATCCCTTATCTTATCCATTGGCTGCCCACTGCCACCGAGCATTCGGTCGATAATTGCATAACCTAACCCATTATCTAACTCAATGATGATATTCCCATCCAAAGGTGTGAAATTAACTACACCTAAAAGTACTGGATTTGATAACGCATTGGAAAATTCCGAATACGTTATTGCTTCTGCATTCATAACTTCTACTTGAACATTCTTACGAAGGTAAGCAGGCAAATTCGTTGACAATAATCTCCCATAATGCTCGAATATAATAATTAGTGTTCTCAAATGTTCTTTTGAAAATTTAGAAGGTCTGGCGAAATCATAGTTCTTGACCTGTTTCTCTCCAGTATCCTTTATCTCATCAGCATCCAATTCCCCACTGCTTAAAGCTGCAAGCAAATTATCAATCTCACTTTGGGACAAGACATCGCCCATTCCTTCTCACCTCGCAATCCTAAGTGGCTTTAATAAGGAAAAACCACATTTATTATACTATAAAATGTAATAAATCACAAGTTTCGACTAGTAATTATTACTGAAAACATAAATTATTTAAAGAAACAGAAAAAATAAACTCTGATTTAAAATGTTCTTGAACTTTTTCCAATATTGCAGCCTTCATTTCCTCTTTGCTGGAAATTGCATCGTCGTAAGTATAACTTGACACTACTTCTGAAACAATATCCGTTATGAAATTTTCATTTGCCTCAATGGTCTTGCTTAATTTTTCATAGTCCTTTGAAGCTTTGTTAATGGATAATGTGATAGAATCAACTGCTGCAAAATGATCGGAACCGTTAAGGCTTCTCTTCATATTGAATGCCATTTTGGATTCAATTTTATAAGTTTCAATATTACCAGGATCGACTGTATCTGAAACTTCGTCAGCTGATGCTTCTAATTCTAAATTGATAATAGAAGCCACTTGATTCACCAGCTTTGTTGTTCTGTTAGATGCAGGTACAACTGCAAATACAAGCACCACAGACAAAATTACATTGATTGCACTTAATGCAATGGCAATAACCGTTAACATATTTTTTTTCATGATTTCACTTCCTATTCTTAATATAGCTTATGAGGATAAACCGCTGTCGCCATAAATCTTAATCGTAACACGGCGGTTTTTCGCTCTGCCTTCTGCTGTTTTATTTGTAGCAACCGGCTCATATTCGCTTCTCCCAGCACTAACTAAAGTAACTGGTTCTAATTTTATCTTATTCACCATAAACTTCCATACACTGTCTGCTCTCGCCCAGGAAAGCTCATTATTGCCTGAAAATTTACTATTGTGAATCGGAACATTATCTGTATGGCCTTCGATATAAATCAAATGGTCATCATAGGTTTTTAGTATTTTTCCAACTCTATACAGAATTGGTATACTATCGCTGACAATTTCAGCACTTCCCGAATCAAAGAGTACTGAACCGCTTAAAGTCAAGCATACATAGTTATATGCATCATCAATCGAAACATTTACATACTGTTCAATTTTATTTCTTTCGGTAGCACCTGTCACCTGCTCATAAATCTGATCCAGTTCCGATTTTCTTTCCTCTTCCAGCTGCTTTTTTGCTTCTTTTAGCGGATCCGCATTTTCTATCCTGTCTTCTTCACTTGCTTTTCCAACTTCCGTTGTCTGCTCACCTAAATCTTTCAGCTGGGTAACACCTGTACTAATCATCTGGCCTTCACTGACGGATGATTTGCCACCATTGAATATGCTGAAACTCTTAGATAAAGAAGCCGCAACCTCTTCATATTTTGAAACATCTACAGAAGACATGGAAAACAGAAGTACAAAGAAACAGAGCAGTAAATTCATCAAATCACTAAATGTTGCCATCCATGCTGGTGAACCTGGTGCACTCTCTTGCTTTTTCTGCCTTTTAGCCATTATGCCTCACCGCCTTCTTGTCCTTCTGAAAAGCTTGCACGTTCCGCTGGTGCTAAAAATGATTTTAATTTTTCCTCAATAACACGAGGATTCTCTCCAGCCTGAATGGATAGCAAACCTTCTACTATAACTTCTTTCATGCGGATTTCTTTTGCACTTTTTGCCTTTAATTTCAATGCAACAGGTGTTGCAATCCAGTTCGCTAAGACAGAACCATAAAATGTTGTAATCAGCGCTGTTGACATAGGAGCACCTATGTTAGAAGGATCATCCAGCTCTTTTAACATGTTAATAAGACCAATCAGCGTACCAATCATACCCCAGGCAGGACCCATGGAAGCAATATTTTCCCAGAATCCAATTGTTGAACCATGTCTATCTTCAATGGCAGTTAATTCAGATTCTAAAATACTCCGAACCAGTTCAGGATCTGTTCCATCTACGATAAGAAGAATTCCTTTTTTTAAAAATTCATCTTCTACTTCATTTGCTGCTTCTTCTAAGGCAAGCAGCCCTTCCTTTCTAGCTACATTAGATAAATCGATAATCTTATGTATTATCTCACTCTCAGAAGCTAATGTTACCTTCATAATCAAAGTAATACTTTTTAAGCTTCCAGCAAATGCACCTAATGACTCGGATTGTGCCAGAATTGCCATGAAAGAACCACCAAAAGTAATCAACATGGAAGGCACATGAATAAATGTTGCGGTTTTCCCAAAATCAATGCCGTCATCGCCAAATACCATACCGAAAATCATCAAAGTAAAACTTAAAACAATACCCAATATCGAAGCTAAATCCATAACCTCTCACCACCTTTAATTTTTACTAAATATTTCTTTTTTATATAATAAAACAAGATCTGTTACATCCTGTCTGCTTTCCTGCACAATATACATTTTTCCAGATCCCAGCGTTACCACCGTATCTGGCGTATCTTCAATTTTTTCAATCATTTCACAATTTAACGTGAATTTTTTCCCATTCATTCTTGTTAATTCAATCAAACTTGCTCCTCTCCAAACTTTTGCTGTATGGGAAAATTCCCATACAACAAGTTTTGGTAAAACTTTATTTACTGCCCACAAGTATTACTATCGTTTCAAATTAATCAGTTCTTCTAACATTGTGTCCGTTGTTGTAATGATTCTTGAGTTCGCCTGGAAACCTCTCTGGGTTACAATCATATCTGTAAACTGTGCAGATAAATCAACATTTGACATTTCAAGAGCACCTGTTGTTAAGGAAGAACTTCCTGATGATGGATCAACACCGATTCCATCAAACTCTCCAGAGTTCTTTGTCTCTGCAAACAGGTTTCCGCCAACTGCTTCAAGACCTGATGGGTTGGCAAACTCAGCTAGCGCAAGCTGACCTAAGTATTTGCTAGTACCATTGGAATAAGAACCGATAATCTTACCAGAACCATCTACACGAATGGACTGCATCTCACCAACTTGCTTACCAGCTTTTTTTCCTTCTTTATCTCCCCTGTTAGCTGCTGCAGTTGATGTTCCACCTGATGCAAAATTCGTCATCTGCGAAAAATCAACATCAATATCATTAAACAGTCCTGTAACACCTGTATTAATCGTTAATTTGGCAATTCCATCCGTTGCAGTACCCATAGATTTGAATTTGCCTGTTGCCTGATCAAACACCAGGCCTATTGCAGTACCTGTTGTCATGCTAGTTACCGCACCTGTTTCAGGATCAATGCCTGCATCCGTTGTTGAAAACGCTGATGCACCAAAATTTATTACTGGCTGTGGACTCTTTGCAACATACTTCTTCGCTGTATCATCGTATCTGCTAAATAACGACTGTCCCTCCGAATCCATAACATCTCCTACTGAAACATTATATGTTCCTGACGTACCAGATTCTTTAAACAGTAACTTAACTGTATACTTATCCCCTTTATTGTCATATACAGAATACGATACAGGAAGGCCTGCTCCAGTCCCGCTTGCCTGCTTATCCTTTGTATCAATATTTCCAGTAACCAAGGCAGCACCAGTTGCTTCAGGCTCTGCAAACATTTTGTCAGCTGACATAACATTTAAAGCAGAAACGGTGTCTTTTGTAATTCCTGTTCCATCAGCAGTTGCCTGCCACCCCATTACAGTTGCTCCTGCTGAAGTACAAAGCGTACCTGCAGCATCAATCTTAAACGCACCTGCCTTGGTAAAATAATTTGTTCCACCCTGGTTTACAATAAAGAAACCATCTCCATTTATCATAATGTCAAACGGATTGTCTGTTGTCTGCGTTCCACCTGCTACGGAAACATTGGCTGCAATGCCATTTACAACAGAGCCAAGACCGATCTGCTTGGCATTCTTACCAGCAGCACCTGTTTCAGGATTTGGTCCTGATGCAGACTGTGTTGTCTGATACAGCACATCAGAAAATGTAACACTGCTTGACTTAAATCCAACGGTATTTACATTGGCAATGTTGTTTCCTATAACATCCATTTTTGTCTGATGTGCTTTTAAGCCAGCTACACCAGAATACATTGATCTCATCATAATCATTTACCTCCTATTGGTGTCCTTCCATTCCATCTGTCATTCAGGAATGTACGCCCCCTTATAAGGTCCAGCGCTTCTTTGGACTAATTAATAACTGCTCCGTCAATATTAGTAAAGACGGCATTTTCTAATTCATTTACTGCAGTAATCACTGTATTGCTTTTTGTATTTATGATAAATGCCAAATCATCTACCATTACCAATGATTCCTGTATTCCTTTTGCTTTTGCCTTTACCGCTCCATCCTGTAACCTTTTCATCTGCTCTTTGGAAATAGAAATATTCCGGTTCTGAAGCCGCAAGCTAGCATGTTTTGAAAATTTTAAATCCTTGACAGATTCTGCAGTTCTCTGTTTCTGTAGCAGTATCTGCTGAAAGGTTTTTCCTGTACTGGTCTGTTTCTTTACTTCCGCATTACTGTTTGAAAAGAGTTTCCCAGCCATCTGTTCAATAGACGCCTTATTATTGGTTATATGATTCATATCTACCTCCATGTACCGAATCACTTTAAGGGATTACAGCCTATTACCGAAATTGAATAACAAGCCTTTCCTTACTCTTTATCTGTTACTGCATCCTCTTTTTTCTCTGTATCTGCTGTTTCTGATCCCTCATCTGTTTTAGGCTTCCCGCTGACAGTAACACTGACTTTGTCCGTTACAGAAGTCTCTAGCTGATCATTGAACACAATCATAATCTTATAGCTTCCGTCTTGTAAATCTTTTAGCGCATCCTTTGAGATTGTCACAGTATTTGATTCTGCATCAAAACCCATCATGCTTTTGTCAACTGCTTTTCCATTTAAAACAACCGCAAAACTGGAAGCAGCACCTGTATCTTTGCCTAAATCCATTTTGATATTTAGATCCGATGGCTTTTCATGATTAAATTCAAATTTCTGTTCTGGAACAGAAGGTGCATTCTGTTTTGCACTATATAATGGAGAAATTACAGAAATCAGTTTATCAGAAGGATATAGAACTCCATCAATAGAAAAATTAGCTTTTCCCTCAGAAACAGTTACATAATCAACTACTCCCTGAATAAATCCCTCTTTGTTATCTGCTTTCACCTGAACTTCCTGCCCAATCATAGTGAATGCCTGTGTCTGTGCAAATGAATTATTCAGATTCTGCATCTGCTCTAAAGATGAGAAAGAAGCAAGCTGCGAAATAAATTCCGTATCTGATGCCGGATTCAATGGATCCTGATACTGCATCTGTGTACACAATAACTGCAAAAATGCATCCTTGCCTAGTGCACTGGTTCCTCTTGTCTCTTTCTTTTTCATTACATCACTGGTATATTGCTGAACAACTCCATCTTTTACTGGAGCACTTAAATTAGCACCCATGCTTTTCCTCCTTTACGCTGAAAAATCAACTGTCCCAGTTCTTAAAACCGGCTTAACTTCTTCTTCTGATTCTTCTAAGCTGTCTTCCATGCCACGTAATTTTCCTTGGGCATTACGCTGTTTGTTTCGATTCTGGAAATTCTGTCCATTCTGATTGTCAAACTGATCCTGTGAAAGACCTTGTTCCGCAACCATAACTTCGATAGCTTCCACCTTTATTCCCTGTTCACCAAGATTCTCTTTTAAAACAACCAGCTGGCTTTCCAATGCTTCCTTCGCTACTTGGCTTTCTACCACAAAAGCTGCTGTCATTTCACCATTTTTTGAAACAACAGAAAAATTCACTTTGCCTAGGTTTTCAGGATTTAGCTGCATTTCCATGCTAGTGGCATCTACAGAAAGTGTTACTTTAATTCGTTCCACAACCTGGTTTACAATTTCCTGCATCTGCTCAAGACGCTCAAAATTCTCCATCTGTACTTCACCGGTTTTCTGAATGGAATCACTTAAATTCTGAACAAACTGATTGAGCTGTACATTCTGCATATCAGCTTCTTGGCCTTTTCCCTTTCGGGATCCATCTTCACCACTGTTTGGCATATTGTCTTTCTCTACTGTGATAACTGGTTCTTTCACAGAAACAGCTTCTTCCTTTACATCACTCAAAACTTTAGCAGGCTCTTCCTCTTGATTTGCTTTCGCAGATTCTGCATCTGGCTTTTGTAAGGAATTCTCCATGGAACCTTTTTCCAACAGATCTTTTGCATACATTGCCAAATCCTCCACATTAACAGAATCTTCAAACTTCTGTCCTGCATCTAATAAATCGGTCATCTGCCTGCATAATGTTTCGTCTGTTAAAAGTTCTGTCTGGTCAGTTATCTCATTTACTTCAAATAAAATATTCTGTAACACATCTGGATTAAGCAAGTCTAAAACAGTTAATCCCAGCTCTGCCATAACTTCCTCAAATTCATCAACAGATATTCCTAATATCTCTGAAATCTGCTTTTTCAGTTCAGTAACCTGTTCTGCCATTTCACTGCAGATCTGTTCGGTTTCCTTAGTCATTTGAACTTGATTCATGCCATTGGCATCCTTTACCTCTGCACTGTCAGCCTGATGTAACGTTTTAGCTGCAGAAGCTCCCTCTTGAAGTTTTTCCTTGGTAGTGTGAACAGATTGTATTGCTATGTCATTTTTCTGTGGGTGATTTATGTTCCCCTGACTGGATGACATGACTTGAGCAAAACCACCTTTTGCAGATACACTCCTGTTCACATTAGAAGCCATAAGACTGCCTAATTCCACAGGATTAATTTTGTTTACTTGTGCCATAATTTCCTCCTTTCATATCCTATTTATGCTAAGACCTTTCGGTTCTTAGAAACTGTTATTCTGTTATTCATCAATTGTAGTAAGCTTTTTGGTTATCTTCGCTGCAGTAGCTGGATCCAGTTCATTCATAATTGCAGAAGCACTTTTGTTACCCATTGAAGAAACAATTCCACAGACGGTATCTAAGTCGTCTGCACACATAATTTCTAAAACTTCTGCAGCTGATGCCGGGTCCATCGCCGCATAGCGTTTTGCTTCCTCTTTTACTTTTTCGTCATATTGGAGCTGTTCCACAACCTGCCGGTAAATTTCTTCTGCATTTTCTGGCTGAATCTCTGCATAATACTGCCTATACTCTTCAATGGAAGGTGCTTCCTCTGCAAATACGACTTTTTCATCAAATGCTTTTACTCTATTCTGAAAATCGTTATATTCATCTTCATATACCTTTAATCGATTAATTTCTGCTTTTAAATCTGCAATTGTGCCGCTATCGCTTTCATCCTGATCCTGATAATCTGCAAGCTGTAATTCTAACTCTTTAATTTTTGCAACTGCACTTTCTAAAGTTGAATATTTTGTATTATACTCTTCAAAAAATTCTTCATCCGTATAAGCAGGTAATATGCGATTAATAACTGGTACATCTTTCAATAACGGCCTTAACACTTCACTGCCTAGCCCTCCAGCATCCAGCTTGATTAAAGCAGCAAGCGTTGCTAAAACAACCAAAATAACAAGCAGTATAAATAAAACTGATGTAAAAAATCCACCTTTTTTTTCTTCTTGTTCTTCTAATTCGTTTTCTAAAAGATCTTCATTCTTTTTCTTTGCCATACCTAATTACTCACCCTTTGCTTTCCCATACTTAAAACTAACAAGTTCATCTACTTCCTTGCCCTCTTCATAAAGCAATTCTTTCTTAAAGGCTTCAAAAGCTTTTTCCCGTAATTTTTCATGGATTTTTCTTTCTTTTAGTGCCTCTGTTAATTGTATTCTGGCCAATTCTACTTGACTTTTTGCCTGCTGAATCAGTATATGCTGATATTCTATATGTATCTGTAACACTTTAAGAGCCTCCTGGTTTTTTTTAATTGCCATTAAATCCAGTCTGGAAGCATAACAATTCTTCAGCTCATTCTGATAGAATTCTTTTCTCGCTAATAGTGCCTGCAGTTTTTCTTCCTCTGCATCAAGTTTTGCCTTTGCTGCCCCAAATGCAGCTTTTTTCTGTTCTTCCAGCTTTTCTTTCAAATTCAGAAGGTTTTGCATACTATAAATAAATTTAGCCATAATTTAATACCTCATCACTGCAGTTTACCAGAATCACTCTTCAAAAATTCCTTCCAATAAATCCACAACTTCCTCGAATGAATATTTATCATGAACTCCTTGACGCAAAAAGCCATTAATCGCATCAATTTTTTCAATTGCATAATCAATATCAGGATTTGACCCTTTCTTGTATGCACCGATATTAATCAGATCCTCTGCTTCATTATAAGTTGCCAGTACACTTTTAAGTTTACCTGCCAGTGCCTTATGGCCATCACTTGCAATACTTGACATAACACGCGATATGCTTTGCAGTACATCAATGGATGGATAATGGTTTTTATGCCCTAGTTTACGGGATAATATAATATGACCATCCAAAATACCTCTGGCAGTATCCGTAATCGGTTCATTAAAGTCATCACCATCTACTAATACGGTATATAGCCCTGTAATAGAGCCTTTATCTGAATAACCAGCTCGTTCTAAAAGCTTTGGCATCTCTGAGTAAACACTAGGCGGATAGCCTCTGGAAACTGGCGGTTCTCCTGAAGCCAGACCTATTTCTCTTTGTGCCATTGAAAATCTGGTTAGGGAATCCATCATTAATAACACATCTTTCCCTTGATCCCGAAAATATTCAGCAATAGAAGTAGCTGTCTTTGCAGCTTTATTACGAATTAACGCTGGCTTATCTGATGTAGCAACTACAATAACCGAACGTTTCATTCCTTCTTCACCTAAATCACGCTCAAGGAATTCTCTTACTTCCCTTCCACGTTCTCCAATCAAGGCGATTACATTAATATCTGCTTTTGTATTTCTTGCAAACATACCAAGCAATGTGCTTTTTCCTACACCACTGCCTGCAAAAATACCAATTCTCTGCCCCTTTCCAATGGTTATCAGACCATCTACAGCCTTTACACCTAATGGAAGCACAGAGTCAATTAATTTTCTTTCTAAAGGATCTGGAGGTGCTGCCTCTACTGAATAATATTCTCCATCTGCTATCTGGCTGCCATCTAGCAGAACGCCTAAGCCATCCACAACCTTACCTAATAAATCATCTCCAACTCTTACTTTTAGCGGAAATCCCGTGTTCTCAACACTGCTGCCAAGACCAACCCCTTCAACATTATCATAAGGCATAAGAAGTACTCGATTATCACGAAAGCCTACTACCTCCGCTCTGACAATTGTTTTTTTATCCTTTGAGATAATATTGCACAAATCATTTAGTTTGGCTTCTGGACCGATTGACTCAATTGTCAAACCAACAACTTTAACTACTTTTCCTAGTTTCTTTTCGTATGTACGATCCAGCAAACTATAATATTTTTCAAAGTTATCTGAAGCCAATTCTATTCCTCTTTCTTTCCCTTTTTTGCTAAGACAATATATTAAACCAAGCTTCTAGGCATTTGCTAACAATCTTAAATGTTCAGACAGATTTAATAGCTGCGTGTCTAAACCCACATCCAGCAGCCTGTCTTCTGTTTCGATAAAACACTGGTTTCTTTCTAAAGTCGGATCTTCAAAAACCTCCAAAGTACAATCCTGTGTAAGCAATCCTAAAAGAACTTCTTTTTGCTGTGTAACTGCCAGGGCATCTTCTTCCGACACGCGAATCAGAAACTGCTTTGGTCCACGAATCGGTTTTAAAGCCTTTGAAATCAGATAAACAATCAAGTCCCTTTTTTCTTCTGCAATCACACCTGTAAGATTTTCTAATAGCTTAATCGTTAAATCTGCAAACATGGGTTCTAGCTGCTTTTTTGCACGCTCACATTCTTCTTCCTGGCGTTTTAGCTGTTCACTTAGCTGTTCTTCCATCTGTATTTTTTTTTCTTCAATCTGTGCTAAACCAGATTGGAGTCCTTCTGCCTCCCCTTGTTCTCTCGCAGAATTTAAGACTTCTAAAGCCTGTGCTTTGGCAGAAGATATTATTTTCTCTGCCTCGGCTTGTGCTTCTATTATAATATTTTCAGCATAATGAGTAACTTCTTCCAAATCTGGCATTGCTTCCTCTTCTGCTTCTAATTCTTCCTGTAACTTTTCTTCCTCAAAAGCAGGCTCTTCTTCTACTTTCATGAAAGATAATGGATTAAACTGTTCTGTTGGGAAATTTGAATCGATAACAATTCTATTAGACTGGTCAAACCGAATATAATTCCCCTTAATAAGATTAGACAACTATCTCATCACCTCCACCTCTGGAAATAATGATTTCCCCTGCATCCTCTAATTTTCTAATTATATTAACAATCTTCTGCTGTGCTTCTTCAACATCTTTCATACGAACAGGTCCCATGTATTCCATATCTTCTTTAATCATTGTTACAAGACGCTTGGACAAGTTGTTAAAGATAGCATTCTGCACCTCTTCATTGGAACCTTTAAGTGCAACAGCAAGTTCATTGTTATCCACTTCACGAAGAACTCTCTGAATGGATTTATCATCAAGTGAAAGAATGTCTTCAAATACAAACATCTTCTTACGGATTTCATCTGCCAATTCAGGTTCTTCAATTTCAAGAGATTCCATAATATGTTTTTCAGTACCTCTATCCACTGTATTTAAGATATCTACGATGGAATCCACGCCACCAACAATTGTATAATCCTGATTTACAAGTGAAGACAGCTTCTTCTCTAAAATCTTTTCAACTTCTTTGATTACATCTGGTGAAGTTCTATCCATCTGTGCAATACGTTTTGCAACGTCTGCCTGTTTATCCGGAGACAGCGATGAAATAATAGCAGATGCCTGACTGGAAGACAGATACGCTAAAATCAATGCTATCGTCTGAGGATGTTCATCCTGAATAAAGTTTAATAACTGGCTTGCGTCTGTTTTACGAACAAATTCAAAAGGACGGACTTGCAAGGATGCTGTAAGCTTGCCAATCACATCCATAGCCTTGTCATGGCCAAGTGCCTTTTCAAGTAACTCTTTCGCATAATTAATGCCACCCTCTGAAATATATTTCTGAGCAAGGCAGATGTCATAAAACTCATCTAATACCTGATCCTTTGTATCTGTTGGAACACTGCGCGTATTGGCAATCTCCAGCGTCAGCTGCTCAATTTCATCCTCTTTTAAATGCTTAAATATACTGGCTGACTTTTCGGGACCTAATGCAATTAACAATATCGCCGCCTTTTGCAATCCACTAATATCTTCTCTATTATCCACTTAGCTTACCCCCAATCGTCATTTAGCCAGTTCCTTAATAACTGGGCAACCGCTTCTGGATTTTCATCCACAAACTTCTCAATCAGCCTTCTTGTTTCTGATTTTTCAGTAATTTCAATATCATCTAATTCCTGGCCTTCTTTTGTAGTAGCTAACAGCTCTTCAACTGACAATTCAGGTTCTGTTTCAGTAACTTGAACTGGTGCCATGGAACGAATCACTACAAATGCCAACAATGCAATAATCAGAATGATTAAGACAATCATTACAACATTCGTGTAGCCTCTTTCCGCTTTCACTGTATCATTAAAAATCGGCTGTTCCCAAACAGTAACCGCAATCTTATTCTCAGAAACCCCCGTTACCTGTGAAATAAGATTTAAAATTCCATCTTCCAGTTCAATCTGTTTTCTGCGGTTATTCTGTTCTATAAACTGTTTCCATGACAAATCCCCTAAAGTTCCATCTTCTTCAGCTGTTTTCTGATTATAAATATGATATTTGGTTAATACTACACCTATAGAAGATTTACTAGTATCAACAGCACCAATCTCATAATCAATATTTTTTACTTTTTCGTTTGGTAAATAATCATACTTGTTAAGTATCACTTCAGAGTTAGATGTTCCATTGGTATCAATTTCGTAATCAACAGATTCATCATTGGAGTCTGTACCTGGAACTCCTGCTACCGCATTATTCCCAGTAGCTTTATACTCATAGGAACTGTCATATAACCCCTGTTCCTGTCCTTCCGCTGCTGTATACTCTTTTGACATTTCCGTGATCTTATCCATGTTAAACTGAAGATTTTCACCGCTTACCTCAACATCGTCGTAATCACATGCCAAAAGAATTTCTTTTACGTTTTTCCGGAATGTGTTTCTTAGCTTCTCCTTATACTCCGCTGCCGAATGTATGCTGCCGCCAAGAGTATCTTCTTCATCACCGGCAAATAAAACATTGCCAGTACTGTCTACAATAGTAATTTTCTCTGTTGTAGCATTTCCTACTGCACCTGCTAACATTTTAGCAATGCCATTGGCTGTCTCGGCAGATATAGCTTCTTTTAAAGTAAGCATGACACTTACAGATGTCTCGACTTCATCATCAAAAACAGTCTTATCTGAAGCAGTCCTTTTTATATATACCGCTGCATCCTTAACATAATCTAATTTTATCAGGTTGCTTCTTATGTCATTTTGGAATGCCAGATTAATTTTCTGATCCTTTTCCGTCTGGCTTGTGGAAAGCGAATTATTAAGGGCCTTATCCCAAGACATGCCTGTTGCCGGAATATCGTTTGTTCCCATTACAACAACTGCATCTTCATATGATTTACTGTTTACGCTTACAGTTAAATTGTCACTTTCCAGCCTGCAGTCTATGTTATTTTCTTTAAGCAAGTTTACTGTTTCGCTGGCACTCTTCGTATCTTCAAATTTATATAATGTGGTATATTCTACTCTGGATAGGATAAAATACAATACTAGAAGCGTCAAAAACACTGCAGCAACTACACTTATTATAAGCACTTTCTGCTTTTTAGACAGTTCTTTCCACATTGTCATAATCTGGCTCGGTATTTGCTTTAGTCTCTCTACCATATAATCCTCTTTCCATTACATCACAGCCCCCACTGCAATGTTATTTTCATATTTCTCTAAAATGATAAATTCATTATCTCTTTATACGCATCTACCAGGGAATTTTTTATCGCAACTGTATATTGTAAAGATATGTTTGCTTTGAGTTGTGCATTGCGTAAGTCCACTAAGCTGTCAGATTGTCCTAAAGCAAATTTTATCTGTTCTTCATTTGCCTTGTCAATATAAGAATTTGTTTGATTCACATTATCAAGTGCAGATTTAAAAAATGATTCAAACGCCTGATTATTATGATTGCCCTTAACTTTTTCTGTATTTCCATAATCATATTTTGGCGTAATGCCTTCAATGGCTTTAACCCCCGTAATCTCCATATCTTACCTCCCTATTTTCCCATTTCCAATGTCTGAAGCAGCATATTCTTTGAAGCATTAAATGCTGTTACATTTGCTTCATATGCTCTGCTGGCATCTATCAGGTTTGTCATTTCTGTAACAGTATTAACATTTGGATAGGATACATAACCGTTTTCATCAGCATCAGGATGTGACGGGTCATAAACCATATTCAAATCTGTTTTCCTGTCTTTGAGCACTTTTACAACTTTAACCCCACTGCTCTTCAAGCCAGAAGCCGCATTCAGGGAATCTGAAAAAGAAAAATCTTTCTTTTCTGCAAATACAACTATTTTCCGCCTGTATACCTGCCCGTTCTCATCTCTTGTTGTATTTACATTTGCAACATTCTGGGAAATAACATCCATACGAAGCCTTTGTGCTGTTAAACCGCTAGCACTCATATTCAATCCACCAAAGACCGACATATCTATTCTCCTTTCAACTGCTTCCATTTATAATCTAAACACTTAATTAATCAGCTTTTAGACAAGGCCGTCTTTATTCTGCTATACTCACTTGTAAGGGATTCCATTAACGTCTGATATCTGATTTGTGTCTTAGCCATTTCAGAATTTTCGGTATCAATATCTACGTTATTACCGTCATATCGATAACTGTATTGAGAATTATCAACATATGTTGTTGCTTGTAAAGAATTTAAATCGATATTATCTACACATTCATTCAGGTTATCACCATCACAAATCTGTGCAGCCAAATAAGATTCGAACTGTACATCTTTTCTTTTATATTTTGGTGTACTGACATTCGCAATATTATCTTGAATCACTTCCATACGGGTCCAGCTCGCATCAGCCGTTTTCCCAAGGACATCTACATAACTAAACATGTTAGCCATAAACTCACATCCTTTCTATAATATTATACTAAAAAAAGCTCAAAAAACAAGAAATATTTACTATCATTTAGTATAATTATGTCGCTTTATATTACAGTATTGAATCTATTCCATTTATTAATCTTCAAAAAAGCTGATTAAACTGCTTTTGAACTATCCTTTAATTTGCGAAACACCACATCATTCAGCACTTTAATATAGGTTCCCTTCATGCCTGATGACTTTGTCTCAATAACACCGGCACTTTCAAGCTTCCGCAAGGCATTAACAATCACAGATCTTGTAATACCCGCTTTATCAGCAATCTTACTGGCTACCAGTATTCCTTCATTGCCCTCTAATTCCTCCAGCACATGGGTAACTGCTTCCATTTCCGAAAATGTTAATGTTCCCAAAGCTGACTGGACAATCTGTTCTTTTCGTGTTTCTTCTGCATTTTCTTCACTTACTGCCCGAAGCATTTCCAAACCAACTACCGTTGTTCCATATTCACTTAGAATAATATCATCAATATCATATGCTCCACCATATTTATAGATAAATAATGTGCCAAGCCGTTCTCCTGCCATATCAATCGGAGTAATAATGGAAGAATACATGTCCATCTGTTCAAAAACAAAACCAAATGTCATAAGATTCACATTTTCTTTTGTTGAAAGAACATTCAAGAACCTTTCATTTAATAATCCATCAATATATCCACCAACATTTCCCTGGATAAACTGAGTAATCTCCATTGTATCTTCTCTATTATGTATCCCAAGAATCTTACCCTTTTTACTTATTACAAGGACATTGGAATGCAAGGTATCGCTTAATACATTGCAAATATCATTAAATACAACTTTCTGAGAATGGCTATAATGTAATAACTTTTTTATTTTTCGGGTATTATCGAGAAGTTCAACTCCCATATCCAACCTCCTTGCAAATTGCACAAATTAACTAATGCAATTTTCCCAATTATTTTATCATAAGAATTTTACAAAAACAATAGTAATTTCGTCATATACCTTATCCACTTAATGGAAAACGCCCACATAAAAAGTGTTTTTCTCTGCTAAAATGTAAAAAGGAAGCTGTTATCCGGACAGCTTCCTTTTTACACAAACGCATCAATACTACTCGCATTGCATGTGAAACTGCCTAATTGCTTTTACTTATTTTCTTCATCTTCCGTACTTTCCTGGACTAGTTCCTTTAGTCTGTCTTTTTCGATTACAAATCCGCACTTTGGATCTGCACACACGATACGGGCACCTTTCTCCACCATGTACCCGTTACAGTCTGGACATTTCTCTTTAGTAGGCTTCTGCCAGGACATAAAATCACAATCAGGGTTATTTTCACAGCCATAATATTTACGGCCTTTTTTGGTCTTGCGAATCACCACTTCCTTGCCACATGAAGGACATGGTATCCCTATTTTCTCAAAATATGGTTTCGTATTTCTGCAGTCAGGGAAACCTGGACACGCCAGGAATTTTCCATGAGGACCATATTTCACGACCATATTACGGCCACATTGTTCACATATGACATCACTTACTTCATCTTCTATCTTTATCTGCTGGATTTCCCTTTCCGCCTGTAACACGGCATCATGTAAATCAGGATAAAAATTACTTACAACCGTTTTCCATGCAACGGTACCATCTTCTACGCAGTCCAGCAGCCCTTCCAGATTTGCTGTAAAATTCACATCAACGATGCTTGGGAAGGATGTTTTCATAATGGCATTCACTACTTCGCCAATTTCTGTTACGTATAGATTTTTATTTTCCTTTGCAACATATCTTCTTGCAATGATAGTTGTAATGGTTGGTGCATAGGTACTTGGACGTCCAATGCCCAGTTCTTCTAATGTCTTAACCAGTGATGCCTCTGTAAAATGTGCAGGAGGCTGTGTAAAATGCTGTCCTTCTTCGAATTGCAGCACTTCTATTCTGGAATCTGCCGTAATCGTCCCTGATACTGCTGCACTTTCTTCCTTTTCTTCATCTGTACCATATACATTTAAAAAACCATCGAATACCAGCTTAGATGCTGAAGCAGTAAAGCGGTAATCACCACCATCAATTTTAATTGAGGTTGTTTCATACTTAGCATTTTCCATTCGGCTTGCAATAAAACGTTTCCAAATCAGCTGATACAAACGGAACTGATCTCTTGCTAAAGATTCTTTTACTACTGTAGGCGTTAAATCTACATAAGTAGGCCGAATGGCCTCATGTGCATCCTGGATTTTTTTCTTGCTTTCTTTCTGTCCGCCAGACTTAAGCACATTCTCTTCGCCATAGTGCTTTGCAATGTATTTTTTCGCCTCTTCATCGGCTTCTGCTGAAATACGGGTTGAATCTGTACGCAGATAAGTAATTAAACCGACTGTGCCTTTTCCTTTTATATCAATTCCTTCATAAAGCTGCTGTGCTATACGCATAGTCTTTTGTGTGGAATAATTTAAAAGTTTCGCAGCTTCCTGCTGCAATGTACTTGTTGTAAACGGAATCGGAGGCTTTTTGCTTCGTTCTCCTTTTTTTACATCTGCTATATGAAATTCTGTATGTTCCAGCTCCGACAAAATGCCTCGTAACTGTTCTTCATTTTCAATGGTCAATTTTGATGACTTTGTACCATAAAACTTTGCGTGCAAAGGCTTTTTCTGTCCTTCCACTTTAAAGTCGCCCTCCAGCGTCCAGTATTCTTCTGGCACAAATGCATTGATTTCTTCTTCTCGGTCACAAATAATCCTAAGCGCTACTGACTGTACACGCCCCGCACTTAATCCTCTCTTGACTTTTGCCCATAAAAGCGGACTTATGCCATAACCAACCATCCTGTCTATCATTCTTCTGGCCTGCTGGGAATCCACCATATTCATATCAATATCTCTGGCCTGCTTGATAGATGCCTTTACGGCATTTTTCGTTATTTCGTTAAATGTTATTCGATTATGTTTGGTTTCTTCCAGTTTCAGAGCTTGTGATAAATGCCATGATATAGCTTCTCCCTCACGATCAGGGTCAGTTGCCAGATACACTTTATCCGCTTTTTTTACTTCTTTCCGAAGTTTAGCCAGCAATTCTCCCTTTCCCCGAATTGTGATGTAGTGAGGTTCAAAATCATTTTCTACATCAAAACCTAATTTGCTCTTGGGAAGGTCTCGAACATGACCATTAGATGCAACTACTTCATAGTTTGTACCTAAAAACTTCTTAATCGTTTTTGCCTTGGCAGGTGATTCCACAATCACTAAATACTTAGGCATTCTACCACTCCCTTATATTAATCGCTACATACGATATAAAAATTTTTCATAGCTTGCCTGATATAACCCTTAAGCTCTAATGCAACTAAAATTTCCATCAATTCGCTCAAACAAAATTTCGTATCCACTATCAATTCATTAATGTGCTTTGGATTATAACTCAAATTAGCATACACTATTTTTTCCTTTGTTTCAAGCATATAATTACTTTTTTTCTGAACTTTTCCCTGAGGCACAATAGAAAAATGATAATGCTGTAAAATATCTTTTGGGGACTGGACCAGGAAAGCCCCCATCTTTATAAGGTTATTGCATCCAAAACTTAAGTCATCTCCTATTCTTCCTGGAACAGAAAAAATATCTTTGCCTTGTTCCAAACCTAAATCAGCGGTTATAAGGGACCCGCTTCTCTCTTTTGCTTCGATAATAAGAATTCCATCGGACAAGCCACTAATGAGCCTGTTACGCATCGGAAACTGCCCTGGCTTTGCCGCAACTCCCAAACCATATTCCGAGATAATTCCTCCTTCTTCCTGCATCCGCCTATACATCCAGTAGTGTTCTTTTGGATAACAGACATCAATCCCGGATCCAAGTACTGCAAATGTAGCAGCTCCTTCTTCTTTGCCATGCGTCAGAACGCCTGTATGCGCATATCCATCTATGCCCCTTGCCATGCCACTTATTATCTGGATTCCAGACAAAGACAGTTCTTTCGCAAACCAGATCGCCATTTCCTTTCCATATACCGAACAATCTCTGGCCCCAATAATGGCTATGCTCTTTTTCTCCTCATCAGGATTATTACCTCTTACATATATTCCATATGGCGAATCCAAAAGATTATGCAGTTTTTTAGGATATTTCTTATCTTCCTTTGCTACAAATTCTATTCCAAGCTTCTTCATCCGCTGATATTTTCTTTTATAATCTTCCTTTTCCCTTTTTAGTGCAAGAGCATCTTTTTCAGAAATTCCTTTTACCGCACATAATTCTTTTGATGACGCCTCATATATTGCTTCAATCTGCTGAAAATGTCCAAGGAGGTACTCTATCTTTTTTAATCCTATGCCACTGGCATTAGAAAGCCAGAACCATAATTCATTGCGAGTCATCACAGCCACCTCCATTTAGAACAGAGTCCATTCCCCTATAAAACAATGCTTCCTTTAGGTGAGACATTCCAACTGTTTCTTCTCCTTCTAAGTCTGCAATGGTTCTTGCGACTTTTAACATTCTGTGATAGGATCTTGCTGTCATATGCATCCTCTGATACATTTCTTCCATAAATCCATCCTCTGCACTTTTTAACACCATAGCCTCTTTTATTAGTTTTGGCGTAAGCTGTCCATTAAACTGGATATCCAGCTTCCTATACCTGTCTTTCTGTATTTGTCTTGCTCTCTTAACACGTTTTTTTATAGCCGCAGAGGATTCTTCAGACACTCTGCTTAATTCTTTATATGGAACTTCCATAGATTCTGCACATATATCAATGCGATCCAGGATTGCCTTACTTATCTTTCCTAAATACCGCTGTATCTGGTGCTGTGTACACTTACATTTATGCAGGTTTGGATAAAATCCACATGGGCACAGGTTCGTTGCCCCTACAAGCATAAAATCAGATGGATACTGATAGTTTATATTTAATCTTGATAAAGTTATGCTCCCATCTTCCATAGGCTGGCGCAAAGCCTCTATGGTGCTTCTTTTGAACTCTGCTAATTCATCTAAAAACAGGACTCCGCCTGATGCATAGCTGATTTCTCCTGGTTTTGGAATTATTCCGCCTCCAACCAGTGCTGTTGCTGTAATTGTGTGATGTGGGGCACGAAATGGCCGATGTGTAATAAAAGAATGATGTTCATCCAATAATCCTGAAATACTATATATTTTCGATATTTCTAATGCTTCTTCAAAAGAGAGTTCTGGCATAATACTGGGAATGCACTTTGCAAGCATAGTTTTCCCGCTTCCAGGCGGCCCTGCAATTAAAATATTATGCTGTCCTGCTGCTGCAATTTCGATTGCTCTCTTTAAAAATTTCTGTCCCGCTACTTCGCTAAAATCATATGTATATTCTTCCTTAACTATTTTCTCTGAATACTGTACAACTTGTATAATCTCATTTTCTCCATTCAAGTAACGCACTAACTGCTGGAGAGATTCTACACCATATACTTTTATCCCCTTAACCACAGCTCCTTCTGCCTCATTTCCTTTAGGAACATAACAGCATTCATATCCTTGCCTTTGTGCTTCATATACAATTGGCAAAATACCATTGACATCGTGAACAGTTCCGTCTAAACCCAATTCGCCTACTAACAGAATATTTTTCAGACGCTCTGCCGAAACTGCACCCATACTGCATAATAACGATATGGCAATTGCCAGATCAAATGCTGTACCCTCCTTGCGTATATCGGCAGGGGACAAATTTACTGTAATTTTTTTCACAGGAAGCTTGTACCCTGAATTCTTTAATGCAATTCTTACCCGTTCTCTCGCTTCTTTCACCTGTGAACCTAAATATCCAACTAACTGAAAGACCGGCAAGCCATCGCTCATATCCACTTCGACCTGCACCAGACTTACATGCACGCCTTGCAGTGCTGCACAATATGATTTACTAAACATATAACTCCTTTCATTGTACTCCAATGAAAGCACTTCATCCCGTTCAGTATATCACGTTTCCTAGCAAAATAAAACTTTTAATTATCCAGAATTTTCTTAATTTCATCCATAAATGTCGCAACATCTTTGAACTCACGGTATACCGAAGCAAATCTTACATATGCTACTGCATCTAAATTTTTCAGTTTATCCATTACAATTTCACCAATTTCAGAACTTGGAATTTCTTTTTCTTCCATATTAAATATAGCTGTTTCAATTTCATCTACAACTCCATTTATCTGGTCCACCGAAATCGGTCTTTTGTGACAAGAACGGAAAATACCGGCTTCTATTTTTGTTCTGTCATAAGGTTCTCTATTCAAATCTTTTTTTATGACAACCAGCGAGATAGCTTCCACTTTTTCATATGTGGTAAATCTTTTGGTGCAGCTGTCACATTGTCTTCTTCTGCGGATAATACTATTATCTTCTGCTGGCCTTGAATCAATTACACGTGTATTATCTTCTCCACAATACGGACATTTCATGGCAATTCACCTCTTTTATGGCATTATGTAATTATTATAACAAAGTTTTAAAAATTCGCAAGAATTTAAAAATCCGCAAGAGAAAGGAGAAACCCTAACCGAGTTTCTCCTTATGGCTATAAACACTTCTTTAAGCATTTCTCTGGATCAATGTCAACTAGTATGACATCCCCACCAACCTTTTCAATATCGCAGAGATCTATTACGAATTCACTTTCTCTTCCAATGAACCCGAATACTTTGCATGGACCTGGCACAATGATACAGTTGATAGCACCACATGCTAAGTCAAAGTCCAAATCACATACATATCCAAGTTTCTGCCCATCTACAACATTGATGACTTCTTTTTGCCTTAGTTCCCAAAGTCTCAGAAAACTCACCCCGTAAGAAGTTTCTTATTTGTATTATATGAGAAAGATTAAAAATTCATCCTTATTTTTCTGATAAATAACTTTTCATGTTTTTTAAAGCCGACTTCTCCAAACGGCTTACTTGTGCTTGGCTAATATGAATTTCATCTGCAACTTCCATCTGTGTTTTTCCTTGAAAAAAGCGAAGCTTAATAATATTGTTTTCCCTGTCAGGCAGTCTTTCCATCGCTTCTTTCAATGATATTTCTTCTACCCAGTTCTCTTCCTTGTTTTTTTTATCACTTATCTGATCCATAATAAACAGCGTATCTCCGCCTTCTGAATAAACAGGTTCAAATAAAGACACTGGGTTCTGAATTGCATCAAGTGCAAAAATAATATCTTTTGAATTTATGCCTATTTCATTGGCAATTTCATTAACGGTAGGCTCCTTATCATTTTTTTTCGTTAAAGCTTCTTTTGCATAAATTGCTTTATACGCTGTGTCCCTTAATGAACGACTTACTCGAATACTATTGTTGTCCCTTAGATATCTTCGGATTTCACCAATTATCATAGGGACAGCGTAGGTTGAAAATTTTACATTCTGTGTCAAATCAAAATTATCAATGGCTTTCATCAAGCCAATGCACCCGATCTGAAATAGATCATCTACATTTTCATTGCTATTGGAAAATCTCTGTATAATGCTAAGTACTAATCGCAAATTTCCTTTTATATAAAGTTCTCTTGCCTCCTTATCTCCACTCTGGATGCGTTTAAATAACACTTCCTTTTCCGCATTTTTAAGTAATGGTAATTTTGACGTATTTACACCACAAATCTCAACTTTAAAAAGAGCCATATAGTACCTCCCAAATCTGCCATTTTATTCTTCAGTCACATATACAAGGATTTACTATACAGCTCTTATTTATTCAGTTTAATTTATGTAAATATTAACCATTTCAGCTCTTTTCTTATAATTCTAAATCAGCCTTTCACGGCTCCAGCAGTTAATCCTTCTACAATCTGATTACTAAAACAGGAATACACGAGAATAGAAGGAGCAATTGCAATCACAATAGCCGCAAACATCTGAACATAATTGGTCTGATACGGTCCAACAAAGTAGGTTAAGGTTACTGGCAATGTCTTCTTCGTTACATCAGATATAAATACCATAGCAAGTAACAGTTCATTCCAGTTATTTACGAACGTCATCAAACCTGTAACAAATAATCCAGTCTTAGCCAGCGGTAATGCAATCTTGAAGAAAACCTGATAGATAGAACAGCCATCTATACAGGCAGCTTCCATTAATTCCGTCGGCAGATTCCGGTAAAAGTTTACCATAATAAAGATTGACATTGGTAAAGAAAATGTTACATATGGTAAAATAAGACCGATTAAACTGTTCGTTAATCCTAAATTCGAAAAATGTACGAATAACGGAATTAATACACAATGAACTGGTATCATCATTCCTAAAAGGAAATAAGCCAGCACATGATTCGCAAGTTTCCACTTCATTCGTCCAATTGCAAATGCAGCCATTGAACCAATCAGCATGGTTATTATTAAAGATATTCCACAGACAATCACAGAGTTCAAACTTGCAATTCCAAGTTTACCAGTTGTCCAAGCCACCTTGTAATTCTCAAACTGAAATACTGCTGGTAACTTAAACGGATTCTGGAATATTTCTGTATTTGTCTTCAGTGAAACGCTTACCATCCAAATTAAGGGAGCCACATAGATTACAGCCAGTAAAGTTAAAATTATATACACGATAACTGTGCTTGGTTTGACTTTTCTTTTGTTTCTGCTTTTGACTTTACCCATCCTCTCTCCCCCTTACATTTCATAATCTTCCGACTTAAAGCATTTGCTAATCACCAAGGTAACCGATAAGCACATAATCAAAAGAACAATTCCGATTGCACTGGCGTACCCGTATTTAAAATACTTAAAACCTTGGTCGTATAGATGAGTGGCTAACACTTCCGTTCTATGATTTGGTCCACCTTGTGTCATGTTATAAACCAGATCGAAAAATTTTAAGGAACCAATACAATTCAAGGATAGCGTTGTTGCAACCATCGGTTTCACTAGTGGCAGCGTAAGCTTTTTAAACGCCTGAAATCTTGTTGCTCCATCAATGTAAGCAGCTTCATATAATGATTTGGAAATTCCTGATATTCTAGCCATATAAAGCATCATGGTAGAACCTGCATATTGCCATAACGCAACAACTGCTATCATCCACATCGGCAAAACAATAAATCCTTTTGTATCCATAAGCCACAGCGGACCTTTAATTCCCATTAATTTTAATATCTGATTAATTCCCATCTTAGGATTAAACAGGAAAGACCATAACAATCCAAGGGCAGCTGAAGATAATACCACTGGCAGATAATATATATTTTTAAATATATTTCTGCCTTTCTTCACATTCGTTAGTACAGCAGCCAAAGCCAGCCCTAAAATCTGCTGCGTGACTGCCGAAAACAATGTAAAGAACACGGAATTCTTAATGGCTATTCTCATAATTTCGTCATCTGCAAATAATTTTATGTAATTATCAAAACCAACAAATTCTGGTTTTGTCAGTGCATTCCAATCACACAGCGAATAGAAAAAGGCTTGGCAAATTGGTACCAGTAAAATTGCTGTAAACAAAAGAATACCTGGAGCTATGAATAGAATTATAGCCTTCTTATCACGAAATATTTTATCCATAACTTATCCCCCAATAACTCTTATTTTTTCCTGACGTTTTTGTCATACCAATCCTGAACATTCTGGAAAGCCTTTTCTACGGAAGTTGTTCCAAGGAAGATATCTACCATCTCATTGTCAAATGCATCTCCTGCTTCAACAGATGCCAAGGATTCATTATAAAATCCCAAAGTACCTGTGGATTTTTTCAAAATCTCAGAAACATAACTTAATTGCTTAGGTGCTTTGTCCTTGTCATAATCAATATCAATGATAGGTATTTTTCCACTTACTTCAGCTGTATATTTCTGTGCAGTCTCATCTGTAAACATCTTCATTAATGCTATACATGCATCCTGATTTTTGGTAGTAGAACTCATAATAAGATTATCTGTCTTTACAATCATACGATTCGGATCTGCTCCTCCAGGAATTTCTGGGAAATTAAATACTCCACATTTTTCTTCAATTTCTGGCCTAGCACCATTCATCTGTCCGATTACCCATGAACCTTGTACAAGCATTGCAGCTTCTTCATTGTAAAACTCTGCAGTTGCCTGATCATTTGAATCACCTGCAGCTGTTTCCTGGAAGTATTTTGACAATTCTTTCAACTTATTACCTGCATTAATAAATGTTTCACTAGTCCAGTCTAAGGTACCATCTTTAATTCCCTGCAGATTGTCAGGACCACCTGCACGATCACATAAATATCCTGCTATCATAGAAAGACACCAGGCTGTTCCTGCTGAACAAGCAATTGGGGTGTAACCTGCATCTTTTATCTTCTTGCAAGTGTCAATCCACTCATCGAAAGTTGCAGGAACCGAAACTCCCACTTTTTCAAAAATCTCCGTATTATAGAATACTAAAGCAGCAGCAAAATTGGTTGGCACTGCATATATTTTTCCATCATAAGTCAACTGTTCAAAGATACCATCTGAAAAAGTATCATACCATTCTTTTTCCTTATTTGTTAAAATGTCCGTTAAGTCAGCTGCCTGACCACCTTCTACATACTGTGTAAGATTTGGTCCAGGGTTACAGATAAATACATCTGGTGCATTTCCTGCCGCAACTAAAGCATTCAGTTTTGTGTCGTATTCGTCTAAATTTGTTGTTATTGGCGTACAATGATAAACCCCCTTATACTCTTCATTGAAGCGATCAATTACCTGTGCATAACCTTTTGACATTAAATCCTCTGTAGCATCAAGGTCATCCCAGAACATCCACGAAATTTCTTTCACCCCATTCGCCGACTTTGAGCCATCTGAAGATGTACTAGCCGCACCACCACAGCCTGTGGCTAAACATGCTACCATTACAAGTGACATAATACTTGATATCATTTTTTTGCATTTCATACCATATAACCTCCTTCATATTAGTATTATCGTCGCTATACAAGTATAACTCCTTTTTTTTACTCTTTCCTTACAATAGTTGCTATATTTCAATCTGTTATTGCTACATTTATAACACATTTCCATGCTATATCTGTTCCAGAACAAAGTGTGAGTTCCTCAGACTCTCGCAACTGGAATGTACTCGAAGGAACTCAGACTTTGCCGTGCCAGATGGGTGTCGCTGTTTTTTAGCTGTCGCTGTTTTTTAGCTGTCGCTGTTTTTTAGCTGTCGCTGTTTTTTAGCGACTATCTTCCTTACCCATCTGTGTACATCCTGTGCCCTTCTTTTTTAGGGCACTTTTTATTTGATAGGGAAGGAGTCGCAGAGAACTTTCTTATCAAATAAAAAGGCTGCCTTACAGAAGCCTCTCATATACACATATACTCCTACTCCAGCTTTAGCATTTCCTTTTTCAATCTCTTTATTATCTTTTTTTCCAATCTTGATATATAAGACTGTGAAATTCCAAGCAAGTCAGCGACTTCTTTTTGTGTCCGCTCATTTCCATCCTCTGTATTCAGTCCAAAACGAAGCTGCACAATCATTCTTTCTCTATCACTTAACTTATTTAATGCTTTATTCAACAGTTTTCTGTCTACTTCATCTTCTAAATTCCGATAGATAATATCTTCATCCGTCCCCAGAATATCTGACAGAAGCAGTTCATTTCCATCCCAGTCCACATTTAAAGGTTCATCAATGGACACCTCCATCTTTGTTTTGCTGTTTCTCCTTAGATACATTAAGATTTCGTTTTCAATACATCGTGAGGCATATGTTGCCAGTTTAATATTCTTCTCTGGATTAAATGTATTAATCGCTTTAATAAGTCCTATTGTTCCAATAGAAATCAAATCTTCCACGCCGATTCCTGTATTATCAAATTTCTTGGCGATATAAACTACTAATCTTAAATTATGTTCTACTAAAATTGCTTTTGCTTCCGTATCTTTATCTGTTCTAAGACAGCGGATAACTGCACTTTCCTCTTCTGCATCCAATGGCGCAGGCAAAACCTCGGCACCTCCTATGTAATGAATATCTCCTCTTTGACCCATTAATATCTGTTTTAAATCAGGTATTACACGAAATTGAAATTTATTTGGCAATGATATTTTAAGAAGCATGACGTTCCCCCTGTTTCATTTACGAATTCTTTACTAAATTAAATCGCTATGTAATATTACTTGATATGATTCTTTGGCTGATAATCTGCCAGGATACAAGCCAATCAGAACTTTTTCCCTACGTTTCCATCCAGACTGTTCACCTATCATAATTAAATCAAGCCGCACTGCAACCAGCATGCCAGATTCCTTTCCAACAGAATGAAATGGTATCATCCTAAAACGGACTGGCTCCTCTTCTGAAAGTTCATTATACTTATAACCCTCTTGCATAGCCCGATTCATTTCCATGTATGACACCAGCTTTAACTGCTGCTTAGGAGTAAAAAGTTTTCTTACCAGACTAAATTCTGCTATAATCACAGGTTCACCACTCAGCGGGTCAAACAGCATATTACCAGTATCTAACAATGCTGTTGCTTTTATCTGCAGGCCGTGATGTACCATCTTTACATTTCGAAGCAGCAGAACCTTCTCTTTCACCAGACACACCAGAAAAGCCACAATTGGATAACATACAATTAGACATCCAATTCCCGCAATTAGGCGAATAACCGAAATACGCTCAAAAATAGTGCCTTGGAGCAAAGCACCATAATACCGCTCCATAGATAGATGATTCCGAAAAAAATCCAGAAATCCATCTACGAAAAATGCAACTCCAAAGAAAGTAAATAACTTGATTATATAGTCCTTCTTATTTTTTATGGAAAATGCAATTTTTAGAATAACAGTACTTACGATTCCATATAAGCATATAAATCTGAATGCCACTGGTATTGAGAACATGATAAGAATACAGCTTCCGAAAGAAGCAATTATTGCTGCCAGACTCAATCTTAGCATTGCTGCAGTTTCATGGAGCAGCTCTTTCATAATAAAGAGTATAATGAAATCCATGACTACACTTACTAAAAAGACGAGATCCATGTATACAATGAGCTCCAATATTCACCTCCACTTTCTCTCTAAATTACAAAAGCTATTATAAATCAAAACTTGTTTTTAATATGTCAAAATATGGAATCTTATTCATATTTTTCATTTCCTTTTTTTTACATTATTTTTATATAAAAAAAGCATTCCGTCTCAAGTTATGTCTAGTGTGAAGTTTATCCACTGCAAGACAGTATTCTATCAACAGATGCTTTTCCTATTGCAATATATAATTATATTTTATATCTATAATTGCTTATTTACGATTTCTTTGCAGAAACTCAGGAATTTTAATTCCTCCATGCTCTGACTCAGTCTTTAAAACCGGCTTTACAGACTGTGCAGAAGCAAAAGAACTATTCATAGTTCCTTGAGATACAATCGGCCTTTGTGTAGGTGCCTGCTTTGCAGCAACTGCACTGGACTGTACCCTGTGGTACACTGGCGTTTCCTGCTGAGCCTGTTGTGCAAATCCATGTGCATTTGCCTTTGGTGCTGTAGCATTTACAAAAGATGGAGCTGCAATCGGATTTCCCTGCTGTTCTAAACCTGTTGCAATTACGGTTATAGTTGCCTGATCTGGTGTTGTTTCATCATACATTGCACCAAAAATGATATTCGCTGTTTCTCCAGCTAATTCCTGTACAAAAGTGGCAGCTTCATTGGCTTCAAACAGACTTACATCTCCTGAAACATTTATAATAACATGAGATGCACCCTCAATTGTTGTTTCAAGAAGCGGACTTGAAATAGCCTGCTTTACAGCATCCACGCATTTCTCATCTCCATGTCCGACACCAATTCCAATATGTGCAATACCTTTGTCCTTCATTACAGTCTGTACATCTGCAAAGTCCAAGTTAATAAGACCGGGTACATTAATTAAATCCGTAATTCCTTGCACACCTTGCTGCAGTACTTCATCTGCTTTACGCAGTGCATCTGGCATAGTAGTACGGCGGTCTACTATTTCTAATAACTTATCATTAGGAATTACAATTAAAGTATCTACATTCTGCTTTAATCTTTCAATTCCACTGACAGCATTATTCATACGTGTTTTTGCTTCAAATTTAAATGGCTTTGTTACTATGCCTACTGTCAGGATCCCCAGTTCCTTGGAAATCTGTGCTACTACAGGAGCAGCACCTGTTCCAGTACCGCCACCCATTCCACAGGTAACAAATACCATATCGCATCCTTTAATCACTTCAGCCAGTTCATCACGGCTCTCTTCAGCAGCTTTCTGGCCAACCTCTGGCTGAGCACCTGCTCCTAACCCCTTTGTCAGTTTTTCTCCAATTTGAATACACGTTGGTGCCTTGCAGGTTTTTAAATGCTGCTTGTCCGTATTGACACAGACAAATTCAACCCCTGCAATGCTCTCTTCAATCATTCGGTTTACGGCATTATTTCCTGCTCCACCGACTCCAACTACAAGAATCTTTGCAGCTGATTCAGACTCGTTTGTTCTTATTTCAAGCAAGGTACTTCCTCCTTTTATATATTAAAAAATCCCTAATATCCCATTATTCATATAATATAAGCATATAAAACCTATATTATATAATATATTTTTTCCAATAAATAATCAACCCTTTCTGATAAGAAATTTAATCTTCCCTAAAAATTATTTTGTTCTGATCTCCTGTATATTCCACCATGTCTAAGACACCTTTTAAGTTCTTCTCTTTTGCAATTGGAAGTATATTAGTAAGGTCAGCTATCTGCATATCATAGTATTTTTTCTTTCCTAGAAGAATTTTGACCTGTCCTGAATAAAGAGTTACTTCATATCTATAGTTAAAATATATTTTATCAATATCTAACTTATAGCGTTCTATAAGATTCGATATTGCTAGTATCGTACGGAATAAAGACGGATCGTCTATTTGTAATTTTTCATGCAGATCCAAAGTCTGGAAGTGAATTCCTGTCACAAGTGGTACCCCATCAACTTTTTCTTCTGATACTTCCACAATGGTACCATCTTTATCTAAATAGAAATATTCTCCCATATATTTCATGCATGATTTGATTGATTTTTCATATATATTAATATGGATTTTATTCTGGCTGACAAAATCCATATCATACCCATCTACAAAAGGTATTGATACATTTCTAAAGAACTTATACTTTATATAAAAGATAATCGTGTTTTTATCAAATACGGAATGTTGAAACCTGTCTGTGATTTCTTCCTCCGTATAGTAACCACATCCTGTAATCTGCAGTTCTTTCATTTTAAAAAAGCCACTTAGACTAATAAAAAAAATACACACTAGCATGACAGAGACTGTTGTGATAACGATACGGATATTCTTTTGTACCTTATTTTCATTCTTCCTCACTATACTCATTCTATCATGCTCCTACAATATGATTATGCTAATGTAATATTTACATTAAGTTTTTTGTAACAATCTACGATATTTTCGTAACCACGTTCAATATACTGAATATCAGCTATCGTTGTGCAGCCTTCTGCCATACAGCCAGCAATAATCAGAGCTGCTCCGCCCCTTAAATCTTTTGCTTCGACATTGGCACCTGTCAAAGCTTTGACACCTTTGATAATGGCGGCTCTGCCTTCCACTGTAATAGAGGCTCCCATCTTTCGTAATTCACTTACCGTCTTATATCGGCCTTCAAACAGGTTTTCAATAATAATACTGGTTCCCTGTGCTTTGGTTAAAACTGCCATAGTCTGAGACTGCATATCTGTCGGAAACCCTGGATAAGGCCTGGTTCGGATTAAATCTACTTTATTTAGCTTTCCTGGTGATTGTACATACAATCCACTATCCGTTTTTTCAATGGTAACTCCCATCTGTTCATATACTTTACAGACTTCTCCAAGCTGTGATACGCAATTTACTTTTATATCAGCCTCACCACCTGCACCTGCAATTGCGGCAATATAAGTACCTAGCACAATTCGATCACACATTACCTGATAATCTGCTCCATGAAGTGACGTCACACCTTTAATAACAATCCTTTCACTTCCCTCTCCAGTAATTGATGCTCCCATTTTTCTAAGAAACTTGCACAGTTCTACAATTTCAGGCTCCCGTGCTGCATTTCTTAATGTAGTCATTCCATCGGCCAATACAGCCGCCAGAATAACATTTTCTGTTGCTCCAACACTCGGAAAGTCTAATTCTATGTCCTCTCCAGTTAACCGGCTAGTGGTGCATATCATATTTTCCTCAGTCTCTGTAATCTGCACATTCATTTTTCGAAATGCTTTCAAATGAAGATTTATCGGACGTGTTCCAATAGAACAACCTCCTGGGTAAGAAATTTCAATTTTTCCTTCCCTGCCCAGCATAGCTCCTGCTAAAATAATTGATGACCTCATAACTCTTGCTTGCTGTTCCACTAATTTCGCAGACTGTATCGTTCTGGCATCAACCACAACTGCATCGTCCTCCCATGTTACATCACAGCCTAATGTTTCGAGAAGATGTATCATGGCATAAACATCACTAATCTTCGGACAATGGCGAATACGGACGAAGTCTTTACACAAAATACATGCCGCCAGCATAGGCAGTATCGCATTTTTGGAACCTTGCACATTCACTTCGCCGCTTAACTTCTTTCCACCCTTAATTTTGAGAACTGCCATTGGGTACACACCCCATAAAGCTTTGAACTATACTACATTATATGAATTCCATGCAACTTCGTGAACATCTATCCACGCTCAGTACGAATTTGATTGGAAACACTAAGTGCCAGCCCCATTTCTGCCAGCAGAATTGCTATGGAAGTTCCACCATAACTAATAAATGGAAGAGGAATCCCTGTAGATGGAATAGAGTTCGATACCACAGCTACATTTATAATAACCTGTACGGCAATATGAATTAAGATTCCCGTACAAATGAGGCCTCCATATAAATCGGGTGCGTTAATAGAAATTATAAACAAACGCCAGATTAGCAATACAAACAGCAGAATGACTGCGACCGCTCCAAATAAGCCAAGTTCTTCGCAGATAATCGAAAAAATCATATCATTATGGGATTCTGGGATAAAGCCCAGCTTCTGCATGCTGTTTCCAAGCCCAGTACCAAATAGTCCGCCAGATGCAATGGCATAAAGCCCCTGTAAGATCTGAAAGCCCTGAGTATGGTTTTCTACATCAAGCCAGACCTGGATACGAATACTTCGGAAAGCATCTCCAAATGCTATGTATGCCGCAACAGCCGCTATAAAAACTATTCCAAATACCAGATAATACCATTTCTTTTTGCTAGCTACAAAACAGATCCCCACAGAAATCGCAGATACAACTAAAGCGGTACTTAAATTTTCTGCTGCAATCAGTCCAATGACGGGCAGCAGAAATACCATGACACGAATAAACCCCCCCATACGGTTAAGGCTTCTTGGAAGCAGATTAACAATATAAGCAACAAATACAATCGTCACGACCTTAGACACCTCGGAAGGCTGAAATGTTCCAAGCGGTCCAAGATTAATCCATCTCTTTGCTCCATTTACTTCCTTGCCAAAAAGCAATACAAACACCTGCAGGCCGATGGCTATAAAATAGCCAGCTGTCACAAGCTTAACTGGTAAAACCGGTAATTTTTTCATAAGAATATGATAATCCATTTTAGAAACTGCAACCATGGCAATTACACCTGCAATAACAGCTACAAGCTGTTTTTTCAGAAAATATGCTTCGTCTGAAAATTTCACCTGTGCCGTGTAAGCACTTGTACTGTATATCATAACCAGCCCAAAACAAGAGAGAAATACGGTCAGGAACAATAGACTGTAATCATAGTAATTATTATATTTTTTATTTCGATTCATTTTCTCCCTGCTACTTTTAGCCACAGTTAAACACTCCTACTCTAAAATCTTATATTCCTTTGGCAAGTTCTTTAAACATCTCGCCTCTTACTTCATAATTAGGGAACATACCCCAGCTCGCACATGCTGGTGACAGAAGAATGGCATCGCCACTTTCTGCATTCTGCCAGCAGACATTTACTGCTTCTTCCAGACTCTCAGCAAACACGATTTTATCAAATCCACATTTTTTTGCTGTTTCGGCAATCTTTTCTCTTGTCTGCCCTATAAGCACTAGTAATTTTACTTTACCATCAAATGCTTCGATCCACTCAGTAAAGTCCCCTCCTTTGTCGTATCCGCCACCAATTAATAATGTTGGACGTACCATTGCCTGGATTCCTTTAATTGCTGCATCAGGATTGGTTCCCTTGGAGTCATTATAAAAAGCAACCCCATTTTTTTCTGCTACAAACTCAATACGATGCTCTACTGCCACAAAATCACAGACTGCTTTGCGGATTACATCCATAGGAACTCCTATTTTGACTGCTATGGCAACAGCTGCCATGACATTTTCATAATTATGTGTCCCTAATAGTTTTAAATCATGTACATTGCAGACCTTTATTAAGGAATCTTCTTTCCAGATGATATCCTGATTCTCGTCTAAATAGATTCCCTTTTCCAGTATCCGCTGGCTGCTAAAATAGATTACATTAACACCCAATGATTCTGCTCTTTGGCGAAGTACTTCGTCCTCATAATTCAGAACACAGTATTCCTTTTCCGTCTGGTTTTTTGTAATATTAAATTTGGTATCAATATAACACTCCATAGTATGATGACGGTTCAAATGGTCTGGAGTAATATTTAAGATTGCACTAACAGCTGGATGGAACTGATCAATTGTTTCCAGCTGAAAACTACTGATTTCTGCAACCACTACTGTATCCTCTCTGGTTTCTAATGCCACATCCGTATATGGATTTCCAATATTGCCAACTACGAATACAGACTCATAATAAGCTTTCATAATTTCACCAGCCAGTGAAGTAGTTGTTGTTTTCCCGTTGGTACCCGTAATAGCTGCTATTCTTCCTTTCGCAAACTGGTACGCAAGTTCTATCTCGCCCCAGATAGGAATATTCTTCTTTTGGAAACTTTCCACCATAGGAATATCTATTGGCACTCCTGGACTAAGCACAAGAAGCTCTACATTTTCTTCTTGTTCCTTGGTTAAAGCACCCAGAACAATCTGGACTTTCTTATCTGTTTTACTCTGGATGGCTTCCTTATCAAGTTCTTTATTTCCATCAAATAAAATTACATCAGCTCCCTGGCTCACTAAAAGACCAGATGCCGCAACTCCACTTTTTCCTGTTCCAATTACAAGTACATTTTTTCCCGCTAAATTCATCTCATTCTCCTCCAAACCATCATTTTATATTGCCAGGTATGCGATCAGACATAAAAGTCCAGTAACAATCGAAAAGATTGCCACAACGCGCGTCTCTGACCATCCACATAATTCAAAATGATGATGAATTGGTGCCATTTTAAAAATTCTTTTTCCATGTGATATTTTAAAGTAAGACACCTGTATCATAACTGATAATACTTCTGCCAAATATATAAATGCTACAATTAAAATAAAGAATGGCATCTTTAACATGTAAGCTGCTGCTGCTACAAAACCGCCTAAAGCCAAGGAACCTGTGTCCCCCATAAACACTCGGGCTGGATATACATTATATACTAGAAATCCTAGCAGGCTTCCTGTTACTGCGCATGTAATTGGCGCAATCCCATTGCCTGTTCCAATTGCAATTACAGCAAAGAATGTAGCAATGCAAACAGTTACGCTTGATGCGAGACCGTCTAATCCATCTGTGAAGTTTGCTCCATTTACAGTTCCTATAATCACAAAAAACATAAGCGTAACGTACAGCCAGGATGGCAGTGTAACCAATCCGTAAAACGGAATAATCGTATCTGTTCCAAGATTGCATTTACTGCTGGTATATAAATAAAACACAGCGGTAACCACAACCTGTGCAAGGAATTTCTGCCATGGACGCAACCCTAATGAACGTTTCATAACTACTTTTATATAGTCATCTAAAAAACCTACTAATCCAAATCCTAATGTTGCAAACAGAACTGGAATAATTTCCTTATCTTCTCTTACATAAAATAAGGATGTTACAACGATACTACACAAAATAATAAGACCGCCCATAGTCGGGGTTCCTGCCTTTTTCAAATGTGACTCTGGTCCTTCATCTCGTACAAACTGACCAAATTTCAGTTTCTTCAAAAAAGGAATAAAAACTGGACTTAATACCACACTAATAGCAAATGATATTAATACTGCTATAATAACTTTTGACTCCATTACTTTCACCTCGTAATTATCTTAGGTATTGTTTAACTACACTATTATATTCTATTGCTTTTTCATTATCAAGAGAGATTTCTCCAAAATACATTTCTTAGAAATTATCTTTCTCACTATTTTATTTCCTACTCTTCCACTGTCTTTGTTTTATCATCTTCTGTCTTTATTGGTTTTTCTGCAACTCCTAGATAAGGCAGTACATTGGCAAATAACTCCTTTACTACAGGTGCTGCTATTGTTCCTCCATAATATGTGCCAACAGGTTCATCTATTAGCACAATCGCAATTATTTTCGGGTCATCGGCTGGTGCAAATCCCATAAATGAGGAAATGTATTTATTGCTGCTCCTGGGAAGTTTTTCCGATGTCGCAGTTTTTCCGCCGATTTCATACCCTTCTATGTAGGCATTTTTTCCACTTCCTTGCGAAACTACGGATTCTAGTAACATTTTCATTGTATCCGAAGTTTCCTTCTTTATAACATTTTCTTCAACGGGATACTTTATTTTTTTTGTTACGGTACCGTCCGCATTGGTGATGGATACTCCAAAATGTGGCGTTACCAGTGTCCCACCATTAATTACAGCACTTTCTGCACGTAAAAGCTGTAAAGGGGTAATCTGAAAACCTTGGCCGAATGACATAGTCGCCAGTTCGACTGGTTTTACTGCTTCTAGCTTGTGCATAATGGAACCTGCTTCACCAGGCACATCAATGCCAGTTTTTTTGAACAAAGCAAGTTTCCTGAAGTTGTCATACATTTTCTTAGATCCAACTCTTCCCCCAATCTCCATAAAAACAGGATTACAGGAATTCTGGATTCCCTGGACAAATGTCTGCATTCCGTGGCCAGCTGTTTTATGGCATCGGATTTTTCTATCCTCCACAATTTTAAACCCAGGACAGTTAAACGTATCATTTAACTTAACTGCCCCTTCTTCAAGTGCCGCTGTTGCTGTGACTACTTTAAAGGTTGAACCGGGTTCATAGGTATCACTTATGCAGCTGTTTCTCCACATTCCATTTAATGCATCATTTTTCTGTTTCTGAGTCAGGCCATTTGCACTTAATGCACCTAAGGAATATGGATCGTTTAGATCAAACTCTGGATAATTTACCATTGCATAAATCTCGCCATTTTGAGGATTCATAGCAATCAGTTTTACATTATTGGCTTGCTTTGCTTCAAACACTTTTTTGGCAGCCTGCTCTGCATACTTTTGGATATTAACATCTATACTCAGTGTTAAACTGTTTCCAGCTACAGGCTCTGTCCTGTTTTCTGCAGCATTTTCTATTTCAACTCCTCTGGCTGTTGTCAGCGTAAGGATGGTTCCATTCATTCCATGCAGATATTCTTCATACTCTACTTCTAATCCTATGATTCCCTGATTATCGCTTCCTGTAAAGCCAATCACCTTAGAAGCAAGAGAACCTAAAGGGTAAAACCTCTTATAATCTTCATCTATCATAACACCGTCTAAATCAGATTCTCTGATTTTATCGGCCAGTTCTTTTGGAACATTTGATTTTATTCTTTCGATAGAAGATACTTTTTCTACTCGTTTTCGCACCTTATCTTCTGGCAGTTCTAGCTGTTGTGATAAGATGGCTATTACTTTTTCAGGATCTTTAATCTGGGAATGAATTACCGATATGGTACACACTGGTTTATTATTAGCAAGTTCTACACCATTCCGGTCAAGTATCTTCCCCCGTTCTGCTTTAATGCTTCTTTCTCTTTCATGTATCTGTCTTGCCAGAACTCCATAATGGTCTGCCTGGCAAATCATAAGATACGCCAATCTACCTGTAAGAACCAGCGATATTATCATGACAAAGACAACAACGCTGGTTAAATTTCTCTTATTAAAAGTTTTGTTTTGCATGATGTACATCCCTTTATACTTATCAATTCATTTTATTATAGGGAAGTACAAATTATGCCTGTTTTTTAACGAATCAAATCGGAAGCACCTGTTGTTTCATCAGCAATCGGCAAATCTACATCATCCTGTACACCTGCTTCTTCATCTCCAACACTTTCCAAAACGGTTCCTGAAGGTGTTTTTCCATCCTCAGCTTCTGGTTTTTTCGCTTCTGATTTTTCCTGCTTTTTCTTCTTCTCTTCTTTTTCTTTTTCAGCCTGTTCTTTTTCTTCCTGTTTTAAGGCTTCTGGCGTTTTAGAAATCCCTAAGAATGGGTAAACCTCTTGTGCAATATCATGGAAAAGCTGTGAAGCAAATGTACTATGAGCCTGATCCGCTACATCCGGCTCATCTACAACACAGTAAATAACTGCTTCTGGATTGTCTGCAGGTGCAAACCCAATAAAGGAAACCAGATACTTCTTGCTTCCACGGGGATATTTTTCCGCTGTACCTGTTTTGCCGCCAATGGTATAGCCATCTATCTTTGCCGCCGTAGCTGTTCCATCTTCAACTGTTTCATGGAGGAACTTACGGATTAAGCCACTGGTTGTATCTGAAACACTCTTCTTGATTAGATTCGTTCCCTTTTTACGAATGGTTGCACCAGAATCACTTCTTGTTTCTTTTAATACATGTGGTTCGAAATAGTTTCCACCATTTATTAAAGAAGAAAATGCTGACGCAATCTGAATCATGGAAGTGTTAAACCCTTGTCCGAAAGAAAGAGTTGCTAATTCTGTCGGTCCTATCTTATCTTTCTGAAAGATAATACCTGTTGCTTCTGCTGGCAGGTCGATTCCTGTTCTAGAACCAAACATCAGGTTCGTCTGGAAATGATACATTCTAGACGGTCCTAACTTCTCCGCAATTTCCATAAGTGCTACGTTACAGGAATACATAAGTGCCTGTGATAATGTGATAGTACCATGTCCTGCCCGAACAGCACAGTGAATATTTCTGTCAGCTACCCTTTTTGAACCTCCACAGTAAAATGTAGTCTTCTCTTTTACGAATGCCTCCTCTAGTCCCGCTGCCACAGTAACCGGCTTAAAAGTAGAACCTGGTTCAAATGTATCACTTACAATAAAGTTTCTCCACATATTATTTAATGCTTCCAGCTTTTGCTCTTCTGTCATTTTTGCAAGCTTTTTCTTTGAGTAAATACCTGATAAATCCTGTGGCTGGTTTAAATCGTACTGTTTTCCCGAAGTCATGGCTAAAACTTCACCATTTCTTGGGTCCATAACAAGGACTGCTGTATTCTTGCTCCCAGTTTCCTTATTAAATTTCGCTACATGCTTTTCAACAATCTGCTGAATGTTTGCATCAATAGCAGAAACAACAGTATTGCCATTCGTTGCTTCTTTTACAACTCGTTCTAAATTCAAATCTGAGTCAAAATAACCATACTCTCTGCCGTCCTCACCTGTCAGCTCATCATTGTAATAAGATTCTATTCCTGTACTAGTCCCCCCTGTATTAAATCCTACTACATCACAAGCCAGGCTTTTTAATGGATAGACACGCTTATAAGCATCTTCAAACCAGACACCTTGTACGTTTTTATCGTTTTCCTGTATTGCCTTAAACGCCTCTACTTTTTCAGCTTCAATTAATTTCTGAAATACAACGTACTGTGACTTGGCCTTCTCTTTCAAAATAGTCCGTACCTCTTCTTCTTTTACCTCAAAACATTTCATCAACGCTTTTAAAGTGGGTTCCACATACTCGCCATTCTGTGACTGCATCTTAAGGGGATCTAATATAAGATTGTAAACTCGAATACTCTCTGCTAATACTGTACCATTTCGATCTAAAATGGATCCTCTTTTAAAGGCAATCGCATTGCTCATGTATGTCTGCTGGGAAAGTACCCTTTTCTCATACTTATCACCAACACTATAGTTTAAATATACCAAACGGACAATTAGCCCAACAAACGCAAGCAATACTATTAAAAAAACAGCAAGTAAGTTCTGTTGCATAAATAAACCGAATTTTTTCTTCTTTTTCTTAACAGGCTGTCTTTCACCCATCTTACCCACCTACTTATCTAAGTTCGTGTAACTAGTGTATCAAACACCCTAGTTCTTCTTTAACTTTTTCACAATTTTTTTTACTATGTTTTCTTCTTTTTGTTCCGGAATATCTTCATACTGTTTCAAGTAATCACTTTTTACCTGCTGGTATTCAATTACTTGGTTAGATTTTGGATGTACCATGCCTAATTCTTTGGTAGCAACCTTGTAGACATAGGCTAAATCAGGGGAATCCTGGACTTTCTCTAGCTCTATCTGATTTGTGTTTTTAATTGATATTATTTCACTTTCAATTGCGGCAATTTTTTTGCTTGTATTTGTAACTTGACTTCTTACTCCAATATAGGACGCACAAACATAAAATGTACAAATAACAGCACCTGTCAGGAAAATAAAAGTAATTAAATCCATCCTCGTCTCTTGTTCTCTCTGTAACCGTCTTTTCCGAGCTTCCTCACTTCTTCTTTGCCGCTGCTTCCTCTCACGGCGTTCAAGCCATTCATTCATAGATTCCTCATAGGATGGACGGCTCGTATTCCCATGTAGTTTTCTCACACTGCTTCCTTCAATAACATATCTGTTATTCGCATAATTTCTTTCCTTCATGAACGCTCTCCCTCACTTTCTTCATATTCATCCTCTGTTTATTTTTCGTTCAAACACTCTTAACTTAGCACTTTTTGAACGTTTATTCACAGCTAATTCTCCCTCACTAGGCAAAATAGGCTTTCTGGATACCACTTGCCCTTTTGGCTTTTTTCCACAGACACATACTGGGAAATCCGGTGGACAGATACATGGATTTTCTGCATCCCGGAAACTGTTTTTTACAATCCTGTCCTCTAAAGAATGGAATGTAATGATACATAGCCTTCCTTTATCATTTAAAAGATCCATCATATCATCTAACGTATTTCTAAGCACATCCAATTCGTGGTTTAATTCGATCCGGATTGCCTGAAAGGTTCTTTTAGCCGGATGCCCGCCTGTTGCACGCACTTTAGCCGGTATTGCATTTTTTATGATTTCAGCTAATTCTAAAGTAGTCTCTATTTCTTTTTCTTCTCTCGCTCTAACAATATGTTTTGCAATATTTTTTGCAAATCGGTCTTCACCATAATCTCTTATTATCTTAAACAGCTCCATCTCCGAATACTGATTCACAACATCTTTTGCAGTCTGCAGCTGTCTTTGATCCATACGCATATCTAATGTTGCATCTTCCCGATAAGAAAAACCTCTGTCAATGGTATCTAACTGGTAGGAGGATACTCCAAGATCTAAAACTATCCCATCCACTTTATCTATTCCAATACTAGACATTACATGTTTCATATTACAGTAATTGTCCCTAACAATGGTAACCGCATCCTGATATTTTTCCAGCCTCTTTCCAGCTGCTTCTATCGCCGCTGCATCTTGGTCTATTCCGATAAGCCTGCCATTCCCATTCATTCTTTTTAGAATCTCATAGGAATGTCCGCCACCTCCAAGTGTGCCATCTACATATATTTTTCCTTCTCGAACATTTAAATTATCTACTGTTTCTTCTAATAATACCGATACGTGATTGAATTCCATTTTCTTATGTCTACCTTCTTTCCTAGAAACTTAAGCCAAACGATGACATATGGTCTGCAATTTCATCCATATTGTCATAAGTATTGTTTTCATCCCAACGTTCTTTACTCCACACTTCTATTTTGCTCAAAACGCCCACAAATACTACATCCTTTTCTAACCCTGCATGGCCTCTTAATTTTGAAGGAATCAGAACACGGCCCTGCTTGTCTACTTCACATGCAATAGCACCTGCCATAAAGTAACGTTGCAATTGTCTGGCTTCTTTGCTTCCAGGAAGCTTTTTCAATTCTTCAACAAAGTTCATCCACTCTTCATTAGGGTACACAAATAGACACCCATCCAAACCCAAAGTCATAACGAACTGTTCTCCTAAATCTGCCCTGAATTTAGACGGCATGATGATTCTGCCTTTTGCGTCAATTGTATGATTATACTCACCCATGAACATGGATTTCACCTGCCTTTTAGCATGCACCACTTTTCAGGTTTCATTCACCACTTTCCACCACTCTATGCCACATGTGTAATAATTTTAACCCTTTTAAGCAAAATGATCAAGTTAAACATAAAAAAAATAGCAATAAATTGCGCCAATATTTGGCAACTTTTGCTATTTCTTTTACATTTATTTACTATTTCATCTTTATTTAGTTCCTATTTACTATCTTTCGACGATTATAAAAAATTGCACCGGCTGAAAAAATTAACATGCAGAATGCTAACAGCTGGGAAACTGCAATATTTGTTCCCCATAAAAGAAGCTGATCTGTCCGAAGTGCTTCAATCCAGATTCGTCCCAGACCATATCCGCCTAAATAGAGAAGGAACAACTCCCCATCAAATTTCTTGTGCTTTGTATAGAGAAGAATCAAAACAAGCAAAACCAGATTCCATACTGATTCATAGAGAAAAGTAGGATGCACTTGTATATATCCATCTTTTACATGAGGCAAAAGTTCTTCCACAGATGAAGCAGAAACATGGTATCTGGCAACGTCCCAAGGAAGTCTCATTGCAAAAAGATTGTTAGTATATGCACCAAATGCCTCTTTGTTAAAAAAATTCCCCCAGCGTCCAATAATCTGTCCTGTCAATAACCCTGTAATTGCAGTATCTGTGAGCATCCAGAAATTCACTTTCTTTATCTTGGAGTAAACAGCCGCTGTCAGGACACCTGCAATGACTCCACCATAAATCGCCAATCCGCCAGTCCTGATATTAAAGGCCTGAAAAGGCCTGTCTCGAAATTCATCCCAGGCAAAGATTACATAATAAATTCTAGCACCTATTACGGAAAAGATTATGGCATAGATGGCAAAATCCAAATAAAGTTCTGGATTTTGTCCAGTCCTCTTCGCCTGCCACTCTGCAGCCAGATAACCACAAATCATTCCTAAAGTAATAACCATTCCATAAAAAGCAATTTGAAACCCAAATACACTGATAGATTTTCCAACATTCTCAAAATAGATTCCCAGATTCGGAAAACTCACTTCACATCCCGCCAAGCCATTCACCTCTTATTCTATTAGGATTAAACATTAAAGCGGAATAAAATAACATCTCCGTCTTGTACAACATATTCTTTTCCTTCTGAACGGACAAGGCCTTTTTCTTTGGCAGCATTCATGGAACCGCATTCTACTAAATTATCATAACTTACTACTTCTGCACGGATAAATCCTCTTTCGAAATCACTATGGATTTTTCCAGCAGCACCTGGAGCTTTTGTACCTTTTGTAATTGTCCATGCTCTGGTCTCTGTTTCACCCGCTGTTAAATAACTAATCAGTCCTAATAAATGATAACTTGCACGAATTAATTTTTCCAGACCTGATTCCTCTAAACCTAAATCTTGTAAAAACTCTGCCTTTTCATCGTCATCTAATTCCGCAATTTCCTGTTCAATCTGAGCACAGATAACAAATACTTCTGAATTTTCTCCAGCAGCAAATTCCCGTACTTTCTGAACATGAGCATTATTAGCCGCATCATCTGCTAACTCATCTTCACTTACATTTGCAGCATAAATAACAGGTTTTGTTGTTAAAAGCTGATAGCCTTTTAACCATTCAGCTTCGTCTTCCTCTTCTACTTCAAAGCTCTTTGCCATATTGCCAGCTTCAAGATGCGCCTGAATGCGTTTTAAGAATTCAACTTCTTTTGCAAGTGTCTTATCATTTCTAGCACCTTTAGAAGCACGGGCAATACGGCGTTCAATCATTTCCATATCCGAAAATACTAACTCTAAGTTAATGGTTTCAATATCACGTAATGGATTAATAGAACCATCTACATGAATAATATTTGTATCTTCAAAGCAGCGTACTACATGTACAATTGCATCTACTTCGCGGATATTTGCAAGGAACTGGTTACCAAGACCTTCTCCTTTAGAAGCACCTTTTACAAGTCCCGCAATATCTACGAATTCAATTGTTGCTGGTACTGTTTTCTGAGAGCTGTACATATCAGTAAGTACCTGAAGCCTCTTATCTGGAACAGTAACGATTCCTATATTCGGATCAATTGTACAGAATGGATAGTTTGCCGATTCTGCTCCTGCTTTTGTTAATGAATTAAATAATGTACTTTTGCCTACGTTAGGCAGTCCAACAATTCCTAATTTCATATTCTTCCTCTTTCCTTTTCATATTCTCGCATCTTTAATCTCTAGCCTCTATCATTAATAAAATTCCTTCTTGAAATTCAACATACGCTGTCTCATTTACAATTTCATTACTGATTCCTAAACTTTCGCCATTTACCATTGTACAATGTTCTAGTGGATATTTAAACCCCTTTAATGTAAGATTCTTAACTGTTTCTGTAAATGGCAAAAAGGATATATAATCCCCAAATGCTTTTGACCGCTCTACGGCAAATGAATGGTCTGCCATAGAAATGCGGTTATGTTCATTTAATAGAAACGTCTTTGCCTGTGAACATAATGCTTTTTTCAGTATATGGATATTCCCAAGAGTATGATCCATGCGGCTCCCTATGCCTCCCAGAATATAAATAATCTTTGGCTTTAAAGATAATGCCATATCCAGTGCAATATCCGTATCCGTATAATCCTTTTCCGGCTGAAATTCCCTGATTGGCACTTTGGAATGTTTTTTATAATATTCCAGCACTTTAACATCTATCGTATCAAAGTCTCCTACAATATAATCCACTTTTAAGCCAAGTGCATAGGCATGTGCCAGACCTCCGTCTACACAGATCATCTGTTCACAAGGTTCCTCCTGTAAAAATTCCAGAAGAAATTCATGGTTCACATCTCCACCTGATAAAATACAGACATTTTTACATTTTCCAAAAGCCAGCTGGCCCGCCTTATTTTCTTCTGTATGCCTGCTATTATTCTGCACTGGCAAACACCTCTTTAAAACCTTGTATGTTTTTTTCCACATCACCCTTATAGACGGCTGTTCCTGCAACGAGTACATTAGCTCCTGCAGCTAATACCGTCTTTGCATTTTTCATGCTGACACCACCGTCTACCTGGATATCTGTTGCAAGACCTCTTAATTCCACCATCTTACGTAACTGTTCTATCTTCGCTAAGGTATTCGGTATAAATGTTTGTCCTCCAAATCCAGGATTTACACTCATAATAAGTACCATATCCAGTTCTTCTAATACATAATCCAGAACATTAAGCGGCGTTGCCGGATTCAAAGCCACACTTGCTTTCATTCCTGCATCTTTAATTGCCATTACAGTTCGGTTCAGATGTTTACAGGCCTCTGCATGAACTGTTAAAATATCTGCTCCACATTTTTTAAATTCTTCAACATATCTTGAAGGTTCTTCAATCATTAAATGTACATCAAAAGGTATCTTTGTTACTTCTCTAATAGACTGTATCAATGGCATTCCAAAAGAAATGCTTGGCACAAAAATACCATCCATTACATCAATATGAAGCATATGGGCTCCTGCCTTGTCCACTGCTTCAATCTGGTTGTGCAGCTGCTTAAAATCCGCAGCCAGCAGCGAAGGTGCTAATTTATACATGTTATCCCGTCCTTAATATTTTTTCTGCTGTTTTAGTTCTTCATATAAGAATTTATAATTCTCATAACGGATCTTGCTTATTTTTCCCTCTGCAAGAGCATCTTTTACACCACATGCGGGCTCATCCATATGAACACACCCATTAAACCTGCAGTAGGGTTCATATTCTTCAAATTCCAGAAAGTAATCTTTTAATTCTTCTTTTTCCATTCCTTCAATATATAAGGAAGTAAATCCAGGTGTATCCATAATATAAGTGCTTCCCGCTACATGAAACAGTTCAGAATGTCTTGTCGTGTGTCTGCCACGCTCAATCTTCTGGCTTATTTCTCCTGTCTCCATATTCGCTTCTGGTTTTATGACATTAATAATAGAGGACTTTCCTACACCGGAAGGTCCTGCCAGCACAGTCGTTTTATTGTTTAAAAGTTCTTTAAACTCTTCCATTCCCTGCCCTGTAATGGTACTGGTAAACACTACTTTATAACCGCACCTTACATAGGTTTCTTCCAGCAGCCTAAGCTGCTCGTCATTGGCAACATCCTGCTTATTGAAACAAATAACACAAGGAATCTCCTGTCTTACCATCATTACAAGAAAACGATCCAGCAAATTAAAATTTGGTTCTGGCTTTGCTGCAGCAAAAATAATAACTGCCTGATCAACATTAGCCACTGCTGGACGGATTAACTGATTATGCCTTTCCAGTACTTTTGCTATATTTCCTGTAGCCATTTCTTCGCTAAGCACATCAATTTCTACATCATCACCAACCAATGGCTTTACTTTTTTATTGCGGAATGCACCTTTGGCCTTACATTCATACACCACATTATGTGGCGTATGAACATAATAAAAGCCCGCAATTCCTTTTATTATCTTTCCAATCATCTGCTTACTGCTCCACTTTCGTAAACGATATGGATATAGAGTCACCTCTTTGTTCCCCATCCACATACATCGTCAGCGTTCCATTTGATTCATCATATCCTTCAATATCGGATAATGGCAGCGGGAAATCACCATACGTACATTCCTCACTATATACCGTCTTACTATGTCCACTTTGAGAAAGGATTATTTCAACTTTTCCACTTTCATCCTCAAAATCAAATGGATTGTAAGTTACCACAGCATCGCCATAATATTTATAAACTGCTTTCTTTTTTGGTCCTAAACTAATGGTAACACCAATAGCAGTTCCTTCTTCCACTTTGGAATTCACTGAGTATGTCTGGTCAATGACTTTTCCCTCTTTATAAGTGTCTGAATTTTTATATCTTACCTTGCCAAGTACAAGATTCGAACTCTTTAATCTGCTTTCCGCATCTGCCTGTGTCTGATTTGTCAAATCCGGAACATAGACATATTTCACTTCTGCCCCTAAACTCTCAAAAACAGTTATTGTTGCGCCTTTTTCTGTTTCACTTCCGGCTTTTGGTTCTGTATAAACTACTTTACCTTCTTCTACTGAATCACTATTGGCAGTATCTTTCTTTACAGCAAAACCAGCTGCTTCCAGTTCACGGACTGCATCTTCTACAGATTTGCCTGCAACATTAGGAACTTCCAGCTTCTGGGTTCCTCTGCTTACTGTAACTACAACCTCTTTGTCCGAAGGAATTTCTTCACCTGCTTTTGGATCTGTGGAAATGACATTTCCTGCTTTCACAAAAGAACTGTATTCATTTTCAATCGTGTATTTCACTTTAGCTTCTTCTAACAAAGTTTTCGCCTCTTCTAAGCTTTTGCCCACTACATCTGGGACATTTACAGAAGGTGCTTCACTTGTCGCTGGGGATGGCGCTGCTTCCTGTGTAACAGAAGGTTCTGCACTTGGAAGAACAGGCTTGTCGCTTCCACTTCCCCCAATAAACACTTTAAATATGATAAAAACAATCAGGCCTACTAAAACGACACCTACCACAGCTCCACCAATATGCAGCATTTTTTCCACTTTTGGATCAATATCCTCTTCATCGTCCTCGTCATCCTCTTTATCATCCTCTGCCTCTTCAGGCTCATCTAAATCATGATAGATGTTTTGGTTTTCCTTTGACGCACTCTTAATATGGTTAATCTCGTCATCAGATATATGAATCGTCGGAGAATCCACAATCACCATCGGTGGAATCTTTACAAAATCATCATTTGGATTTGTAATAGCCAATCTTAAATCCTTAATTAATTCTGAAACATTTGGATATCTTCGTTCCGGCTTTTTCTGCATGCATTTCTGTACAATTTTATCAATACTGATAGGAATCGTCGGATCTAAATCCCTTAGTGATGCTGCTTCGCCCTGTATATGCAGAAGTGCTACGGAAATCGTATTCTCTCCAGTAAATGGAACTCTTCCTGACAGCATTTCATACATGGTAATGCCTAATGAGTAAATATCACTTTTATCATCACTGTATCCACCTCTTGCCTGTTCTGGTGAAATGTAATGTACCGATCCCATTGCATTGGAAGTAATGGTATTGGATGTTGCTGCCTTAGCAATACCGAAGTCAGTAACTTTTACTTTTCCTTCCCTGGAAATAATAATATTCTGTGGTTTTATATCACGGTGTACAATATGGTTTGCATGGGCGGCTTCCATGCCCTGTGCTATCTGAATGGATATTCCAAGCACTTCTTTTACATCCAGCTTGCCTTTTCGCTCAATAAAACTCTTTAATGTAATGCCTTCAACTAATTCCATCACAATATAGTGTAATCCATCATCATCACCAACATCATATACATTTACGATATTTGGATGTGATAATCCTGCAGCGGATTGGGCTTCGCCACGAAACTTTTCAACAAAGTTTTCATCCTCACTATATTCTGCCTTTAAAACCTTAATTGCGACGAATCGGTTTAGACGGTGACATTTTGCTTTGTAGACATCAGCCATTCCACCTGTTCCGACTTTTTCAATAATCTCATATCTGTCACTAATGAGCATCCCCGGTCTAACCATAGCTTTCCTCCTTTTACTATATTACCTTGTGTCATCCTTTGTGTCTTTCAGTTCTATATACGTACCATTACAATCGCTATGTTATCTGCACCGCCATTTTTATTTGCCAGATCCACTAGCGTTTCCGATGTTTCTTTTATATTATCCATCTGTTTCACTATTCTTTCGATTTCCTCATCTTCTACCATATTGGATAATCCATCAGAACAAAGAAGAATGGTATCTGCTTTCTCCAGTTTTACTTCAAAGAAATCAGCTTTTACTTCCTTATTCGTTCCTAATGCTCTTGTAATTATGTTCTTGTTGGGATGAAATCTGGCATCCTCTGGCATAAGTTCACCAGTCCTGACCATCGTCTCTACAAGAGAGTGGTCTTCTGTAATCTGCTCTATCTTATCTCTTATCAAATACAAACGTGAATCCCCTATGTTTCCGACATGTAAAATATTATCAACAATTGTTGCAGCAACAACTGTTGTCCCCATTCCTTCATACTCTTTGCTTGTCTTTGATTGTTCTAATACATAAGCATTGGCATTCTGAATCGCATGTTCCAGTATACTGACTGGCGATTTTAATACCTCGCTTGTAACTGAACGAATCATGGATTCTACGCAACACCTTGAAGCATAATCTCCAGCCTTATGCCCCCCCATGCCATCTGCTACAATATAGAGGTTCGGGAGGCTTCCTACTGCTGCTTCGCTACAATATACATAATCCTGATTTACTTTTCTTTGCATTCCAATATCTGTTATGGAAAATGCCTTCACTGTCAATCCCCCTTTTGCATATCATCCATATAGCTTTTTCTTAGCTGACCACAGGCAGCATCAATATCCGCACCCATTTCCCTTCTTATAGTAACATTAATTCTATTTTTTTCAAGTATGTTTTTAAATTTTTGTATAAACTGAATAGAAGAATGCCTGAAATTTCGTTCTTTTATGGAATTCACTGGAATCAAATTCACATGACAGTTTAATCCCTTTATCAGCTGGCATAACTGATTTGCTTCATGCTCTCCATCATTTATGCCTTCTACTAAACTATATTCAAATGTTATTCTCCTGCCTGTCTTCTGGTAATAGTAAAAACATGCTTCCATCACATCTTTGACCGAATACTTGTTGGCAACTGGCATTAATGTCCTTCTTAATTCATCATTTGGTGCATGGAGAGAAATTGCGAGAGTAATCTGCAGCTGTTTCTCTGCCAGTTCTTTTATTTTAGGAACAAGTCCACAGGTAGAAACCGTAATATTCCGCTGACTGATATTTAACCCATGTTCATCTGTCAGAATCTGAATAAATTTCACAAGATTATCGTAATTGTCAAGAGGTTCTCCAGTCCCCATAACTACCACATTGGATACTCGTTCTCCACTTAATCTTTGAATTTCATATATCTGGCTAAGCATTTCTGATGCAGACAGATTACGCTCTAGTCCTCCTAAAGTAGAGGCACAGAACTGACAGCCCATTCGGCAGCCTACTTGTGATGAAATACAGACACTATTTCCGTGATGGTATTTCATCCATACACTCTCGATAACTCGGTCATCCGAGAGACGAAACAGATACTTTGTAGTTTCTCCATCCTTTGAAGTCCTGCTGTCTGCCATTTGAACGCCAGAAAGAACGTAATGTTCTTTTAGTGTTTCACGAAGATCCTTTGACAGATTGCTCATCTCATCAAAATCGGTGACTAATTTCTTATGAAGCCACTCATAAATCTGTTTTCCCCGAAAGGCTTTTTCCCCCATGTCTTTCATCTCTTGTGCAATTTCTTCGTAACTGCAGGATTTTAAATCTTTCTTTTCATTCATACTCTATCTCTTTCTGAATCTCGCCATAAAGAAGCCATCTGTCTGGTGAATTCCAGGTAATAACTGCAGATAGCCGTCTTTGGCGGTAGATTCTTTTAGTTGTTCTGGCAGGTATGGTTCTAACGATTCGTACTGGAAGTCAAAATTCTTTGAGAACCATTCCGCATTTTCTTTATTCTCTTCCTCGACAACCGTACAAGTGCTAAACAGCAGAACACCACCTGGTTTCACATACTGTGATACATTTGCAAGTATTTTCCGCTGTATATCTCTCAGATTATGGATTCCTTCTTGGGAGCAATTATACTTAATATCACTTTTTTTACCAATGACGCCCAATCCTGAACACGGAACATCCGCAATAACAATATCCATCTGCTCTTTCCACTCTGGTTCAAATTCCACTGCATCCCATACGTTTGCCTCTACGTTAGTAAGTCCCAGTCTGGATACATTTTCTTGGATTCTTTCCACTTTATGTTCTGATACATCACAGGCAATTATTTTTCCACTTCCATTTAATAAAGCAGCCGCAAACATTGTTTTTCCACCTGGTGCTGCACATACATCAAGAATCTGCATCCCTGGTTTTATTCCTCCACAAAGGACTGCCAGCATGGAACTTTCATCCTGTACAGTAAAATACCCTTCCTTATAACCTGGAAGTCCTTGAATGGTGTTATATCCACTAATTACTAAAGCATTTTCATAATAGATTCCATCTTTTACATATATATTGGCTTCTTCCAATAGCTGGACATATGTTTTTTTCTCAATCTTCTGTGTATTCACACGAATCGTGGTTTTACTCTCTTTTGCAAAATACTCTGCCATCGTTTCTAATTGCTCATTGGTATAGATTTTGCTCCATTTCTCTAAAATCCACATTGGCATGGAATACACGATATTTAGATAAGACAAAAAGTCTTTTTCCTTATCTGGATAAACAAGGTTTTTTTTGTTTCTGCCAATATTACGAAGAATTCCATTTACGAATCCTGTCAGTGTATGAAACCCCTTCTTTTTTGCAAGTTTTACGGACTCGTTGCATGTCGCACTGTCGGGAACCTGATTCATATAAAGAATCTGATACGTTCCCATTCTTAAAATTGTGCGAATGACTGGTTTCATTTTCTTTGTTTTCGTTCTGGAAAACTGATTGATTACATAATCCAATTCAATGGCACGTTCCATTGTACCTTCACACAGCCTTGTAAAAAAGGCACGGTCTTGTTTTGGCAAGTATTGATATTTCTCCAGTACTCCACTTAAAACTTCACTACTTGTTTTATTCTCTTCCAGAACCATGATTAATGCCTGCATGGCTAGTTCCCGAATATTTACTGTACTGGTTTCTTTTGACATAAAAAATCCTCCAAATTGCCCTTAGTCATTGTTTCTTCTATTAAATAAAAGAAGCAGTCTAAGAAGCTGTAATATTGATGCGGCTGCAGCGGCTACATACGTTAAGGCGGCTGCCTTTAACACTTTTCTAGAACTTCTTAATTCATCATTTCCTAAAATGCCATTCTGCTCTAATATTTTCAGCGCACGGCTAGATGCATTAAACTCTACTGGCAGTGTTACCACCTGAAATAAAACTGCAAGGGAAAATAGCAAGATACCAATCGTGATTAAAAACTGGCCATTTAAGAAAAATCCAATCAGGATAAGCGGCCAGGAAATGTTTGCACCAAACTGCGCAACTGGAACTAGCAGATTCCGAAAACCAAGAGGACTATACCCCGTAGCATGCTGAATCACATGTCCACACTCATGTGCTGCTACTGCCTGTGCCGCTACTGAAGTGGAACCATAAACAGCATCTGATAATCGAACTGCTTTTCCACGTGGATCATAATGATCGGTCAAGTTGCCAGAAACATGTTCAATCCGAACATCATATATACCTGACTGTCTTAGAATCTGTTCTGCAACTTGTGCTCCCGTAAGACCTGAACGGCTTAACACACGGGAGTATTTTGCATAAGTGGATCTTACATAGCCTGATGCCATTAAAGAAAGCACCATACCTGCTAAAATCAGAATATATGTCGGATCATAATAACGGTAATAAGGATAGTACATATCAATCCCTCCTAAGCAAGTACTTCGCCTTTTTCTACGGTATAACCCCGTAAAAAGGCTTCTGTTGTCATACGTTTTTTTCCTTCTAACTGCATTTCCATAATTTCAAGTGCTTTATCACCTGTCATAACAGTAAAACTGTTTTTCCCTACTGCAAAAACTTCACCTGGCTTTGCATCCTGTGAACCTTCCACAACATTGGCATCCCAGATTTTTAAAGTCTTTCCTTGTAATGAAGTATATGCACTTGGCCATGGATTTAAACCACGGATTAATCGTTCCAGTTCTTCTGCTGATTTTGTAAAGTCAATATGACCTAGTTCTTTTGTCAGCATTTTGGCATAATTGCTTTCTGCATCGCCCTGAGGAGTTCTTGTTATTGTACCAGCTTCTAACTGTTTTAATGTTTCAATCAGAAGATCGCCTCCAATTGTGGAAAGCTTATCATGCAGGCTTCCACCTGTCTCTTTTTCATCAAGAGGAATCATTTCTTTTAAAAGCATATCTCCTGTATCAAGGCCTACATCCATCATCATTGTAGTAACGCCTGTCTCTTTTTCTCCATCCAGGATTACCCATTGAATTGGAGCCGCACCACGGTACCTTGGCAGCAGAGAAGCGTGCACATTGACACATCCGTACTTAGGCAAATCTAAAATCTCTTTTGGAAGAATCTGGCCAAATGCAACAACTACCATTACATCAGGATTTATCTGTTTCATCTGCTCATAAAATTCTTTGTTCTGCTTAATTCTTTGAGGCTGATATACTGGTATATCATATTTCACAGCAATCTCTTTCACTGGTGTAAACTGAACTGCTTTTCCTCTGCCCTTTGGCTTATCCGGCTGTGTTACAACAGCAGCTACTTCATGTTTTTCCTCTATCAGTTTCTGTAGAGTAGGAACGGAAAAATCCGGTGTCCCCATAAATACAACTTTCATCAGAATCCTCCTTTTTACTGTTCTTCTTCTAATTCCTCTTTAATAGAACTAGCATCCACCAATTCTCCTTCTACTTTTTCCACATACATATGGCCATCTAAATGTTCGATTTCATGACAGAATGCTCTTGCAAGAAGTTCTGTACCTTCTAATTCCACTTCTTCCATATTTTCATTTAATGCTCTTACCTTAACATAACTAGGTCTAGTAACAATGCCTGATTTTCCTGGGAGACTTAGGCATCCTTCATATCCTGTCTGTTCACCGCTTGTTTCAATGATCTCTGGATTAATTAAAACAATAGGCTCATCTCCTTCTGGGGAACAGTCAATTACAACTAATCTCTTTAAGATTCCTACCTGCGGTGCAGCCAGACCAACCCCACCAGCTTCATACATTGTATCAAACATATCTTCAATTAATTCTTCAATTCTCAGCGTCATCTCTTTGATTTCTTTTGATTTTTTTGATAATACAGGATCTCCCATTTGCCTAATATTTCTTAATGCCATACTTTTCCTCTCTTTCCGAAGCTTTTTGCCTCTCTAATAACTATGAATTGGGTCAAAATCAAACTGGACGGAACATTTCTTAAAAAATTCTTCCTGTTCCATATAAACTTGTAACATATTTTTCAGTTCTTTCAGTTTTTCATACTCTTTGCATTTTAGATAAATGACCCAACGGTAGATATCATTTATTTTACTAACCGAAGCTTTTACAGGTCCGATTATTTTCACAATTGCATCTTTATTTTGTTCTGTATCTGCTGCATCATTTTGCGTATACTCCAGACGGTTATAAAGTACTTTGGATGCAATCCTTGCTTTCTCCTCCTCTTTTGAAGCAATCATAACTGCTACCATATGTTCCGCTGGCGGATACGACATCAGCGTACGGTAAGCAATTTCCTGTTCATAAAACTGCTGATAATTTTCCGTGGCCGCAGCTACAATACTATAATGTTCTGGCTGGTAAGTCTGAATCACAACTTCCCCATCCAATTCACCTCGTCCTGCCCTTCCTGCAGCCTGTGCAAGAAGCTGGAACGTCCGCTCCCCAGAACGGTAATCCGATGAAAACAAAGATAAATCTGCCGCCAGTACCCCTACCAGAGTTACATTAGGGAAATCATGTCCCTTTACAATCATCTGGGTTCCAATTAAGATATCTGCTTCCTGATTTTTAAAGGCAGATAAAATTTCTTCATGTCCACCTTTCTTGGAAGTAGTATCTGTGTCCATTCTAAGAACTCTCGCCATTGGAAACTCTCTTCTAACTAATTCTTCGACCTTTTGAGTTCCTGTCCCAAAGGAAGCAATAAACTTAGAACCACATGATGGACATGCTTTTGGCATAACTTCCTCATATCCACAATAATGACAGATGAGAGCTCCATTATTATGAGAAGTTAAGGACACATCACAATGAGGACACTTCATAACATGCCCACAGCTTCTGCAGGAAACAAAACCTGCATAGCCCCTGCGGTTTAAAAAGAGCATAATCTGCTGCTTATGAAGAAGCCGGTCTTCCATTAATTCTTTCAGCTTATAGCTGAAAATAGATTTATTCTGTTTCTTCAGTTCTTCCCGTAAATCCACAATCCAGACCTTTGGAAGTTTTGCATGCCCCGCTCTCTTGTCCATAGTAAACAGCTTATATTCACCAGATAGTGCCTTTTGATAACTCTCTACTGATGGAGTAGCAGACCCAAGAAGCACACTGCTCCCCGTTAGTCTGGCACGTTCTAAGGCAGCTTCCCTTGCGTGGTATTTGGGTGGACTTTCGCTTTTATAACTTCCTTCATGTTCCTCATCAATTATAATAAAGCCAAGATTCTGAAATGGTGTAAACAATGCAGAGCGTGGGCCAATCATAATATCTATTTCTCCGTTTTTAGCACGAAAATACTGGTCATATCGTTCTCCACCAGATAGTTTCGAATGAAGAAAAGATACCCTGTCACCAAAACGGCTGTAAAACCGCATCACAGTCTGATAGGTTAAGGAGATTTCAGGAATCAGCATGATTACCTGTTTTCCCTCAGCAACTACTTTTGCAATAATCTCCATATACACTTCCGTCTTTCCACTTCCTGTTATTCCATGAATGTAATAAGTCTTTCGGATTCCATTCTGGTACTCGTTAATGACTGCATCTGCAATCTGCTGCTGCGTTTCATTTAAACGGACATGAGACACGCTTTGCACAAGATTTTTTACCGGATTACGATACAGCTGCTCTGTTACCACTCGAATTAAACCATCACGTTCCAGACTCTTTACCGTTTCTCTTCCCACTGAAAGCTTATTTTTTACAATTTCCTGATCCAGTATGCCAAACTCAAGCAATGCTTCCAGTAAACGTACCTTTCCAGAATATTTCTTTCTTCTGAATTCACCCAGATACTGACTAGCCACTCTATGATCTGCTACAAGTTCTATCTGTTTCTTTTCTTTTGCTTTTACCTTTTTCTTTACTGGAATTACAGTTTTTAAAGCATCATTCATGGTAGAACCATAATTATCCTTTATCCAGTATGCCAGCTGAATCAGCTGGGACTCTATCATAAGTCCTTTTTCTTCTACTTCAGCAACGGGTTTGATACGTTCCGGGTCCCAGCTAGGAATATCCGAAAGCCCAACCACATAACCCTTTAAAAACCGGTTTCCTTTTCCGAAAGGAACTTTTACTAAAGTCCCCACTTTTACTTTATTCAGCAAAGAATCCGGTATAGCATACTGATATGTTTTATCTAGATTCTCATGAGAAATATCCACTATGATGTCCGCATACATATATGCTATACCTCCTAACTTTACTATCTTTCCTTTAGGATCTGGGCAATTAAATCACGTTCATCCATTTTGTATTTCTTCCCTTTAATCTCCTGATAATCTTCATGGCCTTTTCCAGCTAATATGATAATATCGCCTTCTTTTCCGTTTTCAATGCAGTAACGAATGGCTTCTTTTCTGTCTGGAATGGTTACATAGGCACCATCTGCCTTTTTCACACCAGTTAAAATGTCTTCTATAATATCCATAGGTTCTTCATCCCTTGGATTATCAGAAGTAATTACCGTTACATCTGCCAGCTTGGAAGAAACCTCGCCCATTTCATAACGGCGAAGCTTAGAACGGTTACCGCCACATCCAAACAGACATACAAGTCTTTTGGGCTCATACTCTTTTAATGTAGTCAATAGGCTCTCTAATGCCATAGCGTTATGGGCATAATCAATCATTAAGGTAAACTGGTCCGATACTTTGATAAGCTCTACTCTTCCTTTTACCCTGATATTCTGAAGTGCCTTTGCAATATTTTCTTCCGTTACGCCAAAGTGACGGCAGATTGCAATGGCAGCCATTGAATTATATACACTGAATTTACCTGGGATATCAATGGAAATATCCATATTTAAGAGACCGCTTAACTGATAAGCAATTCCTAAGCTTCCCTGTTCTCTCCACAATTGAAGGCCAGTAGCACGTAAATCTGCATTTTCAGACATGCCAAATGTTTCAACTTGACAAGTATGATTTCTAAGAATCTGCTCTAAATGGCTGTCATCCGCATTTAAGATCCCTACTCTACACTTAGAAAACAACTTGCTCTTACATGCAATATAATCCTCCATATCTTTATGCTCATTTGGTCCAATATGGTCAGGTTCTAAATTGGTAAAAATACCATAATCAAATGTAAATCCACTTACTCGGTGAAGCATAAGCCCCTGTGAAGAAACTTCCATAACAGCACACTGGCATCCTGCATCCACCATTTTACGAAATGTTTCCTGTACCACATAGGATTCCGGAGTGGTATTGCTTGCTGGAATGCATTCTTTGCCAATAATAGTTTCAATCGTGCCAATCAATCCTGTTTTAAACCCCGCATTTTCCAAAATGGATTTAATCATGTAGGTAGTTGTGGTTTTTCCTTTTGTTCCAGTAATCCCAATTACCTTTAAATTTTCTGCTGGATGACCAAAATATGCAGCTGACATATGTGCCAGTGCTTCTCTTGTATCTTCCACACGAATTACTGCAATCTCCTTATTATCCCCAAGTTCCAAAGATTCTAATTCTTTTTCTACTATAATAGCCTTAGCACCTTTTTCGATTACTTGCGGAATAAAACTGTGTCCATCACAAACTGCACCACTGACGCACACAAACACATCCCCCTGGTTTACTTTTCTGGAATCATATACCAGATGATTTATCTCCACAGATGCATCGCTTTGCAACACTTCGTAAGATACTGTCTGAATTAAATTTGATAAAAGCATATTCTTAACCTCACATTTCCATTCCGTCAACTTATTTCATATTTGTAATATCGGCTTCTCCATCAAACACTGTGGCTGCTGGCCCTGTCATAAATACTTTATTCTGCTTCTGGTCGTATTTTATAAGCAGTTCTCCGCCTAACAGGTGAACAAATACTTCGTTATCTGTCAAACCGTTTAATACGCATGCCACAACACTTGCACATGCACCTGTTCCACATGCAAGAGTTTCTCCAGTTCCTCTTTCCCAAACACGCATATTTACTCGTTTCCGATCTAAAATCTGAATAAATTCTGTATTTACTCGCTCTGGGAACATATTATGAAATTCAAATTGCGGACCAATCTCTTCAATCTCCACGTCTTCTGTGCTGTCAACAAATACTACAGCATGTGGATTGCCCATAGAAACCGCTGTAAATTCATATTCCTTTCCGCCAACTGTAATAGGCTCTGCTACTACCTTTTCCATATCAAGGGCAACTGGCACCTTTTTCCCTTCTAAAATCGGAGATCCCATATCTACTGTTACCATGGCAACCTTTCCATTTTCGATTTTCAGATCTAAATGCTTAATGCCTGCCTTAGTCTCTAATTCAACTTTTGTTTTATCTGTCAAACCGTAGTCATACACATATTTTGCGATGCAGCGAACACCGTTTCCACACATTTGGCTTTCAGAACCATCTGCATTATACATTTCCATCTGAAAATCCGCTTTTTCTGATGGCTTAATCAGAATCAGTCCGTCAGAACCAATTCCAAAATGCCTGTCACTTAGAACCTGTGCCACTTTACTTGGATTAGGTACTTCTTCTTCCATACAGTTTACATATATATAATCATTTCCACAGCCATGCATTTTTGTAAATTTCATTCTTTCTCTCCTTTTGCAACAGTCTCACTTAAAGTTTTTACTTATTATAAAGCAATCCAAATATACTGTCAAATCATAGCCATTTCCAAATACGTTATTCAATGGAACGCAGCTTAATTTTCTATTACTGAAAAAGCACCATATATTATATATACGGTGCTTTTTCACAGCGTATTCTAGCGAATCAGATTTAAATGATCTAATGGCCAGACTCTAATAAAGATTTTCGCTATAAATCTGTCTTTCGGGATAGGTCCAATATCTTCTTGCCTGCTGTCTATACTGCAGTTTCGGTTATCTCCCAATACAAAATATTCATCTTTTCCTAATTTGTATGGACCAAATGACTGGTTCTCATGCATAGGTTCTTTTTTATAAGCATCTTCTATGACTTTGCCATCAATTTTCAGTTCATCCCCTTGGATTTCAATCGTTTCTCCTGGCAAGCCTATCACACGCTTAACAAAATAATTATCTTTCTGTTCTTCATATGGCTGTATCACAGCCACATCAAAACGCTTCGGTTCTGTTACCAGATAGGAAATTTTCTCTCCTAACAGCTGTTGACCCTGCTTAAGATTACTCTCCATAGATTTTCCTTCTACGGTATACTTACAACATATGAATTTCGGTACTAAAAACAAGCATAGTATAAAAATTACAGCGTAGATCATCAGTTCCCCCAAAGCCACTTTTATTCTATCAGCCCGGTTTTTTGATTTGTCAAAATTTTCTTCTAAATCTCTGCTATGACTATCTCTCATATACTATCTCCCTTATTGTACTATCCTCAGCTTAGTGTACGTTCTTTGAAACTTGCCATTAATCAATGGTTCCAAATTTCTTTAGTGGCCAGATACGCAATACAACTTTACCATCAATGGCATTCTTATGTATCGGTCCGATTTCGGCATATCTGCAGTCAAAGCTTTCTGTCCTGTTATCTCCCATTAAGAAATATTCATCTTTTCCTAATGTAACTGGTTCTTCCGCAATTCCTGCATAAACGATAGGGTCTTTGCCAAAATGTTCTTCCAGAATTTCGCCATTTACATAAATGTCACTTCCCTTTATCTGAATGGTTTCTCCTGGCATGCCAATTACCCTTTTAACATAATGTTCTTTTAATTTTTCCTTATCATTTTTATATTCTTCTCTTCCTTTATACGGATAGAACACAACCACATCAAAACGCTCCGGACTGTGTATCTCATAACTAATCTTGCTTACTAATACATTTTCTTCATCTTGAAGTGTATTTTTCATGGATGGTCCTGAAACTTTTGCCCGCTGCACAACATACGTCGGCAAAACAAATGCACAAATAAAAAACAGTGCCGCATAAAACAATCCTTCCAAGATATACCCCTTTATCTTTTTTTTCCTATCTATTGCAGATACTGATTCTCCTGCTTTTTGTTCTTCACTATCCACAACGCCACCTCCATTATTATTTTGTATTTTATAAAAGCTGTTCCAGCGCATACTGAAACAGCTTACTTTAACTAATCCTCGCTAATTTCCTCTTCATCACCGACAATCTTAACTTTACCCTGATTAAGTTCTTCAACTGCAATTGAAAGAGGCTTAGGACATTTATTATCTACTAAAGGCCTTTCTCCTGCGATAATCTGTCTCGCCCTTTTGGATGTTGCAAGGACGATAGAATAACGGCTATTTACAACCGGCTGTTCTCCCGGTTCTACATCACTGTTCACAACCTGCATTAAATCTGTATAAGATGGATGTAACATATTATAAATCTCCTTCCTGGACCGCCTTAAGCTGGCGCTGCATTTCACATATAAATCCTGTATTATATTTCACTTTATCCCGCTGCGATAAAATGATATGATGAACAGCTTCCACACATTCGTTAAGCTTATCATTCACAACTAAGTAATCATACTTTTCCATGAACTGTGATTCTTCTACTGCACGGTTCATTCGTTTCTGAACAGCTGCTTCATCCTCTGTACCACGATTGATTAAACGTTCTTTTAACGTTTTTGCACTTGGAGGCACAATAAAAAGCAAAAGTGCATCTGGAAATACTTCCTTTACATGCAGTGCTCCTTGAATTTCAATTTCAAGAATTACATTATATCCTGCTTCTAACTGTTCTTCTACATATTGTTTTGGAGTTCCATAATAGTTCCCCACATACTCAGCATGCTCTATAAACTGCCCTGTCTCTATCATACTCTCAAATTTTTCTCTTGTCAAAAAGAAATATTCTCTTCCATCTATTTCCCCTTCACGTGGAAGTCTCGTAGTAGCAGAGATTGAAAGCTTATAGTCAGGTTTCTTTACCAGTTCCTTCATAACTGTACCCTTTCCAGCTCCTGAAAAACCGGAAACAACTGTTAAAATACCTCTACGACTCATATTCTTCACCTTTACCAATATCATTATTCACTCGGTTCCATATAGTATCAGGCAGCAAAGCAGATAAGACAACACTCCCGTTTTCCATTACAATAACAGCTTTTGTCTTTCTTCCGCATGTACCATCTATAGCAGAACCAGCATCTTTTGCACTCTGTATCATGCGTTTTACTGGTGCTGCATCTGGACTTACTACAGCAATCACCTTATCCAGGTTTACCAAATTGCCATATCCAATATTTACTAATTTACTCATTTTACCAAGCCTCTATAAATTATTCAATATTCTGAATCTGCTCTCTGATTTTCTCAATTCCTGTTTTTAAATCAATCGCATAATTGGAAATTTCCAAATCGGACGCTTTTGACAATACCGTATTTGCCTCACGGTTCATTTCCTGTGCAATAAAATCCAGCTTTCTTCCAACACTTTCTTCCAAATCCAGTGTAGCTTTCATGTTTTTTATATGGCTCTTTAAACGAACTGTCTCTTCATCTACACATATTTTGTCCGCATAAATAATAATTTCTGTTGCAAGTGCACTTTCGTCTAATTTTGTATCCCCTAGCAGTTCAGCTGCTTTATTAGCCAGACGGGTACGGTATTCCTCTACTATACTTGGAGAACGGTTCTCAATGCGTTCTACAAGTTCATGCATTTTGTCTAACTTTCCATTAATGTCTTGTTTTAAATGAGCTCCTTCCGCTATTCTTGAGTCAAGAAAGCTTTGTGCAGCTTTTCGGACTGCCTCTTCTAGCTGGCCCCAGATTTCCTCTTCATCAATGGCCTGTTCTTCTAATGTAAATACCTCTGGATACTTTGACAATGTCTGAGCTGATAAATCATTTTTCAATTTAAAGGTAATTGCCATCTTTTCCAGATTGTTGTAGTAGTCTCTTGCAATATCCTCATTATATTTTACACATTCCTTTGCCTTGGTGAAATCTTCATATGTAATGAAAATGTCAACTTTGCCACGCACTACATATTCTTTCATCAAATTTCTGATCGCCACTTCCAAAAAATTCAGCTTCTTTGGTAACTTAACAGACATATCGCAATACCTGTGATTTACTGCTTTTATTTCTACCAGAATCTTTTTCTCATTTGTAGCAATTTCGCATCTGCCAAAGCCAGTCATGCTTTTAATCATTATTACACGCTCTTTTCTTCTAGAATCCAATCTTTCGTTATCCTTTCAAATACTAACTCATTATACGGGAAAGCATTCGGCAAGTCAAGTAAACATTAGTCCTATCTTTCCAAGGAATTTACTTTTATATTGCCGTAACCATTATTGTCTAAGCACACCTTTTTAAAAAGAAATTTTTTCTTCTTGCCATCAATTTCGAGCAAACATTCCCCTGTTTTCCATTCTTCTATCTTATCAGTCCCCTGCCGATTATTGTTCGCTCTCAGTGCAATCAGAGAACTATTTTTACTTGGAAACATATCTTCATTTCGAAAACCGATGTATAAATAAATTTCTCCTAAATCCATGCCCAAGAAACCCGCAATCGCTCTCGCATTATATATGCCCATTTTAAATTGATGTTTCGCTTTAGAATAATGGGCTGTATTAACCGTCTTCTTAAATTCAAACATATGTAAGTCAAATTTATCACCTGTTTTCTGCTTTTTGAAAACAAACGCATCAGCACAAGAAGCTGCTCCAGACTTTTGTGTATCAAGATAAGGCAGCACTTTACGCTCTGGTCCAAAAAACACAATACTTTCTTCCTCTAAAGTACACACTAATTCTGCTTTTCCTTCTTGGCTTTTTTCTCGCAGGGTAATTTGGCCATTTGCCTCAATCATGGCAAATTCCCCTTCTAAGAAAAAATCTTTTAATTTTTCTTTTATATGTACAGGAAGCATTTTAATCCTCCTGTTCTTCATACTCTTGAATATCTGTGGTCTGCTCCAGTATATTTAGCAATGCATTGGTAAATGTCGGTATGTGAAAACCATCTTCATCTGGTTCCAGTTTTTTTACAGAAGAGTACTCTCCCTCATTTGTAAACTGATAAACAGACACATCCTTAAAACGAATACAGTCTTTTTTTGTAAGTCCGTAACGTTCCATTAATTCATCTGGTTTCTTAAATTCTGCCAAGCGACACATATTGTTTACATGCTGTAAAATAATATCACTATGAGTTGTTGCAATAACATTTGTTTTAAGATTGGCCAATTGAATTAAAATCCTTGCCATTTGTAACTGCAATTCAGGATGTAAGCACATTTCCGGTTCTTCGTAACATAACTGCTTAATCTGTCTTGAAGACTTTAAAATTATAAGCAATGGCACCAATTCTGTAACGATTGCAGATGAAGTCCGCATAGGCAGTGCAATATCCTGTGATGATGGAATATACTCGACTTTGTTTTGTGTATCATCACCACGTACGACTTTACCATGTACTACCTCATTTTCAATAAAATCACATATTTCCTCATAACGTTTCCCTTTTCTATCAATATTGTCTGCATCTAGTCTATTGATAAAATTCAATATTGGCATTGTAAATGGCTCTATTTTCTCCTCTTCATCATCTAATTGAAGAGTAAAGGTCTTTTCGCGTCCTGTCTGATTGATAGAATCCTTTGCTAAAAAAAATCCTGTTCTGGAAGCAGGAAAATATATATTTCTATACAGAAAATTTAATCCCCCATTTAGAATTCTTTGAACTATAAATGCCAAAAGTACATTAACAAACGGTTCGTTTCCTTGTGCTCGTACCCCTGCACTGGAACCTTTATAATCCACCAAACAACTTGTTTCATGCTCAACTTCATGCATTCTTAAAATAATCTTATTTTGTTTTATTATTTCAATGCTTAATTTCCCTATTGACATACTTTCGCTATTAAAAAGCTTTCGCACAAACATATTTCGATTCTCCATAAGAAGCTGATTGATTAGTGCTTCAAATTCTTTTGCATCAAACGAGATTTCAGCACCCATTTTTTTTGTCTCTGTAATAAACTTCTTAATTCTATGATAAACATCCTGATAATGCTTTTTATCTATCTTCTCAATATTCCTTGTAAGCACCCAAACTAGATTTTGCGTTTGTAACCCCCATAACAAAGTAAGCAAATAACTTTTCCCACTGTTATTATCTCCAACAAAAAAGGTCAGAGGAGACACTTCCACTTTTGCCTTTTTAATTTTTCCAAACATTTCAATATTTAACTGATAACTCATACCTCTTTCTCCTCATAAACTTCACTTTTATTACAAGTATACCATATATTAGAAATTCAAAACAATCAAATTGTAATTATTTATACTATGCAAACTATTCCTTCTTATAAAATGCTTCCCCAAACGGCTCCAGACTTCTCCCAAGAATTCCTTTCATATACGCAATCAGAATCCCATAATTTACAACCGGCACCCCTTGTTCCTTAGCCTGTCCTAACCGGTACTGCATTTCCTTCTTATTTAAAGTGCAGCCGCCGCAATGGACAATCAGCTTATACTTGGATAAATCTTTTGGAAAACCTGTCCCACTTGATGTTTCAAACACAATCTCTTTTCCTGTATGCTGTTTTAACCATCTAGGTATTTTTACTGTTCCAATATCATCACATTGACGGTGATGGGTGCAGCCCTCAGCCATTAAAACACAGTCCCCGTCTTTTAAGGTTTCCACTGCCTTCGCCCCTTGAACCTGCTGTGTAAGATTTCCTTTATAACGGGAGAATAGAATTGAAAAAGACGTGAGTAACATATCCTCTGGCGTATCTTTTGACACGCTCTCAAATGCTTGAGAATCTGTAATCACTAGTTTTGGCCTTTTGCCAAGACTCTTTAGAGTTTCTGCAAGTTCCAGATCTCTTACTACAATGGCATTGGCTCCTGCTTCTAAAATATCCCGTATGGTCTGCTGCTGTGGCAGAATAAGTCTTCCCTTTGGTGCCGCCGAATCAATGGGGACTACAAGCACTACAAAATCATTTGGCTCTAATAAATCTCCTACAATTCTTCTTTCACTATCCTCTGTCTGTATAATCGCACTTAATGCTTCTTTTAATTCATGAATGCCTTCCGCATTTTTTGCACTGGCACAGAATACTTCCTCTGTACCAAATTTCTTCTTAATTAAGGCAATCGCCTTATCTACATCCAGACAGACTTCTTTCTTATTTAAAACAATCTTATAAGGAAGTTCTCGTTCTCTTATCTGGTTTAACAATTCCAGTTCAACCGAAAAATCTGTCTCCGATCCACAAACAGAAGCGCCATCTACTACAACCAATGCAACATCTGCCTTATTTAATACCATTCTTGTTTTCTCTACTCTTAATTGCCCTAACTCGCCCTCATCATCAAGTCCAGGCGTATCAATCATCATAACCGGACCAAGGGGAAGCAGTTCCATTGCCTTATACACAGGATCTGTTGTAGTTCCTCGCACATTAGAAACAATGGATAATTCCTGTCCGGTTATGCTATTGATTAAACTGGATTTTCCAGCATTTCTCCTTCCAAATACTGCAATATGTAAACGTTCTCCTCTGGGGGTATCATTTAATCCCATGCCGCACCTCATTTCCTAGTTATGTACTATTTTTTATGTTCATTTTAGTACACTTTACATTTGGGTGCAACTTAAAATCCTTAAAAATCCAAACTACACTGCATGCTGTTCTTTAGATTCTTTTACTACTTTCTCCTGTACTTCCTGTGATGCCTGTTCATATCGGGCAAATTCATAAGAGAATTCTCCATATCCTCCTGTCATGGAACGCAGTGCCACAGAATATCCGAAAACTTCTGACAACGGAATATCTGCCGTAATCTCCTGCTTGTTCTTCACTGGCGAAATGCCAAGAACTTTTCCTCTTCTCTTGTTTAAATCTCCCATGACATCCCCTGTAAATTTATCCGGAACCACTACCTTTAAACTGACTACCGGCTCTAACAGCACTGGTGATGCCTCCATAAAACCTTGTCTGAATGCCTGAATAGCCGCCATTTTAAAAGCAAGTTCAGAGGAATCTACTGGATGGTACGAACCGTCTGTCAGGGTTGCATGAATCCCCACTACTGGATATCCAGCAAGAGGCCCTTTCGCCAGACTTTCCACCACACCCTTTTCCACTGCTGGAAAATAGTTTTTCGGAACTGCTCCACCAAAAATGCACTCATCAAACTGATATGCCTGCTCCAGATCATTTAGTGGCTCAAAATCCATATGCACATCTGCGTACTGTCCATGCCCTCCTGACTGTTTTTTGTATTTTCCCTGAACGCTTACCCTTTTCCGAATGGTTTCTCTGTAAGGCACTCTAGGCTTAGAAATATTCAATTCTACCTTATACCGGTTAAACAGCTTGCTCAATGCCACCTCTATATGCTGATCCCCCATACCATATAAAAGAGTCTGGTGGCTGCTTACATCATGTTCTATTTTCAAGGTCTTATCTTCTTCTAATAGCTTCTGCAATGCCTGTGATATCTTATCATCATCCCCTTCTTTCGCCGCTTCATACCGCACATAAGTATATGGTTTGGAAAAGGTAAATGGTTCATATAGGACAGGAGCCTCTTTGGCTGCCAGACTGTCACCAGTAACCACACTTGACATTTTGGCTATGGCACCAATATCACCAGCTTCTAATGCATCTACTTGGATTTGTTCCTTGCCTCTTAATACATAAAGTCTGGAAAGTTTCTCTTCTGCTCCTTTGCTGACATTTAAAATGGAAGTATCTGATTTCAAAATGCCAGAATATACTTTAACAAGAGAAAACTTGCCAATAAAGGGATCTGCTATGGTTTTAAAGACTTGTGCTGTCATAGGCTTTTCACTGTCAAAATCACCTATAAATTCTTCCCTTTTCTTTTGGTCAATTCCTATAACAGGGTTAGCTTCTGGTTTTGGAAAATATTTTTCAATGGCCTGCAAAAGCATGGTAGTTCCCTGTACTTTCACCCCCGATCCCATTAGAATCGGAACTATGGCATTTTCATGCACACTGGCACGTAATGCATGGGATATTTCTTCCTGGGTAAATGCCTCCCCGTTAAAATACTTCTCTAAAAGAACTTCATCCGTTTCTGCCACAGCTTCTAATAAAAGTTCTCTGTACTGATTTAATTCTTCCTCTGCTTCTTCTGGAATTTCACGCTCTTTATACTCACTATTTTTTATAAATGTTCTTCCCTTCCTCTTCACTACATTGACAAAACCAGTGAATTCTCCATTTTCTCGGATTGGCAAATGAAACGGAGCAATTTTTTTCCCATATAGTCCCGTAAGCTCTCTCACAATTTTACCGAAATCAGTCTGGCTATCGTCCATATCCGTAACAAAAAACATTCTTGGAATTGCTAGCCGCTCACATAAATCCCAGGCCTTTCTTGTACCCACTTCTACTCCCGATTTACCTGATACTACGATGATAGCCGCATCTGCAGCATACATGGCTTCTTCCACTTCTCCTGCAAAATCAAAATATCCTGGCGTATCTAACAGATTAATTTTCATTGACTTCCACTGAATCGGAACGATTGATGTATGAATGGAAAATAGACGTTTGATTTCTTCTTTGTCATAATCGCTTATGGTGTTTCCCTCTTCCACTCTCCCCAGACGCTCTGTTACTCCCGCTGTATAAGCAAGTGCCTCCACAAGTGTAGTTTTTCCACAGCTCCCATGTCCTAAAATTGCAACATTCCGAATATTTTCTGTTTTCCATTTATCCATATGCGGCCCCTTTCCTTCGCACAAGAATCAGGATATTTGAATTCCGTGCGTAAAATTTAATCCTTGTTCCATTGTACGATTCTGCTCATACAAATATGTTAAGAATCTAGTCATTCTGGCCAATTTGCCTGTCCCTTTTCTTTGCTTTGTATGCTTTTCCACTTTAAAGCGTAACGGTTTAAAGTTTTACGTTTTAAAGTATTGACATTATTGTTTTAAAGTGATAAACTACATACAGTAAAAAAAATCAGAACGAATTTTCCACATAGTTCCATTGTGAATCTGGTATGTTGTGGATAAAATAAAAAAGAATGGAGAATGAATTATGATTATAGTAATGAAACCAAATACAAGTGAAGAATCCGTAAAAAATGTGTTAGGACTTATTCAGCAAAGAGGTCTTGAAACCCACGTCTCTACTGGCGAGGAGGTAACAATCATTGGAGTTATTGGAGACAAACAAAAAATCTGCAGCTGCAATTTAGAAATCGCAGAGGGTGTAGATAAAATCGTAGAGGTAACCGAAAGTTACAAATTATCCAACCGTAAATTCCACCCAGAGTCTAGTGTCATTAAAGCAGGCAGCACCCAGATTGGAGGTTCTGAAATTATTATTATGTCTGGTCCATGTGCAGTAGAAAATGAAGAACAGGTTATGGAAACTGCCCGTGCTATCAAGAAATCTGGCGCACAGATTTTAAGAGGCGGTGCTTACAAACCTAGAACTTCTCCTTACTCTTTCCAAGGTTTAGAGGAAGAAGGCTTGAAAATCATGAAAACTGCCAGACAAGAAACCGGATTATCTGTTGTATGTGAAGTAACCAGTCTTGCTGCCATAGAAAGTGCAGTAAAATATGTAGATATGCTTCAGATTGGTGCTAGAAACATGCAGAACTTCTATTTGTTAAAGGAAGCTGGAAAAACTGGTCTTCCTATTTTGCTAAAAAGAGGATTATCTGCCACAATAGACGAATGGTTAAATGCTGCTGAATATATTATGGCAGAAGGAAATCCAAATGTAGTGTTATGTGAACGTGGCATCCGTACATTTGAAACTGCTACAAGAAACACACTAGACATCAGCGCAGTTCCAGTTATCAAGGAAAAGAGCCATTTACCTATTATTGTTGACCCAAGCCATGCAACTGGTGTACGCAGTTATGTGAAACCACTAGCTATGTCCGCTATTGCTGCAGGTGCCGATGGCTTGATGATTGAAACCCATCCAAACCCAGCCATTGCATTATCTGATGGACCACAGTCACTAACCTTTCCACAGTTTGATGACCTTTGCAACGACTTAAGACCAATTGCAAAAGTTATGAACCGTACATTTTAATTAGGAGGATAGAAGAATGGAGGATATTACAGTTGGCTTTATCGGCTTTGGATTAATTGGAGGTTCCATTGCAAAAGCCATAAAAGAAAAACATCCAGGATTTACATTAATTGCATACGATCATCATACAGACTCTGTTAATGTAAATCTTTCACTTGCTTTACAAGATGGAACATTATCCAAAATAACACACAGCCTAGAAGAAGATTTTTCCTTGTGCGATTTAATTCTATTATGTGGCCCGGTACTTCATAACATCAATTACCTGTCACGATTAAAATCCATTATAAAGCCAGCCTCCATTATTACAGATGTGGGCAGTGTCAAAGGTGCAATGCATGATGCCGTTAAAAAACTTGGCTTAACCAGACATTTTATTGGCGGTCATCCTATGGCTGGTTCTGAGAAAACTGGCTATGAAAATGCCAGTGCCCATCTTCTGGAAAATGCTTACTACATATTGACTCCTACTGAGGATACCACCGAAGAACAGCTTTCTTTTCTAAAGGAACTTGTTACCTGTACCACTGCCATACCAGTTATTATGGATAGTCAGAAACACGACGACATGACTGCTGCCATCAGCCATGTTCCTCATGTTATTTCAGCTTCTCTTGTAAATATGGTACAGTCAAAGGATTTAGACGGAACTATGAAAAGCCTAGCTGCGGGAGGGTTTAAAGATATCACTAGAATTTCTTCCTCTTCTCCTGAAATGTGGCTTAGCATATGCCTTTCCAATCGGGACAGCATTTTAAAATTCATCCACACTTTTCAGGACTTATTAAAAGAATTCGAACTAGCACTTACAGCCAATGAACAAGATGCTGTAATAGATTTCTTCCGTCAGGCAAAAGAATACCGTGATTCTGTTCCAACACGTTCCAACGGTGTCATATCCAGAGTTTATGAAGTATATATGGATCTGCTAGACGAAACGGGTGCTATTGCTACCGTCGCTACCATCTTAGCTTCCAATGCAATCAGCATTAAAAATATCGGCATTATTCATAATCGTGAATTCGAAGAAGGTGTTCTCAGAATTGAATTGTACGAAGAAGCTGCAATGAACCAAGCCATTGCATTGTTACGTCAATATCATTATACTATATACGAACGCTAACAAGCTTATGCTGATTATGTTTGTATCCTATTGTATACCTATACTGAATTTTGATAGAAAGGATGAACACCACCATGAAATTTACGAAAGCCAATCATTTAAGAGGCGAACTTCAGATTCCTGGCGATAAATCCATTTCCCATAGAGCCATTATGCTAGGATCTCTTGCAAAAGGAACAACAGAAATCACCAATTTCCTGCAAGGAGCAGACTGTCTGTCTTCTATGGCCTGCTTTCAAAGCATGGGAATTTCTATTACTAGAAATAAAGATACCGTTCTCGTTCACGGAAAGGGATTACACGGTCTTTCAAAACCTGAAGCCATGCTGGATGTAGGAAACAGCGGAACTACTACCAGATTAATGTCTGGTATTTTAGCTGCACAGCCTTTTGAAAGCAGTCTTAACGGTGATGCTTCCATTCAGAAACGTCCAATGAAACGTATTATGGAGCCGTTATCTTTGATGGGTGCACAGATTGAAAGTCTTGCAGGAAATGGATGTGCCCCTCTTAGAATCGTAGGAAAACCTCTTAAGGGAATTCATTATCAGTCAAAAGTTGCTTCTGCACAGGTAAAATCCTGCATCCTATTTGCTGGTTTATATGCTGACGGAGAAACCTCTGTTACAGAACCTTATGTGTCCCGTAACCATTCAGAACTGATGCTTTCCTATTTCGGTGGAACCATCAAAACAGAAGGTACTACTGCCACAGTTTTGCCTGAACCTGTACTGTCAGGACAAAAAGTCTCTGTTCCTGGTGACATTTCCTCTGCTGCGTATTTTATTGCTGCTGCACTGCTTGTACCAGGCTCAGAAGTACTGATTAAAAATGTTGGAACCAACCCTACCAGAGACGGAATTTTACGTGTATGTAAACAGATGGGTGCTGACATTACTTTGTTAAATACCAGCAGTACCAAGGGAGAGCCTTCTGCGGACCTTTTCGTCCGTTCCAGTTCCCTGCACGGCACTGTAATTGGGGGCGAATTAATTCCTGCTTTAATTGATGAACTTCCTATTATTGCAATTCTTGCTTCTTATGCAGAAGGGGAAACCATCATTAAGGATGCCCAGGAATTAAAAGTAAAGGAATCTAACCGTATTGATGTTATGGTATCAAACCTTTCTAAAATGGGTGTGGATATACAGGCTACGGATGACGGCATGATTATCCACGGTGGAAAACCTCTTCATGGTGCAGTAATTGACAGTAAATCCGATCACCGTATCGCTATGAGTTTTGCTGTTGCCTCTTTACAGGCAGAAGGCGTAACCGAAATTTTAGGAAGTGAATGCGTAAGAATTTCCTATCCTGGCTTCTATGAAGATTTAAAGAAACTTAGCCAGTAACATATGACCTATATTCTCTCATCCCCAATGTTATCAAAAGAGCAGTCCTTTTTCATAAAATGGCTGCTTTTTTATTTGATAAGAAAGTCCTCTGCGAGTCCTTCTAGTACATTCCAGTTGCGAGAGTCTGAGGAACTCAGACTTTGTTCTTTAACTTAATAGGAAACAAGATTATGCACAAAGTTATATTGTTCCCCTTTTATAAATATATGATAATGAAATAGTAACTAAATACGAATTAAAAAGAGGTGTTATGCAATGAAAAAGAAATTTATACACAAAGCATGCTCTGTCACATTAGCACTTACATTAGCCGCAACTAGTACTGCTTTTGGTTTCACTGGAAATACTGGCGTTTCTAAAGTACAAGCCGCTAACTATTCCATTGAAACATTTGCAATTGGAGATGTAACAATGACAGACAGTTATTGTACCAATGCATTTACCAAAGAGGTCTCTTATCTTTTGTCTTTTGACACCAATCGTCTTCTAGCTGGTTTCCGCGAAAATGCTGGCCTTAGTACTTATGGTGCAAAACGTTACGACGGATGGGAAAACTGCCTGATTGCTGGACATACCTTAGGACATTACCTTACTGCTGTCTCTCAGGCATATCAAAATCCAGGCTTAAACGCCACCCAGAAACAGCAGCTTTATGCAAAAGTGAAAGATCTAGTGGATGGTCTTTTAGTCTGCCAGAAAAATTCCAAAGGGAAAGCTGGTTTTATCTGGGCCGCTCCAAAAGTAGGCAATTATGTAGAATCCCAATTTGATAACGTGGAAAATGGAAAAACCAATATTATCACAGAATCCTGGGTTCCCTGGTACACCTTACATAAGTTAATGGCTGGCCTAAACGACGTCTATTGGCTCACTGGCTATGACAATGCCAAAACCGTTTCTTCTAATTTGGGCGACTGGGTTTACAACCGCTGCCGTGGATGGAGCGACTACACCCATAATCGTGTGCTTTCCATTGAGTATGGCGGAATGAATGACTGTCTATACGAACTTTACCGTATTACAGGTAAAGAAAACCATGCAATCGCCGCCCATTATTTTGATGAAACTAATTTGTTTAACAGAGTGAAAAATGGAAGCAAAAACTCTCTTAACAACCTGCATGCCAATACAACCATTCCAAAATTTATCGGTGCATTAAAACGATATTCTATCCTTGATGGAAAGACCATTAGCGGAAACAAGGTAAATGCAAGTGATTACCTTACCTATGCCGAAACCTTCTGGGATACCGTTGTTTCCAGACATACCTATGTCACTGGTGGAAACAGTGAATGGGAGCATTTTGGAGAAGATTATATCCTAGATAAAGAACGTACCAATTGTAACTGTGAAACCTGTAACACTTATAACATGCTGAAGCTGTCCCGAGAATTATTCCAGATAACTGGTGATGTGAAATACATGCATTATTATGAAGCGGCTTACTACAACTCTATTCTTTCTTCACAAAATCCAGAAACTGGAATGACAACCTATTTCCAGCCAATGGCATCTGGATACTTTAAAGTTTACAGCAGCCCATTCAACAGTTTCTGGTGCTGTACTGGAAGTGGCATGGAGAACATGACCAAATTAGGAGATACCATTTACATGCATAAAGATAATACTTTGTATGTAAATCTGTACCAGAGTTCCGACTTATCCTGGAAAGCTCAGAATGTTACCATTTCCCAGAAGAGTACGATTCCTGATGGGGATACTTCTTCCTTTACCATTCGTGGAAATGGCAGTAAACTTCTAGAGTTACGTTTCCGTATTCCTGACTGGTGTTCTGGCAACATGACCATCACCAAAAATGGTTCCGTAATAAGTTATACAAAGACTGCTGGATATGCAAGTGTAAAAGATACCTTTGCAAATGGAGATGTAATAACGGTTAAAATCCCTGAATCTGTAACTGCTTATCCTCTGCCAGATAACAGCAGTTCTTATGCTTTCAAATACGGCCCTGTTGTTTTAAGTGCAGAACTTGGCACAAGCAATATGACACAGACTACAACTGGTATGAATGTATCCATTCCTGCAAAAAAGGCAATCAATACAGAGACGGTAACCATTCAGCCAAACAATGGCTCTGTAGCTTCTTTTATGAAAAATATCAGCAAGTTCCTAGTAAAAGACAGCCGTTCTTTAACATTTACGCTGACTGGCACGGATCAGAAATTAACCTTTACACCACATTATAGACAGTACAAACAGCGTTATGCCATTTACCTTTACTATAAGAGCAATGGAATCAGTTCTGTGGAGCCTGAGGACCAAGCTACTGTTGAGACAACCGATACTGTACAGCCTGGCTATGGACAGTATGAAAGTGATAGCCTGCATGCTATGGCAGATAATAATTCCGTTGGAGTGACTTCTGATGGTACATACCGTTATGCAAAAGCTGGAGGTTCTTTTGCTTACCGCATGGCTCTTGATGAATCCGCACAATACCGTATGCTTGCCGTAACCTTTAGAAAAGCGGACAATGGCAAATCCATTAAAATTAAAGTTGGCAAAACTATTCTTTATGCTAAGACATTAAATTACCAGGGCACACAAGACTCCTATCAGGTAAAACTAATGATTCCAGATTCCGCCTTAACTGGTGCTGTAGAATCTGTAAAAATAGATGGAATTGATTACCGCACCACAACGGTTACCTTTTCCTCTAACGATACCAAAGATTCCGCTAGAATCTGCGACTTTATCTATATGAATGCTGTTACCACCAGCTATTCTGTAGATTCCAGCCTTGCATACTATGTAAACTGTGGAGACCACAACCCTGCTACTGCTTCTGGCAATGATAAAATGGGCTTGTTTAACAGTGTTACGGAACAGCTTTACAAAGAAGATGCTGTCACAGGCTATACATGGGGCTTAATTGATGATGCCACAGACAAATACAATGGTTCCTCTAAGAGCAGCGGCATTTACACTGCTAACACATGGCCTGACGAATATAACACTGGAGATGATGTCAACAAAGCATCCAGCTTCCGTTACACCAAGAACCAGTATGAAAATAACATTGCCCGCCACTTAGACTATGGATTCACAATGCCAAATGGAACCTATTCCGTAGAAATCGGATTAAACAATCCTTGGAGCTGTTCCAACAATCCTACTATTTACGCCAACTATGGAACAGCAAAACAGTCCACTATTGCAAGTAATGTTTCCGTAAGTGGCAGTGCAGTTGTAAAGGGTACTGTAAAAGTAACAGATGGTTCCCTGACCATCAATGCACGAACCAGTGACAAAGCCATTAACTTTACTTATATTTTAATTAAATACCTAAGCTTTGATCCACTTCCAACAGAGGATACTCCTTTCATTACTCCATCTGATAAACCTTCTGTGGAACCTAGCACAGCTCCAAGCAGTGAACCAGTTGTTTCCAGTGTTTTAGAAAATGGCTGGTACTATATCAAATCCGTTTTTGCACAAAAATACTTACAAGTAACCGATAACGACGGAACTGCTGCTAAAAATGTTGAAATTGGAACAGGCACTGGTGTAAAAGGGCAAAAATGGTACTTAACCAACTACGAAGATGGCACAGTTGCTTTAAAAAATGCCCTTGGTGAATTCAACTTAGACATTGCCAATGGTGCTGATGAAAATGGTGCAAATGTGCAGATTTACCATGCATATAACGGAACCGCACAGAAATTCGTGCTTCAGAAAGGAAAAACCGCAGATTCCTTTGTTATTACAACATGTGCAAGCAGCCAGACAAAAGCTTTGGATGTATATGATTTTGGCAAGGAAGACGGTACCAATGTATGCCAATGGACTTTAACAGGCAACAATAACCAAGAATGGATTTTCGAGAAAATTACAGAGGCAGAACCAAGTACAGCTCCAAGCGTTTCACCTTCTCCAATACCATCTGCTAAACCTTCCGAAAACCCATCCGTCCCTTCCTCTGCTCCTTCGGCCTCCAAGGATATTGACTTTCAGTATAAGGTAGCAAGCGACTGGGGAAATGGCTGGCAAGGAGAACTGATCGTTACCAACAATTCAGACAAGGCATTAACAGACTGGAAACTTTCTTTTCAATACAATAGCGAAATTTCTAATCTATGGGGTGCAGAACTGGAAGGACAAAGTGGAACCAAAGTTACAGTAAAGCATCCTTCCTGGGATACTACACTTGCACCTGGTGCCTCCATTACGATTAACTTTATTGCAACTGGCCAGGACAAAAGCGCACCAACAGGATATTTTATTTCTTAGACAGATATGATACAATAGAATTCATGGTTATATGATAAGAGAGATTATAATGTTATGGTTATAATCTCTCTTATACGTTATTGATGCCAGAACATACAAACTGCATTTTGAAGAGGGAATTATGAATCATAACAAAAAAAACATATTTATTGAGGGATTACAGGGAAGCGGGAAAAGCACCCTTGCCAATAAACTTGCAAAAGAGCTTCCTGATTATCATTTCTATCAGGAAGGTGGCATATCTCCTGTTGAGCTGGCTTGGTGTGGATATCTTAATGAAAAACAATATAAGGAGGTTCTCAGTAAATATCCAGACATTGCAGAGGATATCAAACGGTATACTAAAGTTGAAGAGGACCGCTATATTGTTGCATACACTCGTATTCTAACAGATTATGAAGGTTTCCATAATCATCTTGGAAGTTATGAAATCTACGATGGACAGGTGGATTTTCCTTTCTTTCGAGACACCATTATGAAACGGTATGAGCTGTTTTCTTCTTATGGAAACCTGTTTGAGTGTTCTTTTTTTCAGAATTCCATTGAATGTATGATGCTGTTTTATGAAATGCCAGAGGATGAAATCGTTGGATTCTACAAACAGGCTTATGAGATATTACGGGATAAGAATTTCAGAATGATTTATATTGATTCTAGTGATATTGCCGGAAATATTGCACAGATTCGGAAAGAAAGAGCAGATACCAGAGGAAATGAAATCTGGTTTTCTCTTATGATGGAATATCTGACTAAGTCTCCTTATGGGAAAAGGCATGGATATCAGAATGGGGAGGATTTAATTAAGCATCTGGAGTGCCGGAGGAGGATTGAACTTCGGGTGATTGATGAGGTAATTGGGGAGAAGTGTTTGGTTGTGAAGTCAAAGGAATTTGAGATGGGAGATGTGGTGGATATAATGCACTCATAAGTTTGGACAGGAGTTTGTCAAGCACCCACCTATTAAGACATACTTTCTATGGTATTCTCTGATTACCAGACACTCTTTAAAAACATCATAGTTATCGAAGGCTTTCTGTAAAAGAACTATGCTCTTTAGCTGGTGTTTCTTGAAGAAGTTTTTATACTTGTAGGAAAGCTTCATCTTCTCGCAAGCCTAAAGAGCAAACAAACTAACAATAAATATAAATTCTTATGATATTTTTGAGAGAATACCTATTATTAAGGATATTAGAAATGAATATGTTTAATAACAGAGAACAAAAGTACCCTTTGTCTTAAAATAAGGACACATACATTTATGAGATTGTCTAAATAACAGGTAACTTACTTTTCAAAAATGTCCTTGACAAAGGGTACAATATATGTCAGCCTTTTCACATGCCTTGTGTTCATTCAAATCTATTCTTTTTTGAACAATAGCATCTCATCAGACTTCTACTTTCCGTATAATATATTATTCTTAAATCTTGATTGTAAATATTCTACTCGCAACTGCATTATATGCAGTTATAAATTCCTTTTTAAATTTTTCTACTGCTTCCTTATTATCGTTTGCCCAAAATTCAAACAACTTTGTAGAATCAAAAATTGTTTGATGTTCAATAAACCATTTTTTATATCTCTCACGTTCTTTTTCCTGCTGATACCTTTGTGAATCTGGTCCATTTTCCTTAAAATACATCCAATTCATATAAACTTTACTAGCATTTTCCCAATACGGATGTTCTGGCTCTAAAGATAAAATATACTGGTATATTACTTCCTCAGGTCTTGTTGTTCCAGGTAATTTAATTATGTTATTCAGTCTTTTTCTTAATTGTTCAGGTATTACTTCCAAGTCCTTTTTCTGGACATCCCCATCAAGAACAATAAGAACATTCCCAAAATATGATACATCTCCTGAATAAAGACTTAGTAATTGATCACAACCGATTTTAACATCTAATACTTCAACATAAAGCAAATATTCTGGTACTAATTTTTTAATGAACCATCTACCCTCAGCATCTTCTGAATACACTTTTACCTTATTTGAATTTTGCAACATTGACTCCACCAATAAATCATTTTCTATTGTAGAATAATCTGGATTGCGCATTAATTCCAACCGTCTATTGGCATTTGTAAAATAGTACAATTCAACATCATTATTCTTACAAATATTATTATATGCAGTCTTTGTACAAATATGCTTCAGCAGATCTGAACTGTGGGTTGTCACTACAACCTGAATATTATTTAACTTTGCTTCTTTAATCAACAAATCAATAAGTCTCTTTTGTGCAGCTGGATGTAAGGTAGCATCAATCTCATCTATTAAGAGTAACCCTCCTGTCCAGTGTTCCCTAGTTTGTCTTAGCTTCTTAAATGATAATATTGACATTAGAATCTGCCCTAGATTATCTTGTCCAGAAGAGTTGGTTAAATAATCATATTGGTCAGTTTCGATTCCTACTCCTTTCTTTCTATCAGTTTCTCCAATTGAGTAGTTATTAACGACATTAATATTGTCATATATAGATAATATGTCTGTGTATTTTTCAACAAACCATTTTTTCTGTTCATCATCGATAAACTTTATTTTATTTGTAGTAATATTGTCTTCATTAGCCTCTCCAATAGGAAATAATCGTGATAATCCTAAGTAAATCACTGGTATTTGCATTTTAGCTTCTGTCTTTTTTCCATCCTCTGAAACTTTTAACGGAATTACCCTAAATCTATCCTTTCCATTATCATTTTGCCAAGCAGTACGAAACTTTCTATAATCTATTTGTTGATCGTTATCATCAACTATATCAATTTGAATCCTATCAGAACCAGATGCATCAAAATTCCTGCTCCCGTGAAAAATTTCACCAAATTCTGCTCTGAATTGTCTATTCGAATATGTAGTTCCATCTTTTTTCTTTAATTCACCGCTATTCGCTAATATCCCTAATATTGTTGACTTTCCTGTTGAATTTTTTCCAGCAATTACTGTTAATCTTCTCCCTAAAAAAATTTCCTTATCTTTAAATTGCCTAAAGTCATTTATAGTTAATAATTTATACATGAGCTTCCCCCTATCGTAAGTTGACACATATCTTTTTTTCTTGCAATTGTTCAACACCAGGTATCATATCCAGTCGTCTGAAAATAATAATTTCACTTGCTTTTCTTTTTACAGCAGCACTATAGTTCAAATCAAATCTTCTCAAAATATGATTTTGATATATATCCGCAATTTCCTGAACATCATCATATGTTATAACCCAATCACAATTTACCTGCTCATTTATCATTCTTTCAATACGAACATGATCTTCATATGAGAAAAAATTCAAGTACAATTGCTTTCCCTTTCCAAAATAAGGTGGATCAAAATATACAAATGCATTATCTTCATATCGTGGTAAATAATTCTGGACAAATGAGTTTACGTCTTTATTATAAATATGAATATTCTTCTTTCGTTTAGCAATTTTTGAAATACGCTCAATCAACGCATTTCGATTAAATCTAGCGTCCATTTTCCACTTTCCATTTTGTTCAACCCCACCTATTAACCCGCCTTTAATTATTCCCGATCTATTTGTTCGATTTAAATAAAATGTAGCAAAACCTAACTCATAGCTGTATTTAATGTTGTTTTTCAGAATCGACTTTTGCCTATTCCACTCATCAATATTTAGTGGAACATTTCCTATATCTTCAATAAACCTATCTGTCTCAGTTAATATTGCTTTCCAAAAAGAGTAAATACCTTTATCTAAATCATTAATAACTATTTCTTTAACAATATTTTTTTCTAACAGCTCTAATGCTATACCAGCCCCACCAGCAAATGGCTCAATATATGTTCCTCCAATATGCCCTGTTTGCTTAATAAGAATTTCCATAAATGGTTCTAATTTTCCTTTACCTCCAGGATATCTCAATGGAGAATAAAACATACTACATCACCTTCCTACAAATGAATATATTTATATTTCACAATAATTTAACTCTAATCTTAAAATTTAGTTAAGAAAACATCCAATATAATACACTTATCATATCATGCTTCCTATAATTTGGCTACTACATTCTTACTTCCTGTTTTTGTTGTGGTAAACTAAAGTTATATCACCTCTACCTAATAAGATATAATCTTACAAAGGAAGAGAGGATATTATTATAAGAAAAAATTATGAGTTAGAAACAAAAAAATGCCAGGATACCAGAAACATAAAGCACATAAGGTATTTCCAAATCTTATTAGCCAGAATTTCTCCGCACCGGATGCAAACCAACGCTGGTGTACAGATTTTACATACCTATTCTTAAAGGACGGAAGCGTGCGTTATAACTGTGCCATTTTAGAGCTGCATGACCGCAATATCATTTCCAGCATTACCGACAAAGAAATCACAAGCGACCTGGCAATTAGAACTTTAAAGAAGGTTCTCCAGTCACAATCCAAACTAAAAGGGGAACTAATTCTTCATAGCGATCAAGGATCTCAATACACATCTCATGCATTTACCAGCTATTGTGAATCTGTGGGAGTGGCTCAGATCATGAGTAAGGCAGGTTATCCTTATGATAATGCACCAATGGAACGTTATTACAACACATTGAAAAATGAACTAATTTATCAGCATGAGTATAAAAAATAATGCTTGACCACTACAATGATTTCCTGTGCCTCGCTTTTACAATCCATCACATTGTGTTCTGAATTATGAATACCATTTAATTTTAATCCAATAACCGTGTTCAGCTCATTTAATATTTCTAATGAATTCATTATATGATACTGATAAGAATCTAAAGTTTTTCGTTCCGTTAATTCTTTCCAAACCTGATAGAATAAATAATATTTCGGTTCTATTCCATACCGCTCTAAATCTATATTGTTACACCCTTTTATCATAATTTTCCTCTTGACTTCCTACTAAATAAGGTTTAAGATATGTTTAGATAGTGGAGGCACGTAAAATATATTACGAATCGCTAGACGATCATTATATTTTACCTGTCTCTTTTTTTGTTAAAATTATGCAATTCAATATCTACAACCTAATTTACCATGCATCTTTTTCCCTATTAATGTAATAATATAATATTTTTTTGTACATATTCAATGATAACTTAAGAAAACTCACCTTTAAAACAATCCATTTTAAAAGCACCTTGCCAAAAACAAGGTGCTTCCCACTAAACTCAATATTCCCTACTCTATAAACATCGCATCCCCAAAACTAAAGAACCGATATTTAAGCTCCACAGCTTTCTTATACGCATCCATAATATGCTCTTTTCCAGCCAATGCAGAAACCAGCATTAACAACGTAGATTCTGGCAAATGGAAGTTGGTAATCAGACAGTCCAGTACCTTAAACTGGTATCCTGGGTAAATAAAGATTTCCGTATCTCCACTGCCCGCCTGTACTACTCCATTTTCATCGGCTGCTGATTCAATGGTACGGCAGCTTGTGGTTCCAACACAGATTATTCTTCTGCCTTCCCGTTTTGCACGATTGATTTTCTCAGCCTCCTCTGGCAATACCTGATAAAACTCAGAATGCATATGATGCCTGGTCACATCATCTACTTTTACAGGACGGAACGTTCCAAGGCCAACATGCAAAGTAACACTTGCAATCTCAACGCCCATATCCTTTAATTCCTGTAACAGTTCCTTCGTAAAATGAAGTCCAGCTGTAGGTGCCGCCGCAGAACCCTCATATTTCGCATATACGGTCTGATAACGGTTCTTGTCCTGTAACTGGTGCGTAATATATGGAGGAAGCGGCATCTGTCCTAACTGATCAAGAATTTCCTCAAAAATCCCTTCATAATGAAATTTCACATGACGGTTTCCTTCTTCTGCTATCTCTATAATTTCTCCAGTCAGCAGGCCGCCGCCAAATATAACACGGGTTCCCGGTTTTGCTTTCTTGCCTGGCTTTACAAGAGTTTCCCACACATCACCTTCAAAACGCTTTAACAATAACAATTCAATTTTAGCACCTGTTCCTTCTTTTTCTCCAATCAGACGGGCTGGAATAACCTTTGTGTTATTAAGAACCAGACAGTCTCCTGCTTTTAAATATTCTTTTATATCCTTAAATACCTTATGGGTAATAGCTCCGGTTTCTTTCTTTAAAACTAACAGTTTTGAACTGGAACGATCCTCTAATGGATCCTGTGCAATCAGTTCTTCTGGCAAATCAAAATAAAAATCTGATGTTTTCATATCTTTCACTCCAATAAAATTTTGTCCAACTCCTATTATACATACTTTTTTCAAAAACCCTAGTGTTTTTTTCTTAAAAATAGTAAAATATAATGAAAAGGAGGTTAATCTATGGCGTTTACGACTTTTGCAGCAATTGATGTTGGCTCCAATGAATTATCCTTAAAACTGTTTCAGATATCAAAGAAAAACGGCATTGAAGAATTAGAATATATTAGGCACGCAACTTATCTTGGCTCCTATTCCTATAAGCACAAAAAAATCTGCAGCGAATTAGTGAATGAAATATGTGAAGTACTTGAACAATTCCAGAAGAAAATGGAAGAATACCAGATAACAGATTATGTTGCATATGCCACTAGTGCAATTCGAGAAGCTTCCAATAGCGTGCTGATTCTTGATCAGATCAAATTACGGACTGGCATAAAAGTAAAAATTCTTAGCAACTCCGAACAGCGCTTTCTTTGTTATAAAGCAATCGCTTTAAAGGTAGAAGCATTTCAAAAAATAATTCAAAATGGAACTGCCATTGTGGATGTTGGTTCCGGAAGTATCCAGATCTCCTTATTTCAGGATGGTTGTCTGTCCCAGACACATAATATTAAATTAGGTTCTCTTCGCATACAAGAACTTTTATCTTCCATGGAAGACAAAACGGATAACTTCCATAAACTAATCAGTGAATATATCGATAATGAACTAATTACCTTTCAAGAATTATTTCTTCAGGAACAAAAGATAGAACAAGTCATTGCTACTGGTGACCAGCTAAACCTTTTTCTGCATATTACCTCACAAAAAGCAGGCAGTGCCCCTATAAATGCCAAATCCCTTAACCAGGTATTTGAATCCTTGTTAAGCAGGCCTTTAGAAGAACTGACAAGACATGTTTCATTTCCAAAGGAACAAGTCTCTTTATTAATTCCTACTGCCATGATTTATCTAAAACTCTTTAAGCAGATTCGGGCAAAAGAAATTTATCTGACAGAGATTACTTTGTGTGATGGAATTGCAGCAGAATATGCACAGAGGAAAGAGAAAATACAAAGTGAACACGATTTTGCCAACGATATTTTGTGTTCCGCCAGAAAAATTGCCAGCCGCTACCATTGCAATCAGGCACATATTGAAAATGTCAATTCTCTTGCATTAAGCATTTTCGACAGTATTCGAAAACTTCATGGTTTAGGAAAGCGAGAGCGGCTTCTCTTAGAAATTGCAATTATTCTTCATAGCTGTGGTGATTTCATTGATTTAACCCATTCCAGAGAAAACTCTTATCATATTATTCTGTCAACGGAAATCATCGGACTATCTCATAAAGAAAGAGAAATGATTGCAGAACTAGTGCGCTATACTCCCAAGACTTTTCCAAGCTTTTCTCTTAATATGGACAGTACCAGTAAAGAAAACTATATTAAGCTTTCCAAGCTCTTTGCTATATTCGTCATAGCAAATGCACTTGATAAAAGCCATAAACAAAAATTTTCAAATGTAAAAATTTCATACAGACAAAATGTATTAACCATAACCACAGATACTGTGGAAGATATCACATTAGAATCTGGCTTATTTCAGGAAAAAGCCTCTTTTTTTGAAGAGGTATATGGAATAAAGCCTTATATCAAACAAAAAAGGAGATTTAGCTAATGGAATCCAATTTTAAAAAAGCGGAATATTTCATTAACCGGGAATTAAGCTGGCTGGAATTTAACATAAGAATTTTAAAAGAAGCCAAAGACAAAACCAATCCTTTATTGGAACGACTTAAATTTCTAAGCATCACAGCATCTAATCTAGATGAGTTTTTTATGATACGTGTTGCTTCTTTGATGGATATGGTTCATGCCAAGTACAAGAAAAAAGATATTGCAGGCATGACTGCTGAAGAACAGCTGGAAAAAATCTGCCTTGCAACACACAATCTGGTAGAACTGCAGTATGCTACATACAACCGCAGTTTCCTGCCACAGTTAAAGCAAAAGGGAATCAAACTGCTTCACGCACATGAACAGCTTACGGCTGACCAAAACAAATATGTAGATATGTATTTTCAAAAAGAAGTATATCCTGTTCTGACACCAATGGCAGTGGATTCTTCCCGCCCATTTCCGTTACTACGCAATAAAACACTAAATATAGGAGCTCTGATTCATGATAAAAAAAGTGAAATTGACTGTGATTTTGCCACTGTTCAAGTGCCTGATGTTCTTCCTCGTATGGTGGAAATTCCTTCAGGCAAAAGCGAAGTTCGAACGTTTATCCTCATGGAGCAAATCATTGAAAAAAATATTAACAAGCTTTTCTTAAATTACGAAGTTATCTCTGCATTTCCTTACCGCATCATGCGAAATGCAGATCTGGATATAGATGAAGACGAAGCCGCTGATTTATTAATGGAAATCGAAAAACAGTTAAAAAAACGCCAGTGGGGCGAGGTCATCCGTTTAGAAGTAGAGGATGGCATTGATAAACGGCTACTGAAAATCTTAAAACAGGAACTGCAGGTAAAAGACGATAACATATATAAGATAAATGGTCCTCTTGATCTGACCTTCTTAATGAAAGTCTATGGATTAGATGGTTTTGATGATTTAAAAACTCCTGCCTATATACCACAGCCAGTACCGGGACTTTGCTTAGACAGCAATGTATTTGAGCAGATACGGAAACAGGATTACCTTCTCCATCATCCATATCAGACATTTGATGCAGTAGTGGAATTTGTACGGCAGGCTGCCAAAGATCCTAATGTTCTCGCCATCAAACAGACTTTGTATCGTGTCAGCAGCAATTCACCAATCATCGCTTCTCTTGCCCAGGCCGCAGAAAATGGCAAGCAGGTGACGGTTTTAGTAGAACTAAAAGCCCGTTTTGATGAAGAAAACAATATTATATGGGCCAGAAAACTTGAAAAAGCTGGATGCCATGTTATCTATGGATTAGTTGGTTTAAAAACCCATAGCAAAATCACCTTGGTAGTCCGCCGAGAAGATGATGGCATACGAAGATATGTCCATTTGGGTACTGGCAATTACAACGATTCCACAGCAAAACTGTATACAGATTTAGGACTGCTTACAGCATCCAAGCCAATTGGAGAAGATGCAACTGCAGTCTTTAACATGCTCTCAGGATATTCAGAGCCTTTGTTCTGGAACAAATTATCTATCGCTCCTCTTTGGCTGCGAGATAAATTTTTATCCTTGATACACCGAGAAATCATTCACGCCAAAAACGGAAAGAAAGCTCACATCATTGCAAAAATGAATTCCTTATGTGATCAGCGAATTATTGCCGCTTTATACGAAGCCTCCAGTGCTGGTGTAACCATAGAGTTAATTGTCCGTGGAATCTGTTGCCTCAGAACTGGAATTCCAGGCATCAGTGATAACATTACTGTCCGCTCCATTGTTGGCAACTTTTTAGAGCATGCGAGAATTTTTTATTTTTACAACGATGGCTTTGAAGAAGTGTATATGGGAAGCGCCGACTGGATGCCACGAAATCTTGACAAGCGAGTGGAAATCTTATTCCCAGTGGAACAGGAAGAACTAAAACAAGAAGCTTTCAATATATTAAAAACCCAGCTGGCTGATACTTTAAAAGCACATCTGCTAAAAAGCGATGGGACTTACGAAAAAGTAGACCGTCGTGGCAAAGAAGCTTTGTGTGCTCAAGATTCATTCTGCCAAAAGGCAATGAAAGAAGCAAAACAAGAAAAAAAAGAGAAATACGGAAAGATAAAAACATTTGTACCACAAGTAAAATGGAATGAGAAATAGTATTTCAGGGAGGGGAACATGGAATTTACTAATTTTGAAATGGAGCGTTTATACTTAAGACATTATATCAAAAAGGATCTTTCTGACTTATATGAATATCTGTCCGATCCAAAGATCGTTGCATTTGAACCTTATTAGGATATGTGTTCAACGCTTCCTTCTGGGGAAAAGGATATGCATACGAGGCTGCAAACCAGATCTGCACCCATGCATTTGAAAATGGTGTTCATCGTCTAGAAGCCAATTGCGATCCATTAAATCCAGCTTTCTGGAAGCTGTTAGAGCGACTTGGATTCGTAAGGGAAGGACATTTAAAACAAGACATCTACTTTAGAAAGGATTCACAAGGAAATCCAATCTGGAAAGATACTTATATCTATTCTAAGTTAAATCCTGGTTTTCTGAATGGCTTATCTTAAGAAGAAAGTTTGAGTTCCGCATGCCCTCATGGCTGATATTGACTTGAGGGAACTCAGACTTTGCTAATGCAACCTTGGTTGCAATGCCGAACGGGTGTTGCTGTTTTTTAGCGACTAACTTCCTTACCCGTTCGTGCACATCTCTTTTCATGAATAATGTAAGAACCATTCCCTTTTTCCTTACTAGGCTGATACAGATAATTCTAACCCAATTACCGTTTCAAGATATTTGTCATTCTTAGAAGTTTTTCCTGTTTTGGAAGACTTGGACGCTTCCATTTCTAATCCTAGAATTCTATTGATGCTTTCGATATACATTGCACCTTTCTGTCTGCCGCTTTTTCTGGTATCTGCCAGATTCATCTGGATATCCGATGGACAAAATCCTGAATACATTTCTTTCTACTTTCTCTCCCATTTTCCTAAGTGAATTGCCTGATTCGTATTCAAAGGATTCTTGCCTATTGGTTATCCAGATGTCTTTTTTTTATCTGCCTTTGGCATAACAGCTGTCCCACTGCCCGATGGAACAGGATACGGAATCTTTCGCAGGCAACTGGAATCTTTATGATTCCAATCAGGGGCTGGCTGTGTTCTATAACTGGCTTTCCATCAGAAACCAGAATAACTGGCAATGTCTTGTTTTTGTTTAAGAGTCTTGCCCATAAGGAAGTTTCCCTTTTGTCAAACTCTGTACTGATTATGATAAGGTTCATGTAACTGCATCTGCTGATAAATGCCTGGGGATTGAGTGGCATTGTGGTAAACTGGTGTACATTGACTGACAGCCCTAATTCTGTACTGAATGAAACGGCATAACTGGAGAGCATATCCTGAATAATCTGGTCATTTTCACAAATGGCTATATGTAGAACGAAGTTTTCACTCTCCATGTTTTCACTCCTCTGCCTGTTTTCTCTTGGGGGAGCGGCATATCCTTGGAAACCGTTCCGCTCTCTGGCTTCTGGATATGCCACTTGATTTACAGATCGTTCCGAATGGGACAAAACCCATCCGAAAGGCAATTCTATTCTTGTCGGCTTTGATGTCAACTTAGGATGTCCATTATAAAGTCAACATTTGCTGTCCGTTTTACACGTGATACGAAAGATACCTTTCGTTTTGTAGATATTCTGCTCCCAAAAGTTCTGGCATATATGCGTAAATGCTTTTCCGAACCAGATTCTGGACACATCCGTTTTCCTAAATGTGCATCCTGCACCCTGTCTTTTATGTTACAGGTACATGGAGCACAGCTCCAGAAAACAAAAGTATTCTAAAACAGAAAAAATCCCATGCTACGAATGTGTAGTATGAGACTTTTATTAGCAGGTGGATAGATACCTTTCTTTGTGCAAATCCGGCTTCCTTTGCCCTCTCAATGCTGTCTCTGTTATCTACAAGAATAGTTTACTGTAGATGGGTGGGAAGTGCAAAAGGTATCCCATTCTTTCCAGTAAAAAATGCATCTCTGTTAAAGAATATATGTATCTAAAGCAACTTTTTTGCATTTTGATGGGGTATTTTGCATAATTGTTTTTTATATTAACATTCTTGTTGTATATTCTTCGTATGCTTTTCTTACTTTTTCCCTATTCCGTACTGAAATACTATATCTTCCCCCTCCTCGCATCATAACGATATCTCCTTCAATATTAAATATATATGACAAATTTACTATTACGGAACAATTCAACTTGACGAAATTACCTGACAAACGTTTCTCTATTTCTTTTATACTGTCATATGCCTGAAGCTTCTTTTCTGTTGTAAAAATTTCAACTTCGTGAGTTCTTGCTAATTTTTCAATACAAATAATGCTTCTCTCTTTCAAAAGAATTTTCTCATTCTGAAATGTTGCCATTTTATTATTAGAATATTTAATACGATAACCGTTCACTTGCATAATTGCTCTGCCTAATGCATCCTTAAAGTCATATGGATTCAATGGTTTGTCCAAAAATCCACTTAGATGTATTTTGGTTGCTTCATGTGCAAATTCATGATGAGAAGTAATAAAAATAAAAACTGTACTAGGATTCAATTTCAGAATCCTCTTAGCTAACTGTATTCCATTCAAATTACTCCCCTCTAAATCTATATCCAAAATTGCCAGTTCTATGGTTGCAAGAAACGGAGCATCCTGTTCTTTATAACTATGACTGTAGGTAATCTCTGCTACAATATTCTTTTCATTTAGAAGTTTCTCTAATACTACCTTATTAATCCCTAAACTAATATCCTCATCTTCACACACATATACTCTTAATGGTTTCATGATATTCTCCCCTTACTCTGCATACTATATATAAAAGGGAGTAAAACCACTCCCTTTTAAAATCATGCTTTCTTTCTCGTTTCTTTTAGTCGTGTTTTTAATTGCTCAGTTACTTTAAGCTGATACCACCAAAAGGTACAGGTCAACTGATTCACACTCTTATCAGCATAATGTCTAGCAACTTTTGCAATTGCCTTTTCAATTTTTTTCATACCTTCACCCCCTTGTAAACTTTTATCTTTTGTTCTTCTGCCAATCTACAATTAGCTTTTCTTTAATAAACAAAATTGTATGGATACAACAACATGCCCCATTTCCTCATTATCTATCTTAACATATTCTCTCTGAATTATGCCATAATGATCCGCTACAATTTTGTCTACAATCCCTACACCAAACCCATGTATTTTCTTATTTCTTTTACCTGTTTTACCAAAATCAACTGCGCCTATACAATCATTAATACAGCGAATTTCGTAACCATCATCTGTATCTAGCACTTGCAAAGATACATGCTTGTTGTAATGAGGTACTCTAAGAGCTGCTTCAAATGCATTTTTCACAAGATTTTGAAAAATAGAGCAAATATCCTCATCTTCCATTCCAAATTCTTTTACTAGTACATGTACAGAAAACAGAATTTTCATGTCTTTAGCCAATTGAATCAATTCACTAATAAGTATCCTTACCGCTGCATTCGGATGATTAAATAATAGTTCCGCTTTCTCTACATCTTTAAAAACTTCCTCCATATACTTTCCAAGCTCATCATATTTTTTGTAATAAAGCATATTTTTCATAATAAGACCATTTTGGGAGTAATTATGTTGAAAACGTTTTATCTCATTTACAAGTTCTTCCCTCTCCAAGTTACAATTCACTTCCTGACTCAATTCCCAAACAGTTTTCTCTTTCTTTTTGAATACAAATAATGAGCTCAGAATATACCATTGCAAAAATATTTCAATCATTTGAAATAAGAGAATAGCATCTGTGCTTAACTTATCAATATATCTCTTCATCAATAAATTACTCAACATAATAGCTAATAACATAATAACTGATATTTTTTCCTTGTTCCTATAAAAGTAATTCACCCTTTTCTTGCTTCTAAAAAGCCAGTAACACATTAACATTTGCAATGTCTTTATAATCACGAAGCAGCTCAAGCTTAGCCACTGATCATGCATAAGACTATCTATATCCTTATGAGTTAATGCCATACACAACTCCGTTGCAATCAGCTCAGACGCAAACAAAGCACCAAAAAAGATACATATACTTATAACTTTTTCATATAAGCCTTCGCCAAAAAGAAAAAAACTAGATACTAAAATATAGACTGCCAAAACAGCTCCCAGATATCCATGTATTTTTTGCATTTCGCAGTATCTCCCAACCAAATCTCTTCCAACTAGCAGCAAATAATACCCCCCAAATGCTCCGTAATATTTTACTTTACTCTTATTGCAACCTAATGTTGACATTGACTTTATCCATATAATTGGATCAATTAAACCAGACAAAAAAATTTCAATTATGGATTCCATGACACCCTCTCCTGATTATTATTCTAATTTCTCCAATCTACGATACTTACCTAATTTATATATCACTTATTTTCATTATAACATCGTAGCTTTTTTGAAACAATATCGTTACATGTCTTTAAAACAAAACCCTGTTCTATTCGCTTAAATTTTACTATAAAATAGGAATTTGTATCAGTACTTCATTCTGCCATAACTTCTTATCCCACTTAATGCATTTCCTCTTAATAACTCCGTGATACTTTTCTACAATCTCTTCAACAAATATGTTCTCCAAACTATCTTTTCCCTGCTCCTGCCCCAACGTACTATCAAAATTATCCACAGCAATAAAATTATTTACACATCGTATTTTATATTCGTTATTTGATTCCAATACGTGTAAGAGTACATGTGCCTTGCCTTTTGGAACAATTACAGATTCCCTTAACGCATTTATCACAAGATCGTGAAAAATAGTGCATATATCTTCATTTTTCATTTTAAATTCGTTCACACTAATTTCAGCTTCAAAAGCAATTTCTATTTTTTTTGAAATTTCCATTAAGTTGCTAATTATGATTCTAATTGTAAAATTTGGATGCTCAAATTGAATTTTTACTTTAGCAACATCTTCAAACACACTATCCATATACTTTTCCAGCTTATTGTACTCTTTGTAATTCCATAAATTTTTCATAACAAATGCATTGGTTGAATAATCATGTCGAAACCGATCTACATCTCGAATATGTTTCTGCCGTCCTGTCATTCCACGGACTTCATCATTTAAAATCTGAATACTTTTTTCCTTTTTTCTAAATTCGACTAATGAACATACTAAATACCATATAAACAAAATTTCAATTAGCTGAAATAGCAGTGCTGCATTCCTACTTTGTTTTCTACTCGTATCCATCATTAAAACACTACTCAAGATTGATGCTACTATAATTACAAAAGCTATTATATCCTTATTTTTTTCAAAAAGAACTCCTATATTTTTACTTCCAAATACCCAGTAACATAATCCCACTTGCAACATTTTTACAAAAATTCCACAAAAAACATTTAAGATTTTAGCATAATCTGATGTATAAAAATTTTCCTGCACAAGTGTTATATATAATTCATATGTAAGTAATTCAGATAGAAACAAAATACAGAAAAATACGCATACACTCATAATCTTTTCAAATAATTTTCCTAGAAAAAGAACATATGTTGCCGTAAATATATACACTGCCAAGGCACAGCTCATTATCAACCTTACCATATCGACATTCAAGCAATCTACCAATAAGTCTCTTCCCACTAACAATAAATAATAGCCTAAAAAAGCTCCTATATATTTTACTTTGCTCTTTTTACAGCCTAATGATGACATGGATTTTATCCATATGAATGGATCTATTAAGCCAGTCAAAAGTATTTCTAATATAGAATTCATGACATCCTCTCCCGTTTTCATAAAGTATTTTTCATAATGGAACAGTTCTTCTTATGTCTAGTCCTTTGAAATTCTGCCTTGCAGATTCCGCTACAGGCTCCTCAAATGTTATGCTTCTTATTGTTTATCATGGATTCCCCGCTTCGTCAAGTACTGGAAACCAAGGATGGCTGGCTTAACAAACACTTTGCTTTTGCATTTTTTTCGGATTTTTGACATTTCTGTTATTATAGTGTATTATTTGGATTTAAAAGCTTGCATTTTGAAAGAGTTTTTGACATTTTTATTTATATAATTTTTTTTAAAAAAGACACCTTATATTCCAATATATTGTGAAATATAAAGTGTCTTTATCATTTCATTGCTTACACTGTGAACCTATCAGTATTTAACTGCAGGAACATATAGATCATTCATATCCGCCACATCCTTCGGATCAAGCTTGCCACAGTCTCCAGCAATCACCACTGTTCCATCGGATTTTAACCCGACTGAAATCCAGTCTCCAGCGGCAATTGCTACAATGTCGTGCCAGCTGGAAACATCTAGCTGCTTATGTGCATTTCCTCCAGTAGCAACTACACTTCCGTCACGCTTTAATCCCAACAGACTGTAACCGCTTTGGGAAATGGCTATAATGTCATTCCACCCAGATACATGAAAGGCATGGGGATTTTTAACCAGATTGCCATCTGGGCCTTTTATTTCATATCTGGAACAGATTACTGTTCCATCGGATTTCAATCCAACTATTGAGTCCCCTGTATCATCAGCGATATCCACTATATCCGTCCAGTCCTCTACTTTGTCATATGTAATTTCACTGCTGCCATATCTTTTATTATAATCTGCTACATATACAGTGCCATCTCGTTTTAATGCGACAATGCATGATTTACCGTTTACTGCCTTTACCACATCCGTCCATGTAGAAGTTTCCTCTTTAAAAAATTCAAATGACTTATCATACTTTTCGGAAAATGCCTCAATTTTTCCAGTCTTAGACAATAAAACATAACTATCAAAATCTGTAGATAT
>NZ_FOHN01000001.1:0-1537 GCF_900111595.1 [Clostridium] polysaccharolyticum | reverse complement strand
TCAAAAGAACCACACACATTTATCAGGCAGGCAAGCATAAAAGCTTCCCGATAGGCTTCATTTTTAAAGTTTATCTTGTCTTTTGCATTGCCACTAGTTAACGAAGCAAAAGCCCCGCTTTTTGTAAGAATTGAATACAGGTTTGGTGTGGATGTACTGGAAAAGGTACAGGTCTGTCCTTTCATTTTCCTGTATTTATCCTCCAAAAGCCGGTTAATAATAACCCATGCAATTCCTTGCCTGTTATAATGCAAGTATGTTTTCATATTGGCGTTATTGTTTGTATTGGTATTTTCTGCATAAATAATCCGGGCAGCCAGTTTATAATGCATTGCTGGACTGCTAAAATCAGTATACCATGTGTCACCCTTATAAGCATCTACATTTGTACTTAACGCAGCATTATATTTTTTTGTGGCAGCGTACAGAAGCTGTGATTCCAAAGTCCCTGGCAGGCTTAAAGGCGAAACTTTCTTTTTGTCAGCCTCTGTACTTTTCTCCCTGCTTAATCTTTCATACTGATCCCCAAACAGTCCTTCCATATCCACATAACACGTATCATCCACTATTTTATTCTTCTTGGGATCGTAGTAGCTTCCTGCCTGGATACAGAACAGGTCTGTTTCTGGATCGTAACATTCCCCATCATATCTTAGGGAATTTACACAGCCAACAAACATATCTCCTGAATTGTCCTTATGCTCTATTTTCTTTTTTCCTCTGATCTCATAGATATGCCTGGTTGTTCCGTTTTTGTCATAGTCATAAGTGCAGATTGTCTTGTTGTTTCTGTCAACCAGTCCTGTGATAATGCCATTTTGAATACAGTATTTGTATGTAACATTGCAATAGGATATGCTGTATGCATTGGTTTCACTGCCGCTTTCCGTATAGGAATATGTAATCTGCTTTTTGTCTGGCAGCACTTCCGATACCAGATTGGAAAACTCGTCATACTGATACGTGGTGATTTCCTGTCCTACGATTTTCTCCGTTCTCTGCCTTTCTTCATTGTATTCAAATTCCATTTCGGTTCCATCTTCTGTTTCCATTGTGACAATGGGATCTGGCACAATGGTATATGCAAGGACTCTCTCCACAAACTGCTGGGCAGTATATCCACAGCCATTGATCGTGATAATGGGTTCGTCCTGCTGGCAGTATTCCGATTCCTCTGGAGGGAAACTGACGATTTCATCTGCCTGTATAGACACAGGAACGCTAGATAGCATTGTGGAGAAAGCCATAACAGCCGCCAAAGTTTTCTGTAATTTCATAAAGGTATCCTTTCCGTTGCAAAAGAAGCAACCTAACTTAACATTTTTCCGAATCCATTCATTTTCGTGCTAATTATAGCTTCTTTTGGCTTATTATGTCAACTTACAATTTGGGAAAGCTAAAATTCATGATGTACTTGTCAGTGGGGAGGCAGGACTGGCGAATGCTCTCGGAAATGATTAACATACACTGTGTTTTTTCATTTTTAACGGATTTTTGACATTTTTGTTTCCTTAATTTTTTTGTTAAAAAGACACCT
>NZ_FOHN01000040.1 GCF_900111595.1 [Clostridium] polysaccharolyticum | reverse complement strand
TTGTATCAATTTATAACTGTAAATTGATATTTTTAGTTTTACTGATATTTAATCTTGCTACAGACAAGATTTTAAGGTAGTTTCGCAATTACCTATAACTTTATAAATAATCACTACATTAGTATATCACTAGCAAATATTTAATGTCAAATAAGATTTGGTTGATTTTTCTATCATTTTCAAAATAAAACTATTTTTAAGCATTTTAGATTTGTTTTTCATTATCAAGATAATGCTTTTAAACTTTAGATACTGCAAAACCCTTAGCATATAAATGCTAAGGGTTTTATTTTTATATAGAATATTTGAATTGTTTTTTTTCTATATAGTTACAATAATACTACCAGTAACGTCTAGCACATGATGGCTGTCTGTAATACATGTTAGATGTTCTAATACCAGTTCTTTCATTACTAGCATGAACAACTTGGCCACCGCCAATATAAATAGCAACATGATTAATTCTGCCATTGCTAGCATAAAAGATTAAATCACCTGGCTGTACACTTGAAACACTTACGCTCTTACCACTGCCAGACTGTGAAGACGATGTTCTAGGAATGGAAATTCCAAAATTTCTAAATACGCTCTGAGAAAAACCAGAACAGTCTGTACCATTCGTCAAACTTGTCCCACCATACACATATGGATTACCAATGAACTTCTGTGCAAAAGCTGCAATTGCAGAACCTGATGCACTAGAACTTCCTGTATTAGAAGAACTGCTTGCATTGGATGAACTGCTTGGCCTGCTATTATTTGAAGAACTAGCACTGCTTGTATTACTTGATGAAGCACTGTTAGAACTTGATGAACTGCTTGATCTGTTACTGCTTGATGAACTGCTTTTCGTATTAGAAGAACTTACTAAACTCTGCTGCTGCTCACGTTTCTCTTGTTCACGTTTTTCCTGCTCAGCCTTTGCTGCTTCTAAAGCCGCTTCAGCTTCAGCCTTTCTACGTTCTTCTGCCTTTTCTTCTTGAATAGAAATAGCTTCTTCAAATGTTACACTTAAATCTACATAATCTTTTGATACAAAACCTACAGTTGCACTATCAGCCTCATCCCCTTCATCTACAACGATTTTAACCCAGTCACCGTATTCCTTTCTAACCTGAAATGTTTCGTCAATAGGAACCATTGTCAAAACAGCTGAATCCGTGCTTTTCTTTTCTCTGACAAATAAAGTAGTTGTGGTTATTGTTGCCCACTTTGTACCGTATTTGCCTTCTAATTCTTCTGCATCAAAACCAATTGCCAAGAAATCTGAGTTAATCCATCCAGTTACAGAACCAGATTTAATCTTAACCCAGTCACCTTGTCTCTTAATAATCGTAGCTGCAGAACCTTTATACAGCTTTCCTAATATTCTGCTTTCTGTATTTGGCTTTCTTCTAATATTTACATAGTTATTAGCAATAGAAATACCCATATCTGCATATTTGGATTCTTTTTTCTCTGCCTTTTTTACTGTTTTTGCTGTTTCTTTCACTTTTTGTGTCTCTTCTGTGGCAGTGCCATTTTCTACTGTTCCTGCACTTGCAACATTCTTAACCTTGACTTCTTTTACGTTTTCTTCCCCACAAAACTCATCAAGAACCAGAGAAATTCCAGCTAATGCTTTGTCTGTTGATAATGCTGATGCGCTTACTGCTTCTGGCAATGCGAATACGCTAATTGACATTGCTAAACCAGTGCTAAATAGGGCAACCTTTAATCTATTACTTTTCATTACTTTCCTCCGTATATTAAAAACCATTTAAATTTGTTACATTTCACTTAATTATTTCGTAACAATTATAACAAACTCATGACATAGTGTCAATAATATTATGACAAATGCTGTACTTATACGCCTATGTCTCTAATTACTGTATTTTTTGTAACATTTTTAAAAGTCAGCATTCCAAAAATATATAGTTCTTCTTACAATTCGATTTATTTTCTAAACAAAGTGCACTTAATAACTTAATTCTCACACAATCTTGTACATGTTCCCCTGTTTCCCCTTATAATACAATTGTCTTATCCATATTTACCTATTCTCCTTTACAAATTCTGCGATAATACATATATAAAGTTTACAGCTCGGAAAATTTCTAACCTTCAAAAAGACTGCTAACAGCTTTTTGCTATTAACAGTCTTTTTCTTAAATTAACTCATTGGCAATCATAAAACCAATACATATTATAATTCCTATCAATAAAGGCATTGATACAAAGCTTTCTTGCTCATTCACCTGCTGTTTTTGGCTCTCTCGAAACATCATTTTTATATGTTCCCATCTGTTTTCATGCTTTGCCATAGCTATATATAAAAGCACAGCTATTACCGTTGTAAAGCAGGCAACCATTCCATACACCAGTATTCCAGCCAGAATAACTCCTTTACTTAAATCATTTATATTTTGTGTAACAGGCATGCTTTTACCAGACTGTGCACTCCATTTTTGAAGAAATGGTTCCACATAAAGCATGATAACCGATGTTCCATTTATTACAAAATGCACAAGCATAGTTGTATAAATAGAGTTTGTACCTTCTACCAGAAAACAAAATATCATTCCCATTACAAATGCATAGGAAAACTGATTAAAGTTCAAATGCATCAGCCCAAAAAGCAGTCCGCTTAACACAATTGCTTTTAAAGGAGATTTCCTGCTGTAAACATTAAAGAACCCTCCCCTGTAAACGCTTTCCTCTAAGAAAGCAGGAACCACTGCAATGACAAAAAGACTTAAAATAAATGGCCTTCCTTCTGTTATAGAATCAATTTTACCTGCTATTTCATTTTTTGCAAACAGCATGGAAACAAGATTTACCACCTGCATCAATGGCGTAATAGCAAATGTAAACAAAATAGCCAGAAATATAGTTCCTATTTTAATTTTTCGAAACCGGAATAAATCCTTTATGCGAATTCTGCTCGTTATAACATAAAGAACCGTAGGCAAAGCTAATACCAGCTGGTTAAAGAAAACAGATGCAAAAGGACTTGCACGGTTTATCCCCAAAAACGCAGCAACATAAGAGCCAGCTATGCCAGTAACAACTGTTATTAAAAACAGTTCATTAATTTCTTTAATCTGTTTCATAACCAATCCACTCTTTACTTTATTTATGCTGAAAGACTTAACTTATTTATATGCAATTGCTTCAATTTCAATTAGTACATCTTTTGGCAATCTAGCCACTTCAACGCAAGAACGAGCTGGGCAGTCTTTTTCAAAGTATTTTGCATAAATCTCATTTACGATCCCAAAATCATTCATATCTTTAATAAAAACTGTTGTTTTAATAACCTGCTCTATGCTAGAACCAGCTTCTTTTATAAGTGCCACAAGATTACGAATCGCTTGTTCTGCCTGTACTTCTATTCCACCCTGAACCAGTTCATTGGTTTCTGGATTTACCGGAATTACACCTGAGGTAAATATCATATTATTAAATTCAATTGCCTGTGAATAGGGTCCAATAGCCTGTGGTGCCTTATCTGTACGAACTATATTTTTCATACTTAACAACGACCTTTCTTTCTACATTTTTTTCTTAAAACAATATGTTTCCATTATAACGCATCTTTTTTTCTATTTCACTAGTTTTTTTCCCTAAAAATGATATAATAATAGAATCACGTATTAAGGAGAACATCATGTATAGTTTTAAAAGCCGTATTCGATTTAGCGAAACCGATTCATCTGGACATCTTGATTTATCTTCCATTATTAACTATTTTCAAGACATCAGCATGTTTCATTCTGAAGAAGTCGGCCTTGGACTTTCTTATTTTCAAGAACATAAGAAAGCCTGGATTTTAAGTTCCTGGCAAATCAAGGTGATTCGTTATCCCAAAATTTATGAAACTGTAACGATCTCTACATATCCCTATGCAATTAAAGGGGTTATGGGATATCGCAACTTTACACTGACAGATAGAAAAGGGGAACTTTGTGCTATTGCTGATTCTTCCTGGATTTACATGAATATGGAACAACAGAAACCTGTTCGTGTAAAAGAAGAAGATTCTTTACCATATGGAATAGATCCTAAACTGGATATGGAATATAAAAAAGGAAAAATCCAGCTTCCTGATAAAATGGACAAGCTTGACCCTGTTCCGGTCCTACCTTCCTACATTGATAGTAATCATCATGTAAATAACGGCCAATACGTTAAGCTTGCTAAGAATTATCTGCCAGAACATTTTCACCCCACTGAGATCCGTGTAGAATATCGTAATGCAGCAAAGACTGGTGACATTATTTATCCTGCAGTACATGCAGACAGTTCGGTATGTACTATATCCCTCAATGATGCGAATGAAAAACCATTTGCTGTCTTGGAATTTGTAAATTAAGGAGGCAAACATGTTACAAATCGGGAAAATCCAAACTTTAGAAATTGCTAAGGAAACCAAATTCGGTCTTTACCTTATCGATCCAGATGGCAATGCAAAGGAATGCGTTCTATTGCCAAAAGGAGAAACCACGCCAGAGATGCAAGTTGGCGAAACAGTATCTGTATACATTTACCGTGATTCTGAAGATCGTGTTATCGCCACCACAAAGTTCCCTCCTATGGAGTTAGGTGACACTTGTATCTTAACCGTTAAAGAAGTCAATAACATCGGTGCGTTTCTAGACTGGGGACTCACCAAGGATTTATTTTTACCATACAAACAGCAGACACGTCCACTAAAAGCAGGACAGCAGATTTTAGTGGCACTTTATCTTGATAAATCAAGTCGTTTATGTGCAACAATGAAAGTATATGAGTATCTTAAAAATAATGCACCTTACCAAAAAGATGACCGTGTAAATGGTGTTGTATACGAAATCATTGAAAGTTTTGGTGCATATGTAGCAGTAGATAACAAGTACTCTGCTATGATTCCCAACAAAGAACTGCACAAAAACTTAAGGCCTGGTGAATTAATCACTGCAAGAGTTACGAATGTAAAAGAAGATGGCCGTCTGGATTTAAGCCTTCAGGAAAAGGCTTTTGTACAAATGGATTCTGACGCTTTAATCATCTACCGTGAGCTTATGAAATCAGGTGGTTATTTGCCACTACACGACAAGTCTTCACCAGATGAAATCAAGGAACATTTTCAAATGAGCAAAAATGCCTTTAAACGTGCTATTGGTCGTTTATACAAAGACAAAAAAATTGAAATTAAATCGAATGGTATTTATACAGTAAAATAATCAGAAAAGGAGCATCTCTTTCATAAGAAATGCTCCTTAATATATGCTTAGCCTATTGCAAAAATCTCATTTTTGCACTATCTTTTTTCTCTTTTTTCACTCCAACAATCTGTGGCTTTTCCCTAAAACTTTCAATTTCGTTGGCAACTCTTATTTTACATTCTTTACAGAAACGACCTGTCTTGATTTGCTTTCCACAGCCTTCACAAGGTATTCCCACTGGCGAATCTTCTGTAAAACTAAGCTTCTCTTCTCTAACCCATTTTTTTATCTGATTAACAGAAACTTCATTTGCTTCTGAAACTTCATTTATAGTTGCACCTGGATTATCATAGATATATTCCTTTACCTTAGCGTATTTTTCATCCAGCTTTTTCATACATGCTGGACAAAGTGGAACAGATCCAATATAGTTAAACAGCTTTCCACAGTCTCTACAATTTCTTACTTCCATTTTTACACCTCCTAATATCCTTCTCCGATACATAAAGTTACAAAGTACACCTCTTCTGCTCCAGCTTTCTGTAAAACCTTTGTGCATGCTTCAATTGTACTTCCTGTTGTATATATATCGTCAATTAATATGAGTTTGTGAAACTTACTTATTGTCTCTTCATAGTTTTTGGAAACAGCAAAAGCCCTTTCCAGATTCTTCATTCGTTCTATGCTGCTCAATTCCTTTTGGGGCAGAGTCTTTATGGTTCTAACCAGGGCATCTGGCAATACCGTTATATTTAATAACCTGCCGATTTCTTTTGCTAATAATTCTGCCTGATTATATCCTCTTTGTTTTTTCCTTGTTCTATGTACTGGAACTGGCAAAAGCACATCTGGTTTCATTTCTTTTATCTCATTTCCCAAATATTTTGCCACTTCATGGGCATAATATCTAGTATACTCCTTGCCGCCCTTATATTTGTACCTGACAATGGATTGTCTCATAACCTCATCATATAGCCATAAAGACATTCCTCTTTTGTAATGAAAATCCTTCCTTGTACAGTCATAACAAAACTCTAATGCTTCACTTGCAATTGGTTTACTGCACTTTTTACATCTAGGCTCTGATATTCTTACAGGCCTGGATTTGCATGTTCCACAGACGAACTGTCCGTTAGGAATACAAATATCACCACAGACAGCACATCTTCTTGGAAATACAATATCTAATACTTTATCATGCCAAACCGTACTGTCTTCACTCCTAATCAAAAAGACGTTCTGGATATTGTCCCTCATCTACAAGCTTACGGAAAGAATCTACAACAACTTGTTTGTCTTCTTTATAAGTTACTCCAAACCACTTGTCACTAGTATTCAAAACAGAAACTTCTGCTTTTCCTTCCTTGATTAAATCATCTACAATTTGTGGCAAAAGAAATTCTGCTTTTAAATCGCCTTCTTTTACATTTTCAAGAAATGTTACAAAACGGCCTTGAAGTTCATCTAAAAAATCTGGTGTAAAGCCCCACATATTCATAGAAACTGGACAGTCTAACGAAAGTTCCAAATCCTTTCCATCTTCTGTAGCAATTGCTTTGTCCCCTGCCTGACGAATCTCATGTGTCTCTGTAACTTTTTCCAATACACCCGCTTTATTTACAGAACAGACGCCTCTTGTAACCGTTCCATTTTCACTTAGTGTATTTCCCAGTGAAAATCCTGCCATACAGAAATGATATTTCTTATCAGACTTAGATGGCTGATTTAAAAACTGGTTAATAATACGGAAACCTTCTTTGCCATAGTAATCATCTGCATTTATTACAGTAAATGGTGCATCTATGGCACCGATACAGCTCATAATTGCCTGGCCTGTTCCCCAAGGTTTTGTTCTTCCTTCCGGAAGTGTAAATCCTTCTGGAAGATTATCTAATTCCTGAAAAACATATTCTACTTCAATATGCTTTGCAAGCCTGTCTCCGATAACTTCTTTAAAGTCTTTCTCTAAATCTTTTCGAATAATAAATACAACCTTTTTATATCCTGACTTGATTGCATCGAATATGGAATAGTCCATAATAATTTCGCCACTTGGTCCAACTGGTTCAAGCTGCTTGATACCCCCGAAACGGCTTCCCATACCAGCCGCCATGATAACTAAAATATTATTACCCATAATTTTCTCACCAAATCATCATATCTTCCTGACGAATGATGTCCTTTCTTCTTTAATTCATTAAAATGTATTAACCGTCTTATTCTAATTATAACCTATCTTCCAAGAAAATGCACGTATATTCTTGGTTTACTCTCCAATTGCAGGTTCATACATCGATTCAATCTGTAAATCAAGACTTGAAAAACGCCTTAAATCACTTTCATTGGCAATCATCATTTCAACAGTATCTTTCTTCCCGACTATAGTAACACATTTTTTAGCCCTTGTAACTGCCGTATACAATAAATTTCTGTTAAAAAGCATACGAGGACCACTTAATAATGGCATGACAACCGCTGGATATTCGCTTCCTTGGGATTTGTGAATCGTTACAGCATAGGCAAGTTCTAGTTCGTCCAGCATTGCAAATCCATACTGTACTGTTTTTCCTTCTTCAAATTCTACAGTTAATGTTTCTGCAAAAGTATTAATTTCCCGAACGATACCACAATCTCCATTAAAGACACCAGTTCCGCTATTGAGCTGGAACCCTCTGTCATTTCGGATCTCCCATTCTATCTGATAATTATTTTTTATCTGCATTACCTTATCCCCTTCACGGAAAAGCCCCTGACTGGTTTCTCTCTCTGTTTTATCCTCACTAGGAGGATTCAGATACTGCTGCAAAACCTGATTAAGCCTGTCTACTCCAAGTTCTCCTTTTCTCATTGGCGTAAGAACCTGAATATCGTAAGGTGTTGCATCTACATATTTAGGCAGTTTCTGCGTAATCAGCTGAAGCATGACGTTAATAATGACATTGGCATTATCCCTTTGAAGAAGAAAGAAGTCCTTGCTTTTATTGTCCATGACAATGGATTGTCCGGCATTGATTTTATGGGCATTCACAATAATATCACTTTCTGCTGCCTGCCTGAAAATCTTTGTCAGTTTCACAACTGGAAACGCTTTGGAATCAATAATATCTCTTAGGACATTGCCAGGACCTACACTTGGAAGCTGATTTACATCCCCTACTAAAATTAATCTGGTACCAGCAACTATTGCTTTCAGCAAGAAGCACATGAGACTAATGTCTACCATCGACATCTCATCAATAATGATTACATCTGTCTCTAATGGATTTGTTTCATTCCTCTCAAAATGAGTACCTCTGTCTGAACCTTCTTTACCACCTGATATTTCAAGCAGCCTATGAATGGTCTGTGCTTCGTAGCCTGTTGTTTCAGACATCCTCTTTGCCGCACGCCCTGTGGGTGCTGCCAAAAGAATATCCATGCCTTCCGATTCAAAAAATCGAATCAATGCATTAATTGTAGTCGTCTTTCCAGTACCAGGACCACCAGTCACAACAAGAACTCCATTTCTTGCAGCCTCAATTACTGCACTTTTCTGCATCTCGTCTAATTCAATTTTATGGTATTTCTGAAAACTCAGAAGACGTTTTTCAATTTCTTCTCTTAAAATAGTGTATGGTATATTCAGATCTAAAAGCATTCTCGCCACATTCAGCTCTGTATAATAATAAGCGGATGAATATATCCTTTCTTCTTCCTGAGCCTGTTTTATAACAATCTTTTTCTCCATTACCATATCCATCAGCTGATGTTCTATCTTATCATCTTCCACACCTAGTAGCTCTTTTGCTAAGGAAAACATTCTTTCTTTTGGGAGGTACACATGGCCATTATTACCTGCTTGTGTCAGTACATGAAGTATTCCTGCTTTGACACGGTAATCTGAATCCGTCATAACACCAACTCTAGCTGCAATGTCATCTGCCAGACGAAAACCTATTCCAGATATGTCTTCTGCCAGCTTATATGGATTCTGCTTTATAATTTCATATAAGGACTGACCGTAAGTTTCAACTATTTTTACGGAAAAAGCAAGACTTATGCCGTATTGCTGTAAAAAGATCATGGCATTACGCATTTCCTTTTTCTCTTCGAACTGAATCCCTATTTCCTGTGCCATTCTCATACTGATGCCTTTCACTTCTGCAAGCCGCTCCGTCTGGTTCTCAATAACCTGAAAAGTATCTTTTCCAAACTTCCTCACGATACGCCCAGCTAATCCAGGTCCTAGCCCCTTAATTGCACCCGAACCAAGATAACGTTCTATGGATAAATTATCTTCTGGTTCTTTAATTGAATAGCTCTCTACTTTTACCTGCTCTCCATAGACAGCATGGGCAATTACCTCACCACGAACCTCTATAAAATCTCCTTCATTAATGTAAGAAAATGTTCCTACACAGGTGATTTCATCATTATCAGCAGCAAGTCCTAATACCGTATATCCATTCTCTTTATTCCGAAATACAATCTTCTCCACATATCCTTGAAATATTTCTGCCACTATCTTCTCCTCAATTCCTATTAATATAACCAAAGTGCTTTTGCACTTACGCATCTGCATTACAAGCGACTAACTTTCTTATAAAGCAAAGGAGCACCCAAAGATGGGCACTCCAAATATTTTATAAACCATTTCTTTTCATAGACTCATAAAGTGTCTTTGCAAGACCAATATCCCGACTCTTGGTGACTTCTTCTGCAAGACCTTGTGTGTAAATATCACCCATATACTTCATATAACTATTCTCATCATCTGAACTATGAACCGTTTTTTTCATTTCTTCAAACACTTTTTGCACAAAGTATGTCTCAAAATCCTCACATACTTCCATTAATTCTTCATCTTTGGCTTCTTCCAGCTTTGCATTACTTAAAGTTCTCTCAATGTTTTCTGTTTTTTCATTCGGAATCGTCCCTGTAGACTGTAACACATTTAAAAAACCGTTTCCATCTATAGATAATGACATTTTTCCTCCAATCTGACCTTATAACCGTCCTAACGCACATGACGTTTATTGTCTAAGATTATTTGCCTGCTTCAGCATTTCATCAGATGCTGTAATAGCTTTTGAATTCATTTCATAAGCTCTTTGAGCTACAATCAGATTTACCATTTCGTCAACCGCCTGTACATTAGAAGCTTCTAAATATCCCTGATGGATTTTGCTTTTCGTAATACCATCTGATTCATATTCCAGAACGGCTGTTCCAGAAGCAGCGGTTTCCTTTAACATGCTCCCATAAACTTTTTCCAATCCTGCCGGATTCGCAAATTGTACCAGGCCAATCTGAATTCCAGTTGGTGCATCATTGTTATTCTCATCTGGATATAATACTCTTCCAGTTGAATCAATTGTTATCTTGGACGAAGATATCCCCTCTGGAAATGTAATTGGGCTTCCTGTAGAATCCAGTACCAGATTGCCATCTGAATCAGCAAGAGTTAATCCGTCTGTACCGATCATAAATTTCATAGACCCATTTCTCGTGTAAGCTCTGCTTCCATCCTGAAGCTGAACCATAAAAAAGCCTTCTCCTTCAATAGCAAAATCCGCTTTATTTTCTGTCGCAATTAAACTTCCCTGAGTAAACTGCGAAGTAATTGCAGCTGTTCTAGTACCTAAACCTACCTGTGCTGATACTGGTTTAGGATTCCCCTCATTATCTGTCTGCTTTGTCTGCAGATTTTGATAAAGCAATGTTTTAAATTCTGCCTGTTCTTTTTTATACCCAGTTGTATTTATATTCGAAAGATTATTAGAAATTGTATCAACATATGTCTGTTGTGCAGACATTCCAGACGCAGCCGTCCATAAAGATCTTACCATATATTATTTTCCCCCTTATCTGACTTTGCCAATATCATTACAAGCTTTCTGTAATGTGGAATCAAATGCCTGTAAAACTTTTTGGTTTGCTTCATATGCTCTTGTTATTGTAATTAATTTTACCATCTCTGATACGGAATTTACATTGGATTGTTCTGTGTAGCCTTGTCGAATCAAACCAGCAGCATCTTTTGTCTGTGCTCCATCTACTGCCTGATAAAGATTAGTCCCACGTTTTGCCAGATAGTCATAATTTTCGAAATCGACTAGTTGAATTGTATCTATATATTGCTGATCAGCATAAATTGCACCTGAAGAATCAATAGAAATACTGGCTGAATTAGTTGGCACCTGTACAAAACCGCCAGAACCAATCAGCTTATTTCCCTCTGAATCCGTAAGGAAACCTTCTGCTGTCATTTTAAAACTTCCATCTCTTGTATACATTGTCTGGCTATCGCCATTTTTGTTCACTACATTTACCGCAAAAAAACCTTGACCGTCAATTGCCAAATCAAAGGTATTGCCAGTTTCTCTTAACGAGCCTTGTGCAAAGTTTGTATAAACCTCTCCCACCTTTACTCCAAGAGATACATCTCCGATGGATCTGTCAATTCCTAATTCTGATGAATCTTTAATTTTAATCGCTAACATATCATCAAAACTCTGATTGGTAGCCCCTTCCGCTTTGTAACCTACTGTAGCTGCATTAGCTAAGTTATTAGACAATACATCCATCCTTCTCTGCTCATTGTTCATACCTGTATAAGCAGTAAATAATCCTCTAACCATCTCACAACTCCTTTCAATGGTTACCAGACCTGCACCTTCCACAGGCCCGGAACGAATTTATTATTCTTTTTTTCCACTAAGGAACTCAACGAATTTACCAGTTCCAATCGCTACTGCTGTCATAGGATCTTCTGCTGTCATAGTTGTAATTCCTGTTTTATCTTCGATTAATGCTTCCAGACCATTTAACAGGCTTCCGCCACCTGTCAATACAATTCCTCTGTCTGCAATGTCTGCAGCTAATTCAGGTGGAGTTCTCTCTAAAACACTGTGAACAGCTTCTACAATCTGAGAAGTTGCTTCTTTTAAAGCCTCCTCTGTTTCTTCTGACGTAACAGTAATTGTTTTTGGAAGGCCTGTAACAAGGTTCCTTCCTCTAACATCCATAGATTCTGCTTGTATTCTCGGATAAGCTGTACCTATCTTTATCTTAATATCTTCAGCTGTTCTTTCGCCAATTAACAGATTATGGTTTTTTCTCATATAACGAACAATTGCTTCATCAAAATCATCTCCTGCGATTTTAATGGATGTACTTACAACAGTTCCTCCCAAAGAAATAACTGCAATATCAGAAGTCCCACCACCAATGTCAACAATCATGTTTCCACATGGTCTTGTAATATCAATCCCTGCTCCTATGGCAGCCGCAATTGGTTCCTCAATAATCTCTACATGCTTGGCACCAGCCTGGTATGTTGCATCCTGAACCGCTTTTTTTTCTACTTCAGTTACTCCGCTTGGTACACATACACTAATATTAAGCTTTTTAAAACGCTGTTTGCCTACAGCCTTCTGTATAAAATATCGTAACATTTTCTCTGTAACATTATAGTCAGATATAACTCCCTGTCTTAAAGGCCTTACTGCAACAATATTTCCCGGGGTTCTGCCTAACATTAATCTGGCTTCTTCACCAATTGCTTTAATTTTATTCGTATCCCTGTCAAATGCAACTACTGATGGCTCCTTCAGCACAACGCCTTTTCCTTTTATATATACAAGAACACTTGCGGTTCCTAAATCAATTCCAATATCAGAACTTAACATGATGATAATACTCCTTTCAATTTCTGTCCAACTTCGATAATCTTTCTATAAAACAAAGTGCATAGGCACTCTCTTTCTATCCTCAGCTTCTCACAAGTTACGAATGTAAATAAAATCCGTTAACTCATATTAATTTTCACCATTCAAAAATGAATTAAACATTTTTTTCTTCTGTTTGCGCCTATTTTTTCCAATATATTTTTTTACAAACGCAATCACTTTTATTATATACAATATCTACAATTTTTCCAAGATATTTTTAGAAATTTTTTTCTGTGCATTCCTCATTAAAACACCATTATTTACATAAAATTGCAATGGTAGTATAATAAACACGAAATTTTTTTATTACTAAAGGAGGATGTAACATGTTAACTTTTTTAATAGGTCTCATGATTCTTTTCGCTGGTGCCCTGCTATATGGTAAGTTCTGCGAAAAAAGTTTTGGACCTGATGATCGAAAAACACCTGCTATCGCAAAACAGGATGGTGTTGACTATGTACCTATGCCAAAGTGGAAAAACTGTCTGATTCAGCTTTTAAATATTGCTGGAACAGGACCTATCCTTGGACCTATCCAAGGTATTTTATTTGGACCTATTGCATTTTTACTTATACCTGTCGGCTGTGTATTCGGCGGTGCTTTACATGATTATTTTTCAGGTATGATTTCTATCCGTGAAGGCGGCATGCAGATGCCTGGACTTGTCAAAAAATATTTAGGCAAAACGGCTTTTGGCTTTTATAATGCATTTTTATGCTTACTGCTTCTTCTAGTTGTTGCCGTATTTGTAACAACTCCTGGTGACTTAATCGCAACACAGCTTCTTAATATTGGCGATGTAACAATACATAACCCTGTCATCTGGATTATCTATGGCGTTATCTTTTTTTATTACATTATTGCCACTCTGTTTCCAATTGATAAAATTATCGGAAAAATCTATCCTATCTTTGGTGGAGTCCTTTTAATCTCTGCTATTGGTATTTTTATCGGTTTATTTGCCAAGGGATATTCCTTAACGAATTTATCCATCTCAAACTGGAAAGGGATTTATCCAGATGGAACTCCAATTCTGCCAGTTTTCTTTGTAACGGTTGCGTGCGGTATTGTATCTGGATTCCATTCTACCCAGTCTACTTTAATTGGCCGAAGTGTACAGAACGAAAAAGAAGGACGCACTACTTTTTACAACATGATGATCCTGGAAGGATTTATTGCTATGATCTGGGCTGCAGCGGCTATGGGTGCTATGAATCTGTATAAAGCTGCTAATGGCCTTACCCCTGTTGGCATGGTTGGATTTGTTGCCAAAGACATGCTTGGTAAAATCGGTGGTATGATCGCCATTATTGGAGTTATTGTTTTGCCTATTTCTACTGGCGATACCGCCCTTCGTTCTCTACGTTTAATTGTGGCTGATTTCCTTAAATTTGATCAATCCAGAAAGAAGAACCGCCTTGCTTTATGTCTGGCATTAAGTGCTCTTGTAATTGTTATTTTATTGTTCTCCAAATTAAATGCTACAGGCTTTAATATTCTTTGGAGATACTTCTCCTGGAGCAACCAGGCAATCTCCATTTTTGCTTTTGCAATCATTACCGTATACCTGTTTAAAGCAAAGAAACCATTTATAATTGCATTGATTCCAGGTGCTTTTTATTCTTTTATCATTGCAACTTATATCATAAATGCCAAAATTGGTTTTGGACTTCCACTCAAAGCTTCTTACATCTTAGGTATTATATTTGCTTTAATCTACTGTATCCTTGTTTTATTTACTGCAGGTAAAAAAGCAAAAGAATAGAACAAAAAAGAATCGGTTATACTGTTTATCGAGGTGATGATATGTCTTATGTGGCACCAGCAATTCGTGATAAATTTGAAACGTTATCCGTTAATCTGAAAAATGCGATATTAGAAAGAGACGTTCAGCTCTACTCCATTCATGATTTAATTCATGTTCTGGAAGATATCGTAGCAGAGGCGGAAGCACAAGAAGCAGAAGAAAAGGCCAAAATACATGCGGCAACTTAGTAAAAACCTCTCACGAAAGCGCATCATCTAACAATGGCAGGCAGTCCACAGATACTTCTGCCAGCAAAAAAATATCCTCTGGTTACTAAATAATAGTTTCCAGAGGATATTTTTTTATGAATTTACTTAGCATGCATTTCCTTAATCAAATCAACGAACAAACATAAATTTATCAGACTATGCCAGTTTATTTATTAGATTATGCCATGCGGCTCATTGCTTCCTGGTCGCTAAGCATTTCTACTAATTTTCTCTTTAAGATCTTGCCTGTGCTTGTCATTGGGAATTCTTCTACCATATAAACATACTTTGGCATTTTGAATTTTGGCAGGCATTGGCTGATATATTCCATAACTTCTTCTTTAATATAGTTTGCTCCTGGCTTCATTTGGATAAATGCTGCAATTTCCTCACCTAACACTTTATCAGGTGCGCCAACAACTGCTACGTCATGAACCATTGCATAGGTACGAATTACATCTTCAATTTCGCTAGGAGAAATATTCTCTCCTCCACGGATAATTAGCTCTTTCTTCCTTCCTTTAATGGTCAAATAACCTTCTTTATCTAAGAAACCTAAGTCTCCTGTATGAATCCAGCCATCAACAATAGTTGCGTCAGTTGCTTCCTGGTTT
>NZ_FOHN01000011.1 GCF_900111595.1 [Clostridium] polysaccharolyticum | reverse complement strand
CCAAATCCATGATTAAAGCGGGTGCATTTCCACATCACAAAGAGCTGAAAGATTTTGATTTCACCTTCCAGTCCTGCATTAACCAGCAGCAAATTGCTGAATTCGGGACCCTGCGTTTCCTTGAACAGAATGAGAATATTGTATTTCTTGGTACAAGTGGCGTTGGGAAAACACATCTTGCGACTTCTATTGGAATAGAGGCTGCCCAAAAAAGAATTAGCACTTATTTTATTAAGTGTAATGACTTGCTCCAGCAGTTAAAAAAGGCTAAGGCAGAAAACAGGCTACAGGACAGGCTAAAACATTTTTGTCACTATAGACTGTTAATAATTGATGAACTGGTAGGGTCAAGTGATGGCGCGCTATTCACGATTCCATCACCTGCCACATCAAACCGTGCATGAGGTTCTCCCTCACACGGCTTTCCGATAGTCTTCATCTTGCTGCATTCAAAGGTTATGCATATATCTCTTTTTGTTTGGAGCGTAAAAGAACTCTATTCCACTGTTTCTGTACCATTCATTGAATTCCATCAGTATTCTCTCTCTGTATTTTCTTTGCTTTCGATAACAATACTTCTGTCTCCACAGTTTCATCCATAGATACTCATCCAACTGTTTAAATCTCAGATATGAATTACCATTTGCAAAGTAGTTTCTCCACCCCCGAATAATGGGATTCAATCTCTCCACTTTATGGTCTAACGATTCATATGCCGATTATTCTACAGGTGACTTCTCGAATACTATCTTTTACCTTCTTTAACGCCTTTTTATTTGGCATCATATAAGGTAGCTTTCGATTGAGTTTCGTGTTATGAAATTTCTGAAAGGTGAACCCGAGGAAATCAAAACTTTCTGTGTTCATATCTACTATCCTTGTTTTAATGGGATGCAGAGTTAATTTCAGCCTTTGCATTAGAGCTTTTAGATGCATAAACGCTAAGTCCGCTTGTTTCTTGGAATAACAGACAATTACAGCATCATCTGCATATCTAACCAATTCTCCTAATTCTTTGTTATTATTCCAGTGAGAATCCAAGACATGCAAATATATATTCGCCATGAGTGGACTTATAACTCCCCCTTGTGGCGAACCCATATCAGTCGGAAAAAATTTTCCATCTTCAATAACTCCAGCTTTCAGCCATTGCCGAAACAATTTCAGAACTCGTCTGTCGCTGATTCTCCTCTCGATAAGTTTCATGAGTATTTCATGATCAATGTTGTCAAAATATCCTTTTATATCTGCATCTACCACATACCAGTTTTTGTATAGAATCTTTTGTACCTCTTTTGTTGCCTGTATTGCATCCCTCTTTGGTCTGAAGCCATATGAACATTCTAAAAAGTTTGCTTCAAATATTGGCTCAACCACTATCTTGCACGCCTGTTGTACGATTCTATCTCGAATGACAGGTATGCCCAGTGGTCGTTGTTTTCCATCTGGTTTTGGTATATAGACTCTTTTGACTGGCTTTGGACGATAAACGCCTTTCATTAAATCTTCTTGGATATCCAGTAAGTATGATTCCACACCATACTCTTCAATCATTTCAAAGGTTACACCATCTATTCCAGCACTTCCTTTGTTCTCTTTTACCTCTTTCCACGCCCGCCATAAGATATCCAGGCGAAAAATACGGTCATACAGCGCATGAAATCTGCGTTGTTTATCCTTTTTGGCAGCCAAGTATAGTTTACATTGAAGTTGTCGTGATTTATTTATTGAGTGTTGTTGTCCTTTTTGAGGCATGCACTGTCCCTTACCTTCCTGTTTAACTTGACTAAAGCAGAGCCCCTTTTCTAGGTGTGTTTATCTTGCCACACCATCACAGATACTATTGGCTCCTCCGACTCCTCATAATGCTTCTTCTTGAATTTCGTGTGTAATTTATATCAAGAATTACATGTTTATGGAAGCATGACACTATGAGGTCTCTTCTGTTCCATCAACAACTATGTTAACATTCCGCTCCCTCTACACCGAAGGGTTCCTCAGCGCTGATTCCAGTGTCTACACACCTTCCATGGTCTTCGTCATAAAGCCAGTGACTCGACTCCCTTTTTTTCCCCGAGGGGTCTAAGGTAACGATGCTACAGGATTCACTTAATGTTACGGACTACTAACTTGCACCTATTTCACATAGGCATACATCGCTTCAGCACAATCGGTCACCCAAAAGCACTGGATGCTTGCTACGGAGCTCACTGGTGATTACTCCGACCAGACTTTCACTGGCAAGCTGTTGACAGCTTGCAGAACACACGGCTATCTTCCAATAGACAAGGAGGATTCCAATCTATTCTTCCAGTTAATCGATATGCGCTATGAGAAAAAGAGCACAATACTGACCACAAATATAAATTTTAGCGAATGGGACAGTGTGTTTTATGATGCAGTAGTAGCAAATGCAATATTAGACCGTGTACTTCACCATGCAAATGTGGTAAGCATTTCAGGTAAGTCATATCGGTTAAAAGACCATATGAAAGCAACAGATTAGATAGTGTAAATGTACATTCTTATTTTAGATTTTTTGTACATTTTTGTATTGACATTTATACTGTTCCTGAGTTCTTCGCCGTCGGTGAGACGTTCAGAGCACTGCTTTTGTGTGCTGTCAAGGGTGGCGTGGCATGCCTAAAACTGAATAATTTGTAATTATCAAGGTTCGTTGAAGCCTTTTTTATTGGCTTGATTTTTTCATAGGCTACTTTACACTATCTTCTATAATAATTTCCCTGTCATTGCGACTCCTTAGTAAATAGACTTATAATAAAAGCCAAAGCACTTCCTGCTATTAAAAACAAATCTGACAAATTAAAGTCTATCTGTTTCATTTTTTTTATTTTTGGAAAATTCAAATAATCTACAACATAACCTCGGTGCATGCGATCAAAAAAATTTCCCGAAGCACCACCAGCCATAAAAGAAACAGCTAACTTCCAAAAATATTTTCTCTTTTTCGGAAGCAGTATCGCAAAAAAACAAATTAAAATTCCTAGAATAATCCCTGTAATTCCAAGAACATAATTTGGCCTCTTTTCCATAAAATTAAGGCAGACACCATTATTATGACTTTTTTCAATTACAACGTTTCCTTTTAACAGCTCCGTTTTATCCGAAAACGTTCTCCTGCTTTCAATCCAGTACTTTATACTCAAATCAATTCCACAAATCCCCAATGCAATTAAAATAAATATCATGTAAACTCTCCTTTCAAAATTCCTGTTTAATCTGAATCCGCTGATCCATTCTCACAGGAAACTTGCTCTGATATTCCTTTACATCATTGTTTATTTCAATCCAAGCCATGGTTTCTTTATCTCCTACTTGCAGCAGCCGTTCCCCAACTGGACTAAACACGGAGCTGTCTCCTGAGTAATAAGAACCGTCCATCATGCCACAACAATTTATGCCTATAATATAGACTTGATTCTCAATGGCTCTTGCCTGTAATAAACATTTCCAATGACTGCTTCTAGATGCTGGCCAATTAGCTGGTACAATGATTACGGAACAGTCTTTGTCCTGTATGCGGAACAGTTCTGGAAAACGAAGATCATAACAGATTACTGTTGCTATTTTATGCTCTAACAGATTACAGCATACTATATTATTTCCACCCTGAAAATATTCCGACTCTTTTCCATAACGAAATGGATGGATTTTTACATAATCCGAAATAAGATTTCCTTGTTTGTCTACAATAGAATAATGATTCAGGGCTTTCTCCTGTTCATTTTTTTCTACCCATCCAAACCCAATCGCTAATTTCCTGTTCCGGCATATCTTCTGAAACCATTCTATGGTCTGACCAGCATACGAATCTTTCGTTTTACAAACTTCCATTGAAAATCCAGTCAAAGACATCTCTGGCAACAGTACAAGATCTATTTTCTCTTTTTGAGCTTGTGTAAGAAATAAGAGAATTTTTTCCTTATTTTTTTCTTTGTTCTCCCATAGGATTTGCATCTGCACAATTCCAATCCGCATTTCATCTTCCCCTTATCAAAATAATTAAATGCTCCATTTTAAAATAGTCTTCCCCATCTGCTTTTGCTGATCCTGTTCAAAGGCTTTCAGCAAATAAATAATTATTTCACTTTTCATAATACTGCAAACCTAGCATAAGCATTTTCCTACCATCTTCTCATTATGGTTTTTCTCTCAATTGGATCTAATCCACTTATTTTTTCATCTTCATAATAAGAATCATTTTTAATATGGGTTGTAGATACTTCTTCAAATATAGCTCCATGCTTTGACGTAAAGGAATGCTTTTCCCCACGTAATACCGTCTGAATATCCCCTGGTTCCATAAAACGGTCTTTTCCACTGATCGTTACCTTTAAATCGCCATATAGAAGCTGGAACGTTTCTTCCTTTTCTTTATGGGCATGTACAGGATGATATTGTCCTGGCAACACGATAATTAATTTTTTACAGTATTCACGATTAATAATATTAATAATAATTGCACCAAACTGTCTGAAATGCTGCATGCCATAATGATGGGATAATTCTACTTCAAAATCATTTCCAAGGGCAATTCCTGCCTCATACAGCATACCTTTGGCATCATGAATTACACTACGGACCAGACTGATATCTGTTATCTTCTTTTTCTCATGAAGCTCATCATTGGCTTTGTAATCCTTAGAAGCAATTACTCCATCATAAAACTCGCCGCTTGTCATCTGTTTATCAAAACATGGCATAGCAAAGAATACATCTTCTCTCTTAATTTCTTCTCCTGCTTTCACATCATGCTTTAAATAAACACCACGCATTAAAGAATGCAAAGAATCAATTTCTTCCTGACTAATATACTTTTCATCGCTTTTCTTTAAGGTACAGATATTTTTGGCGTTTAAAGAAGCTTCTACCCACTTATCTGCCTGTGCCGGATTCATGGAATACGCATTTAAAGTAATTGCCTCTGTTGGCAAACCTACATGACGCTCCAGTATTTTAGCTCCTTTGGCAACTGCAAGCATCGGAATGGTATTATCCTCTGGATCTTCATGGCCTGAATACCCGATAGTAATATGTGGATATCTTCTATTCAGTTTATCTATAAAATCTAACTGAAGACGCTCCATAGGAGCTGGATATTCCGCAACACAATGCATAAATGCAAATTCACAGGATTTATGTGTCATAAAATTATAGATTTTATCAATATCTGCGACCGTTTTTCCACCTGTTGATAGAATAACTGGCTTATGTGTTTCTGCAATCTTTAATAACAGCGGAAAATCTAACGCACTGCAGCTTGCTACTTTAATAATATCTATTCCCTGATCCATACACCAGTCCACACTATCTTCATCAAAAGGAGTTACCATCGTAACCATTCCCTCTTCTCGAATGGCATCCACTATCTGGCTAAACTGATCATAATTTAATCTAGTGCTCATAAATCTTGGCACATGCTTAATATCCTGACGGTTTACATAATCAGGATGAATAAAATTATCCAGATTACGGTACTGAAGTTTTACCGCTGCTTTAATATTATATTTACGGGCAATTTTTCCCATAGCATGTACAATATCCAGACCATGTTCTACACTTCCCTGATGGCTATTGGCCATTTCAAAAATAAATAAATCCTCAAAAATATTGCTCATCGCACAAACCTCCTATTTTACCATATCTTTTAAGGCAACATTTTTCATTCCTTTGATATTTGCTCCACCTTCCGTCGCATTATAAAATGCAACATCACTAAAATTCTTAATGTGTCTTTCAATCCATTCACGGTACTGGTCCATAGAACAGTTTGTATACACTTCCTTTCCATATATATCTTCAATTACACGTAAATCCTTTACATCTGAAATATTTCTTCTAAATGTATCTTTTGCATGTGCATAATTATTGGTATATGCCAAATCCAGACCTAATGTAATAATTTTTCTGCACCCCAATTTCAATGCAAGATCCAGTGCCACCGTAGAAACCGATCCCCCTACTTTACAGGTAAAACCATTCTTCTTTTTCGCCGCTTCTTCTGCAAGGATAAAATCCTCTTGATAAATCAAGTACTTTGGCCCTTTATAATCTTCTCCGAATTTATAATTTGCCGTAGATAAAAGCAATAACGGAATCTGCTGATCCTCTATTCCTCTTATCTGTTCCCTTACACGCAGATTGGCATCCGAAATCACCACATAATCAATTGGAATCTTCTCCTTTACCATTTTACGGAAAACCGTTCCTACAGCAATGATCATGCTATGCTCTTTATTCACTTTCTTTAATTCATGGAAATTCTGATCAAGAGACGGACCTGCCGCTACAATATAGGCCGTTTTCCCTTTCCAGCTATCCGAAAGCTGGTAAACCGTGTCTGGAACATTTTTTTGATTTTCTCTAAAGTTTGCAATTAGCATCCCCATCTGATTTTCAACTGAATTATACTGGATAAAATAATTTTCCAGCCTTATTTTTATACTGCTTGCTTCCATTACCTGCAAAGAAGGATAATGGATTACAAAGGTTCCACTATCTGTCATTCCAGATAGTCCCTTCCACAATTTAGACTGGTTTCTATCATAAATCAGCTTATGCTTTGGATTTTTTAAGAACTTTTCTTTTACTCCATATTTTTCGGACAGTGCAATGACGTTCTCATCACTTTCATAAACAATAATTTCTACCGTCTCATCTATTTTTCCAAGAAAATATGCATGGTATCCTAGGCCAAAACCAAAAATAATATATTGAGATTTATCCTGCTTATACCAAGACTCCGCCAATTCATACGCTGCAAGCAGCGGCTTATCATTACTATGAAAATAGAACTTTCTGCCTTCTGCCTCTTTTGCAAGAGTACACTCTCCATTGGTACAGAATTCTATAAAATATGGTGCATCTGCCTGTAAATCTTCTTCCGATACATATTGGAACAATGCCTGCTGTACAGCCTCAATATATGCTGCAAGTTCTAATTCATATAAATCTGCAAGCAGCACATAATCCCTGTCCTGCTGAGTTTTCAATATTCGTAACAGCATCTCTTGTATCTGCTGCAAATCAATCTGGGCAAAACCAGTCTGGTTTATTTCATCGGCATGTTCCACATACTCCCTTACTAGACCTTCCATTTTCTCAAGAATCTGGCTTCCAAGTCTTAATGCCCTGTCATAATTCTGCACATGAAAATTTTTTACAGCCAAATGGATATCCTGAAGCACCATCTGATTTTCATAAAACATCTTTTCCATAGATTCTTTTATAAACACTTTTCCTATTCTCCTATATATTAAAAATATTATACAGCTTATTTATCTCCAGCATTTTATCATCAATATAATAATCTGCATTAGGCTTTCCAAAAAGCAGCTGATGGTACTTTACTCCCCATCTGCCAAGCTGTTCTTGTGTAATCCCTGACCAGTCAATTCCTGTCACATAGCCTCTTGCCGTAAACAATACAATTTCATTTCCCAGTTCATACAAATGATTGATGATTTTAATCATTTTATCATTTGGCTTTGCCACTTTATAATCCAGATCTGGCTCGAATTGGGCTACCACTCCATCTATATCAAAAACAAAACGTTTCTTTCCTTTTGTTATCTCTAAATACACTTCTGCTCTTTGAAACTCTTCTTCCGTATCAATATCATAATTATGTGCCATTTCATATCCTAATATATAGTCTCCAGACATTGAATGTTTTTCTAATACAACGCTTCCCCGGAATACATCAATACAAGCATTCTGATAATATACCTTTGGCAGTTCTTGCCGCGGCATATTATAACATTCCGGAATCTCCTGTATCAGTGGTGTAATTCTTCCATCCTCATCCTTATGCCACATTTTATATGGAATTTCCCTGGCAGGTGCAAGACTGCGAACGGAATCTGCCTCCTTATTTTCCAGAAGCATTTCTATCATTGCATCAATATCTTTAATATCCCGAATTGGATAAGTGGGCCTTAACTGTACAACAATATCAGCCTCATATCCTTCTTCCTCTTTTAAATACTCCAGACAGTGCCAAAAAACATCATAGTCTAAGGCAGTATCCGTTGCATATTCTGCCGGCCTTATAAATGGAACCTCTGCCCCGTATTCCTTAGCGATATCCGCATACTGCTGGCTATCTGTACTTACAATAATGCGATGGATGTATCTGCTTTTTTGTGCATGCTCAATGGAATATGCAAGCATGGGCTTTCCATTTATGTTACGGATATTTTTGTCTTTTACACTTTTTGAACCGCTTCTTGCTGGAATTACTGCTAAAATATTCATACTATACTCCTTTAGCTATTTTGCTCTTCTAACTTATGAATGGTTTCTGCCATAACAGGTTCTATAAGATTCACCACTTCTACTACCGCTTCAAAAAATGAACGGCTGGAATCAAAAATATTAAGTAAGTTTTCCTTTTCATCTTCCTTGGTTGAAAAGACTTTTACATAACTTTGCTCCATTGTAGCAATAACTAAATCATCCAGCATTTTATAAAATTCCAATGCTTTAAGATAATTGGTGATTTCTTTTACTTTTCCAACTTTAGAATCTACACTCTTGCTCTGTACCTTTCCCTGCTTTACCAGACGAATTAAATCAGCACAATAACCAACTCCTTCCTTGGCTTTTTTCTTCATCTTTACAAGTCTATCTTTATCCGATACCAGTCTGTCTTGAATTGTTTGAAAATATTCTCTGGTAAAAGCTGGAGGAATCTCTTTGAATTGTTCCATCAGGGTTTCCACTTGATGATCGGTATCACCTATTGCCTGTTCCAAGTCCATAAGTACACTTCCTTTAATCAGTGCCCCTTCCTTCTTTGTATCAATTATAGTAATCTCTGGATGCACTTCAATAAAATCTTCAAACCACTTAATAAACTCAATCCAGTCATAACGAGAAAAAACTTTGGTTCCTCCAATGCCGTTAACCAGCTTTCCAGCAGTGCCACATGGATTACTTACAACATCCCCCACATGAGTTACCTCTCCATGAAAAGAAAGATCCTGCCCTACTAAACATATTTTCTTGATCCCAAGATATTCCAAAATCTGTACCGTAAAAGTTGCAACAGAACCACTTAAGTGAACGTCTGGAAAATCCCCCAACATTTCCAAATAATCTTTGTATAAATAATAACCTGACCAGCATATGATTTTCCTGCCAACTTGCCTTTCCATAATCAGAGGCTGAGATGCAGTTAAACAAAACATAGGAATATCTACGGATTCTTCTGTTGAAAACTGCTGTAAACTTTTTTCAGGATCCAATGTAGTAACAAAGTCCGGCTTTATACCATGATCCAAAAGATACTGCAGACTTCTATCCACTGCTACAATAACCGCTTTTCCTTTTATCCATTTTAATTTTTCCAAACTGTCTGCTAATGACGGCCCTGCTGCTACTACAATAGCAGGTACCTCCGAATTCCATATTTCTTTTAGCTGTGTAATGGAAATGCTGTCTCTTAGCATGGGAATATTTATAAACTGGTTTTTTAATGTACTTATTGCCAATTTTAACAAAGTATTATATTCAACCCGAGCTGATTCAGCAGACTGAATAATTTCCTTTTTAAAATATTCATTGAATTCTCTTTGGAATAATTTATCATATCCAGAATGAACCACGAATTTAACATTTGAAAGATTCTCCATTCCATAAATTGCCTTAAGCGGCTTATGAAAATCAAATTCATTAATCTTTTCAACCCCTATAATAAATCTGGAATCCTTAAAAATATCCTCTAAATCAAAATTATGAAGTGCATTTAAAAATAACTCGGTACAAGGTTCATAAACCAGTAAATAATCCTGTTCCTGCATATTGCTTAACAGTTCTCTTACAAAATACCCATTTCCCATTCCATACATGGTAACATGGTTATTCATATTATTAAATTTATATTGCTGTACCCACTTATGTGCTTCTTCCAGCGGACGAAATGCACTATTTAAACGAATCGCTTTCCCATCCTTTGTAACAACGGTAATAAGGTTGCCATCACGGGCTGGCATATTCTCAATTTTTTCTGTTTTTTTCTCCAATTTATCAATATCTAATTCTGCCAGTTTCTGAAACAGCGATGGCTTATACTTTTCTATAATATTAAGATTTTTACTATACACTATATACTCCTCTATCTAAACTGAATTTAATTACATTCACAACTATCCAATACCTGTTCTAACTGTTCCTTAATATCATAACTAAATAAATCTGCTAACAAAACACTATCCTGTTCCTGCATGGCTTTAAATGCCTCTTTTACTGAACTTAACAGTTTTTCTTCATCTACAACTTTTCTATTGCTTTCTATCTGATAGCTAGAAATCTCCGCTAACAGTTTTTCCAGTTTTTCAATAAACACATTTAATGCTAAAAATCCTTCCTGTACTTTATTCTGGTAAAAAAGCTCTGTCATTTCATCTATTTCATTAAGGAGCTCCTTTGCTCCTTCTGCTATTTTCTTCATACTATACCTCGTTTTTATATTTTTCTCATTCTAGCTTATATCCCCATTAAATACAATTGTACTTTCTAAGGATTATCCTTTTGCCTTTAATTTTCCAAATAGAATGGTATTCTCTCATATTAAAAAAAGGCTGACACTGTCAGCCTTTTTTTATACCCTGCAATTATCTTAATAAGCTTAAGATACCTTGTGAAGCCTGATTAGCCTGAGCAAGCATAGACTGAGCAGCCTGTTGAAGGATACCGTCCTTGCTGTAGTTAACCATTTCAGCAGCCATATCAACGTCACGGATACGAGATTCTGCTGTCTGTAAGTTTTCAGATGTGTTATTTGCATTAGCAATTGTATGCTCTAATCTGTTCTGGATAGCACCTAAAGCAGATCTCTGAGCAGTTACTGCTACAATAGCATTATCAATTGTAGTAATAGCAGATGTTGCATTAGCATAAGAACTTACTTGAGTATGAATCGTAGCTACACTTAAAGCTGTTGCTCTCATATCCTTAATTGCAAAGCTGATATTCTGTTTTGTATTTGCACCAACCTGAAGATTCTTGCCTGATAAAGTACCATTTAATAATCTCATTTTGTTGAACTCTGTCTGAGAACCAATACGTGTGATTTCTTTTTCTAATTGCTCAATTTCTTCCTTAATGGATTCACGGTCAGCCGCTACATTTGTATCGTTGGCAGCCTGTACTGTTAATTCTCTCATTCTCTGAAGAATGGAAGTTGTTTCATTTAAAGCACCTTCTGCTGTCTGTACCATAGAGATACCATCCTGCGCATTGATAGAAGCCTGATTTAAACCTCTAATCTGTCCACGCATTTTTTCAGAAATCTTTAAACCAGCAGCATTGTCAGCAGCACGGTTAATCTTAAATCCTGAAGATAATTTTTCTGCAGATTTTGCAACGTTATCGTTTGTAATACCTAACATTCTGTTTGTGTTAGCAGCTGTCATATTGTGTTGAATTCTCATAATTCATTCCTCCTTGAATTTCCAGTAGCATCCATGCTACTTAAATTAAATGGTTGATTTTTGCATTATGCCAAACTCTGCTGTCCATGTAATATATAACTCTTACATTTGTAATATATATCGGATTGTGCAAAAGAAACTTAATAGTTTTTTGAAACTTTTTTTATTTTTTTTATATTATAATTATATTATAAAATAAACTGGCAGATTGCAAAACAAAACCTTTCCATACAATGGATAGTCCCATAAAAAGGTGCAGAACCCATTCCTGGCCCTGCACCTTTTCCCTATTTTTTCTTATCCAGAAAATACGACTGGCTGTATTGCTGATGTACCATATTGCGATAATAATTAGAGGCTGCACTGTTATTCCTGCGCATCTCACGTAACTGTCCTTTTCTCTCCTCCAATATTTTATCCATCTGCATCTTATTGCGCTTTTCCAGTACTTCAATATCCATTCCCAGTTCCGTAATCCCTGCAATCAGCTTCTGCATTGACGCAATATCCTCCCCATACTGGGAACGGTCCAAAGCAAGTTCCTGCCTGACTCTGTTATAAACCACCTCAAACCCATTGTCCAGCTCTGCAATCCGATCAAGAAAACGCTGTTTTCCCGCTATTGTCTCAAGAAATGATTCTTCTTCAAAATCTTGAAACAGCAGTTCTTCCTGTTTTTTGGTAATGTCTAATATAGACTGCAATGCACTGTACTTTTTCTGCAGGGAATCTGCAAGCACCTTTACATATACAATATTATTCAAGGCTTACTCCTTTCCGAAGCTATTTCATCCTGCTTTTAGCCATAACCTGTTTCCAGATATCTCTCATATCCCGGATCTCCGTCAAGGCTTCCTCAAGCAAATCTGCATCTTTTTTAATATTTGCCTGAAACAGCTTTCCTTGAATATATTTATACACGTTATTAAAGTTCTCCGCAACAGGATATTTAAAATCCAGCGTTGCCTGCAGTTCTAAAATGATACGTTCTGCTTTCTGAATATTGGTATTTGCCCCCTGAATATCCCTTTTTTCAATTGCAGCTTTTGCAATATTGCAAAATTTAATTGCCCCTTCATATAACATTAAAGTTAAATCAGCTCCAGAGGCCGTCTGGACCTTGCTGTTCTGATAAGCTGCCGCCGCATTAAATGACATATGCTCTCCTCCATCTATCTTTCCTACCTGACGTAGATTTTATGTATCATCAGCCACCTAGTAAACCTGCCAAGGATGACTGCTGCTGCTGCAGTTTTGCCAAGGCCGTCTCCATCTTGCTAAACTGGCTGTAATATTTGTCTTCCAGATTCTTCAAAGCAGTTTCATCCTTGGAAATCCTTTTGTTCAGTGTTTTAATCTGGTTCTCAATCTCTTTATCATTATAAAATGTCAAAGCACTGCTCATAGATGTCTTTTTCATTTTATCCGCCATTGCAGAATACAATTCTTTTGCTACACCACACATTACTTCCATTACTAAGTCCGGATCCTCTGTTAATGCCTGCTGTAACTTATTATTGTGATCCTTATAAAGCGGATCCTCTGCGTCTCCCATAATGTGAAGCAGGCCTTTTTCCGTATAATCAGTAGAAGTCTGAATGCCTAACGAAGCCAGCGAATAATTTTTTCCTTTTACCGTCACGCTTTTCTGCAAAGCATTTTTCATGGCATTTGTGACATTTCCAAGGGAAGTGTCCCTTCTTAACAAAGAATCTTTAATCTTTGCTTCCCACTTTTCAATCTGATCATCCGACATGCTTTCCCGCTCATCATCAGACAATGGATTATAGCCACGTGCAGAACCTGCATAATATAATGTATTCATTTCTTTTAGTATCTCATTATATTCTTTTACAAAATCTTTAATCATATTATATGCAGAGTCTGTGTCTCTAGAGATACTGCAGGAAACCGGTGTATCTGTTATGCCTTTAATAGCAATTGTCAATCCATTTACAGAAACGGTATTAGATGAATCTTCCAATTCAACGCCATTGTAATTGATAATGCTGTTTTTTGCGGCAACATATGTATAGCTTCCCGTATCCGATGCGGACTTATCTTCATCGGATGCTGCAATTTCACCTAATCCTAAAGCAGCTAACGGACTCGTTCCTGAAGTTTTAGTAGCACCGCCTCCATCTGCATAAACTGCCTTATAATTGGCAATGGCACTTTTCATGGCGGTTTCCACTGTCAAATCACGTGCAGCCTGATCTGCAAATGTATATTCTGCAGTTTCAGAAGCATCCGTTAAGCCTAATTCCGATGCAACATCACTTTCCGATAATCCATTGGCAACTGCTTCCTTAATTTTAGCCTGATATTCTGCTGAATTCAGTTTTGAATTGATCTTTGCATCCAGTTCTTTCTGTTTTGCTTCTGCTATTTTTTCAGCACGTTCTTCCTCATTTTCAATAGAGGCATGCTTTTCTTCTATCTTCTTAATCTCCTCTTCCTCTAAGGAAGTATTCCGTTTCAGAATTTCATTATAATATTTTGTCGCCTTTGCTGTAGCATCCGCATTGGAGTTTTCTTTTGCCAACTTGATAAGCTGTTCTTCTGCTTGGGCAGTATCTCCATTCTTCTGCAAAGAAACCAGACAACTATTAACAGATGAGGCTGTACTAGAAACACTCATATTTACCAGCTTTTCAATATCAGCCTTTGCAGCAGCTCCTTGTGCTGTATAATTTCCTGTCGTAATGGAAAATGCATTTTCCACTCCACTGCTTGCCGAACTGATAAAAAAGCGTTTCTGCCTGCTATCATAGCTGGCATTTAATCCTGCACTTTTACATGCTGTTAAGAAATCACCTACGGTTGTATTGCTGCTTACCCCTAACTGCTGTTCCTCATCTCCATTTTTAATTGTTATTACAGATGAACCTGCAGCAAAGCCAATATCAGCAAGCTTTGTTTTTTCACTAAAACCATCCGTTGTAATTTTCCCACTGGTTACATACTGGGCACTTGCCAGCTGTTTTACAGATACCTGATGGGAACCTTCCGGAGCATCTTTCTGTGCCGTAATGGAAACTTTTGTATCGTCAGAACCAACCGCTTTTTTGGTTAAATAATTTTTCTGCAGACGGAGATTGCTGACTGTACCTGTATACAATTTATATAATTTTGTATTAAGCTCTTTCCACTTTTCCTGTTTCCATTCCAGCAGCTGTTTTTTATCCGTTGTTTTTTTATTCTTGCTCTTCTGTGCCTTTACCAGTTCCTGGATAACTGCATCCGTATCCAGTCCAGAGATCATACCTGTCAAACGAACCGCCATGATAAAAACCTCCTTTACATTTTTTCGTCTATCATCAGCCCTGCTATTTCATTTAGTTTTTCAAGCATTTTAATGGTATCCTCGGAAGGAATCTCTCGAATCACTTCTTTGGTAGTAACATCATATAATTTAATGGATACACGATTGCACTCTTCATGATATGTAAACTCACATCCTGTCCTCTTAAACCGCATATCTGCATTCATTTTGTCAATTGCATCCTTGATTTTCCTGTTATCAGCAGAACTGTTTTCTGAACCTTTTTTCCTGTCTGCTGACGTACTGCTTCCTGCTTCCTGCCTGTTATCCAGACCGCCTTTTACAGATGCACCTGCACCAGCCTCACTACTATATGCCGGACTTGCTGAAGGATTGGCTCCATTCACTTTTTCTAACATATATTCACCTCCATGTAATTTAAAAGATATTCCCTTATCTTATTATCCTATGTATTTTATCGGCATAGAATAAAGTAAACTTTATACTATTTCTAATAAAGTCTTTCCAATTTGCATTTGCCAAAAGGAGGCACTGTATTTAATCCAGTACCTCCTTTTGATTATAATAATTCTTTTAATTTATCAACATTGCTCATATTATTGGCAGACTCTTTATTTGCTTCTTGAATTTGCAGATATATTTCTTTCCGGAAAACAGGTACGCTTTTTGGTGCTTTGATTCCTACTTTTACCTGATCCCCTTTTATGTCCAGAATCGTAATCTCTACATCCTGATTAATAACAATAGATTCATTCACTTTCCTAGATAGGGCTAACATTATTTTTCCCCCTTATCATCGTTCTTTATAATCGGATACTTCACTACATAATTCCTGTTTTCTGCAATCAGCTGAGCACCTACTCGGATATCAGAATTAATGATAATTGGTGCCTTTAAATTGGCTGTTGTCTTTGTTATATCGCTTGGTACGGTAACAACAAGCAATACAACCGCATTTTCAGAATTCACATCTCCTAAATCCTTCATCAATGTTTCATTAATGACTGGGTCATAGTCCTTTTTCACTTCAAATGGGTTAATGACAGGCAGTGCCAGTTCCGGTTCATCTACCGCCTGCAGCCAGGCTATCTTCGCCTTCTCCCCATTTTCCTTAACATCATAAATCAACGTATATCTTTTTAATTCTTCAAATCCTAAAATTCCTTCTGGAAATTCAACAATTTTATCATCGCTAATCTCAACTTCACCAAAGCATCTAGTTTTAATAAGCACGTTCCATTCTCCTTTCGGTTACTGAATCTTTTTTATAAGAAATCCAGCAAGCTGTTCTGTGCGATTTTAGCTGTTGCATTTAAAGAAGCATTATAAGCAGTCAATGCTGCCGTATAATTTACAATCGCATCTTCTATATCAACAGTATCATTTGTAGTAAGCATTTCATTAAAAGAAGTAAGCTGGTCTTCCAGTCTGGCTTCTGTCAATTCAAGACGTTTGTAACGGCTTCCAAGATCCGCTACCGCCTTATTTACAGTTGCCTGGACTTTGGTGGTGGTAGTAATGCCATTTCCAAATCTTTCCTGAAGTACACTCTTTTCAAGAGCCAATTCATTTTTTACCTGAGATTTTAACTCGGTTAATGCATCTTTATCTCCTGCATATGTTCCATTTACCAGCATAGTTTCAATCTCAGCCAGTTTATTTTCCGCTGTTTCTACTTTTTCAATCTGATATATGATATCATCAAGCTGATTGATAATTTTGAAATCCACACATTCATTGGCTAATGTATTCACTACTATGTTCTGGCTGAAATTCACTTCATATTCAATGTGCTGATTTGCCGGCTTTGTATATTGATATACATTGCCTTGTGCATCTGTGGCAGTACAGTCAAAATAATGCTCTGGTCTTACATCCCCTTTGTCAAAATTCTGTTTGCTGTAATTCACTTGGAAACTGTACGCTTCATTTAATTTGCTATAAGAATCCTTGCTTAATATAATTTCCCCGGTTTCCTTAATTAGTACTGCCTGATTCGTTCCAACATCATATGCATCTTTATCTGCAACTGAAACAACCTTAACTGGAATATTCTGTGGTGCTGCTCCTTCTGCTGTCTGATAAGAAAGCACTGGCATGATATCATTTCCATCATTATCCTGTGCAATTCCAATTTCATTATAAGCAAGATTCAGCTTATAACCTTTATTGCTGGAAGCCGCATTGCTAGCGTAATCATTGGCAGCTGCGGTATCCGAATATTTTAAGTCTGCTTTGATATAAGTAAAAATCTGCAAATCTGTATCTTTAAATGTCTCTGTTATATTGTACATGGTATCTTTCGATTCTTTATCAAATATAAGCGAAGTATCCGTCCTGTAACCTGTGAATAAATATCTTCCTGCATAATCAGAATTCAAGCACTGAAAGATCTGGTCACGATATTCAGACAAAGTCTGTTTTAACGCAACACGCTCTGAGGTCTCTAATGTATCATTGGAACCTTGGTTAAAATACGTATTCATATTAGTCAAAATCGAATTCACACTGTTTAGTGCAGTTTCTGTATTGGAAATCCACGACATTGCATCCGGAACATTTTTCTTGGCATACTGATCAAGTTCCGCAACGCTTGTTCTGTATTTCAAAGAACGAACTGCTATTACCGGATTCTCAGATGGCCGCTGTATCTTTTGCTGTGTGGAATACTGATTGGCAAGAGTCGACATATTGGTTTTATTCCGGTTAATATTATTCAGTGCATTACTCGTCATCATTTTACTGGTTACTCTCATAAACGCCTTCCCTCCTCTTTCTTCATCTTAAATTCCTAATCCATTGATTAAGGTGTCGTAAATACGGTTCATTGTCTGTATTACTTTAGATGAAAGATTGTATGCATTCTGGAATTTAACCAGATCCATACTTTCTTCATCCTGATCAACACTTGAAACGGACATCCTTTGACTGTCTACTACCTTCAGAATATTTTCCTGGCTAGAAGTAAATGTAGTCGCTTTTTTCGCATCTGTTCCTGAATCGGTCGTCAGCTTTTGAAGAAACATATCTGGTGTACCCTGCTTAAACATTGACGGATCGGTTTTCAAATCTACTAGTTCCTGTAAAATCTCGTTTTTGCTTATGCCATCTACGATTTTCTGGGTACATGCTATTTTATCCGGCTCCCAAACTATGGCATTATTTACAGTAAAGTTTTTACAATTCACACTATAATACGTTGCACTCAGATTTCCATTGGCATTTACATCTGTATCTGGATCTACAGTAGAAGAAAATGTAAAGCTTTCTAAATTTTCAGCAAACTCATATTGTTTATCCGAATTTGCCTGTCTGCCAGTAAAGAAATCCACTCCTTCCACTCCATTTAAATCCTGTCCTTTATTATGAATTGCATTAAACTCCGAAGCATATGTTCTTACAAAATCAGTAAGCTGATTCATATAATATGGGATGCCTTTCGTAGAAACCCTTTTTCCAACCTGTACTTCTTTCCCTGCAACATCCTCTGAAAGAGAAGTTGTCAAATGAAACTTATAGGTGTATTTGCCATTCACCACTTCACAGTCAAAAGAGGAATACTGGTACTCATTAGCTCCAATTGTAAGCACGCCTTTTTGTGCAGGTGCATACAGCCGGCTAATATCATTACAGCTTGTTTCTGTTAAGGTTAAAACGGTTTCGCCTTCTTTGCCGTCACCTGCACCTGATAAATTTTCAAGATTATTGCCATCCCGCATCTGCATTAAAGCTTCAAGCTTTCCTCCCAGTGAACTGCTTTCTTCATTAAATTCCTGTCCATTGCTCCATATCACGTTATATAGGCCATCTATATCCCCTAGGTTATAATAAATATCCAAAGGTTTCACTTCTAATTTATTTGATTCATAGTTGTCTACCAATACCTGTCCATCCATACGAACGGTGAAAATAGTAGACATTCCGTTATCTAATGTTGTCTCGCTTACATCAATATTGGCATACACAGATAACCGGTCTAACAAAAGATTACGGGAATCCCTTAAATCATTGGCATTTTGCCCTGATAATTCAATGGTATTAATCTGCTTGTTTAAAGAAGCAATCTGTGAAGCAAGGGAATTAACCTGTTCCACACAAACTTTAATCTCTTCGTTACAGTCACCCTGCAGCTTTTCTAATGTATTCGCCATAGAATTTACCAGTTCTGTAAATCCTGCTGCCATGCTGGAAACCTGCGTTCTTTTTGCGTTATCACCTGCATCTTTTAAAAGTTCCTGCATAGCAAGATTAAAATTATCAAAAGATTTTGTAATTCCTTCTGCATTTACTTCACTAAATGTATTTTCAATACTAAGCATATAATACTGCTGTGTTGAATAATTGCCATAAATTGCCTGATTGGTTCTGTATTTTGTATCATAATACAAATCCCTTATCTGAATAATACTGTCTGTCACAACTCCCGTACCAATCATGCCATAAGAACTATTGGTTGAAATCGGCTTATTTGCTTTCAAAACGGTCTGCTGTCTTGTATATCCTTCTCGATTGGCATTGGAAACATTGTGTGCTGTTGTATTCATGGAAGCCTGGCTTGCATACAGCCCCGATGTTGCAATAGATAAACCAAAAAATGTGGACGCCATGTTTTTCCCTTCTTTCTATTTAAAATTAAAAATCATCCCATTGAATTAATAATGGTCTCTAACATGTCATTAATTACGTTAATATATTTTGAACTCGCTCCATATGCGTACTGGAAACGAATAATGTTGGTTAATTCCTCTTCTGAAGAAACTCCTAATACCGTAGAACGCTGGTTATCTATATTGCTTGCAACCGTCTGCTGTTCTGCCGCCATGGATTCAAACATATTTCCTTTTGTACCCACTTCCCCAACAAATGCTGTGTAATAATCAGCAAATGTATATTTTGTCAGCTGGTTTGGCGATAGCGTATGTCCTTTTATATTAAATACATCCACCAGCTGCTGGCACTTGCCAAAAGCAAACTGTGCTGTACCGCCACTTAAACTGGTACTGCTCAGTGGAAAAAGTGATACTTCTTTTTGCATCTCATCATTAATCTGAATTGAATCAATAGAGTACAAAGAATATACATTGGCAGGATTTTCTTCATTATAAATATAAATTTTACGAGTCTGCGGATCCCCATTGGCATCTACATAAGACAAATCCGCTTCCATATAACGATCTGTATATTTTCTTTCAAATAGCTCCTGACGAGGTGTGTGGTTTGGATCCATGCCTACCGGTGCATTGGCTTCATCCCATACTTTTACTTTAGACATATCTATTTCCGTACCATCACTGCCTGTCACCGTAAAACCATTCCCATTAATGCCCATCCCTGTCTTATATGTATCAAAAGATACATTTGGACATAACACATCATTAATTGCTGTAACAATGCCATGTATCAGCTGATCAAACTGAGCCATGGTATTCCGGATAACGGAAGAGTTTACTTCTGCATTATATTTCTTTACTGCATCATCAAAGTCTGCATCTGAATTAAAGTTCTCTCTAACCGGAATATCCGTATAATTAGCACTGGTATTTCCTCTTGCTATCAGAATGCCTTTTAAGGAACCAATATTACTGTTATTATCACTTCTGCATTCCTGTGTCAAATCATACAATGGGGTATTCTGTCCATCATCCCACACAACTTCCAAAAGTGATGAAGAATCTTCCACCGTCTTTGTTGTGAGTCCATATACACTTCTGTCCCAGACAAACTGCCTTCCTTCTATACTGACATCCACATTGCCCATATAATCTTCACTGTAGGAAATTTTAACTATCTTCCCAAGTTCATCTAAAAGCTGGTTTCTGCTGTCTCTTAAATCATTGGCATTCTCAGAAGCACATTCATAACGGACAATTTTATCATTCAGTTCTTTGATCTGCTGGCCAATCTGGTTTACTCTATTTACTTTATCCTGTACCTGGGTATTCAGATTTTTTTGATATTTGCCAAATGCATCATAGATACTTTGTGCACGTTCTAATAACGTACTGGCTTCAGATAACACTGCAGCACGTTTTACAATACTGTCCGGTTCTTTCGCCAGTTCCTGCAATGTGTTCCAGAAATACGTAATGTCCTGATGAAACGCTTCTCCCTCTAGCTCCCCTAAAACTGCTTCTATCTCCTGTGTGGCCTCGCTTTGCGCCTCATAAAATCCTTGTCTTCCCACTTCCATGCGGTATGCTTTATCTAAAAAGACATCCCTGACTTGCCGTATTTCCTGAATATTGGTTCCATAACCAACCTGAAGTTCAGAGATATGCGATGTTCCAATAGAATTATATATTGTGTCCTTTGTTACAATCTGCTGTCTGACATAACCTTCTGTATTAATATTGGCAAGGTTATGACCTGCCGTATTTAAACTGGACTGGTTTGTCTTTAAGCCAGAAACTCCGGTCCACATACTTGTCATTATATTTCCCATACTCATCTATCCTCTTCTATTCCAACCATACTACTATGTTTCTTACTGTCACATAAATGTCCTCTATATGAAAATGCAGGATAAACCTGCATCCTGATTCTATATACCATTATTGTTTCGCATCAAACATTCCCCGCTGGCTCATTGGGATATTCTGTGTTGCTGCTGCTCTATTGTAATTATTCACAGGGGCTATCCTGTCGCTTTGTATCACATTCATGCTGAATTCTATCATTTCAAGGGACTGTTCAATCAGTATCTTATTCTGCATATTTAAATCTTTCAGCCTGCCGAGTTTCTTAATGAGAGAATCATGAAGTCTGCCTAGCTTTTCCTGTTCAGCAGGCTGTTTTTCTAACATTGCAACAATTGCTTTTAAATTCAGTTCTTCTGGTTTCCGATTCATTACAATTCCAATGTTAGAAATGATTTTATTCCTATTGTGTTCCAGACTTGTAATCAAGTCTACATAATCCTGTTCTGCAGCAGTAACTCTCTGCAGTTCTTCCAAGTCGTTCTTAATTATAATTTGTGCTTTTTTTTCCACCACTGGAAGGAGTTCTTCATAAACTTTTTCTTCCTTTTCCAGTGTCTGAATCAACTCTTCAATAAGACTCGCCACTAATGAAACCTCACTTTTTTACTATACTGCCTGCTGTTTCCTTAAACAGTCGTGCTAAAATAGCTGTCTGCCATTTTTTCCGCTACTTCTTCACAAGTCACGTTATACGTGCCGGACTTCATACGCTTTTTAATAGCGTTCACTTTATCCCATCTTATATCTTCTGCCTCACTGACTGCTTTTTTAGCAACCTGCAGATCCCTGCCTATATTCGATATCTCGATGCGATCAGATGAAGTTTTTCTGGCACTGGCTACATTGCTTTTTGCACTTGTCTTCTGGTAGATCTGCTCTACCTGCTTAACTGAATTAATTCTCATCTTCACCACAACCCTTCTATTGCTATATTGTTATTATCGGCACATTCATTAAAATCATTAATAAAAATTCTAAAAAATAGAAAAAGGACTCTCTTCATATAACTAATTATGAAAAAAGTCCTTACAAAATATAAAATCTTTCCTTATTGTTTCACATTATCTAAAATATCACAGAAATCAAATGTAGCAAAATAATCTTTTGGTGTTTCTGCTCTACGGATTAATTTTGTTGTACCATCTTCTTGTAAAAGAACTTCTGCTGATTTCAATTTTCCATTGTAATTGTATCCCATTGCAAAACCATGAGCCCCTGTGTCATGAATCACAAGATAATCTCCCATATCAATCTTTGGCAGCATTCTGTCTATTGCAAACTTATCATTATTTTCACATAAGGAGCCTGTAACATCGTATTTGTGGTCACAAGGTGCATCTTCTTTTCCTAGTACCGTAATATGATGATAAGAACCATACATAGCTGGACGCATAAGATTTACAGCACACGCATCCACACCAATATATTCTTTATAAATATGTTTTTCATGAATTGCTTTTGTTACAAGGCATCCATAAGGTGCTAACATAAAACGGCCTAATTCTGTAAAGATTGATACATCTCCCATTCCTGCTGGAACCAGAATTTCATCAAATGCTTTACGAACACCTTCCCCAATCACCATAATGTCATTAGGTTCTTTATCTGGTGTATATGGAATTCCAATACCACCTGATAAATTGATGTACTTAATATCCGCTCCTGTTTTTTCTTTCACTTCTACAGCAAGTTCAAATAAAATCTTTGCTAACATAGGATAATATTCATTGGATACTGTATTGCTTGCTAAGAAAGAATGAATGCCAAACTGTTTTACCCCTTTTGTTTTTAAAATCTTAAATCCTTCTATAAGCTGTTCTTTTGTAAATCCGTATTTTGCATCCCCTGGATTATCCATAATATCCGTTCCCAGCTTAAAGAAGCCTCCTGGATTATAACGGCAGAATATGGTTTCAGGAATACCTGCTGTTTCTTCCAGAAATGCTATATGCGTAAAATCATCTAAGTTAATAAATGCACCTAGTTCTTTCGCTTTCTTAAATTCTTCTGCTGGTGTCACATTAGAGGAAAACATGATATCGCTTCCCGTAAAACCACAAGCTTCTGACATCATAAGTTCTGTTAAGGAAGAACAGTCCGTTCCACAGCCTTCCTCTTGTAATATTTTTAAAATAAATGGATTTGGTGTAGCTTTTACCGCAAAATACTCGCGGAAACCTTTATTCCAGGAAAATGCTTCCTTCAGCTTTCTAGCATTCTCTCTTATTCCCTTTTCATCATATAAATGAAATGGAGTTGGATATTGCTGATTCATTTCCTTTACCTGATCTAATGTTACAAATGTCTTCTTTTTCATTTTTCATTTCCTCCTTGTAAGGTAATTAAGCTGATTTTATTACGAAGCATTTCCTTGTATACAGCAACAAAATTACTGTTTTTTGAATAAAGACATGCCGTATTTTCTCTTTGTGCTGATTCTCCAGTCAATACTTCCTGAGAGTCTATAATCACGCCAAACTGCTGTATAGGACCATCATTCTGATATACTGTAATATGTTCCACTGCACGAAATGGCTTATCGGTAATGATAACAATCTTTATGTTTCTTTTCTGCAGGTTCTCCAGCTCTTGTTTTACTTCTGCTAGTAAATCTTCCCCCGCTAACACATAAATCCTGTATTCTGCATTCTGGATCATATTTCGCAGCTGATTCATCACATGTTTTTTTCCTGTAATAGTCACATATCCTTGACATTCCACAAGTTTATCTGGCGCACTCTCAATTAAGCTTTCTCTAAGGGTTTTCAGATTTCTGATAATGTTGGCACTAAAATCTTTCACATCCACCGGAATGTATTTGGTGACATTTCCTTCTATCACATATGCAGCACCTTTCTCTACAAGGCCTGCAAGCCCATTGTACGTATTGGACCTCGAAATTCCTGTAAGCTTCGCCGCCTCATATCCTGTAACTTCTCCATGTAATAATAAAGTCTGGTAAATAGTTGCTTCCTGCCTTGTCAAACCAAATTCTAATAATCTATCTATAAATTCCATTGGCCACCCTCTTCTAATAGTGTTTCTTTTTAGGAATACTATAACATCCTTCCATGCAAAAGTCAATTTGGCAAGACCTTTATAAACAATAATTTTTCTCAATTTCTACTTATATCAATGTTTCAATTGAAGTTTCGATGGTATTAAGCACTTCTTCACTTGGAATATATGTAGTTTTTATAGGATCGCAAATGATTTCACATCCAATTTCTTTTAACTTATCCTGGATTTTTACCACTGCCTGACCTCCCCAGCCATAAGAACCAAATGCAAATGCTTTCTTATTTTCTGGATGGAGTCCTTCCATATAGCACAAGAAACCTGCTACTGTAGGCATCATCGTATTATTCAATGTAGGGGAACCTACTGCTATATATTTGGCATCTAGTACTTCTGTCATAATATCTGAAATATGATTTTCCTTTAAATCATAAAGCTTTGTCTCCACACCCTTCTTTGCGAATCCCTCTAAAATTGCATGGGCCATCTTTTCTGTAGAATGCCACATAGAGTCATAGACAATAATCGCCTTGTCCTTTGCTTTTCCTGTTGCAAATTCCTCGTATTTATCCAGAATTTCTGCAATATGCTTTGTCCAGATAATTCCGTGGCTTGGACAAATCATTTCCAAATCAAGAGTTCTTACAATCTCAAGAGCCTTCGCAGCCTGTTTTCCATAAAGCATCAAAATATTGGCATAATATTTTTTTGCTTCCTGATATACTTCTTCCAGATTCACATCTACATCAAAATGCTTGCTTGAGGCAAAATGCTGCCCAAATGCATCGTTGGAAAATAAAATTTTCTCCTCTGGACAATAGGTAACCATATTATCAGGCCAATGAAGCATTGGTGTTGCTACAAAAGCAAGGCTTCTCTTTCCTATGGATAAAGTCTCACCGGCTTTTACCGCCATATAATTATAATCACTTCCATAGTGTGCCTGAAGACCTTTTAATCCACTTGGAGCACTGGTTACAATTACTGCATTTTTTGCTACTTCCATAATAGCTGGAATTCCACTGGAATGATCCATTTCCACATGATTGGATACTACATAATCAATTTTGGAAGGATCTATAATATCAGAAATACGTCTAATTAATTCTTCTGCAAACGGAGCTTTCACGGTATCAATAAGTGTTATTTTTTCATCAATAATTAAGTACGCATTATAAGTTGCCCCCCGATTAGTTGAATAACCATGAAAGCTTCGAACATTCCAATCTGCTGCCCCTACAAAATAAATTCCTTCTCTTACTTCAACACAATTCATCCCTATATTCCCTCCTGAAATTTTTCAATTATAAATAGTAATAGTTCTTATTATTATAATTCTTTTTCTTTTTTCTGTCAATCTTTATTCTATTCTTCTGCTATGAACGATTTCTTGGAAAATTTGTCAAAACAGGAAACAAGAATGAAGATGAGTTTATATGGAATTTTATTACTTGCTGTGTTATAATACCTAATTATTGAGTTTTTCAAGGTGATTGAAAAATCATAATTTGATAAACAAAGGAGTTTTTAAATGGAACAATATAACGGTAGTCAAATTGTTATTTTAGAAGGATTAGAAGCAGTCCGCAAAAGACCTGGCATGTATATCGGAAGCACTGGTTCTAGAGGTCTCCACCATTTAATTTGGGAAATTCTAGACAATGGCATTGATGAACATCTTGCAGGCTTTTGTTCTGAAATCCAAATCATTCTTCAAAAAGATGGCGGGATTACCATTCAGGATAATGGCCGTGGTGTTCCTGTGGACATTCATCCTGCAAAAAAAATACCTACAGCCCGTGTTGTATATACGATTCTTCATGCGGGGGGCAAATTCGGCAATACAGCATACAAAGTATCCGGTGGCCTTCATGGGGTTGGTGCTTCCGTTGTGAATGCTCTTTCTTCCAAATTAACAGTTGAGATCAAACGTAACGGAGAGGTTTACCGTGATTCCTATGAAAATGGCGGACATCCAGCTACTGCATTAGTAGATGGTTTTCTTCCTGTGGTAGGAAAATGCAAAAAAAGCGATACTGGAACAAAAGTTACTTTTTATCCAGATGCTTCTATTTTTGAAACAGTAGAATTCAAATCCGAAGTAATACAGAAGAAACTAAAAGAAATTGCCTTTCTTAACAAAAATTTAAAAATCAATTTTACAGATGAATTTACAGGTACAACAACTACCTATCTGGAAGAGTACGGAATTAAAAGTTTTGTCCGTTATCTGAACAGAGATGCGGAAGTTTTAAATGAGGAAGTTGTTTATGTAGAAGGTGCTAGTGGCGACATCGAAGTGGAAGCAGCTTTCCAGTACACCAGGAACTTTAACGAACAGATTTATTCCTATTGTAATAGAATTAATGTAGTAGACGGTGGTACTCTTGTAACTGGCTTTAAAACTGCATTGACTAGAGTTATGAATCAGTATGCCAGAGAACTAGGCATTCTAAAGGATAAGGATGATAATTTTGACGGCCGTGATATCCGTAATGGACTTGTTGCCATCATTTCCATAAAGCATCCAGATCCTCAGTTTGAAGGCCAGACCAAAACAAAGCTTGGTAATACGGATGCCAAAACTGCTGTTGACGATGTGTTCAGTACTCAAGTACAACGTTATTTTGATAAAAATGTAGACGAATTAAAGAAGATCCTTGACAACTCCATGCGTTCTTATAATGCAAGAAAAGCCGGGGATAAGGCTCGAACAGCTGCTTTAAAACAGTTAAATGATGTGGATACCAAGAGCAAGCTGGCTGCATGTTCCTCCAAAAAAGCGGAAGAATGTGAAGTGTATATCGTCGAAGGAGATTCCGCTGGTGGTACAGTGAAAACAGCAAGAAACCGTAAAACACAGGCTGTTCTGCCGTTGCGTGGAAAAATTCTAAATGTAGAAAAAGCAACTTTAGATAAAATTCTAGTAAACAATGAAATCAAATCCATGATTGCATCCTTTGGATGTGGCATTGGAGACGATTTTGATATTAATAAACTTCGCTACGGCAAAATTATCATTTTAACAGATGCAGATGTAGATGGAGCCCACATCAGCACGCTTTTATTAACCTTCTTCTACCGCTTTATGCCTGAGCTAATTCATGAAGGAAAAGTGTACCGTGGTCTTCCACCATTATATAAAGTAGAATATGAAACTGCAGAAGCTGGAAAACGTGGCAAAAAGAAAAAGTCCGAATACATTTATAATGATTTCGAACTAGAGAAATTCAAACGAATTCCTGGCAACAGGATTCTTCACGTACAAAGGTACAAAGGTCTTGGTGAAATGGATGCGGAACAGCTTTGGGAAACTACCCTGAATCCAGAATCCAGAATTCTTGCCCAGGTTACTATTAGTGATCCTGCGGATGCAGATGAAATTACGAAGAAGCTCATGAGTAGTGAGGTACCTCCAAGAAGAGCTTTTATTATGGAAGAAGCAAAATATGCTAACATTGATACCTAAAAGGTCATGAAAAAGAATGGTGAGGTACGATAATGAATAAGATAATGGATAATATTATACAATTGGATTTTTCCGAGGAAATGCGCACATCATATCGAGACTACGCCATGAGCGTTATCATTTCCCGTGCATTGCCAGATGTGCGGGACGGACTAAAACCCGTGCAAAGAAGAATCCTATATGCTATGAAGGAATTAGGTTTAAATCCAGACAAGCCGCACAGAAAAAGCGCACGTATTGTCGGAGATACCATGGGTAAATACCATCCACATGGTGATTCCTCAATTTATGATGCTTTGGTTCATATGTCACAAGATTATTCTCTCCAGATTCCACTTGTAGATGGTCATGGCAACTTTGGTTCCATTGATGGAGACGGTGCAGCTGCTATGCGTTACACGGAAGCTCGTCTTTCCACAGGAGCGATTACGCTATTAGAACATTTGGATAAAGGGCTAGTTGAATTTATTCCTAACTTTGATGAAAGCGAAAAAGAACCTAGTGTTTTGCCTGCTATGCTGCCAAACTTGTTAATCAATGGTACAACGGGAATTGCTGTCGGCATGGCCACAAATATTCCCCCACATAATCCTTGTGAGGTGATTGATGGCGTTATTTCCTACATGGACAACCCAGCCATTACAATGGAAGGGCTGATGGAATACATTAAAGCACCCGATTTTCCAACAGGTGGTTCCATTGTAAACAAAGCTGATTTAAAAACGATCTATGAACAGGGCGAAGGACGTATCAAGATTCGTGCAAAATGTGAAATTGAACCAGGTGACAATGGCCGGAAAAATATTGTTATTACTGAGATTCCTTACACGGCTGCAGGTAATAAAACAAAACTGGTGGAAAACTTAGCAGCTCTTATGAAAGACAAAGTTTTTGATGAGATGTATGACGTAAGGGATGAGTCTTCCAAGGAAGGCATCCGAATTATTATTGAAGTAAAAAAGGACCGTGATGCAGAGAACCTGTTAAATGGCTTGTATAAGAAAACAGCTATGGAAGATACCTATAGTGTGAATCTTCTTGCTGTTAAAGAAAAACAGCCTATTACTTTTAATTTAAAATCTTTAATTAGTGAGTTTGTATCCTTCCAGATAGAGCTGTATACAAAGGAATATGAATACATGCTGCACAAAGCAAATCAAAGGCTGGAAATCGTAAAAGGTCTGGTACGTGCTACGGATATTATAGATTTAATTATTGAAATATTACGTGGAAGTTCTTCCGTGAAACAGGCAAAAGAATGTTTAATGACAGGAAAAACAGATGACATTCGCTTTAAGTCTGAAGAATCCAGACGTACTGCTTCCACTCTTGATTTTACAGAACGTCAGGCAGAAGCAATTCTATCTATGCAATTAAGCAAATTAATTGGCTTGGAAATCCTAAAGCTTCACGAAGAAAGCGATTCTTTAATACAAGATATCGAGAAGTACACAACGGTTCTTGGAAACCAAAAAGAACTATACAAAGTGATTAAGCAAAGACTAAGAAGTTATAAGAAAATGTTTCCGCAAGAGAGAAAAACAATGCTTGAGAATGCAGGTGCTAAAGACTATGTGGAAGAAGTAAAAATAGAAGATCTTTACATTTTAGTGGATCGCTTCGGATATACAAAATCTATTGATGCTGCAAGCTATCAGCGTCTAGGCAAAGAAACCCTAATGGAATATGTTCATCAGGTTCCTATACAGAATACGGATAAACTTTGCCTGTTCACTGCCGAAGGAAATATGTACCAAATCAAAGTCTCTAGTATTCCTAGATGTAAGATACGTGATAAAGGTACTTTAATTCATAATCTATGCAAAGTAGGCAAAGAAGAGATTCTGCTTTTCATTTCTTTCGAAGCATTATTTGAAAGCATGGTCTTCTTTGCAACTAAAGATGGTTTTGTAAAACTGGTTTCTGGTGCGGAGTTTGAAACGATACGTTCATGCATCGCAGCGACAAAGTTAGCAGATGGCGACCGTCTAGCTGGTATTAATGCCGTATCTGCCCACCAGTTAAACTCAGAAAATATGAAAGTAATTCTTTTAACCGAAAAAGGGGCTTCCTTAGGCTATATCTTAAACGAAACAAGTGAAATGAAGAAAAACAGCCGAGGTGTAAAAGGAATTGATTTAGATGGTAATGACAAAGTTCTTTATGCTTGTGTCCTTGAGCCTGAAATTGAAGAGTTTGCCTTTGATGACAAGCGTTATAATGTCAAAAAAGTACGTATGAAGAAACGTGCTGCCAAAGGAACAAAATCACAACTTACGTTATAAAAAATAGCACTTCTTTTTTCTCTCACTTAAATAAATTTGACATTAAATTTGTATAATCTTTTTGTTGCAATATAGGTAGCTGCATACTTATATTAAACCATAAAAGCCCGACTTCTTGAAGTCTGGCTTTTGTGGTTTAGAGACTATTGCATTAATTTAGTGCGACACCCCCTTTTTTTGTACATAAGGAGAATTGTGGAAGTAGGGAAATTATATTTTGTAAAAGATGAATTTTATGAAAAATTCAAAGGATGCGGATTATTAGAAAATAAAGAAATGGTGAATGGCAAACAACACGGAAGACCATGTTGTTACTTGTTTAAGTTTAATAATTCAGATGAAGAAATCTATTGGATGATTCCAATATCATCAAAAATATCTACGTATAAAGCGGAATATGATAAATCAATTAAAAAGTATTCTATATGTGATAATATTAGTTTTGGATATGTATTAGGTGAGCAAAGAGCTTTCTTGCCACAGAATTTATTTCCAGTAACAAAGAATTATATTATTGGAACTTATAAAGATATTAATACAGGCTTGGATATTGTGATTCCAAAAGATTTAGTTGCTGACTTGAATAAGAAGGCTAGAAAGAAAATTCGTTATAATCAACAGGGTAAAAAATTTGGAATGACTGATATTATGAGAATATATAATGAATTAATCAAAGAAGTTGCCATTAAATAATGAATTATATTTGTAGTTGAAAACCGCCTCTATACCATGTTCACATTAGGTTAGGGGCGGTTTTTCAATATTAATTTTACATCAACTGCCGAATACTTTCGAGTCTTTGGCAGTTTTTTGTACGAAAAAGGAGCTACGCACTAACGACTTAGTGCGATAGCCCCGTTATTCTATAGATATAATTCTTTGTACACTTCTTCCAAGTTGACATTGTCTGTTCCAGAAACAATTCTCTCAACTTGTCCATCTTTTATGAAAATATTCTTCGTGCTGATACTTGATATAAAATCCAGGATATGACTAGATACAATGATAATACAACCTCTTCTTTTTGCCTCTTCAATATACCTTTTCAAGGTTATAATTCCTTTTGTATCTACTGCATTCGTTGGCTCATCCAGTATAATAAGCTTAGGAAATCTCATGATTGCAAGCAGAATACCTATCTTTTTCCGCATTCCAACTGAATAATTCTTTAACTTCATATGGCGGCTTTCCCATAAATCAAAATCTTGAAGCATTTTTGAGATCTCTGTTTCCTCATCACCATTGAAATACTTGAATTTTAGCACATTGACCATTTCAACTAATTCATATCCTGTCATATTAAAATCAAATTTTAAGTTTTCTGGAAGGTATCCTATTCTTCTTTTCGTATCTGCCTCTAATGTATTTTTATCATCAAGAAGTACATAACCTTTATCCAATTTCAATAACCCTGCAATCCCCTTTAATGATGTAGATTTACCAGAACCATTAGGGCCGATTAAGGAAATTACTTCCCCATCCATACATTTCAAACTTAAATTGTGGATACCTTTGTTCTTTTCATATCGCTTTGTAATTCCTTCTATCTGAATCAAGACTCTTCCCCCCTATATTCCATACTTCTATGGTATTTTATAAGCTTGCCCAAGAAAAAAAGCATAACTATTATTCCAAACGACGTAATGGATAATACAGTTCCAGTAAAAAACTCATAAGCCTCGTATATTTGTGAGTCCATATCTATTTTGCGTACGAATAAATAATAAAAATTAAAGCAGACAAAAAAGATGGTCCGGTATCCCATAAGAAGGAGCAGTACACATACTTCTTTACAGGACAAATGTCTTGCTAAGACTCCATATACCATTCCCAGCAATATAAACGTATATAAATAAAAGAATGCCGATATGCTATGATAAATAAACATTCTTTTTGTGTCATATCCAATGGCACGATACAATTCCAAATTACAGCTATCTTCCCGGACCCGATACATAATAAGAGCCGATAGCATAGCGATAATTACATTTGCAATGTAATAGACTAATTTTTCATCTTTACAATAAAATATCAAGATAAACCAGATCATTCCCAAAAACACCTTAGTAATAAAGCAGTTAAAATTCTGGCAATAAAGCATATAATTCACTTTTACAATCTGATAGATTCGTTTTCCTCTAAATTTAAGCAGAATATCACGCATTGGAACCCAGAATGGAATTCCTATTACCTTTGTTTCTTCTTCACCAAACAACGCATGCTTGCGAATAAAACGCAAATACAAAAACTCAGTACCTATAATAAATATATGAACAAAAATACCTCCAAGCGGCTTATTAGAGAAATCCGTAACCTGCTCAAATATCTCTTGGAACACAGGAATACTTTTCTTAACACGCAAAATAACCTGCAACCGTTTCTGTAATAAAATAATAAGAAACAGTGCAAGCGAACTCACTAATACTGCTATTCTTTTTATAATATAAAATGCTCTCCCAAGTTTTAATCTGTGATAATGCCAGGTTTTTATGAAATATAAAAAAATAAATATGTACCAGAATACGCCAGCCTCCAAAATAAGCATATAGATAACTGAAGCATCTATCAGAAAAACATTCATTATCGAAAAAACTGACATAACAAAGAAATACATATACCTTATCTGGTATGCTGCTACAAAAAACACTGCTTGATTGGACATTCCCAGCATTTTTAAAGTATCTATCTCGCTATATTGAAATACCGAAAGCCTCCGGTAAAGCAAAAAGCCAATCATGCCTGTAAATCCTATAATCAGGCAACTACAATAACTCTGCATTCTATACAATCCATCATGAACAAAAAAGCGACATGAATAATCTATTATACATAGAATCCCTATAAGCCCCCACATCAAAACACGATTCCACGCTTTGATTTTCAAATAATACATCGCCTGATTCAGATCCTGTCTAAGTTTCAACCTCTGATCATCCTCACCTATTCTCCTTTGTGCAAGAACCCCCCATATACTTTGCACAAAGAAGTTTAAAAAAATCCTTTTTTATTATCCCTTATCTTACGACTTTCGTGCTAAATATCTGTCCGTAAACGAATGCAGCAAATCCTACTACTAAGTAAGTACTCACTCTAACCCCTCCTTGAACAAGAATCATGTTTTTGAAATCAACTCCTTGAAACATCTCCTATTTTACTCCTACTTGACTCAATAAACAATAGGTCTTTTGTCTTGTATTATATTTTTAATATAAGTCAAAAAAACAAGGAGAAACTCTGTCCTCCTTGTTTCGCCTTTATTCTCATTATAACAGCCTTAATTTTTTCGCAGCTCTTATCAGTAAATTTCCCTTAGGAAGTGTTCTCATATCTTCTTCATCTAAAATCTTCATCTTTAATACAATTGCAAAATACGCCACCATAGCAATTACTATAGTAAATGTAAGACACACACGGTTCTTTAAGCTATAATTTCCAATTGGCATAACCAAAGAAAACAGGTAATATGAACCCCAGGCAATTGCTCCCATAACAAAGGAAGCAATCAAAGGCTTTATAAATGTTTCTATAATATCAAGCCCATAGCCAAGATATTTCCGTATGGAAACCTGATTTAGTACACACATTACAAATGAATATACATTCATTGCCAACGCAAGTCCGAATAACCCCAAACCCAAATACAGCACAGCAACCAGCACGACAGTTTGTACAATAAGTGCAACAGCTGCATTAATCATAGGAACATTTACCTTTCCAATACCTTGGAGTACCCCATTCGTTAAAGTTGATAATGCATAGAAAATAACACTTACGCTTAACACTCTTAACAAATCTGCTGCTAACACAAGGGATTCTTTCTGTGGAAACAGAAATCCAACTACTTCTTTTGGCAGTACAAACATTGCAACGGAACATGGAATAGAAATAAGCATTGTAGTTCGAATTCCTGTCTGTATTTTATTATTCGTTTCCTCCTCATCTCCAGTAGCATAGCTTCCTGAAATCATAGGAATCATTGCTGCCGCCATTGCAGAGGCAAGAGCAATAGGTATATTCATAATAACAGTGGTTTTCCCACCAAACACACCATAGTTTGATGCAATCACAGCACTCGGCATATGAAATTCTGCCTTTAAGATCATATGGTAAATCTTCTGATTGACCACTGTACTGGAATTATATATAAAAGTACTCAAAATAACAGGTGTGACCATAAGAAAGATAATCTGGAAAATATGCTGATAGGAATCAACTTCTTTTCTGCGGTCTTTTGCTATTCTGCTGCGGATATAGTTTCTATTTAATAAGTAAATCAGATACATGAATATAAGTGCAATTAAAACTCCTGCCCCCGTACCTAATGCACTGCCGGCCGCCCCATACACAGCCCGAGTTGTATGATCTTTATCGGCAACTGCCTGTGTAAACATATATGCAGCACCGATACTGACTACAGCATTTAATATCTGTTCGATGATTTGAGAAAATGAAGTCTGTACCATTGTTCCGTGAGCCTGGAAGTAGCCTCTAAGCACTCCTAGCAGCCCTGAGAAAAAAATCGTAGGTGCAAAAATCCTCAAAACAACAACGGAGCTTTTAGGTACAAGCCATTTTGCACCAAAAAACGTGAATAAACTAAATATGCCTCCAACAATTACAACATATATTAAAGCACACTTAAAAATCCTGTGGGCATTTTTATATTGCCGTAATGCAAGCCGCTCTGCAATAACTTTAGATACCGCTGAAGGAATACTATATGACGATATAAGCAAAATAATTGCATACATATTATACGCATTGGAATAATACCCATTGCCCTCGTCACCAATTACACTTGTCAACGGACTTCGATACAGCAAACCAATGATCCTGCAGATAATCCCCGTTGCTGCAAGAATACTCGCCTGAACGATAAATCCATCCTTGTTGTCTTTCTTTCCCATTATATTTACCATCTTTCATTCCATATTTGCGAAACACTCATATACCATTATACGAAAAATATGAAAAAAAGCAAATAAGAATACTATTTTATCAGTTGACAGCTTTCACAATTATGTAAACTCAGACTCTCAATAAAAAAACGGAAACAACCCCAAAGAACAATAGTAATAACGAGCATAATATGTCAATTGGACCCTTCTCAATTTCTGCCATTCCTTTTTCTTCAATTACACCCTTTCTCCTTAAAACAGACCAGACAATTCCTGCAAGGCCTCCAATAAAAAATACCCATAGAAACACATTTTCTTTTTGTAAAAAATATTGTAACATCAGCCTTCTCCTTTCTCATTCTGAATAACTGGATTCCAAACAGTTACTGAATACATCTCCCCTAATTCCAATCTTTTTTTATCCACATTATATGTATAGCAGCCAGAAATGTCACCAAAGATATCTTTCCCTCCCTTTGCAGAAAAGCAGGCATATCCTTTCAGCTTTTTCTGGGATACATCATATTCCACAGTTAACTTGCTGTTATTCCAGACCGCTTCTGTTACTTCTTGAATGTTTCCATTTACCTCACCAAAATAAATATGATGGTTGGCATCTGTCGCCTTGCAAATTGTCTTCTTTCCAGCCTGTCTAACCGGTTCTATCTTAATTCTTGGAACAAAACAGGAAACATCTTCTTCATAGGTTATCAGTTCCATACGCCGCAGATCCACTACCACACAATTGCCATTATTTCCATCAATTCCACTAACTGGCTCATTATATATAAGCTCACAGAATCCATCTTCTGTGATATCAGCCAAATAGACATTGGCATTGGCACTCAAAAAACCGTAGATTGGAAACGTCACTGATTTTCCAAGATAATACACTGCTGCCCTGGTCTGTTCCCTATTCACTTGTACTTTAATTCTTTCATCTGGTGCAAAAAGTTCATAATACGGAGCTCCATCTCTCCATACTTCTGATAACTCGAATTGGTTAAAGAAATGATTTTGATTATAATGCTGAAAATAACTGTATTCTCTAAGATGTGAACATCGAATATCCATGTAAGAACTTATTCTTCCTTGTATCTGCACAGAAACGCTGCATAATACTGCTATCATAAACACTGCAGATACCGACTTAAGTCTTTTCATGCCTATACGCCCCCTAGTTAATAAAGATTTCTTTAATATTGGCCAAGCCCTCTTTCTATAACTATTTCGTGGACATATATTTTATACATATTTTATTGCTGCTCTATCCTATGTTCTAATCTGCTCTCCTCTGCTTGAAAAAGATGCAATGCTGTCCAGGCGGTTCCCCATAGAGTAATTCCTATGAAAATTGCAGTCAGCAGTCCAACTAGTACCATGATATAACCTTTTTTACTATGTTTTACTGACAATTGCTTTCCTCCTCACATTTTTTCTTTTCCCAAAATTATATCATATTTTGAAAGAAAACTTTATTCATGTCAATTTTTCACCCTTTGTTGTAAAAAAACATAATTATTTCTTTCCATATACTTCATTTAAAATACTGCACACTGTAAGCCCTACCGTTTTCTGGTTATCCAGATGCAGTCTATGACCTGCATCCAGGACTCCAGTCAGATTCTTTCGAAGCACCGACAGCTGGTTATAAAACTCAGTGACTGTTTCAAAAGGTACAATATAACAATATTTTCTTCTGCTGTTTCTAATGAATTTTATAAAATTACAGGCAATTAACAAGCGTATCTACAGCAAAAACCTCTTCAAACACAAAGGCCTCTGATAGAATTTCCAAGTTATCTTCTGAATGTTCGACCTCTTTGGAATATATTCTTGCAACATCAATTCTTTCTTCTAATTGAAATTGTTTTTTCTTATGATAACATGCTCCATCCATATCTCGAATAACAAGAAAACTGACAATCGCAAACTGGATTTTATCCAGATAATTTGAATCATAAACTGCTTTCATTCCATAGCGGAATACAAAATATACAAGCAAATGCTCATACTCCACTTCTTTTCTTTTATAATTCCTTTTCAGATCAGCATGGATTTCCTGATATTTATCTGCATCACAATAGAGTTCCTTCATCTGTTTAAAGACTGTGTCCCATTCCTGATCCAGAAGTTCTAACGTTTCATAAATTGCCATTCGTCCTTGAAACCATGCAAACTGCTCCTCTTCATCACCAAGCAAATCCTCCTGTGTATCCATTGCTGTTTCGGCAAATTGTTCCACTACTGATACAATACCTTTAAAATCCTGTGTATTTAACTTTTTCTGTACCTCCATGGCAAACTGTAAACTCACCTTTGCTCTTATTTCAATTGGATACTTCCTGCACTGCAATATTTTTATTGTATGGTTCCTTGCTGCTTCAAGAAAAGGATACTGTTTTTCATCCATCTCCTCCTGATCTAATTCGTATTCTTCTTCCTCCTCTAGCCACTGATACTGTTCTGGAATCATTGTCTCTTCCACCGTCATCGGCTCATCCTTTTCAAAGATCAGCCTACCTGCTTCCTCACACGATAATCCTAAACATTTTTCCCTGACAATGCCATACTCAACTGTAAATCTGGGATACTCCAGGCAAATTTCACACAATGCAGTCTCTCCTAACTCTGTACAGATATCACAAAGATTTTTCTCATTTAGAAATGCACATCTTCCTTTATTTAGAGCGAATGATGTATCTTCACCCTCTTCTACTATATTTTCCCGAAGTCTCTTTCCAAAATCACCAGAAATACTTTCATAATACATTAAAGTTTCTTCATCAATATCTATTTCCCATCCAATACAGCAGCTATCTTTACACTGATCCGCAATACATTTAAAATCTTTATAATAATCTGGTAACCGTAAAATCATGTTAGCCCCTCCATTTCCATCAAATCCATGATAATCGTGCAGGAGGCTAACCATTATTTGCTTAGCCATCCTCTCAGTCAAGTAAGTAAGACGAATCTCATCTTAAACTTCTCACAGAACCGTACGTGAAGGTCTCCCTTCATCTTCTGTATGCCTTGCAAGGCTCACCAGCAAAAAACTTTCTTCGCCATTGCCTGCAAAGAAAGTTTTTTGCTTTTACTCTCTACATTTTTCCTCTATAAGCGTTTTCCCTCTTTTTCAAATACCTTCATATCTTTTGCAATCTCACCACTAAGCACTAGAAGGCAAATTAAGTTTGGAATTGCCATCAATGCATTGGCAATATCTGAAATGCTCCAAACAAGATTCAATGTTGTTGTGGCTCCTACATATGCCACCAATGAAAAAATAACTCGATAGACAATATTATATTTGTGTGTATCCACAAGATATTCAAATGCCTTTTCTCCATGATATTCCCATCCTAAAATAGTAGAAAAAGCAAATAATGCAATTCCTATACAAATTAACCATGCTCCAAAATCACCTAATACGGTTTTAAATGCGGCTATGGTTAAAGCGGAACCTGTTACGATTTCTCCTTTTGCATCTACACTTCCTAATACTCCTGAACTTGCAATGCACAAGCCTGTAATAGAACATACTACGATAGTATCCCAGAATGTACCTGTCATATTAATATATGCCTGACGTACAGGATTGTCCGTAGTCGCAGCGGATGCTGTAATGGCGGCAGACCCCATACCTGCCTCATTAGAAAATACTCCACGTGCCACTCCATAATGCATTGCACGCATCATAGAAGCTGTAATGGCTCCTAAAACTCCACCAGAAACTGCCTTTACGTGAAAAGCATATTTAAATATCATTACAATACCAGATGGTACATTTTGGATATTCCCAAATATTACAACAAGTCCTGCCACTACATAAAAGACAGCCATGAACGGAACTACTACAGATGATACTTTGGATATTGTTTTAATTCCTCCAACAATAATAGCTAAGGCTAATACTGTAATGACAATACCAACAGCTTTTGCAGAAATCCCAGCGGTTTCATTAATTGCTGAAGAAATTGAATTTGACTGTGTCAGATTTCCGATTCCAAATGAAGCCAGTACGGTAAACAATGCAAAAAGCCACCCAAACAAAGCTCCTGTTTTTTTATGTTTAAAAGCTTTCTTCATAACGAACATTGGTCCGCCAATCATTTCTCCATTTTCATTTACTTCACGATACTTTATAGAAAGCATGCATTCACTAAACTTTGATGTAAGTCCAAAGCAAGCAGATATCCACATCCATACAATCGCTCCTGGTCCTCCAAGTGCCATCGCTGTTGCCACACCTACGATATTACCAGTTCCTATCGTGGCTGCTAACGCAGTGGTAAGTGCCGAGAAAGGTGATATATCGCCGTCACCTTTTCCTTTCTTTCTCGCTTCCTTGCTAAGTGTCATTTTAAGTGCATAGCCAAGATTCTTCCATGACAGAAAGTTTGTGCGCACTGTTAAAAAAATTCCAGTCCCCACTAATAGCATAAGCATAACCGGCCCCCACACGAAGTCATCCACATAACCCACAATTTTTTCGAATTGTTCCATATCATCTACCCTCTCTCTTCTGCTTTTCTATTTTACCAAGTCCATACAAATGAAAAAGAGGGAATCCATCCAGAATATCCCTCCATTGGCCAAACTAACAATATAGATATCATATAGAAATTTTTGAAAAATGTCAATAGCATTTCTTTTTATACTTCTTTATATCCAGTGAAGACTTAGAAAAAATGCGTGCCCTTATCTAGACACGCATTTTTTTACAATCTTATAAAGAAGAATCCACTCCCGTACTGGTGTACTCTTTTCCATTCACTATATAAACAAACTTATAGGATAATGCATTTGGCATTGTTCCGTTGCCTCCAAAACCAAATGTTAAACTTCCGCCAGCACCTAGATTCTGATTATAACTCTCAGGTCTAATCATAACCTGATTTCCCAAGCTTTGCATCTTCCCACACCAAAGACTTGTAATATCAGCTTCCGATTTGTTCAAATAAAGCGTCCAGTCTGAAATATTGTTTCCTGATACATTTTTTAATGTTAGATTCATTGTATATCCACCAGACCAGCTATTGCCGTCAGCCGAAATGTCAATTACATTTCCTGTACTTGGATTTTCATTAGGGGGAGCCACTGCAGTCGGAGCATTACTTGGAGTTACAGATGGAACCGGGTTTTTGCTTGGCTGAACCCATTGAGAAGGCGTTGGACTAGGATAAGAAGGAGTACTCTGTCCAGTTACCAAGTAAGATGCAATTGGAACTCCTTTCTGTGAAAATGCTGCATATGCCATATCATTACAAGACATTTTTGCTCCCGCATTGCTTCTGCAATAATTTGGAACATCCGATGCACCAATTACTTTATAACTATACTGGTTAGATGGTCTCCATGAAGTACTTAGAGAACTTACATTTCTTAAGTTATTGTTATTATAACATCTTACTGCTATAGATCCATTATCTGTATACCAAGGACCAACTTTTCCTACTGTTGCATTTGAAATACTAGTAATGTTTAACGCATCGTCATTTACTACCGAACCTATATTTCCTGCACCATCGTAATAATTCTTTTCTGTATAAATATTCGCTCCTGTATGCATTGTATATGCCAAATGAAAATCATATACATAGTTATTGGCACTGTGGAAATATCCATAACGCATAAGACCAGGTGCTCTTGTAATACAGCTATTAAAATAATTTGTCATTATAGTCACACATGGTTTTCCCTTATAAGCAGAAAGAGCTTCATCTGTATCTGTTGGATAACCCAGAATAACTCCATATTCATGCTTTCCAAAAGTACAGTCTGAAACGGTAGCATAATCATATGTTCCAACGATAGAAAGAAGCTTGTCAATATCTCCGCCATAACTAGATGTATTAATATTGGAATGTCCCATAAATGTAATATGATCTAGCCATAAGTTATTTCCATTGGAAAATTCCCATACATTAATATGGTTGCTGGATTCATCATGACTCACTGTAATATTACGAAGAATGTTATTTCTGCCATTCCCTCCGTTCGTAACAATATAGCCATTATGTATTTTATGTGCCCCATAACTTCCGATAATGGTTTTATTATTTCCTAAATTAATTTTAGATTTTGGATATCTTCTTCCTTCATTATCATAATTAAATCCGCCTGTATAACTTAAATCTTTCGTTATTACAATTGTTTTTGGAGTGGAACCACTAGCTTCTTGAGCCAGTTTATCATATGTATCAACAAATACGGTTTCCCCTAACAGTCCTCCTATGGCAGAAGCTTTCTCAGCACCATTTATCTGTTTTCCTTCTGCTGCAAATCCTTGCAGACCTGCTGTGTTAAGACGGAACTTCTGGTTACTGTTTCCAGAGTATGTCTCAAGCGTAATGGTATTGCTTCCTGAATTATAAGTTAAGGCTTTGCTCTGGTCTAAGTAATTGGTTATTTTATAATACAATCCATTTCCTAGATTATCTGCAGAAACCTGCGTTACGTTCCAGTACTGTGCCTTAGATAAAGTGCATGGTGCAATCACGCAGCTAGTACCTCCATTGGTACTGTCATTCCTCGTTGCCAGTACCTTTCCAGTCCCCATATTAACGATACGGAAAACTCCACTTACTACATAATCAAATCTCCAGTTCTCATTTTGTGTTCCCCTGGTTGTATCTGTGTTCAATGTGGCCCCATCTGCAGTTCCAGAAATGTTCAGGTTTCGGCTGCCATTGGCAGTGGAAATTCTGACTAATTCTGCTGGATACTCTGCAAAACTCGCTGCTACTACTGTCTGTTTTTCAGTAGTAAACTTAGGCATACCACCGGTCCAGCAAGACACCATCAAGGTTCCGGCAAGAAACAATCCTGCAATCCTTTTTCCAATCTGTTTTTTCATGTAATCCTTCCTTTCTTTTTCTGATTTTTTCTGTTTGTACCAACATTTATTTTACTATGTTTCATACACTTTTATTTTACTATAATTCTTTATTGTTTCCAATGTATACTTCACAAAATAACGAAGTACAAAAGCCTTTTCCGTTAAGAATTATTTGCTGATAAAACCTAGGAAATTTTCTTATAAAACTGCAAAAAACTGCTGTTTCATGAATTAAAGCCATGAAACAGCAGTTTTCAATTTACTCAGGTTTAATATTGAATCAGCATGCAAATATGCTGCATGCCAGCACCTATTGTCCAAAATGCCACATAATCTCCCCGCTTAACAATTCCCTTCTCCACAGCTCTATCTAAAACCAGAAATGGGCTAGAAACACCTGTATATCCGTATTCATCACCAACATAAATACACTGTTCATCCTTTATTCCCAAATCTTCTTTTAAAGTTTGAATATTTCTTATTAGATACTGAGAGAAACAGAACATCTTAACATCTTGAACTTCCAAATTGCTTCTTCTTAAGATTCCTTTCAGCTTTCTTTCCACTTCATCCAGATCACAGCTGACTGGTTCCATTGTAGAAAGAATTGCTTCTTTGGTTGATTCATATATTTTTGACATACCACAATGCGGAAATATCATTTTGTCATAATATTTGTCATTAATAAAGAAATCACAATCAGCAAGTCCACATTTCCGATCTGTTTTTTCTAGGATTATAGCACATGCTGCATCTCCAAACAGACCGTATCCATATTCATTCATCGGATTATGAACCTGTGTTGTATACTCTCCTCCTACAAGAAGCACTCGGTTGACTTTAGGGTTGTTATCCATATACCGGTAAACATTTTCCAATGCCAGTACCATACTAATGCAGTTTGCATTAAAGTCATAACAGATAGAATCCATTTTTCCTTCTATTTCACGATGAATAATTACTGCACATGCTGGTACTACATGTTCCGGTATCTGAGAAGCTGATACAATCATGTCAATGTCTTCTCCCTGCAAACATGCCTTCTTCAAGACACGTTTTGCAGCCTCAATTTGCATGGTTAACGTATTTTCTTTCTTTTCAGCATTTTCATTAATGACATATCGTTTGTCCCTGCCATACACATCCTCAAATAGTTTCTTTACGTCTTTGCCTTGTTTCTTGTAATGCTCATAATAATATTCATTATCTAAGATTTTCTCAGGGTGATAAACTGCAATCTGCTTAATCTGCACATTACTATTCATTAATTACCTTCGCCTCCAATTTTTTCTTATACCTACCTCCTAAGCAGTTCTTCTAGTTCCTTCACGATTTGATTCAAGCCATCTACCTGTCCGTTCAATTCAGCAATCTCCTGTGTGTTATTCTGTACAACACCAACGATGTTCGTAAACTGTTCATTTTCCACTTCAATCTGTCTTGAAATATTTTCATTATATGTAAAAGTCGTTGCAATTAAATTTACCTGTTCTTCATTCAAAGCATCTACTTCTTTAATTGCACTCAACGAAGAGGACAATAACTTCATCATATTTTTAACTTTATCTACGGTCTTCTCTAGTGTTTCATACTGATAGCTTAATTTATCCGAATTCAGTTCAATTGAATCCGTAACTACACTAGCTTCTGATTCCAGTAACTTTACTACATCATTAATTTCTTTTAATGATGCCTGGGTGTTTCTAGCCAAGTTTCCAATTTCATTGGCAACGACAGCAAATCCCCTTCCGGCTTCTCCAGCTCTAGCTGCTTCAATTGAAGCATTTAATGCTAACAGGTTGGTTGATGTTGCAATCTCATCAATAATATTTACGGTACTTCCAATTTTTCTAGTTCCATTAAGCAGTCTTTCAATTGCCTCCATCGTGTCCTTGTTAGAGGAAACCACTTCATCACTTACCGTAAGCAGATTATTCAAATCCTGTTCATTATCCCTTGAGATATTTACCAGTTCATCAGAAATCTTGGTACTCTTCTTTACTTTATCGGAAACATTTTCACTACATTCTTTTAATAAATGCAGGTTATTGGTACTTTCATTATTATGTTCAATAATGTTCCGGCTCATTTCCAGTAACTCTTCGCTAATAGAGGATAATTCCTCTGTAGCCGCACTTTCTGACTCTACATTTTCCAAAACCATGCTGCTTGTCTGTGCAAGACGTTCAGAAACACTGGATGCCTTCGATAATATCTGATTCGTAATATTATTATTCTTTTCAAGCTCATCACGTTTCGCATCCGCTAAATACTTGCCTGCAAAAACGGTAAACAGATAAACTCCCATAAAAGACAACACCATTATGAAAAAACGAATCAATAAATCCGGTACAAAAATACCATCTCTTACAGGTAACATAGTATCAGGTTTTACAAAACACCCTATCACTACAGAAAGAGTTAATCCGCCTATTACAATACGGCACAATTTTGTATCTAAAAAGAATGCCTGAACTAAAGCAAAATAAAATGCAAATGCCCAGAATTCCCTAGAAGGAATTAAGTACATAATAAAATTAAACTGAACGAAAAGCAAAACTGTTATGTACACTTTACCATAAAGCATCATTTTAGGCTGAATAAGACCATCTTTTAAAGCAGTTTTCATTAACCTTGTTCCTACAATGATATAAGCAACTATTGTCATGCCGTATATAATTAACGATGGCCAGCTTATATGCTTATAGTATCCTAACAGCTTCATAACAAGAAAGTCCCCGCCACCTGCTGATACAGATACTATTAAAATTATCATAATCCATTTGTAAACTTGTGCCATATATGCATCGATCGCACTTATTTGTTTCATAAAATATGCCTCCCTCATTTTTTAATTGTATGCAACAAGCAGTTATCGCTTGTGTCATGCCACTCCCCCATAACGGTTTTTCTGCATTTCTGCTAACTTATATAAGAATCCTCCCCCTTCTGACTCCATATAATTCCCTGTTTCTTGCCTTATATTTCTTGACTATTATTATGAATTTTATTTTATGCACGTTTTGAATTAAGTTTGAATTACTAGCTTGACGTATAATTGATTTTTAAGATGTCTTCTTTAGTTATATTTTTAAATTTTTACTAACTAATATGTCTAACACTACTGAACTTAAGATGTGATAATAAAAGTATATATAAACCTCTTTCTATCTTACACCAATTTTTTATATATTTCAATCATAAAATATAATTCTCTCTGTTACATGTCAAAATGTCACTTATTTGTTCCACAATAAAACAGGGAACTGATGGCTGCAGTTCCCTGTTTTGGAGGAATAAGAATTCAATTTATGAAATTTTCTAATTTACATCAACTATAATATCAATTGGTTGGTTCCTTTGATTTAAATAGATTATAGCACATATTTTCTCATAAATAAGTCTTCTTACCCTGTATTGAAAATAAACTCGATTTTCCTTATAATTTATTCTACTTTCTCTGTCATTTTTTTCTCTTCATAGGAGCACTCCTGAAATAGCGACAAAAAAAGTTATGCACTTTGCACAAAATGCATAACTTCTTCGTAAATGTACATATGAATAATAATCAGAAAATATAGCATTATAAGCGATTGCCTATAACAGAAATGAAAACTTTCTTTTGAATGTATTCTACATCATTTTTTCTGGTTCAACATCTTGATGTAAAAATTGCTACATTTCATGTAATAACTTCAAAATATTTTATCATTATACGCCGTTCTTTTTAGTATGTAAAGATTTTCATTGGCTTGTTCCCTGATTTCCTGCAGCCTATACTCCACACATCCATCCTGGATAACTGCTGGAACTGCTCCCTCACACAGATACCATTTTCTTGATAAATTAATTACACTCTCCTGAGCTTTTACCGTACTCCATCCATTCATACGCAAACAGCTAAATACTTCCCATGGGTGCTTGACTGGTATTTTAGCTAATATTACTTCTTTATATTGTCTTCTTCCTCTTTCTCGCATTACAGAAAGCTCGCCTTCTCTTTTGAGAACCGCCCCAACCTTATTTTCACCCAAACGTCTGCTAAGCAGTTCAAAACTAGGGATGATGAAGACAGGTATGAACCCTTCTGCTTTTCCTAGTCCAGTTAATTTGTCATATATCTCCCGAATTTCTTCAATCTTATTTTTTTCCGTAAAAACCATACACTCACATTGCAGAGCCGCTAAAAAAACACGGGTTTCTTCTTGAAAACCATCTGACCTTTTGCAAAAAAACCTCATATTTTTCCCTCTAATAACATTATTATATCTATATGCCATTTCTTTTATCCTATGACAGAATTTATTTATAAAACTTGTATTGGCCTTTTCCACTGTTTTTTGCTAAATATAACGCCTTATCTGCATTTTCATATAATTCTTCAAAAGAAATTCTTGTTTTTCCATTATTTACTGCAATTCCAATTGATAAATCCGTTTTTATATCCAGTTTCAAAAACCGGATATTATTCTGAAATGCTTCATTTAACTGTTCCATAATAACCGCTATTTCTTTTTTCGATACCTGATTAATAAGAAAAATACAGAATTCGTCTCCTCCAAATCTGGCTGTAAAATTTGTCTGTGCAATTACTTGTGTAATAGACTCTCCGAGCGTAGATAAAACCTTATCCCCGACTCCATGTCCAAAATTATCATTTACATCCTTAAAATCATCTAAATCAAGCATCACCAGAGAACCTTTTTTTCTTTTCTGCAGCCATCCACTAACCACATCTATAAAAAAGCCCCTGTTACTTACACCTGTTAATGGATCTTTTTCTGCCTCTGTTAGTATTCTGTCTAATGAATCATCTTTTACAAGTGCCAGTGAAAAGAAAAAAATAACTCCTAATATTCCAAATGTCATAAGATCATAGCCCCTTGTAAGCCCTGTTGCTTTAATGAACATACATATACTTGGCATAGAGGCCCCTGCTAAAATATTAATACATTGTATCCTGTCATTCTTTTCACAAGACTTTATTTTCTTAATACAAAAATAAGCTATATACAAAAAAAGAAATGCAACGTATAAGTAAAATATAATACATAAAATACCTGGTGTTTCAAATACACATACTATTCCTTCTGTTTTTCTTAATACAAGTGAACGATAAAAAAAATTGTTTTGTTCTACAGAAAACAAACTAAGAATGACTAATGTAGAAATCGTATATTCTAGATAGTAAAGCCACTTTGGAAACTTTGCATAATAAAATGCATCAATTAATTTCGTAAACGAAATAAGCATTCCAATTATTCCGCAGTACTGGATTTTCTGTGACAAATATACAACTCTTATATCTCCAGTTGTCAATTGGAGATATAGGCCGCTCATAAAAAATATAGATGTGATAATCAGCATAATATTTGCAAGCTGTGCTTTAGAAGTTCTATTTGTTAAAGACATGCAGCCAAACACAATCAGCATAATAGTTGTAATTGTGCTAAGAGTTAAATAATATTCATTATAATCATAGCATGGACAGTGAAATACTATACATAATCCAATAAAAATAAAGGGATACGAGTATAAAATAGACTGCAGTTTATCTCGAATTAATATGTGGTTTTTTTCATAAAAATAAATAATAGGAATTGCCAGAAGATTACCAAGAAGATACCAGTTGCACACCCAGTTATTGTGATACTTCAAATCTATAGCTACTCTAAACAGAAAATTTCCCATGACAAGTATTACTTGCCAAAAAGTAAAATCTATTTTTTCCTTTTTATCTTTTCTATAACCGTTCATTTTTCCATAATACAGAAAGATATACAGTAATGGAATAATGGAATTTCTGCTGCTTTTCATTGCTATTAGGCAAAGCAGAAAATGCAGAATGATTGCAATTATTAATTTAAGCCTTTCCTCTTTTCTTGCTTTTTCAATTACTAAAACAACTGAAGCAAGCAAAATATCATAAAGCAGATTCTGCTTTCTCGCAAATTCAGCTCCCATAAACATATCATATGGATATATAGAAAGAATCCATGTACCAAACACCTGAAGTATAAAATTTCTTTCATTATTTGTCTGCATAAACGACTCTGCTAAAATGTATAAGATCATAGGCAATGCCATTCCACCTATAAATTGAAGTACCTGCCCTGCAATTAAATTCTCCCCAAACACTTTACAGCCAATGTTATCACATATAATAGCAATAATAACAATTACAACCAGCTGATGCAGTTTTAGTTTTTTTAACATAAGAAATACTCTCACCACCATTTCTCATTTTATCTTATTTTTACGCTAAGCATAAAATTTGTATTGGCTTTTTCCACTATTTTTTGCTAGATATAATGCCTTATCTGCATTTTCATATAACTCTTCAAAAGAAATCTTTCCTTTTCCATCATATCTTGCAATTCCTACGGACAAAGTGGAAAGCAGATTCAGATTACGCTGCTCTAAGTTCTTATGGAATTTAACTTCTAACCGTTCTGTAATTTTTTTCATTTCATTTTCATCAATATGGCTATGTATAAAGATACAGAATTCATCTCCTCCTATCCTAGATACAAAATTGTCAGATCCCATAACTTGTTTTAAAGAATCTGCAAGAGCAATGAGCACCTTGTCTCCTGTTCCATGTCCATAATTGTCATTGACCATTTTGAAATTATCCATGTCTATCATAAACATAGTTCCTTTTATTTTTTTTTCCAGTTTCTTTTGCACCTGTTCTATAAAATAACCACGATTACATAATCCCGTCAGCGGATCTCTTTCCCTCTCTGTCTGGATATTATCCAAATAATCATTCTGACATATGGAAAAGGAAAATAAAAGCACAAAAGAAAACACCGCAAAAGTTCCCACATCATATTCTTCATTCCGTAATATAATTCTAAGCATCAGCAGAACAAAACCTGCTCCCTCCGCTATTAACAAGGTTACACTTTGTCTTCGCTCTATTCCATCACTATGCTTCATTTTATAAAGGCACATGAAAAGCGTTAGCAGCATAATCATTGCCATATAAGCGAAAAACAAAATCCATACAGGCCCTCTTACTGAGACAATAATAGAATGCTCTTTAAAATGCTTCACGCCAACGGCCTTATAAAACAGCTTATTCTGTCCCAATGTGTAGATAGCATAAATACAGGCACTTGTTACCATTCCTTCTACTATGTACACAAAATTACTGATCGGATTATTACAGAACTCATTCATAAACCACGTAAACCCAATTATCATGCCAGTAAGTCCTGTCATTTCTATTTTTACTGCCGCAATCATAACTTGCAGGCTAAAAGCTGTCAGTTGAAAATAATACCCTAACATGAAAAGCAATGCAAAACTAAGCATGACTATATTAGCAGTCTGAACATGCGAAAGCTTCGCTTTCAATGTACTATACCCCAATCGCAGTACAATCAGGATACCAAGTAAATGGATATACAGATAAATCCGATAAAAATTTCCTGATGTGATATGTACAAAATTCTTTAAGAGCAAGAATTGTATCGGATAAACGATTAAGAAATATCCTTTCACAACCTCTTCTTTTTTCCTTAATTGACATTTCTTTAATAATGGTATGGCCAGCAGAAATCCTATATAATTTACAGATTCTTTCCATGCTTCCCTCGAAACATATGCCCCTGCAGATTGACAGATACTTTGGGAAATTAATGTAAATAAGACTGCTGCTGCTGCTATTTTTATAATGGTCCTGACCATTCTGTTATAGGAATGACTGTGACGGAAATCAGCCATAAATAAAATAAATATCAGTGGATTATTACTAAAACAGATGGATAAAATCAGAATGGCTGCTATCAGTATGACTTTCCATATCTTCTTCAGTTTTAGTGAATCTAGTATAGCCATTACCAAAAAGCCTAATAGCACATCAAATATAATATTCTGCTTTCCTGTAATCTTTGCTGTATAAAATATGTGATATGGATAAATAGATAAGCCCCAAAATAGAAGTAAACAAAGTATGTATTTTGTTATGTTTTTTGCCTTTTCATAAAAGCTGACAGATAAGTAACAGATAATCGGTATTGCTAATTTTCCAACTATTCGCATGAAGTGTGCCTGAGGAGTATAAAAGTTGAAAGTTATCCAAGATAAATGCTCACAGAGCATAGCCAATATAGCAGCTACTTCTAACTGAGCCGTCGTTAAACCTTTCTTCATCGAACGTCCCCCGCATTTCTTTTCATATCCCTATATGAACTGCACTATTTTTTAATATTATAGCACAAAATGCAGCAAACGTCACTTAAAACTATTGCTTTATTACATTTTAGGCAAATTTTATTGTTGTTTTTCACTAAGCTAATAAATCCAGACAGTTTCACTGAAACTGCCTGGACTGCAATTTTACAAAGAGAACTTTATTGCATTACTGCTTTATGGAATTTTTTCTTTCCTTTTCTGATTTTTACATTTTCTTTTAACATTTCTTCCGTTACTTTAAAATCAATTGCTTCTACTTTGTTATCATTTACAAATACCCCGCCTTGCTGGATAAGACGTCTTGCTTCACTCTTAGAAGGAACCAGTTTGCAGACCATCATCAGGTCCATAATGCCAATTGCTCCATCTGTAAGCTGTTCTGCACTGATTTCTGTTGTAGGCATATTGGAATCATCTGCACCACCTGCAAATAAAGCATGAGAAGCTGTTTTTGCTTTTTCTGCTTCTTCTTCTCCATGGACTAATTTTGTCAGCTCATAAGCAAGAATTTCTTTTGCCTGGTTTAACTGGCTTCCTTCCCAGCTATCCATTTCTTCAATTTGCTCTAACGGAAGGAATGTAAGCATACGGATACATCTTAATACATCGCTGTCTCCAACATTTCTCCAGTACTGGAAGAATTCAAATGGAGATGTTTTATTTGGATCTAGCCATACTGCACCACTAGCTGTTTTACCCATTTTCTTGCCTTCTGAGTTTGTAAGAAGCGTAATTGTCATTGCATAAGCATCTTTACCTAATTTCTTACGGATTAACTCCGTACCACCTAACATGTTTGACCATTGGTCGTCACCACCGAACTGCATGTTACAGCCATAGTGCCTGAATAAATGATAAAAGTCATAGGACTGCATAATCATGTAGTTAAATTCTAAAAAGGATAATCCTTTTTCCATTCTCTGTTTGTAGCATTCTGCACGAAGCATATTATTTACGGAAAAGCATGGTCCTACCTCACGAAGTACATCAATGTAATTTAATTTCAATAGCCAGTCTGCATTATTTACCATGATTGCTTTATCATCACCAAATTCAATAAAACGTTCCATTTGTTTTTTGAAACAGTCACAGTTATGCTGAATCATTTCTGGTGTCATCATGCTGCGAAGGTCCGTTCTGCCAGATGGGTCACCAATGTAACCGGTACCACCACCGATTAACACAACTGGTTTGTTCCCAGCCATCTGTAAACGTTTCATAAGGCAAAGTGCCATGAAATGTCCTACGTGTAAAGAATCTGCCGTAGGATCAAATCCAATATAGAAGGTTGCTTTTCCTGTGTTTACTAATTCTTTGATTTCTTTTTCATCTGTTACCTGTGCGATTAAGCCACGGGCTACTAACTCGTCATAAATTGTCATATTGCTTTCTCCTTTCGTGTGCGTCTTTGTAACGCAGCCTTGTATCCAAAATGAACTTAAAACTTCTATCAGAATCAAGTTTGCATGATATGGAGCGTTGTGATGAATGTGGTAGAGCTTTTTAATTTCTAAAAAATGTAGCGAAGTGCAATTTTCTAGAAATCAAAAAAACCCTCTGTATCTCAAACAAGATACAAAGGGCATAATATGCGGTACCACCTCTGGTTATAAAAATTCCTCACGAAATTTTCCTCACTGAGTGCAATCACACTCGCACGCTGTATTGGGCGTTCCCAGCTTACCCTACTTACGAAAGTGTTCAGGCAGCAGCTCCAGGATGTATTCAGAATCAAATGTTTCAAGCCTTGCACCAGCCGGCTATTCTCTAAGAAACGCTCTCGAATCTTACTTGTTCCCTTCTTTGCTTTCCTAATTCCTAAGTGTTATTATAAACCATTACAAGCAAAATGGAAAGGGGTAATTTTTTTATAAAGTGTTTTCACTATTCCTGAAGAACTTCGCTCTTTCTATGTAAAACAAAAAAATCATAATGATCGAAAAAGAGCCGAACCACGCTTCGACTCTCTTAAGTATGCATCCTCAAATACATACCCCAATTAGTATTTATATTATACATCAAACAATGAAAATATGCAAGTTTTATATATATTTTTTTAAAATACTCATCCTCTTTTTCAAATCTGAATGTATCACTATTGCAGCAACATTAGAACTAACAGCTTGACGATAATAATCAGTTAATTCTTCAAATTCACGAATAAAAGCTTCCGTTTCTATTTTTGATACACATAATAATTTCATATAATAGCACATAAGTATTATATAATCCCCTATGGTTTTAAAGTTTACATATGGTAACCCAATCTCTAGTTTCAAGCATTGTTTCATCGCTTTAGTAGGTTCAATATTCCGAAATCTAGTATCAAATATCACTGCATTATGCGCAATGGCATTACGCAGATCTTTTAAAGTATAAATGTACTTATAAATCAATTGCCTACCTGTATCGCAAGATACATTTAGACATAAACGTCTTGAAATATCATCTCTAACATCATATGTAAGACAAGATAATAGATATCCCAGATCACCCATTGTCATTATTTCAAACAAAGCTCAAATCGGAACATCGGAATAGCCCACACTGTTATAAAAATGTGTTATCTTTAAATTATTCTTTTTGTAAGCATTTGCAAGACTAGACTGAATAGATTCTGAATCAGCATTTACCAATATACTCTCTAATGCAATATTTTTAACGGCAGTCTCAATATACATCATTTTTCCATACAATAAAGCTTTCAAATCAGAATCATATTGTATCGTGGCATAAACTTCATTATACGAAGTAAACGGCAACCGCCTCTGATTATTTCCAAAAAAACGATAACCTTTGTACCCATGAAAATATCCTGTATTAATTAATTGCCTTTTCTGCTCTGAACCTCCTATCGCGATCCCACTGTCACGCAAATGACGCATCAGCGCATCTGTTTTTTCATACCCCATAGCTCTCTCCCATTAATTAACATAATACAACAACCCATTCCTTTTAGTTAAGATCTATTATACCGTATTCTTAATCTCAACTCAACATTGTTTCTTTTAGAAGTCCTTTGGTCTGAGCAACAGTTTTATTCTATTAGACCGAGAACTTTTCTACAAAACAAAAAAGACGGGCACCCGTAAGCACCCGCCGATATATAGGATAATATGAGACTATCGAAAATTAATTATTTTTTTAAAGCCTTAACTGCATCTTCTGCTGCTTTTCTTGCTTCTGCTTCTTTCTTCTGGTATTCAACACACTGATCATAGCCATATTCTTTCGCTTTGCTCTGCATTGTTTTTACGATCTTGTCAAATTCAGCATCATTTTTTGCATAAATGGCCTTCCATGAATTTTCCTTAATGCAGGTAGCAACCTGATTCCAGATAACCTGTAATTCGTCATCCTTTGTACTGGCAATATAAGTAGTACCAAGGATTAAAGAATAATTTCTATTAGCAAAAAACTCATTCGCATTTGGAGCACCCATGTCATCACGCCATGTCTGCTGAATCTCGGATACATCCGCATTTAATTCACTTTCCCATTTTTCATCGTTATATGTTTCACCGTTGGAATCTGGATTTTCTGCATCTAATGCCCATGTGGTGTTATTCATCTGGGCACGGCCATCTTTAAATGTACCAGAGTAACCATCTGTCATTTCTGTATTTTGATCTTTATTTGTTTTTTTACCCAATTCAGTAAATTCAATTTTTCCATCTGCATTGTAATCCCAAGTTATACCCTGTGGACCATATTCCATTACCATAGTACCTTCTGGAGTACAAAGCCAGTTAAGAATTGCCATACATAATTCTGGATATTCTGTATTGGCACCAATTGTCCAGATACGGTTACCACCGTAAATGTTACATCCATTTACCAATGGTGCAGAATCTTCTGCTGGTACTGCAAGCATTGCTTTTCCATCTGTTAAATGTTCTTGTGTATTGTAAGAGTTTGCACCCATCCATGCAAATAAGTTAAAGAATGCAGAACCATCTGTATAATCTTCGATTACATTATCATAAGTCTGAGTAGAAGAGTCTGGATCTAATAAACCTTTTTGATATAACTGGTTATAGAACTTCAGGCATCTTAAATATTCACTGCCATCCCTTAAACAATCCTGATATTCCTGTGTATTTACATTGTATAAACCAAAACCAAATTCTTCCCATCCGTATAAAGCAGCAGTTGCTTTTACGAACATAACCATATCTCCATCCCAGTCAGGGAATAAGGATACACCATATGTCTGTTTTCCAGAATCAGATTTTGGACAAGCTTTCTGCATTTTCTCTAATACATCAATGTAGTCTTCCAATACAGCGATCTTTGGACTTCCGATTTCTTTATATAAGTCATAACGAATGTCTGGGTGATAATCAAAACCTTTTAAATCATCTGGATTGGTTCCAACATCATAACCAAAACCATAAGTTGTTCCACCAGAGATATCTGCATTTTGCTGTAATGCTTCTTTCATATGGTCTTTCATATAAGAACCATAGTTATCTAATAAATCTTCCTCATTCCAGTCAAAAAGCATTCCTTTTTCCACTGCCTGATTGTATTTGTCCATGTCTCCACCGAAAATAACGATGTCACCAAGATTTCCTGATTCCATACGAGTAGCAAAGACACCTTCATCTGCCGGATCTGGAATGATATTTAATTTTACATTGAATTTTTCTTTCATCACTTGTGCAAACCATCCAATTTGCTCTCCTGAGTAGTTTGCCAGCTGTGTGAACACATCCAAAGTAACGGTTTCATCTGGAATAATATCATCCAAGTCTGCTGCATCTGCATCTTGAGTGGTCTTCACATCATCTGTTACTGTATTCTTTGTACTATTTCCACATGCGGATAATGTAAACACCATAGAGCAGGATAACAAAATAGCAAGAAATTTTTTTCTCATGCCTTCTCCCTCTTTCCTATAAATTAATTACTCTATTTATCCATCCTTATTGCATAAGGAAAAATAAATCATCCTTTTACTGCACCTAACATAATACCTTTTTCAAAATATTTCTGCATAAATGGATATACCATTACGATTGGTATAATTGTGACTGTTGAAATGGTATACTTAATTGTTTTTGCATTAAGCAGTTCTGCCTGCATGCCTGATGAAATCGCTCCACCACTGCTGGACTTCATAATAGCTGCAAGATTAGAACTTTGCTGCAGGTAAATGTATAGTTTATGCTGAATGGTCTGTAAATGTGGTGCATTCGGCATCAGCATCAAAGAATCCGTAAAGGAATTCCAATGGCCTACTGCTCCAAAGATTGCAATGGTCGCAAGAATCGGCTTACAAAGAGGCCAAATGATTTTTCTAAATATGGTAAAATAACCAGCACCATCTATTTTTGCACTTTCCTCTAACTCATTTGGAATAGATTCTATGTACGTTTTTACCAGAATAATGTTATATGGCTGTACAATACTTGGAATGATATAAGCCATAAAATTATTAGTCAGTCCCAGCATACTCATTGTCAAGAACCACGGAATCAGACCTGCATTAAAATACATGGTAATTACAATAAAACGATACCAGAAACTTCTCTTCCACATTTCTTTCTGTGTAACCAGATATCCTGTCAGTGCAGAAGCCATAACCATTAACGCAGTACCAATGACGGTTCTGGATAAAGACACAATTAAGGATTTTCCTAAATCTCCTACATTTTTTAATGCCATATAATTCTTAAAATGAATTCCTTGAGGAATAAATTTAATAGCACCTACTCTGACTAACTGATTATCACTAATTGTATTGATAAACAAATACCAGAATGGGAAAATGCATATTATTGTGAATATAAAGAATACTGTATAATTGATAATATTAAATACGCAATCTCCTGTCGTCAGGCGAAACTGCCTTTTCTTAGGCTTATATTTTTTCTTCTTCGTTTCTGCTGCCTCCATATGCTTTTCCTCCTTATACAATACTCTCACCACGAATCATCTTGGATATCTTATTGGCTACAAACAACAGAATTACACTTATGATAGATTTTGCCATGCCAATTACCGTTGACAATGGAATTATTCCTTTTCCAATACCTAATTTATACACGTATAAATCCAGCACCTGAATAAACTGTGAATTGTCTGCATTTTCAAAAACAAGATACTGCTCTAATCCATTATTTAAAATACCCGCTACTGCTAACAGCAAAAGCACACAGAAGGTAGGAATTAAACTAGGAACTGTAATGCTCCACATTCTTTGGAACCGTCCAGCTCCGTCTACTGTTGCCGCCTCATAAAGCTGCTGATCGATTCCTGATATGGCTGCTATGTAAATGATAGCATTCCATCCAAGGCCTTTCCATGTACCCCATGCGAACATTTTAAGCCATACATGGCCTCCTCCTAACAAAAAGTTCTTTCCCTCTGACATGATTCCTGCATCTACTAAAGTAGTGCTTAAAAAACCATCTGTCGAAAAAATTGCGAAAGCTACTGCATAAACCAGTACCCAGCTTATAAAGTTCGGTATTGTGGTAAATATCTGTACAAAACGTCTAAAACGGTTACTTTTAATCTCTGTTAAAAAGATGGCAAATGCCATTGGAACCCAAAGCATTGCTATATTAATAAAGCTCATGGCTAATGTATTACGGATTACATGAATAATATCACGCCTTGTTGCCGCATTTCTGAATAAATAAGCAAACCACTTAAACCCAACAAATTTATCCATGGTTAAAGTATCTCCTGCCTTATAATCAAAAAATGCAAACCTCCATCCGGATAAAGGAAGGTAACTAAATACAAAACTTAGTGCAACAAAAGGCAGCAGCATTAAAAATAACTGAAATCTTGGCTGCATTTCATACATATCTTCTTTATCTGGTTTCGGAAGAAAGATACATTCTAATACAGAAAGCAAAAACATCATAACTACTAACACTAATAGAATAATAAAACCATCTGGTAACACTGGTGCTACTTTTTTCAGATTCTGTGTATTGGATACCTGTTTATATGCAACGTAGATTCCAACAAAACTAAATCCAGTTATAGCAGAACCAATCAAGGTAAAATACGCTCCTAGTTTCTTAAATTTCCGTTCTCCAAGAGACATACATCCTCCTGCTATTACCAGAATAATTCCCACTATTGCTATCATGCTTGATACAAAAAGCAATCGTAAAGTAGACTCCAATACCCAGCCTTTTTTCAGGCATCGTCCAAAATTGGCAATTAACTGTTTATAAAATAGCCCTGACGTAAACAGAGACAGGTTTTTCCCTATTAATCCCGAAATTCTAGATGGATTCAATCCTGGTATAAATAAGCATATAGCCAGTAATATTGCCGCAAATCTAGCAGCCGCTACTAATCTGTCCATGGATTTTTTTTGCCTTGCCTGCTCCATCTTTTCTCTCTCCTCTCCTTTATCTCATATCAAAATTATAATAACAAAAGAAAAAAGTGACTACACCAAAATATCTATACAATTTACCCTATTTATTTGATTCTACTTTCTTTACAAAGCATTCTTCCATCTCAGCTGGGATTTACAACGGGAATTTTTAAAGTCACCCTTGTACCATTTCCTTCTTCTGTTTCTATGGTTAAGCCATAATCCTCTCCATATTGAAGCTTTATTCTCTGATTTACATTACAGACTCCAATATGGGTTCGGTCCAGGGTTTCCAAATCATTTAAGCTTTCCATAATTTCCTCAAGTTTTTTATCCGAAATGCCGCATCCATTATCTTCCACACAAATAAAAATGTCCGTATTACAGCTTACGTGTATTGTAAGTTTCCCTTCCGAATCCACCGCTTCCAATCCATGTACAAATGCATTTTCTACTAGTGGCTGAATAATCAGCGGCATAATTCTTGTTGACTCTGTATCCACTTCTGAATCTACTAAAATACTGGATTGAATCCGGTCTCCAAAACGATAATACTGTATTTTCAAGTAGTACTCTACCAGTTTTAATTCCGATTCCAATGTTACCAGTTTTTCTCCTACCTGAATGTTACGACGCATTATTTTTGCAAGCATCTTTGCCAGTTCTGCAATTTCCGGCTGCTGGTTTACAATGGCTTTCATCCGAATCGTTTCCAATGTGTTGTATAAAAAATGAGGATTAATCTGACTGGCCAGCATCTTAAATTCCACTTCTTTCTGCCTGGAATTTAATTTTTCTTTCTGCACCTGCTCTGCAACCACTTCCCGCATCAAAGCCTGCATATCTCCAATCATTACGTTCAGATCTTCATATAACATGCTTAGTTCATCATTTCCTTCTAAATGAAGCACGGTATCGAAATTTCCGTTTGCCGCTTCGTGCATAGTCTTGCGGAACTGATTAATCTGACGGCTAAAATGATAAGAAAATGCTGCAATCAGACAGCCTGCAATTGCAATACAGACTAAAAATGGCAGAATTTCAGCCATACTGGCCTGATTGACTTTTTTGGTAATCTGTTCATATGGACCGATACTGGCAAGGGTAAAAAAGTTTTCCGAATAATCCGGCTGCATACGCACCATCACCAAAAAGGATTCCTGTCCTTCGTATGTCACTTTTCCATAAAACAGTTTTTTATCGTGTTCTTTGATTATATCAATGATTTCATGATAATTCTCTTTTTTAAAGTTGCTATGTACAATTTCTTTATTGTTGTATGCCAATAATGTCTTGCTTTTCCTATTGGCTATGGGCAGTTCTGTTCGCTTATTCTGCATTACAATAACTAATATTCCCACCTGCTGCATATCTGCTGTATAGAGCACCCGAGAAAGCCTTAATGATTTTTTCTTCGTAAGACTGTCATTTACATAAGACCAGTACACATTTCCACCAGCTTTTACTGTATTCCGATACCATTCCTCGTTACGAATCATGAAATCTGCGTATATAAAATTGGCAGTATTGGATATGGTATGATTTTCCAGATAAATTTTAATGGAAGCAATCTCCTGGTAATAGTCATTTAAGCAGTCCGTAATTTTTGTATAATTATTGTAGTCTGCCAAGAGTTCTTCATAATTCTTATATGATGTAAATGCAATTTTCTCTATCATTTTGTCAAAGTACAGCCTTTTCGATATATCTGAAATAATACGAACATTTTCTGACATGGCATCTTTTATTAAAGACAATTCTGCTTCTTCTGATTTCATAGTCTGTTCAATTAATATTTTCTTAGTAGTCTGATTGTTATACAAAATTACCACCAGCATTGGAAGAATTCCTCCAAAGAAAAATATTAATATCATCTTTTCCCGTATCTTAATATTTCGTATGAATTTTCTTATTTTCCGAAGCAAATACATCCCCTCTTACATTTGTAGTATTACCACGTCCCGTTTCTTTAGGACAACAGTGTCTCCTTTATTATACTCCGTTTCTGTAAGAATCTCGACGCAATCTTTTTCTAGGGTTACTTTTTTCTCTTCTTCTTCATGATTTAGTAAAAACAGATATTCTTTTTCTTCTGTTTTTCTGCTTACTGCTTCTACACCTTTTGGTACTATTGCAGCAGGATGTATCTCACACTCTTTGCATATCTTCTTAATAAATTGCTTATAGAACTGCTTATCAGATCGAGTTCCCACATAATAAGCGTTTCCTTTGCCAAAAACATTTTTCGTAATAACTGGCATCCCTGCATAAAAATCTTCTTTATAAACTGCCAATGCTTCTGCTCCTTCTAAATGCATTAAATCACACAACAACTGACATTGATGTTCTTCTCCATCAAAATCAAAATAATTACAAAAATCTGGTGGAAGAGCATCTATTTCTTCTACCCAGATTCCCAGAATGTCTCGAAGTTTTCCTGGATAACCACCTGTAATTACTAAGTCATTTTCATTCACATACCCACTAAAGTATGTCGTTACAAAAGTTCCTCCCTGCTTTACAAATTCCCTGATTTTTTCATCATAGTTTCCCTTTGTCATATATAAAACTGGTGCAATAACCACTTGATATCTGGATAAATCCTCATCTACACTGATAATATCTGTAGCAATATTCTGTTCATGAAGTGCTGTATAATAACGTATGATTTCATCTGTGTACTTTAATTCCACACTTGGTCCAGCAGATAGTTCTATTCCCCACCAGTTTTCCCAATCAAATAAAATGGCTACTTTTGCTTCTTCTCTTGCTCCTAATATGCGATCTCCGATTTTGTCTAATTCTTCTCCAATCTGAGTTACTTCCCGGAACACTCTGGTATTCTCGTGGCCACAGTGATCAATCACTGCACTATGATATTTTTCACAAGCACCTATACTTCTTCGCATCTGGAAAAACATAACAGAATCCGAACCATGTGCTACTGCCTGATAACTTTGAAGCCTTAACACTCCTGGCCGTTTTAAAGCATTGTAATACTGCCAGTTTGTAACACTTGGAGTCTGCTCCATTAATATAAATGGTTTTCCACTTTTAAGTCCTCGTATCAAATCATGATGCAAAGCATTTTGGGCTATGGAATCATTATAAGACGGATAGTTGTCCCAAGAAACAAAGTCCATGTATTTTGCCCATTTTTGATAGTCCAGTGGTTTGTAAAATCCCATAAGATTGGTTGTCACAGGAATATGTGGTGTAATCTTTTTAACTGCATCATATTCCATACGATAACAATTCAGCATACTATCAGAATTGAATCGTTTGTAGTCCAGTGAAATTCCCTGAAACATGCTTCGTTCTTCCTCAAAATGTTCACTTAACAGATTTGGCAGTACTATCTCATCAAACTCATAAAATGTATGTCCCCAGAAAGAAGTATTCCATACACGATTCACTTCTTCAATGGTCTTGTAACGTTTTTTCAGCCATACACGAAATGCCTTTTCGCAGTTTTCACAATAGCACTCCTGCCCAAACTCATTGGATATATGCCAGCCGATAATGTTATCATAACTTTGATAGCGTTCTGCTAGTTTACTAGCCAGCCTTGTTGCATATTTCTGATATACCAGACTATTGGGACAGCTATTATGACGGCCTCCAAATTTCCGCTTCATGCCATTGAACTCTGTTCTTAGTATTTCTGGATATTTCTTTGCCATCCATGCAGGATGTGCAGCAGTTGACGTAGCAAGACATACTTTCAGCCCATTTTCACGGACCATATTCATAATCTTATCTAACTTTTCAAACTGATAAGTCTCCTCGTCTGGCTGCAGACTTGCCCAAGAAAATACATTTAACGTAACCGTATCAATGTGTGCCAGTTTAAATAAGCGCATATCTTCCTGCCATACATCTTCACTCCACTGTTCTGGATTATAATCTCCTCCGTAGGCAATTTTATTGTGATTCCAAATCTTCTCTGACATTTTATTCCCTCCTAAATAACTTCTATTTTCAATACAACAGGATACTCACTTTGAACATTTTTTGTTTGAACATGCAATCCCTCTCTGGTTACTTCATACTGTGGCTTTTCCTCATATCCCAAAATGGAAATATCCTTGATTAGTCCAAAAAATTCCGGAATGTCCTGATTGTCTGACTTTCCAAGTGACTGGATTTTCAATTTTCCATCCTCTGGAAATTTCATAGCAAATGCATAAATGCAGCCGTTGGCAACCGTAAAACGGAAATCTTGTGCTGTATATACTGGCGGTTTTCCATCCATAAACTGACCTTCTCTGGTCTTGGATGGTCCTTCTTCTGACTTTCGCCACACCTTAGAATGATAGATTGCTTCCCCATTTATCTTAAGCCACGCACCAATCTCTTTTAAAATCTTTCTGTCCCCTTCTGGAATGGTTCCGTCAGCCTTTGGTCCAATATTTAATAATAAATTGCCATTTTTGCTGACTACATCAATTAATTGCCATATAATTTCCCTGCTGGATTTATAATCAAGGGAATCTGTATAACACCATGAATTTCTCGCTACTGCAGTATCTGTCTGCCAGACATATGGTTTTGCATCTGCAAAGCTGCCACGCTCCACTTCCACTATGGCACTTCCAAACATCATGGCATCATGTTTATAGCAAATGGCAACACTACAGCCCCATTCTTCTCCTTTGTTGTAATAATAGGCCGCTAGTTTTAACAAATATGGTTTAAATGCTTCATGCTGAATCCACCAGTCAAAATACAATATACGTGGCTGGTACTGATCGATAATTTCACAAGTGCGAATCAGCCAGTCTTTTAAATATTCCTCCGATGGATATGGTTTACTCTGTTTGTCATGAAGTTCTCCTTCTGGCATGGCTGGCCAGTAAAAATCACCACGTTTTAACGGCTCCTTGATATCACTGTCAAATTTTTTTCCATGTGACATGAAAAACCAATGTTCTGCTCTATGAGAGGATGTACAAAATACAAGACCTTCTTTTTCAAATGCCTCTTTTAATTCTCCTAGTATATCTCGTCTTGGTCCCATTTCATATGCATTCCATCTGGAAATATCACTTTTATACATCTGAAATCCGTCGTGATGTTCTGCCACTGGAAAAACATACTGGGCCCCTGCTTCTTTGAAAAGCGCAGCCCATTCTTCTGGATGAAACTTCTCTGCCTTAAACATAGGAATAAAATCTTTATATCCAAATTCTTTGTGTGGCCCATAGGTATGTATGTGGTACTCATAAGGCTTCATTCCTTCTATGTACATATTTCTGGAATACCATTCATTATCATAAGCTGGCACACTGTATACTCCCCAATGAATAAAAATTCCAAATTTCTTTTCACAAAACCATTCTGGTGCCTTCCATCTGGTTAAGGATGCCCACGTTGGTTTGTACGGTCCTTTTTCTATTACATGCTCTATCTGCTCAAGTCTTTCTTTCATCTGCTGCTTCCCCCATTCTTTCTTATGTTATTTTTATTATAGCGGTGTTCCTGACTAGGTTGTACCAGTGAAACAACAGAGAATATACCGAGAAATTTCTAGAAAAAAGCTGTCAGCCCCAAACAGGCTGACAGCTTATAACTACTCATATGTTTATAACCTCATACTGTTAATATAACTTATCTGTAGCAATCCGGACCACTTTACCATCTTTTACAATAACGGCTAATGCTACATTTTCTTCATAAGAACTTTCTGCATAATAGACCGAATCATAAGAAACTTTTAGTTTTCTAAGATATCCTGTTCTTCCACTTAACAATTGGCTGTCCAAATCATCACCATTTTTTATTATTAAAAAGTCAATCCCTGTTTCCGCTAGCTCTGTCTCCTTCATGCCAACTTGAATTCCTATGGAAAAAGAATATAAATCACTAGTTACTATAACATAATCAATGTTTTCTGCCATATCAGCCGCATTCTTTCCTAGTCTAGGCCGATCATTGATTACCACATAAACAATTCCATCATATACAAGATAATGCCAGTACGCACCTTTTTCTTCTTTATATTCTACAAGTTTCTCTGGTTCATTCTGATACTGATAAATATCTTGCACTTTATATTCTGTACAAGGACAGTCATTTAACAAGTCGTGATTATTAATCACTATATCCCCAGTAGTTAATGTCTTTTTCTCCCGCAAATCTTCTTCTGACTGTAATACAAAAGTCTTATCCTTTGGATTGAAAAGATATATCTCACATATACTTCTGGTATCCTGTAATTCCTCTTTATCTGCTTCTTCATTATACTGATATTCCTGTAAAGTCCCTTTCAGCTGAATGTCTGTATTGCCATCTTGGTTTATATCTTCATAAACAGGCGTAAGGATACCATTTTCAAAAGTTTTCGATGTAATCGTCCCGTTTTTGTTTACCAATTCTTCAAAATGATTATCCACCGCATATAGTTCATAATCTGGCTCTTCTCCGGCTTTTCTATCTGGAATATTGTCTAGTTCTAAAAATTCCAGGCTTCCATTGCCCATATGAGTCGCAGAATATACAGTTATAAAATCTCCTTGCGATATTGATATAATATCAAAATCAAAATAATCTGCTGCTCCAGCTGAAATATAATAAAGCGCCTCAATTACCCCGTCTTTTTCACGAATCTGGTACAGGGTAGTTGCCCAGCTGCCATTCGCTGTATATAAAAAGAAATATAGTTTCTGGTTTTTAAATGTTTTTTCTTCGATATGTATCTCATTATCCTTTAATCCATAAATGAGATCTTCATATTCTTCTTTATGTTCCTTTACAAATTTTTTGATTTTGCCTTTTGTTATAACATTTTTTTTGTTGACATTTTCTCTCGCTGCCTCAGCATCAGTGACCAAAGGTTTGTTCACTTTCACTTTATCTGAACTACTAACGGTAGCCTGACATCCTGAAAGCATTAGAGATGAAATTAAAGAAAGTACCACTACATCTATTCTATCCTTTTTCATCCTCTTCCTGTTCCCTCCAATCCCATGCAGTCATCTTTCTGTCTGGAAAGCTCTATACCTGCTGTAATTAATAAGTAACCACAAACATCTAATTTCCGTCATTATAACACCTGATTTTTTTTTATGTCAATTCCCTCCAGCTTATTCTTGCTATTTTTTGTATCAAAATGCATTGCTGCGTTATTCAAGTTTTTTATTTCTAAATTTCCAATACTCTTGCACATCTTGCTGCACTGTTTGCCACACTTTCTTCTCCTGTGGTAATTAGGAACTGGATATTCGGAAACGCATTCACTAAGGCAGGTACTATTTTTTCCTTCCATTCTTCTCTTAATCCAGCTTCTATATCATCAATAAAAACAATTCCCTTTCCATCTAGCGGATTCTCTTTATCCACGTTGGCAATAGACAGTTTTCTCGCAATGTCTCCAGCCATTGCAAGCACGCATTTTTCATCTTCCGAAAGTTCTAATAAATCTTTTATCTGAAATAGTGCTACGTATTCCGGACGGCTGAATAGCCATTGTTCACAATCTTCTAACACAATCCCTGCTTCACTGCTAAAATCAAATGCCTGCTTCTTATTCTCTGCCTCTTCCTCTTCTTTCTGTTTTCCCAAATGACGTCCTGCCTTATAATATGCAAAAACAGGCATATCATTTTTATTGAATTCAAACTCTTTGCTTCCTGGTTTTTCTTCTCCTATGTAACATCTTGAAAACATAGTAGAAAAAATAACTGCATTGGTACTTAAATATTCCTGACGTATTCCTTTTCTTTCCCGTACATAAGAATGTTCAAAATCCTGGTTCAGCATCTTCAGATTGAATACTGCCTTAATTTCAGCTAATCGCTCCTGAGCTTTTACATCTTCCTCTAGCATAACAATATGTTTTTTCTTATCACCCGTTACAGCTGCGTATACAATATCCTCTGTAAGCATATCCATAGCATCTAGTATAGAAGTTTTTCCTGCATTCTTTTTTCCATAAAGTACAGTACTCTTTCCTTCAAATTCAAGCGTTAAATTACTGATTCCTCGAAAATTACTGATAGTTGTTTCTTTTATTATCATATCCATCCCCCCATTTAGTATCTTATTAATAAAAATATATGCTGCATGCTGTTACCTATGGTCCAAAATAATAAATAATCTCCATGTTCAATCTTATGTTCTTTTTCCAGTTCATATAAAGCAATAAATGGGCTGTTTACGCCTGTATAACCATACTTATTCCCTACATACGGGCATTTCTCTTCTGGTATTCCTAAGCTCTCTATCACCTTTTTATTGTTTCTCCAGACATATTGTGAAAAACAGAATCCACTAATGTCATCAACCGAAAGCCGATTTCTCTTAAGCATTTCTTTAATTCGCTCTGAAACTTCTGGAATATCACAAACCATCTCTCCACTTAAGACTTCTAAAGGTTCTTTTCCTTCTTTTCCCAAAAGGCTAGCCATACCGCATGCTGGAACATGTATAATATCAAGGGATTTTGTATTAATAAAATGATCTTTGTCTAGTAATTGACTGGTTCCATCACCTTGTTCTACCACAATAGCACATGCCATTTCTCCAAACAGGCCATAAATACACTCATCCTTTTTGCTGGCTGCAATATTTAGATAATCTCCGCCAATAATTAAAATGCGATTGATTTTCTCATCCTGCAGATACTTTGCCGCCTGGTCAAATGCCATAGTCATACTGATGCAGTTTCCATTTAAGTCATAAGCAAAACTGTCTTTCTTTGCTCCAATGGCACGATGAACAAAAAGTGCATTTGGTGGAACCAGGTATTCTGGTATCTGCGTTGCAACAATAATGCCATCAATGTCCGCTCCCGTCAGTTTATTCTTTTCTAATATTTTTTTTGCCACTGCTATCTGCATAGACAGACTGTTCTCTCGTTCTTTTTCCTCTTTTCCTTCATTATCAATAACATATCGTTTTTCCCGGCCAAGTACATCTTTTAAGAAATGTGCTACATCTTTCCCTTGTTCTTGAAAGTGTTTAATATAAAACTCATTTCCTAATTGTTTTTCTGGATGATAAACCTCCATACATCTGATTTTGATATTATATTGCATCCTTTTTCCCCTTCCGTATCTAACGAACTGATTTTTATCCTGTTTCTTACTCGCCTGCAATGTGTACTTTCATTAAGCTGGTTATACTGAGTATCCCAAATCAGGATTCCTAATGTAATTATAACTACATTTCCTCCCCTGACAAGTTCCTGATTCTGGCAAGTCATACACCGCTGTATATGTTTCCCCGTGATACATCCTGACATAAGTTTTCATATATGAAAACATCTCTTGGGTACTTTTTCCTTCACGTCCTGTTACTATAAATGTCTGCTCTTTGTCTAAGCGTACTTTTCCTTCTTTAAAGTTTTTAAGTCTTATCTCTGGTCCTTTGATATCTAAATCATTGCCACAGATTTATTCCGCTTTTCTCAAATTCCTTCAAACAACGTCATCCGCTTTTCCTGTTCTTTATATGTGCCATGAGAAAAGCTAAATCTTGCCCCATTCATCCCTCCTAGAATTAACTGTTCCAGGATTTTCTCTTTATCCGTCGCTGGACCTAATGTACAAATTATTTTTGTCTTTCCCATAAACTCACTTTTTAAAAGAACGTGTGCTTAAAACATTTCACATACAATATCCTAACATAATTATTGGGTCAATTACAATACAAAGGACTTAGAAATTCTGATATATACCAGATTTCTAAGTCCTTATCTTCTTATCATTCATATTAATATGTTTTTTCCTTGCTTATTTATTCTCATATCTGCAGGATCTCAGCAATTTTTTCCTTATACATAAAAATGTCCCATGAACAAACGGGGGAGTTTCACATGGGACAAATTATCAGACGCTTATTGTTGCTTTTGCTGTAACTATGCTGTCCACTTAGGTGTAGGTATTCTGTCTACTTTGATATATGCATGCTGTCTACCTGATGTCTGCTTTGTTATGTACATGCTGTCTAGAGAATACTGCCATTATGTTGCTCATATACCTAAGAAAGTTTTTGATAATCCTTTCTTAAAGCCTTAGCTAATAATTTGTGAATAGAACATCTTAATCTCCTTTTCTTTACTTGGTGCAATTGGAAATATTTTATCGTTACTTAGTTCTACTACCCCATTTTGCATTTGAAAAATATAATGAACATTAATTAATGCATTACGGCTTATACGTATAAAAGAATTCCCTAATATTTTTTGTACCTCTTTAATGGTTCCACGGAAAGTGTATGTACTTCTACTGGTTGTGACTCTTATATTCTTAGTTTCGCTAACTTTTTCAACACAGAAAATATCTCTTTCTTTTACTGAAAACTTGCTATTTAAGCTAACTAACCGATTCATCCTAGTAACTCGTAATCCATTCATTTGAAGCATAATTTTCTGAAATACCTGTTTGAATTCTTCCGCATTTACAGGTTTCTGCAAAAAACAAAAGAATGTAATTTCCATGTTATATTCTTTTCTCCGGCTTAACTCCAAAAGTGTATTATAGTGTTTTTTCATATCATGTCTAATAGTTTTTATTTCTTCAAACTTCTCCCTTGAATAGTTTAAAAATTCCAGCTTTGATTCTGATAATTCTGCTCTTTTAATGGCCTCATCTTCTTTCTTTTTTACATTACTAAGTATTATAGAAACAAACACTATCGAAAAAATTCCTTCAACTATGAAAGAAAGCACATAATATGTCATAATAATTGACATTTTCCTAACAAACGAATCAGAATACAATATACTTATAATACTGGACAACCAAACAAAACATATAAGAACAAAAACAAGACCAACATAAAAATTTACAAAATAAAATATAAATTGTTTCACCAGTATAATAATATATGTTCCCCAAAAACATATCCTTACACAACATTGCTTACTTTTAGACCTTGGTCTTAAAAAAAAGTTAAAACTTGATGTTAATAAAACTGGATCAATCGCATAGGCAGCCAAATATATAATCACTGTTAAAATCAGCTTTCCCTGAGACATCATTCTCACCCTCATCTATATATCCTTATAAAGGAATGATTTCTTAGCATATGACTTCTTAATAAGTCATACTGGATTTTTCAACTTTATTCATATTGGATTTTAATATTTTTATTGACATTTTCTTATACGCTCACCTATTATTATACATTTTACACCATTATAATTCAACTTTTTCAATCTATATTCAAACTTCTTTAAGAACAAAGTCTCAGTTCTTCAGACTCTCACGACTGGAATGTACTCGCAGAGGATTCCTGTCAAATAAAAAAAGTGCCTCTCCTGAGATAGACTCCATTGTCTACGTCAAGGTGCACCTTTTTTATCGTTATCTATACAGCTTATGCTTTCTGCGTTATCCCTTTCTTCTTCCATCCGCCTTGGAAGTAACGCATCATACACACGATGGCTGTAACAGTCCAGGTTGCTCCAGATGTCGCCCAAACACCCCAGTAACCGATAAACGCAATTTTAGTTAATACAGTAGAGAAGAAGATACGGCAGACAACTTCACTTATACCATTAATCATGGCAAACTGTGCATCTCCAGCTCCATTCAATACTGCTCTTGGCACATATATCATGCCTAGCGGGAAATAACAGATACTTGTAATACGAAGTGCTTTTGCTCCTATCTTAATCACCTCTGGTTCCTTTGCAAATAGATGAGCAATTGGTTCTCCAAATATATAGGCAACTGGCAACATAGCAAGACTGAACAAAAGAGCCATAACCGTCGCACTTCTTAGTCCCTTCTTTACCCTCTCAATATTTCCTGCTCCCATATTCTGTCCCGAATAGGTAGTAAGTGCTGCACTTAAGGACTGATATGGCTGCTGCACAAGCGACTCGATTCTAGAAGTAATCGTAAATGCAGCCATGATTGCTGGACCAAATCCATTTACTGCTTTCTGCAGGAAAATGCAGGAGATCGCAATCATAGAAGATTGTAATGAAATTGGCACTCCAATTCGAATAATGTTTCGCAATAATTTTCCATCTGCACTAATTTCACTTCTTTTAATCTGAAAATATTCCACTCTCAATACTGCATAAATTATTGCCGTAATAGCTGATATAACTTGGGAAATGAAAGTTGCCCATGCCACTCCAGCTACTCCCATTTCAAAAACCAGCACAAACAGCAAGTCAAAGCCTACATTAATGAAACTGGCAATAATTAAAAAAATCAGTGGCGTTCTAGAGTCTCCAAGAGCCCTTAATACTGATGCAACACAATTATATAACGCCACTGCCAGCAAACCTGTACAAGTGATTCTCATATAAACAATGGAATTCCCAATTACATCCTCTGGTGTCGATAACAATCTCAAAATCTGAGGTGCAAATATACATGCCACGAAACTAAATAAGAGGGCTGTTACTACAATAACATAAATCGCATTTATAATGCTTCTCTTAATCTGCCGTTCCTCTCCTGCCCCAAAATACTGTGCTACTATAACACCAACACCGATGCTAAGTCCTGAACTTAATGAAAAGAATAGAAAATTTAGCGATCCGCAAGCACCAACTGCTGCCAATGCCTTTTCACCCACATGCTTTCCTACCACAATTGAGTCAACTAAGTTGTAAAACTGTTGAAACAGATTTCCCAATAATAAAGGCAACGCAAACCATAAAATATGTCTGGTAGTACTGCCTTTTGTCATATCTGTGACTCTTGCCATTTTAACTCTCTCCTTGCTTCTTTCATTTTCTCTACTAATCTTTTCATTATCATTATACCGATTCTTATATTTATTACTAATTACTATTTGTCTAATACTTCTCATATTTTGCGGTAAGGTAGTGTCATTTATAAAATAGTTCCTCAAAGAATCCTATAAATTCCGTAAATAATATGTTACAATGGTGCAATAGACAATCAGATACATTATAATGCAACAAATTATAAGGAGGGATCATCTTGCCACAAAAAGCTACATTCGAAGATTTAGACATCCTGCAGACAGTAAAGGTAATTCCCGCAGACTATTTTCCAGCTAAGTTTCCTATGCACTGGCACACTCAAGTTGAAATGATTTATGTATCCCTTGAAGCAGACCAAGATGCTACCTTATCTGTTAATGTAAATCAGGATATTTATACTTTACATAAAGGAGATATTTTATTCATATGGCCTGGAGAACTTCATGAAATACTTCCTAATACCAGAAACAGTTTCTATGGTATTCAGTTTTCTCCGTCCTTAATTAACAACAGGCCTGAATTTTCAGGGAAATACAACTTGTTCTGTCATGAACATCTGCTTTCTTTTCAGGAAAACAAAGATACTGCACAGGAGCTACTAGGTATATTTGATGAAATTACAAAACAGAATGCATCCAGCGATGCGTATAAAGGTGTTGAAATGCTAATTGGCATCTACCAGTTTCTAATTGCATTTTCCCGATATATAGAAGTACATGCCCAGTCCATGCTGGTGTCTAGCAAATTGCTGAACACGGAAACCATTCAGAAAATACATGGGGCATGTAGCTACATTACGAAAAACTGTACGAATGCTTTGACTTTAGACAGTGTTTCTAATTTTGCCGGCTTTAGTCCCTACTATTTTTCTCGGACTTTTAAACAGGTTACAGGATTCGCCTTTACAGAATATCTAAGCATACAGCGGATCCGCCACGCCCAGCAGCTGTTATCGGACACAGCACTTAGCATAACAGAAATTGCGTTTCAATCTGGATTTAAAAGCATTCCAACTTTTAACCGTGCCTTTAAGCAGTTTGAGGGATATTCTCCAAGTGAATTTAAAGAATTGTATTCTAATCAGTAGAATCAGGTATACAGGAACAATGTATCATGCTATTTCTATAAATCAAAACAAGAGGGGTGTAAGCATCACCGCAAAACAGAACAAAGTGTGAGTTCCTCAGACTCTCGCAACTGGAATGTACTCGAAAAAACGTAGACTTTGCCCTTCTTTTTCAGGGCACTTTTTATTTGATAGGGAAGGACTCGCAGAGGACTTTTCCATCAAATAAAAAAAGAAGCCAAAGCTTCTAAATAACTTTTGAAATATGTATACTCTGCAAAACATCGGTTATGCTATTAATAAGCAGAAAAACATTGCATTGCTATAAGAACGTAACTATAGGAATAGCATAGGACTAATGCAGGAATCCCTGCATTAACCCTAATTCAACTACTCCTAATTACGTCCTAAAGCCCTTATAAACACTGGGTTTTATTAGAATTTACCTTCTTTAGCAGCTTCCTCAATGGATACAGCTACTGCAACAGTAGCACCTACCATAGGGTTGTTACCCATACCGATAAGCCCCATCATCTCTACGTGAGCAGGAACGGAAGAAGAACCAGCAAACTGAGCGTCAGAGTGCATACGACCCATAGTATCTGTCATACCATAGGAAGCAGGACCTGCAGCCATGTTATCTGGGTGAAGTGTACGTCCAGTACCACCACCAGATGCTACTGAGAAGTATTTCTTGCCTTGCTCCAAACATTCTTTTTTGTATGTTCCAGCAACTGGATGCTGGAAACGAGTTGGGTTTGTGGAGTTACCTGTGATAGAAACGTCAACTTTTTCTTTGTGCATGATAGCAACACCTTCTGTTACATCATTTGCACCATAACAGTTTACTTTTGCACGAAGGCCGTCAGAATAAGCTTTACGGAAAACTTCTTTCACTTCGCCTGTGTAATAATCCATTTCAGTTTCAACATAAGTAAATCCGTTGATACGAGCAATAATCTGAGCAGCGTCTTTTCCAAGACCGTTTAAGATAACGCGTAATGGTTTTTGACGAACTTTGTTAGCTTTTTCAGCGATACCGATAGCACCTTCAGCAGCAGCGAAAGATTCATGACCAGCCAAGAAAGCGAAACATTCTGTTTCTTCTTCAAGAAGCATTTTTCCTAAGTTACCATGTCCTAAACCAACTTTTCTCTGATCTGCAACGGAACCTGGGATACAGAAAGCCTGAAGGCCTTCACCAATTGCTGCAGCAGCGTCAGCAGCTCTTTTACAGCCTTTTTTGATTGCAATTGCAGCACCAGCTGTATATGCCCAGCAAGCATTTTCAAAACAGATTGGCTGAATGCCTTTAACCTGATTGTAAACATCTAAGCCCGCATCCTTCGTAATTTTTTCAGCTTCTTCTAAAGAAGCAATTCCATAACTATTCAGCACAGAATTGATTTTATCTATTCTTCTTTCATATGATTCAAATAAAGCCATTTTATAAAATCCTCCTTAATGATTTCAAGAACATCGTTCTATGAATGTCAATTATTCTTTTCTTGGGTCAACGATTTTAACAGCGTCAGCAACACGGCCATATTGACCTTGAGCTTTTTCAAATGCTGTGTTTGCATCATCACCAGCTTTGATGAAATCCATCATTTTTCCAAAGTTTACAAATTTGTAACCAATGATTTCATTGTCTTCATTTAAAGCTATGCCTGTTACATAACCGTCTGTCATTTCAAGATAACGAGGACCTTTCTTTAATGTTCCGTACATTGTACCAACCTGAGATCTAAGGCCTTTGCCTAAATCTTCAAGACCAGCACCAATTGGAAGACCATCTTCGGAGAAAGCAGACTGTGTTCTGCCGTAAACGATCTGTAAGAACAGCTCTCTCATAGCAGTATTGATAGCATCACAAACTAAGTCTGTGTTTAATGCTTCTAAAATTGTTCTTCCTGGCAAGATTTCTGCTGCCATAGCTGCAGAATGAGTCATGCCTGAACATCCAACTGTTTCAACTAATGCTTCCTGGATGATGCCTTCTTTAACGTTAAGAGTTAATTTACAAGTACCCTGTTGTGGTGCACACCAGCCAATGCCGTGTGTTAAACCGGAAATATCCGTTACGTCTTTTGCCTTCACCCATTTTGCTTCTTCTGGGATTGGAGCAGCTCCATGGTTAACTCCCTGAGCTATTGGGCACATATTTTCTACTTCTTGTGAATAAATCATGTTGAGACTCCTTTCAATATTACGTTTGCTACGCAATATGTTCATTGTATATTGCTCATTTATATTCTGCGTCCTTTGCAGACGCAAACTTGTGTGAATGTCTATAGATTCCATATACTGAAAAAGATGTGACTGCACACTCGGTTATTATTTTCTCATAAAATGACAAATTAGTCTATACTTTTTTTAAAAATTTTTATTTCCATTTTTGCAAATCCAGCTTTCCTTCTTTATCCAAACAAAAAGACATGAAACTCTTGCTTTACAAACTCTGATTTCATGCCTTTTCAGCCTATTCCATATTAACATCTTCTATTATTTCTTATTTACTACTTCCGAAGCTTTCTTATAAATGCTATTGGCAGGAATACATCCTCGCACACTTGATAATGGATATACATTGCTGTTACGTCCAATAACCGTACCTGGATTTAATACACTGTTACATCCTACCTCTACATAATCCCCTAAAAATGCTCCCACCTTTTTAAGTCCTGTCTGCGTATTCTTTCCATCACATTTAATAGAAACTAATGTTTTATCGGATTTTACATTGGAAGTAATAGAACCTGCTCCCATATGAGAACGGTATCCCAAAATGGAATCTCCAACATAGTTATAGTGTGGCACCTGCACATAATTAAATAAAATTACATTCTTTAATTCCGTAGAGTTCCCAACTACACAATGTTCTCCAACAATTGCATTTCCACGAATAAATGCACAGTGACGGATTTCTGCATCTTTACATATAATCGCCGGTCCTTGAATGGTTGCTGTTGGTGCTACTGTTGCACTTTTCGCAATCCACACATTATCTCCAGCCAATTCATATTCATCAAATGACAGCTGGCTTCCAAGTGCCATGATATAATCTTTTATCAGCGGCAATACCTTCCACGGATAGGCCTGCCCCTTAAATAAATCTGCTGCAATGGTCTGTTCCAAATCAAATAAACTATCGACGGTAACATCTGAAATTCCCATGATGTTTTCCTCCCTTATAAAAATCTTGCATTGTCCTGCATATAGAGTAATTCTACATCATGTATCAAATTTTCGCAATCGCCAAACATGAATATATTTTTAACTTATTTATAAGTATTTCTTCACATATTACCTTCCCGTATCAATAAATTCCATGCTCCAGTTATATCTTCCCGTATTCTCGTCCTTCTTATAATAAAAATATGCCGAAAACTTATTTCCATTCTTGCTCACACAGCCATGAAATCCAACTCTTCCACCCTCTAAAAGTATTTTTACCATCTGCTCTGATACCTTCTTGCCAAATGACTGGATATACCTGTCATTTTTCCAGATCGTATACTTACACCCATTGCGCCAGTTACTGCATCCAAAAGCCTTTTCAGACTCCACTACTGGACTTCCACACTCTGGACAGATACCTACTACATTTGCCCCTTCTGGCACAGTGCTTCTAGCTCCGAACTTTCCATCATTTTTGATATCTTCTACGGACTTTTTCACGAAATCCGTAATCAGCTGCATAAAATCAGCTTTTGTGTATTTCTTCTTTTCAATATCTGATAAGGTTTTCTCCAGACGTCCCGTGTACTCTAAATCAATCAGTTCTTTTACTGGAAATGTCTCCACCATCATACGTCCAAGTTCCGTACACACAAGGCTTTTTCCCTTGGTCTTAATATATCCGGCATCCTTTAATTTCTTTATGGTTTCCGCCCTTGTGGCTGGGGTTCCAATACTGAAACCACTTAAAATGGACATCATCATCTCTTCAGAGTCTTCTCCCTCAAATTTCTTTCCGCAAGTCTCCATAACACGTAAAAGTGTTTTCTCTGTATGTGGCTTTGGAGGTTTTCGTACAACCTCTGACACATTCCCGCTTTTTACATCCAGCACTTGCTTTTCTTGGACCTGAGGCAGAATATTTTCTTTGGTTTCCACCTTCTCAACCTTTTTCCAGCCTTCTACTAAAAGAACTTTCCCTTTGGCAATAAAAATACCTGGAATTTCCTCTGACTGTACTTTTATCTCCAATGTTGTTTCCTCTGACTGTGCAACAGGCATGAACTGTGCAAGAAAACGGTTACGAATGGCTTCATACACAATTTTCTCATCAGCTGATAAAGACTTCGGAATCACATAAGTTGGAATAATTGCCGAGTGGCTTTCTACCTTTTTGCTATCAAATACACGCTTCGATGTATGGAACTTAATCTCCTCTGCAAATGGAGACAGCTTTCTATGTGTCTCTAATGCTTTACGGGTTTTATCCAGAATACTTTCATCTAAAGCAATACTTGCTGTTCTTGGGTATGTGATAAACTTTTTCTCATAGAGAGACTGAGCTACTTTTAGAACCTTATCTGAAGTCCATCCTTTGTATTTGCTTGTTACAACCCCCTGCAGATTAGAAAGGTTAAATAAGAAAGGAGGATAGTCTTTTTTCTTCTCCACCTTTTTCGACTCAATAATCGCTTCTTTGCCAGCCAGTTTCTCACATAAGCCTTCCAGATAAGCCTTCTCATCGAACTTCTCATTTTCCTCCTCATAGTATAAGCCTTCCAATACTGCTTTCACCTCTGTCTGTGTTTCAAACTGTGCCAATAACTTGTAGTATTTTGAAGACTTGAATTTTTCAATCTCTTTATCCCGATCGTATATAATTTTTAAAGTAGGCAAAAGAACGCGCCCAATATTCAAAACCTTAATGTTGTTATCATTCCGGTATTTCACCGTTGCCACGCTGGTCAGATTAATTCCGATAAGCCAGTCTGCAAGCTGTCTGCCGATTCCAGCATCTTGTAATGACTGCATTTCACTATTTAAACGGAGATTATTTAATCCCTTTTTCACCTCATCTGCAGTCCATTCATTTAACAGAAGACGTTCTGTTTTTTTGTGGACATCCAGATACATTAAAATCTCATCAGAGATGACTTGTCCCTCACGATCATCATCTGTGGCAGAAATAACTCCTTCCACATCATCTCGTGCAATAAGCCTTTTGATTAACTCAATCTGATTTTGTGCACCAGCATCTGGTTTTGACTTATCCTTGCTATCTGATTTAATTTTATATTTATATTCGCCCGGAATGAATGGGAAATTTTCTAATCTCCAGTTCTTCATTGCCGGGTCGTAATCTTTCGCATCATAAAGCTGCAGCAAATGGCCAAATGCCCAAGTAATAATATACTCTTCCCCTTCTATATATCCATTCCCGCGCCTTTTTGCACCTACTGCTTCTGCTATATTTTTTGCTACAGAGGGTTTCTCTGCTATAATTAATTTTTTTGACATGAATTAACGTTCAACTTCCTTCTTGTAAAATTGAGTAGTTTCATTATAGCAGACTTAATTTAAAATGCAAAATCCTAAATTTAGATATAGTGCAAATGCCACCCATATTAAATATGGTATTAGTAAATAGCCTGCTATTTTATGTATTCTTTTAAATGCTATAATGTTAAGTATAATGAAAAACAATAACAGACAGATAATAATAAATGCTAATTTGCACTGGACGAAACGGAAAAATACGATTGGCCAGATAAAATTAAAGAAGAGCTGAATATAGAAGATAGTCTTTGCAACCCGTTTGTTCTTTTTATCAGCCTGTGCATTTACTACAAGATAAAACGATATTCCCATTAACACATATAAAATTGTCCATACAATTGGGAAAACCTGACCTGGCGGAACAAGAGGCGGCTTGTTAGGATATGGCATTGCCTGACCTCCACCCATACCGCTGATTTGACTGCTTAAAACCCCTGTCAGCATAGGAAGTGCTAAAACAAATACTGACATTAGAAAATTGGTATTTGATTTTTCTTTCATACTTTCACCTGCATATAACTTTGTATATTATATGCAGGGAAAAAGTTTTCATAACTAAGAATCCTAGTATCCTAATTCTTCACCTACTAAAATTACTTTGATTCTGTTTTTTACTCTTGATTTTCTAGTTATTACAACTTGACAGCAGATACAGTCATCTTTCAGGCAGTTCACGCATTTGCCAAGTTCCCTGCAGCCTGTGTCTTTATTTAAACGTATTGTATTTGGTGGTGATGCCACATTCTGTGTACGGACAATGCCTTCATCCACATCTTTTACTACTTTGTTCATGCCAGCAACTACAATTACGTTTTCAGGTCCATAAATCAATAAAGAAAGACGGTTTCCAGCTCCATCAATGTTTACAAGCTGCCCATCCTGTGTCACCGCATTGGAACTCATCAGGAAATAATCTGCTGTTACTGCTTTTCCATAAAAGGCCCTGCTTTCTTCTTTTGTTTTTGCCTCTGCACGATCATACAAAATATATTCTCCATTATGAATAGCTTCCAGCATGCCGATTTCTTTCAAAGTTTCAGAACCGCCCCATGTAATAGTACTTCCCTTTTCAATCAGACTTATCGCCTTTTCTAAAGCTTCTTCTTTATTATCGCAGTAATACCCTTCTATACCACGTGTTTCAAATTTCTCTATTATTGTATTCGCAAGCTTCTCATACGCCTGTTTCTTTGGATTCATACTTATCCACCTTCCATTTACTATAATCGGTCAAATTTTTTCACAAAACAGATCCCTATTGCACCTGGACCTGTATAAGTTCCAATAGTAACACCAATTTGGAAAACTGGAAAATCCAGTTTTCTTCCTATAAGTGCTTCCACTTTTTCCTGAACCAGCTTTGTTTCTTCTAAAGTAGTTGCATTTGCCATGCAAAAATCATAATCCTCATAATTCTGATTATTCTCTGTAAAGTACTCCTCTGCCATTGTAATTGTCTTATCCAGAGATTTCTTTCTGCCCCGTATATTGGAATATGGCATCAGCTCTGCTTCTTTTAGTACAATCATAGGTTTCAGATTTAACATAGCACCTGCTAAAGAGGTAACTTTTCCAATTCTTCCACCCTTTTGCAGATACTCTAAAGAATCCACTGTAAACATAATTCTAGCCGTTTCTTTCAGTATTTCAATTTTTTCTGCAATCTGTTCTAGTGTATAACCTGCTTCTTTCATGCGTGCTGCCTGAATTACCACAAGGCCTTGTCCTGCTGTTGCCTGAATGGAATCCACTATTACAATACTGGCATCTGGATAATCCTCTTCCAATAAGGACTTGGCATTGACTGCTGACTGATAAGAACCGCTAAACTTAGATGTTAAGCAGAAACATAGCACATCTTGTCCAGCTTCAATAGCTTTCCGAAATGCATTTATATAATCCTGGACAGAAGGCAATGAAGTTTTCGGAAATACCTTTGCAGCTAATTTCTGATAAAACTCTTCGTTACTGATTTCCTCATGTTCCTTAAAATAATTTTCCATATCAAAAGTTACATAGTATGGGATTATACAAAGACTGTATTTTTCAATAAGTTCTATTGGTAAATCACAAGAAGAATCGCTATATATTTGAAAATCTTTCATTTCTCCTATTTTCTTTTTTGTCAAATATTTTCATAGGGAATATTATAACAAATATTTGTAAGCTTGTATAGACAGTGATTTATTCCTTTCTGGATAATATTGCGAAAATTGTATTTTTTAAGTATAATGTATATAATTACTATATTACAAAGAAAGGAAATATATTATCAATGAAAAAATGCTTACCAGTTGCATACCCTCCAATCACTTCTTATCCTGGCATTGCCAATCCTATGTCTTTTTTATGGGTACATAAAGATAAAGTTCTTCCATGGATCTGCGACCGTTACATTCAGCTTATTATCAGACCCAATCACTATTCAGCTGGGGATTTTTATGAACATGCTGATACAGAAAACTTTATTCGCCCCAATGAATTATGCCCTTTTTACGGTCTAATACGCAATAACCAGACCACTGCTCATTTTGAAAAACTAACAGATTATATTGAATATAACATAAATCATGAATACTACCTAGAAGCCTGTCTTGATAATTTTTACTTAAGCTGCTCTCCTTATTATTACCAGAAATCCCACATACGGATTCATCCAACTTTTATTTATGGTTATGACAAAGAAAAAAAAGTAATTTACATATCAGATTTTTACGAAAACAGCAAATACACACAAACATCTGTAACTTATGATGAAATCAATAAAAGCATTGAAGGGATTGACTATTTTATCTGGTCTTATAAATATCAAAATTGTAATTATGAACTTAACCTAAATTTATTAAAACTTTATATTAGCGATTTTTTAAATTCTACAGACAGTTTTCACAAATTTGAATTTTCGTCTCCAGATTATAATCGAAAGGCTTTGTTTGGTCTTGATTACTATCAGTACGCACATGATGTATTTTTAGAATGCGAAAATATTGATGTGAGGCCTTTTCACATTTTATATGATCACAAAACCATAATGCAGATCCGCTTAGAATACCTTCATTCTCAGAAAATAATTTCCCCGAATCAGTATCAGGATCTAATGGAACTAACCCGTCAGTCTCTAAATAATGCCCTAATCTTGCGAAATACTATTCTAAAACATTCCTTTACCAAAAAACCAAAATTAATTCCTCGTTTAAAAGAAAGATGCCTGTTACAAAAAGATTACGATGAAAACTTATTTGCTCGCCTATTCCAAATTCTTTCCTAATCCCTTATATGCGAAATAAACTCCTTCCGTAAAATTTTTCTACAGAAGGAGTTTTATTTATATTTTTTGTAACTGCAGTTTCTTTTTTAACACACGTCTGCACCATATCAAAAACATAGTTACAAACATAACCGTCAAATAAACAGCAAAAGGACGTACTTTTAAATAATATGGGTAAATTGCTTTTCCCTTTAAAAAAATAGCAAACAGCTTGCCGCACAGTACATGGTAAAAATAAATATATTCGGAATATTTCTGTCCAATTATATGGATTCCTGTCCTGCTCCCCAAAGTCTTATAACAAGACAAAATAACAAAAATGATAATGATGAGCAAAAGGGTGCCAATGTAATTGTAAGGCTGTACATTCCATTTGTGGCTTTCTAGCCATTTTGCCTCCTGAACATTAAGAATAACCGCCACGAATACCATAGCTGCCGGAATCGCTGGTGATTTTGTAATCGCTTTTTTCATCTTCTCAAATGGCTCCGTCTGCTCAAACTGATGATAGAAATACCCCATAAAGAAATAAGAATAGCCGACACCAATAAATTTCTCAAGCGGTTCTAACACTTTTCTTTTGTAATGCCATCCATAAAGACATTTTGAATACTTACACAAACACAAATCTGCAATTATAATCAGAGGAATACTAAATTTCACCACAGTTTCTAATTTAAATTTTTTCATAATTGCAAATAAGATTACAACGAAAATCATTGCACGTAAGTACCATAAATGCCCTGCCAGTCCAAAATTAAACCAGATGTATCTTGGTCTTGCAAGCTGTGAAAAAACTCTAGACCATAAACGGTGCAAATCCTGCCCTCTTTGTATACAATAGCAGGACTTCACAGAAAGCCGCAGAATCAAGTACACAATATTGACTATAATCGTTAAACGAATCAGTTTCTTTAGCTCTTTTAAAATTTTCTCTGCCTTTAATTCTTTTGTACTGTAATGAAAATAGCCAGATACCATGAAAAAATATGGTACTGCTATTCGCACAAGTACTTGCGCCTCATCTGTAAATGGATTTAGCAATGGATAATGCAAAAACACAATTATAAAAGCCGCAATCGCTCTAAATGTATCAAAAGATGTTATTCTTTGTTTCATTTTAATACCGCCTGTCATTTTTAATATCAATAAACTTCATATATTTTAACACTTTTTGTTATATTTTACAATTATTTATGTTAATCTGATAATGAAGGTAATGGAACATTATAGCTTTAACGTAGTTGATTTTGGTTTTGACACCACTGTTGGAATTCAAATTAATGAAGAACGGAAAAGAACAGGACATGGTAATAAAAATGCATATAAGAAAGGCATTATAAAGGCATTATTTAAAAGCAGGAACAACAAATGCACTGTTACGGCAGATGGTCAGGTAATAAATCCTGATGGCCGCCTGCTTTTAAGTACAATCGCCAACGGAGAATATGTTGGAGGTTCTTTTCACTGTGCACCACGTGCCAAGATAGATGATGGGCTAATGGAAGTCTGCTTGGTTAAACCGATTTCCATATTCCGTTTTTTTAAGATTCTGTTCCCATATGCCAATGGAGAACATTTAGACCGCAATGATATGCGAGATGTTATAATCTATAAACAAGCAAAAAAAGTTGAAGTATCTGCACCAGAAGGTTTCGCTTATTCCCTTGATGGGGAAATCATCTATAATAATCAATTTACAATTGAAATCCTGCCACGTACATTGCAATTTGCATGTCCCAAATAAATTTGCACATAACATTATCATCTGCAAATATAACATTCACCATCGCTGCATCATAAAATACACTACCCTATTCACCAAAATTTTCCTTATGTAAATTATGTTTCCTTTTCCCGACACATGCCTATTTACTAGAAAAAGCGGTTAAAGTTCTCCTTATTCTGGAAGCAGAACACTGCTAGGCAATCGTTACCCAGTAGTGTTCTGTATAATAATCATACCGCTGTTATCAGAAAATTAATACAATGGATGTTTATCTGTCAATTCCTTAACCATTGCCATTGCTTTGTCTTTGTTTGCTTCTACATCATTGATTAACATAGCGATTGCATCTGCAACTACATCCATATCAGCTGTATTAAAGCCTCTTGTAGTAACAGCTGCTGTTCCTAAACGGATACCACTTGTTACGAAAGGTGACTGTGGATCATTTGGAACGGTATTCTTATTACAAGTGATATTCGCAGCATCTAACAATTTTTCTGCTTCCTTACCTGTAATACCTTTGTTCACAAGATTTACTAACATTAAGTGGTTGTCTGTTCCACCAGATACAATATTAAATCCTCTGTTTATAAGACCATTCGCAAGTGCCTGTGCATTATCAATGATATTCTGTGCATAAACTTTGAAGCTTGGATCTAATGCTTCTTTAAAACATACTGCTTTCGCAGCAATCACATGCATTAAAGGCCCACCTTGGATTCCTGGGAATACCGATTTATTTAATTTATATTCCTCTGCAAATTCTTTGCTGGATAAAATCATTCCGCCCCTTGGCCCACGAAGTGTTTTATGGGTAGTTGTCGTTGTAACATGCGCATATGGAATTGGGCTTTCATGAAGGCCTGCAGCTACAAGCCCTGCAATATGAGCCATGTCTACCATTAAGAATGCACCAACTTCATCTGCAATTTCACGAAATCTCTTAAAGTCAATTTTTCTTGCATAAGCACTGGCACCTGCAACAATTAATTTTGGCTTGCATTCTTTTGCAATGTGCTCTACTTCATCATAATCAATAAGACCTTCGTCATTTACACCATAAGGCACAATATTAAAATAACTTCCTGAAATATTAACAGGACTTCCATGTGTCAAGTGTCCGCCATGATCAAGGTTCATTCCCATAACAGTGTCACCTGGTTTTACTAATGCAAAAAATACTGCTAAGTTAGCCTGTGCACCAGAATGTGGCTGTACATTGGCATATGTACAGTTAAACAGTTTCATTGCTCTATCTCTTGCTAAATCTTCTGCGATATCAACAAATTCACATCCGCCATAATATCTTTTTCCTGGATATCCTTCTGCATATTTATTAGTAAGCGGACTCCCCATCGCTGCCATAACAGCCTTGCTTACAAAGTTTTCAGAAGCAATCAGCTCAATATGGCTATTTTGTCTTCCAATCTCTTTTTCAATGGCTGCAGCCAAATCTGGATCGAAATTCTTAACTTCATCAAAAGAAAACATCTTCATACCTCCGTTACATTTTTGTCCAGTTTATTATAACATAATAAATGGTATATGGAAATATGAAGATGTATATTTGCATAATCGAATTTTGCCTTATATGTACCTTATCACGAACCTGTCCCCGAATAATGTTCTACTCCTTTGTGCCATATCAGGCATCCTACGCTTCCAAAGAGTATTGCTGTCACAATTGCCTGAACTACATTTCCATAGGATATCTTTCCAAGCATAAGCATCATTGGATAATACGAAACAAATCCAATTGGAAGGATATAAGTAAATACTGCTTTTAAAAATGTTCCATATATGGAAATCGGATACTTCGAAAAATTTATCACCTGTCCTGCAAAATTAATTATGGACATAGAGTTCATCAGCCAAAATCCTAACGATGCTGCCATTACATAAATGGAAATCAAAATAATGGATCCACAGATAAAATACAGGATATAAGCTCCAATCAAAGGAAAGGACCAGTCAATGCCCATTTTCTTTCCCGATATAATTAAAATCGGTATTGATATAAACAATTGAAGAAGGGACTTAATTTCAACAATTTCCGAAAAATAAAAAAACATTGTATTAATCGGCTTTAAACAGTACTTTACAAACGTTCCTTGTATTATATGCGTATGTAATGCCCATGCATTTACAAAAAAAGTTTCTACTGGTATTAGTACTAAGCTTGATAGGCCGTACATAAAAAGCAGATGATAATAGCTCCATCCTTCAATCTGAGGAACATTGCTAAAGATTATGCTTAAGGTTATAATTCCTGATGCACTTTTGATAAGCATCCCAAAAAAACCTACTAAAAAATCCAGGCGGTATCCTAACCTGATTTTTAAATATGCAATTATGATTTTTTTATATAACCTGCAATAAAAACACAGCTTCTTTTGAAATTTGCCAAACATAATTTTCCTCCTATCACCCACCATTTATTATCGTATGATTTAAGCAATGTCTGTAAAACAGCTTAGCAAGGAAATATATCCCACACGCCCAAAAGAACTGTATGCCAAGAAATTTTCCTATCTCACCTGCTGGCATTGACTTAGAAAGCATAATTGTCATTGGCGTATTGAACATTGAACTAAATGGAAGCATTTTCACTACTTCACCAATAGCCTTAGGAAAAAAAGCAATTGGAACACTCATTCCAGATAAAAGCAAGACTAATGTTTCCTTCACTAAACATACCCCCCACACTGACTGGGTATAGAAAGAAACCAGTCCAGCAATATAGTCCATATTCAAGCTAATCACATAGGACATTATTAACGAAAAACACCCTATAAGCAGTTGCGGACCAACTAAGAATTTCCCTTTGACCATGCATATTATAACTACAACAGATGGGACACCTATCATAAGCAATTTACAGATAGCAAATCCCAAAATCCTATAAAACCAGTATCTTTGCAAATCATATGGTTTTGTTAAGTCTACCGCTACATTTCCATTAATCATTGCCCCTGAAAGATCATATTCCACCCATGATTGAAAAACATAATAAATACAAGACGACAGTGCAAGATATACAAACGTACTTTCAAATTCCATAACAGAATTTACCCCCTGATTGCTTGCATATATCGCTTTCCATAAAAAATAAGTGATAATAATGTATGCTATGTTCGTAATAAACATAGCAAATAAGTGAAATCGGTTCACCAATGTTGCCATAAAAGCAACTTTACTTAATGTAAAATACTTTTTCATTTTTTCCTCCGGACACTAATATCCACATCTCCATTATATACACGCTGAAGTACACTAGCTAATTCTACATCATTAATCATCAAGTCTTTACATTTATAGACTTCCAGAATTGTCTTGATTACTTCATCAATATTGGTCAGCTCATCATTAACAACTACTTGTATCCAGCCAGCTTCCTGCTCCTGTACTTTTACATCTGGCACATTTGCCAGTGCATTGGATATACGCTCTACAGCTTGTGGAACACTTGCTAAATCTGTATCCTTCAATTTTACTTTTATTGTCTTGTATGCTCCAAAAATATGATGAAATGCTTCCGCTTCTCCATCATACAGAATTTTTCCTTTGTCTATAAGAATAATTCTGTCTGCCAGTTCCTCAATATCACCTGTATCATGAGTGGTTAAAACTACGGTTGTCTTCATTGTCTGATTTAAGTACCGGATCATACTGCGCATCCGTGCTTTAATATTCACATCAAGGCCTATGGTTGGCTCATCCAGAAAAATAATTTTCGGATTATGTAAAAATGCACCTGCTATATCGCACAGCATCCTTTGGCCTAAAGACAAGTTCCTAGTTGGAGTCATATACAATTCTTTAATATTTGCAAGTTCATCAAATATATCTATCATTTCGTTAAAATGTTTATCATCTACCTGATAAATATCTTTTAGCAGCTTAAAAGACTCTATTACCGGAAGTTCCCACCATAACTGGGTTCTCTGGCCGAATACAACACCAATTTTTTTAAGATACTCCATTTTGTCCTTCATTGGATTATATCCCATTACCGTTACATTGCCACTTGTCGGTTTTATAAGTCCAGTCATCATTTTAATTGTTGTGGATTTTCCAGCGCCATTGGATCCAATAAATCCTACAATTTCTCCTTCTTGAATAGAAAAATTAACATGGTTTACAGCAGTTAACGTTTTATAATCTCTTGAAAATAAATCTTTTACTGCCCCTTTTAATCCTTCTCTTCGGTTCAATATTTTAAATTCACGTGTCAAATCCTTTACTTCAAGTAATGTCATTTCATTCCCTCCTGCATTGAAAGCCTCTTTTCAGATATATCTTTCACGCTTAACCATTATAAAAGACCAGCAAATCTTTCTTTCATATTATCTAATGTAACACCATACATTGGAAGAAATTCTGTCTGATTTACCATTTCTATACTTCCACTATAATCCTGTTCTTTAATAATCTCTTTGTATTCCTCTAGTAAATCTGGATATTGTATTTGAATAATACTTGGAACCAGTTTAGATAAATGCATTGGATATTCATTAATTGGATGTAATACATTTACCCCTTTTCTATTGTGTTTTACCTTTAATAACAAGAAAAATGGCATATCTGAAAATACGTCCTGCTCTGCCCTAAATTGTACTTCAAAACCCATTTCTTCTGCCAGCTTGGAAAATTCTTCATATATCATTCTTCTATTAAAAAAAATTTCATCACACATGTTAAGCTGCTCGCCTAAGTATGCTGCCGCAAATGGGTTTATTCTATTGTTGCCACAAGATAAAGAAAGAAGCCTGTTTTCCTGATAATCTAATCCCCAGTCTGAAACAGCCTGTATCTTATTTGCTAATTCTTTATCCTCTGCAATAACCATACCTCCTTCTCCACAAGTAATTATTTTAGATGTCTGGAAACTAAATGTACCTATATCTCCAAACAAGCCGCATTTTTTATTCTGAAAAGATGCACCGAATACCTGTGCACAATCCTCAATTAAATATATCTTTTCTTTTCTGCAAAATGATGCAATACGTTCAATATCTCGATTCACAATACCAGAAAAATGAACCACTATACACGCTTTTGCATCTGGATATTTCTTATAAAGTCTTTCTACTTCACTTAAAGGCATTCCCCAGACATCTTGAGTACAATCCGCATATACAGGAATTAACCCTACATTTGCAACTGCTGTGGCTGTCGCAATAAAAGAAATATCTGGAATAATTACTTTACTTCCTCTTGGCAGTTCTAATGCTTTTAAAGCAACCTCTATTGCAGCGGTACCAGTAGAAACCATAGTACAATAAGATACCCCAAAAAACTCTTTCATCTTTTCTTTTACTTCATTTATAATATTGCTTTTTAATATTTCTTCTTTAAACATACTGCTCTCCCTTTCCAATTTCAGCCCAGAACAGAAAATGAAATGCAGCATAATTCCATAAAAAAAGCAATAGGACAGAAAGTGCTTCCTAGAGAAGTATTCTCTGCCCATTGCTTAAGAAATTACATAACTAGAAGAATATCATTTACATCCTTCAAATCTGTAGCTGAAACATAGTTTTTCTCTAATTTAACACCATTTAAATAGCATTCTTTGTAACCGCCTTCAGCTCCATTTTCATTTTTAACAGTAATATTTAATTTACATCCACGGAATACTTTTTCCATCGTAATTTCTTTCCATTCAGATGGAATCGCTGGTGCGATACATAATCCATCTGGATCTGGACGTAATCCTAAAATACCTTCTACACATCCTACCATTACAGTAGAAGCTGTTCCTGTCAACCAATGAACATGTGCACGTCCTTCAAATGGACTTTCTGCACTCTCAGTAAATTGTCCATGTACATATGGTTCAAGGATTCTCACATCTGCATTGTCATTCTGTGATGCAGGGGAACTCTCTTTGAAATATTCAAATGCCCTATTTCCATGTCCCATTAAGGATTCTGCCAAAATAATCCATCCCTGCGTCTGTGAGAAAACACTTCCATTCTCTTTTGTTGAAGGATTAAACAATAACGACAATGCGCCTTTAAAGGCATGCTGTTTAAAAGATGGAGCCATAACACGTACACCAAATGCTGTATTTAATTCTTCATGTACTTTTTCTAAGGCTTTCTCAGCTTGTTCCTTTGATGCAACACCACTGATAACTGCCCATGACTGAGGATTTAACCACATGCTTGCCTCTTTATCCTGTTTTGATCCGATCACTTGGCCAGCTTCTGTAAATCCACGAATATATCTGTCATCTTCCCAGCATTCTGAGTTAATGATACTGCCTAACTCATCCTGAAGATCAGATAAATATTTAACATATTCTGTATCATTCTTTTCCGTAGCAAATTCTTTTAAGATTACTAATCCATAATATAGCTGCATTGCAACAAAAGAAGATTCTCCTGCTTTACCAAGTCTTAAGCAGTCATTCCAGTCAGCATGAAGCCCTGCTGGCATCTTATGTGCGCCAAGCCTGTCTTCCGAGAACTGGATTGCTCTCTTTAAATGTTCATATACAGTTGCTTCCCCCTTGTTTGAAAATGGAATTACTTCATCTAAAAAGGATTTATTGCCTGTCTCGCTAATATATTTATAAACTGTTGGGAATAACCACAATGCATCATCTGCACGATATGCAGGATGTCCTGTCTCTTTTACATATTCCGGATCGTCAGGAGTACCTTCGTGTCCAGGATTATGATCAAATTTAACAAGTGGAAGCCCACCGCCATTATCTACCTGTGCAGATAACATAAAACGGAGCTTATCCGCTGCCTGCTCAGGATCTAAATGAATGATACCTTGAATATCCTGTACCGTATCTCTATAACCATAACCATTTCTCTCACCACAATAAACAAAAGAAGCTGCTCTTGACCACGTAAAGGTAATAAAGCATTGGTAAGCATTCCAAATATTAATCATGCTGTTAAATGCCGCATCTGGTGTCTTTACAACAAGATTCTGTAATTTTGCATGCCAGAAATCTTTTAATTCCTGTACCTCTTTGCATACAGCATCTTCTGACTGATAACGTGCAATAATTTCGTCTGCTTCTGCTTCATTCTTGCTGCCTAACAGATATGTAATCACTTTGGATTCTCCTGGCTGCAATTCAATTGCAGAATGTAAAGCTCCACAGCTATTAGAATTATAATTTAACTCATTATTGCATTTTCCATCTATAACAGCTTTTGGATCGCCATAGGAATGATATTTTCCAAAGAAAGAATCTTTATTTCCATTATAAGAGGTTACTTGTGCACCTGTCTGAGCAAAAAACCTGTTTTTTCCTGTGCTTCCATTTACAGGACTTCCCGTACAGTTTTCATTGATAGCCTGCAGGATTTTATTCTCTTTAAAATAGGTTCTTGTTATAAACAATGTATACTGCAGATTTACCTGGTCCTGATTGTAATTATCTTCATTGGAAAACTCAGCATAACCAAATGCAGACAGTTTCCTAACTCGATCAGAAGCATTGGTTATTTTCATGCTCCATACTTCATATGTTTTATTCATAGGAACATAATATAAAACTTCTGTATCAATGCCCGCATAGGATGCCTTCATGTTTGTATAGCCTGTACCATGATGGCATTCGCTCTTATATACAGATAAATCTTTTCCTACTGGCTGCCAAGATGCTGACCAGTAATCTTTTGTTTCATCATCTCTTATATAAATATATCTTCCAGGAGTATCATCTGAATTAAAATGATAACGTAAAATTCTTCCATTTGCTCCACTCTTTACAAAGCTATATCCACCAGCATTATTGGAAATAATGGCACCATACTCTGGTGATCCTAAATAATTCGCCCATGGTGCTGGGGTATCAGGTTTTGTTATAACATACTCTTTGTTTGCATCATCAAAATAACCGTAGTTCATGTTTCTTCTCCTTTTCTTTTCGGCAATACTTTTAAACTATACACATTAAGTTTACACTATTTTTAAAGGATTACAATGTGTTATTTTGAATAATTTTTGTGGTAAAAAGTACAATATTACTATGTGCTGCCTAATTCCATTTTGGCAGCTGTTCATACCAGGTTTCTATGCAGCTTTTATCACCATCATTTCCTTTTAGCATTCTTCTGGCCCAATCTGCACTTGCTACAAGAGGTCTTCCAACACCAACAAAATCTGCTTCACCTGCTTCTAAAATTTTATCTGCAGTTTTTTTTGTAATAATTTTTCCAGAGCCGATTACTGGAACACTTACTTCTTTTTTAATTGCAGAAAAGATGTCTGAAAAACACCCTTCTTCTTTTGTCTGATCTGGACACTCTGAATTCTTAGGTGAACATATGCTTCCTCCTGCGGATACATCAATGCAGTCTACTCCTTCCTCCTGAAGTAATTTTGCATAACGAATAGACATTTTTATGTCTACACCACCTTCACAGAATTCCGTTCCGCTAAACCGGAACATAAGTGGATACTCTTTACCGATAACTTCACGTATTCCTTTTACTGTCCTAAGTGCAAGTTTCACTCTGTTCTCAAATTTCCCGCCAAATTCATCTGTCCTTAAATTTGCTTTAGGTGAAAGCAATGACATAAATAGAGCATGATGTGCTCCATGAATTTCTATTCCGTCATAGCCTGCTTCTTTTACTTTTTTTGCTGACAGAATTAAATCTTGGGATATCTGTTCCAATTCTTCCTTTGTGAACTCATTGACCATTTCTCCCACACCAGAAAATATCTGTGCGATAAGCTTACAGTCGTATTGATGGCATTTTGCTACAAACCTTTTTGAAGTCTGAATAAATTCTTCACAACAAAGGTCAGCCACTCCATTCATAGTTGGAATTGGGACAATAATCATTCCTACATCTTTTGCTGCTCGTGATATATAAAAATTCTGAAATTTTTCATGGTAAAATTTATTTCCGATATAAACTGCCGGCATTACAATCCTGTTTTTTACCTTCATTGCATTTACCATACAAGGCATTTCCAGCACAATACCACCTGCTTCCTTTTTTATTTTTTATATTTTGTAACCATCGTATCTGTTACACCACCTGTACACCATTCCTTTTTGCATACATGTGGCTCTGTTGGAAATTCAAGGACTTCATCTTTGATATTACCAATTACTGGTGCATCTCCACACCAGCTTCGTTTAATATTTCCTTGCATATCAATAACCAGCAGTTCTAAACCAACATTGCACTTCCAGCCTGTCCAGGAATGGAGTTTTTCTGTAATAACCTCACCTCCTTTAATAAGTCTCTCTGAACCATCATCATAGACAAGTTTCATAAGACCACGATAGCCAATTCTTTCACGATGCAATTTCAGCTTGCTATTCAATTCTTTTGATACATCAAGCATCTTTTGTCTTTGTTCATCACTATAATCATATGGTTCTTGGAAATTTTTTGTAATTACCTGCAAATCAATTGTAATCTCGTCTGTCTCCTCATAAATTCTATAAGCCGCATCAATACATTGCTGGAAATGATCTGGATGCATCATAATGTTTACGTGGACATAAGAGGTATCCTTAATTTCATTGATTACGTCAATAAAATGATCAATATTGGTAAATTCAGAATGATAACTTAAACTTACATGCTGAAGATAATGTTTTGCTTCCTTCCAGAATTCTACCTCCCTAGAGCCGTTTGAACTGATTCCAATTTTGTTGCCAGCCTCATGCTGTGCTTTAATTAGTGTAATAAAATCTTTGTAAAGCGTTACTTCTCCACCTGTATATAAGAAATAAATCTCTTTTCCTAATTTCTTTTTGTAATGATCTACAACGCGATTAGAAAATGCAAGAATATCTTCAATTGGAACAAACTTGCAATCCCCTTTGTGCGTATCAGGAGGACAATAGGAACATCTGTAATTACATACATTGCTTACTCCCCAGTCAACTACAATAATATTTTCAATTCTTTCAAATTCATGTTTTAATGCAACTAACTCACTCATCTTTTTTTCTCCCTTCAGGTTTCCATACTTTTTTCTACTGAAACATTTTCTCTAATTGACTTTCTATATTACGTACTACTGCCGAATATTGAAATACATGATTCTTGTTTTTATATGGCGGAACAAATAAATACACTTCCTCTTTATGCGGCAAGGAAACGGATTCTTCTGGAAGAATTCTCTTCCATACTGTTCCATTTTCCCAAGTCAGGAATACTGGCATATCCAATTTATTTTGAAAACAGTCTTTTCCCTGAATTTCCTTAATACGGACTCCATATACCTGATCTATGTCTTGCCATACAAATGTAAAATCTGCGTTTTCCCAATTATCTTTTTCCTGCTGGAATGAGTATGGGAACTCTTGTATTGCTTCCTTATAAGCACTCAATGCTGGAAGTTTACAGAACTTTTCTCTAGTTCCTTTCTCCAGTCCAAGTCCACCATAATCTCTAAACTGGTATAATACAATTCCTTCCAGCCACTCAAATTCTCCCCTGGCAATTCTTTTATAGACTTTTGAAATAACCTCAGCCTGGCCATTCTCACCATCTACGTCAGAATCCGAATTAAATTCATTTATAAACAATGGCTTTGCTTTCAGATCATTGTTCCAAATCATTTTAATGTATGTTTCTTCTATAATGGTCCACCAGTTTTCCACTGTACCTGTCCAATGTCTCCAGTGTTCTCCATCATCAGGCATTTCAAAAGGCCAGCCCCAGTTTAAAGAGGCATACTTGTCAATAGACCAGTAGTCTGCTACTTGAAGTGCCTCTCTTAAAGCATCTAAATGGAGAGGCTCATTCCTTACCTGCACATCTACTACAAATGCATCCGCTGATAAATTAAATACCGTATAAATATTGGAACTTACCTGCTTTATAATATGATGACATTTTACAAAGAAATCACAGGCTTCCTTATAGGTATGCTGCGTATTATAGCGAAACCAAGTTCCATTCATTTCATGGTTAATCCTTAAATAGATTTTTCCATACCCTCGTAAAGATTCCGCAATCTTCCTGATTTCGTCTTCTGAAAGAGCAAGATCCATTGTAAGAGTAAGATGTAAATCCGCACCATATTGCTTGATTTCCTCAATCTCTCTTAAAGTACTGCTATGCTCACTCCAGATATTAAATGGATGATAATCTTCATATTCATATCCCCATGCATAATCTACATTTTCCTTTTTAGTCACTTCTGAAATTCTATGACTATCTGACCAGTTTTTTTCATTTGGATAGTAGGTCTTCATCAGCTGAACTCCATCATGAATTCGCTCAAACTGAGAAAAAATATATTTCATCGGGATATAATCACTTCGTTCACTTCCATTTGCCATGATAATCTGGTTTTTGTTCCTTTTCAGCTGAACTCTGGTTAATTTCATGCTTTTCATCCTTTCCTTTCTGCCAGAAATTAATCTGCTTTCATAGCTTCTTTTCTATATTCCATCATATTTCCCAAATCAATCATTGGATCATCGAAGATAGGATCACGTAACACTTCTAAAAATTCCTTATATTCAGGATTGTATTGTTTCCATATGGCATTTCTTTCATATTCCTCAATTGACCAGGACCACCAGTTATTAAGCAAGTTAAAGATAAATAAATCAACGCCCAGTTCTTTTCCAATTTTTATAGCATCAACCATTTCTTTATAATTTTTCCTCTGTACTACGAAAGCTAGCATAAGACGGTTAATCTTTTTTTCCTTACGAAGTCCAGATAAAAATCTAATATTCGAGAGCAGCCGTTCATAATCTCCATTTACTCGGATTTGACTATACGTTTCTGCACATGCTGCATCTATGGAAATAATGACTTCATTTACATTTCCATGTATTTTCTCCATCTTCTCCCATGCTTCTGGTGTAAAAAGAACCCCATTTGACTGGATATTAATATCCAGATTTGGATATTGTGTTCCATCAAATGTGAATAAAAAGTCTGAAAAAATTTTAGATATAAACGGCTCTCCTGAACCAGTAACATTCAAACGTCCAATACAATCCATTCCATTATCCATAAGTTCGTTAATTACTTTCTTATGAATTTCATATCTTTTCTCATATTCTTCCCCCTCTACATATACACGGCTGTGGCTTCTGCAGCTAGGGCATTTCAGATTGCAGGTTTCATCATATGCCAGATTATAATTCGCAGGTGGAATATCTACTTTTGTCTTACCATCTAATATGTACTGAATCCATGGCTTATGCTTCTCAACACGATCTCTGCGTACTCCAGTCAGTTTCTCTGGATGTTCCAGTTCTTCCCTTGTAAACAGATAATAATTTTCATTGCTGTAAAAAGGACACTGATGCCAGTCACAATACGAATAAGAACCATCCAGTATGCTTTCTCGGATCTTTTGTGTCGTTTCACTATTCCAGATATCTTTAATGGTTTTATCTTTTAACTCTCCAATCCAAGCGGGCATCCATGATTCACTGCAGCAGCGTACTCCACAATTGCTATGTATATCTACATTGGTGAAAGGCTGCAGACAGTATTTCCCTTTCATATTTTTTTCGGATTTGATGGTCCCTTTATTGCTTTCAAACCCTCTAACCTTAATCTTATCCTTTTGCATCACTGAAATACCTCCTCTTGTGTTGCATGTTCATATATCTCCTGATATTTTTCCTTTTGACTATAATGATGATAGTATGCATGTTCAAAACCTTGTGATTTAATGTTTTGAATTAAGGTAAACTGATTTACTACATACTGAAGCTGGTCATGAGTCAAGTTTTTACATGCTTGTATTTTCATTGTGTTTTCAAATTTTCTGAACATATCTGGACTTAATTCTTCCTTTAAAGTCATGCATGGATCATAAATTGAAAACTTCGCAAATGTAGTGTTTAATTTCATAGAATGTTCAAATGTTTTCGCAATAGAATCCCAAGTATCCTCTGGAAAACCTACTATATAGAATCCGCCAGTCTGTACCCCTTTTTCATTTAAGTAATCAATTAACTGGACTGTCCGATTTTCCGCACCATTTTTTCTTCCCATATTTTCAAGTATTTCATCCGATGCTGACTCTATTCCAAAGAAAATTCCTCTTAACCCTGCCTTAACCATTAAATCAACCAGCTCTTCATCTAAAGATTCTATTCTAGTCTCACAAGTCCATAAAATCTCTAAATCCTGCTCTATGATTCTTTCACAAAGTTCCTGGACTCTTTCTCTTTTCGCAGTAAAATACTGATCACGAAATACAATTCTGTTAGTCCCCATTTCCAGTATGCTATGTATATCTTCCATAACATGATCAATGGAACGAAACTCAATCTGCTTCCCATAAAATGATGCATAAGGGCAATATTTGCAACGAAAGCTGCAGCCTCTGCTGGTAGCCAGCGAAACTCTTAAATTCCCATAGTCATCCAGAAAATTCTGATAACGTGTCAAGTTATAATCGGGAGCAGGAAATTCATCTAAATGTAATGCTTCTGCATCTGGATTCAAAAGTTTATGTACATAATCTTCAATTGGCACTGTAGCGATTTCATCAATCTCTGTTGCATTATTTTGCACCCATTTTTTTAAAAGCTTTGCCGCATGTCCCCCCAATACAACTTTTGCATTTTTATATTTCCTTTTTAACCGCTTTGCAAATTCTATATCATATTCAATTGTCGGCAATGCTGCTTTTAAAATAATAACATCATAGGATTTTCCCATTCTTGCCTCAGCATCACTAGGTTTTAGCTTCTCTGTATTTGCATCAATAAAATCCAGTTCTGCACTTTTATTTTGTTGTGCAATCGTTGCAGCCCAAATTAAAGATAAGTCAGGATAAACATGCGCCATATATTCACAAACGCCTAAATCCCCATGCATATCACCATTTATGCTTATTCCATAATAAGGTCTAAATAATAATATTTTCACTTCATACACCCTTTCCTGTTTCATACAACCATATTACATATTTGCAATAAATTGAATATGCTCTTTCACTTTTTCTCTAGATTCAAAACCAATTCCAAAATCTCGCAATGCAGCTGATGAATCGTATATACATGCTCCTTTCTTCCACCCAAGGTCTTTGAGCTTTATTACACTTTTTGAATGCAAAAGTTCAATAGCATACTTGGCCACCTCTGACCATGTAATGTATTCTTTCCCAGCAGCAATATAAATCTTTTTATTTTCAGAAGATTCTAAAACTGCTAAATAAAGTTTTGCAAGCTCTTTCGCCCATATAAATTGCGTGCCATCATTCTTTATAAGTTCAATAGGCTTTCCTTGTTTTGCCGCTGCTACTATATCTCGGAATCTTGAATCAGGCTCCATAGGAGCATCTGAAAACAATGGATTTCCAAACGTATATGCAGGACGCAGGATATTACATTGAATTTGATTGGAATTAGCTATTGCAAAGAGATATGCTTCTGCTGCTGCTTTCGCCGCACCATACAAATCAGTTGGAACTGAATGCGAAAATTCATCCATATGATTTCTAACCTGTCCAATAGCTGCTGTAGATGACGTATAGATAATATGCTTTACTCCTAGCTTAGCTGCCTTCTCAAATACGTACACTGCTGATCTAGTATCCATTTCGAGCATTTTTGTCGGAGTTTCTCCCATGCACAAAGCAATGTGTATACACGCATCCATTCCTTTGAGTCCTTCCATGATAACATTTTCTTCTTCCAAAGTTCCCTTTAGGATTCTTATTTTGTCATTCTGTAAAAAAGCTTCAATCTTGCTTGTGTTCCTAGCTAGTAATGTAACATAATGTCCTCGTTTTACTAACTCATCAACTACATATGAACCAATGAACCCTGTTCCCCCTGTAATAAAAACATTCATCTTTAAGTTTTCTCCTTCTTATATGCAATTATATTAACAGTTTGTACATTTTTTATTATACTACCTTGCTTGACGCCGAGTCAAATAAAAACATATTTTTTATTTTTATGTATTATACAAGAATTTTTTTATATATTAAGTAATAATTTAGAAATTTTAACTTCGTCAATTTTTGACATAATTAGCATTTTAATATTCAAACCAAAAAGATAAATAAAAAAACTGCCATCCGTTTTTCAACGGATGGCAGTTTTTTTCATTCTCATAAATACTGTATTATGATCCATCTTTAATTCATTTAGATGTGGAATTTTTTTCTATTACCTGCTTCTCCTGATAATATCCTTAAGTTCTTCCACTGAAAAATGATAATTCTCGTTACAGAAATGACAGTTCACCTCAATTGACTCTCCATCATCAATCATTTCCTGAATTTCCTTCTTGCCAATACTTACAATAGCCCTTTCCACTCTTTCCTTGGTACAGTTACAAAAAAACCTGGTTTCTGTCTTCTCCATTATCTCAACACCAAACTCACCAAGAACTTCTTCCAGAATCATTTCTGGAGTCATATCCCGATCCAGTAAAGCGGTAACCGAAGTAATAGAATTAATCTTGGCTTCCAGTTTATCAATAACTTCTTCGTCTGCAAATGGCATCAGCTGAATAATAAATCCACCAGCTTGTCTTACTGTATTTTCTTTATTCATTAATACGCCAAGGGCTACTGCAGAAGGAACCTGTTCACTTTCTGCAAAGTAATTGGTCAAATCTTCTGCAATTTCACCAGATACTAAATGTGTCTGGCCTACATATGGCTCTTTTAAACCCATATCTTTAATTACACTTAAAACACCTAGATTTAATGCTGCACCTACATCCAGCTTGCCTTGTGCACTTGGTGGAAGCATGACTTCAGGATTATTTACATATCCCTTTACATTTCCGTGGGAATCTGCTGTTACCGTTAATCCCTGAATTGGTCCACTGCACTTAATCTGAAGTGTTAATAAATCCTTATCTCCCTTTTGCATAGCTCCCATCATAGCCCCACCTGTAAGCAGACGTCCTAATGCTGCTGTTGCCACCGGGCTTGTATTATGAGCTGCTCTTGCATGTTCTACTAATTCTCTTGTAGTAGCAGCAAATGCACGAATCTGGTTATTGGCTGCTGTTGCTCTTACGATATAATCTCCCATTGTCATTCACCTTTCTAGACATATAATTTATTTTCCTGCCATTGTTCTTTCGCAATGATATATACACGTTCGCTGTCTGCTTTTGGAGGCTCCTTTGTAAATGCATCATATGCCGCTACAAACCTCATTCCAGCCTTCTCTAATAACTCCTGTATCCTTTCCACAGAATACGCTCTTTGAAGATGTGTCTCCTGATAACGGTGGAATACTTCTTCTTCTGGATCCTTGATGAAAAGAGTCAGCTGGTATTCATTTACCTCTTCTTCCGGGTAATAGTAATTTTCCCAGATAAAACTGCTTTTTTCCCTTGTTTCTGCAATGGTATTTTCACCCAAAATTTTCTCATACTTATATTTTGTATTTAAATCAAAAATGAATACGCCATCTTTCTCTAAATAGTTATTGACAAGACGAAATACTTTTACCAATTCGTCTTCTTCCAAAATATAATTCATGCTGTCACAGATACTGACCGCTGCTTTTATTGTTCCATAAAGTTCAAATTCCCTCATATCCTGCAATAAGTATAGAATAGAATCCTCTTTATTCTTTGCCATAGCAATGGAAAGCATTTCTTCTGCGTTATCAATTCCGATCATATCATAACCAGAACGTGCAAGAATTTCTGTTACATTTCCAGTCCCACAGCCAAGATCTGCAACAAGACCATCTTCTACCCCATATTCCTTTAACAGTCCAGTCAGGTAACGGCACCATTCTTCATAGGGTATGTTGTCCATAAATAAATCATAAACTTCCGCAAATCCTGTATATGCTTCCATGAAAACCCTCTTTTCTATTTGGAATTTCAAATTTTATTCTGAATAGCATTCTATCATAAGCCATTGCATTTGTCGAATGAATAATCAAATTTCACTTCTATCTATATTTTTCTTTACATAGATATATAAAAAACGGTGGATGGTGTTTTATGCAATTTCCTTTACCTCTTCATATTGGTGATACAATTGGTTTAATCGCTCCAAGCTCTCCTGTTAAAAGAGAACAGCTTGTTCAATGCATAGATGCCATTGATGCTCTTGGTTACCTGCCTGTCCTTGGCGAAAGTGCCAAAAGGAATCTTCATGGCTATCTTGCCGGCTGCGACCAGATCCGTGCCAGCGATATCAATCAGATGTTTGCTGACCCCTCTATCCATGCTATTTTCTGTCTACGTGGAGGCTACGGCAGTACCCGTATCATGGAACTGCTAGATTATAATACAATCGCCCAGAATCCTAAAATTTTTGTAGGATATAGTGACATAACTTCCTTTCACCTTGCTTTTCATTCTCTTTGTAACCTTGTTACCTTCCACGGCCCGATGGTTTCGTCTAATATGACAGAACACTTTGATTATTACTCCCGTTCCAGTTTGGAGCGCACTTTGCAGATGCCTCCCTTTCATATCTTTCACAATCCAGAAGGCTATTATTATAAAACAATTGTTCCTGGTATTGCAACTGGCCAAATCCTTGGTGGCTGCCTCTCACTTGTGAGCCCTTCCATCGGAACCTTCTACCAGCCAGATTTTTCTGATTCCATTCTATTCTTAGAGGACATAGATGAATCCATTCCTCGATGCGATAAGCTGATGTATCACTTAAAAAATGCTGGTATCTTCTCAAAAGTAAACGGTGTAATTCTTGGCAGCTTTTTAAATTGCACCAATCCAGCCGATCCAGACTATACCATATATGATTTCTTCTGCGACTTTTTTAAAGATTTTGAAAAGCCAGTGCTTTGGGGACTTCAGTCTGGCCATGAAAAACCTATGGGAACCATTCCTCTTGGAGAAATCTGTATCATGAACACCTATACGAACCGAGTAGTTTTTGAACGACATAATTAATTTGGAGCTATAAGGCAAAAGAAAGAGGAAGTCCACTCCATGGTATCTTCCTCTTCTTTCACACTTTACATTTCAATCTTATTACTTGGTATGTGTTTATCAAATCAACGAACTTCTAATACATTCTATCTCTATTATGCCATGCGGCTCATAGCTTCCTGATCGCTAAGCATTTCTACTAATTTTCTCTTTAGGATCTTTCCTGTGCTTGTCATTGGGAATTCTTCTACCATGTATACGTATTTTGGCATTTTGAATTTTGGCAGGCACTGGCTGATGTATTCCATAACTTCTTCTTTGATATAGTTTGCTCCCGGCTTCATTTGGATAAATGCTGCAATTTCCTCACCTAACACTTTATCAGGTGCGCCAACTACTGCTACGTCATGAACCATTGCATAGGT
>NZ_FOHN01000050.1 GCF_900111595.1 [Clostridium] polysaccharolyticum | reverse complement strand
TTCCAAATTTACATTCCACTATGGTTCTTCTCAAACCCCTCCCCTAAAAGCCCCCTAAAACAGCCCTCTTCAGAAGCCATTTCTGTCGACCTCATTTTTATGTACAAAAATCAAAACATCCAAACACTTGACAATCACACCTTTTTCCTCGAAGTCTTTATAAATACAGTGTTTGTCGACCTCCCTGCTATTTTACCATATCTAAGTTCGACAGAACATCAAAAGAAATTAGATGTCAAGTCCTCCTGATTTGCCCAGAACTCTTTTTCCAGCCAGCGTCCGCTCCTGCTCTTAAATACTATCACACTATCCAAATCTTTTCTAACAATACTTTTCAATTCATATTGCAATTTCAAAAGCTGGGCTTCCGATAATTCTCCCTCAAACACAGAATTTTGAATATGTGTCAGATAACGCTTGCACACCTTAAATGTTTTTGTCAAAACCTTCTGCCCATTGTCATCTCCTTTAATATCATAAACCAGTATTACATACATAATCCCACTCTCCTTTCCAGTCCTACCACCAGATCTTAAAAGGCTCATACTCCTTTTCCCCAAGTAAATGCTTCACAACTTTGTAACACTCAAGCCTCATTAAATACTGATACGAAACCGAACGCCCTAATTCCTTATGTTTCACCGTCGTCTGAAGCTTAGAATCCAGCTCTGAAACAATTAATTTTGAAGCATCCTTTTTCAAATGCAGACAATTCAATTCCTTTGTAAAACTCTTTTCTGTAATCTGTTTCTTGTTAAGAAGCGAGAAAATAAGCCTGTCCGCTATGATTGGCTTAAACACTTCTGAGATATCCAGACTCAAGGAAAAGCGGCGTGTGCCTGGTACGTGCAAATAGCTTACAGTCGGATTTAACTGCGTCTGGTAAATCTCTCCCAAGACCTTCGTATAAACCAGCGTATTTACAAACGAAATCAATGTATTAATCATATTGTCTGGGGGACGTTTCACTCTTTTATCAAAGTTAATTTCCTGATCTACGATTGTGTTCCATGCAGTGTAGTAAATCTTCCTGATATTACCTTCAATTCCCATAAGCTCTTCCACCGATCTGGTCTGGAAAAGCTGTCCATGCAGCTGGCCGATCATACTCATCTGCTCTGAAACATCCTTGCCTCTGGAATTGTAGTACCTAAGATTGCGGTAAATATTATCTGCTGCTGCATCAATAAATTTCTGTGCCAGCACAATACGTTTTTCCTCATCCAGATAATGCTCCACCTGCTTTACAAGGAGATGCCCTGACACATACTTCTCCCTTGGATAAAATGTTCCTGTATAATAGTCATAATAATTAAAGAAATGTACCGCTACATTCTGTTGTGATAAAAAATTAATTAAACTTGTGTTAAAATTCATTTCACACATTACATAAACATCCTGAACTGCCTCGATAGGAATATTTCTCGGTTCTCCATCATCTGGAACAAAACGCAATGTATTATCTCTCCTCACAAGATCGCCTTCATTATAAATATATATGCTTCTTTTCATGTATTCCTCCTATATATAGCACAAATCATGATATGCACAGGAACGGCAGATACGCTGTTTTTTCATAACAGGCGGAACGGATTCATTTACAATCTGCTCAATTTCCTGTAATACAAGCCTGATATGCCGTTCGTCTTCCTCTGATAACTCCACATCCACACATTCTTTTAATAATGGATAATCAATCTTTGCCTTTACTAGCACATCACGCTCTTTCAGATAATAGAGATAATATTTAACCTGTAAAATGCTTGCTTCTTCTATTTTATTGCTTTTCTTGACTTCGTGTAAAATTCCTTTGCTACGAATAAAATCAATGTTTATGACATTGTCTATGTTAATATGCTTGTCATCTCGGCGATAAGTTTCCTCATCAATTACCTTTCCAATGGCAACATTTTCATTGCTTTGCTCCATCTGGATTTCATGGTAAAAATACCAAAGTTTCCGTTTACACACTACATAATAGTAGACCATCATGCCAGTAATATCTTTTTTCATTATGCCACCCCTCTAGCAAAACATTGGATCTTCAATTGTCTTATCATCCAGCGACTCAAATCCTTTTTCGGTGTAAATACAGCCCACAATCGGAATCTGCTCAAAGTTACTAACTCTTATGTTTCCCCAATTTGTTGATTTGCCCTTACTTAAACTGTTTCTGTAATTCTGGTAAACGCAGTATGGGATGGAAACGACATACTGTTTAAGCTCTTGGGTATGTTTAAGCCTGTCTTCATAAGAAACATCCGGATCCTTCAATTTTTCTTCTAAATCTTTTATATGTTCAGAATTTTCATTATATATCCTCCAAGGAATGATTTCCTGAGTGTGAATATTGCGAAGTGCCTGTTTCTCCCCATCTGGATTTTTAGAAAACCTTACTAACAGGCTATAAGTTTCATTATACACCTTCATATATTGGCTGCCTTCTAATTCCTTAGTGGTAAACTGCTCTAGCATATTTGCCTTTTCCTGCTCATCCATCAGGCTTTCATTTTTTGCACTGGCAAATTTTTGCAATTCCAATTTTGAAATGTTATATATTTTTTCGTCTATAAATTTTTCAAACAGTGTTTTTTCTATTTTCAAATACACAAAACAGTTGACTTCTTCTATTTCTTTTAAGCCAAGACGATTACAGCGGCCCATTCTCTGGAACAGGGAATTTAAATCCTGTAATTCTGTAAATAGGTAATCAAAGTCTAGATCCAGGCTTGCTTCTACCAAAGAAGTAGATATCCATATGCCATTGGCTGGCGGTGGAAGTTCTTTTTTGCTCCCTGCAAATGCTTTTATTTCTCTTTCCAGCTCTGCTCTTTCTTTACGGATATAACGGGCATGGAGCATGTGAAGTTCTTCCTCTGGCACAAGTGAAGAAGATTCTTCTATTTCTCGATACAACTGCTGCGCCTTTTTGATGGTATTGCAAATGACTAAAATTTTATTCCGTTTCCCTTTACTTTTATTTTCAGCATATGTATTCAAAATGTCTTTTGCGTTGATTGCCTCGTCTATGACTTTTACGGAGTGCCTTTTTAATGTGCTTGGAAATGCCTGCTCTGAAAATTTCATATTTTTTGCCAGCTTATCTCTTACAAAGGGCATTAACGTTGCGGTTATAATGGCAATCTTCCCACCTATTTTTTCAATCTGCTCCAAACCAAATACTAAATATGCAAGCAGTTCTGCATTATACATCTGGATTTCGTCAATAATGATTTTAGAATAGGAAAAGGTGGCTAGTTTTAATTCATATCCTGCATAAAAAAATACAAAATCAAATAATTGATCCATTGTGCTAACTGTCAATGGAAGGGATAGCTGCTTTCCAAGTAAATTGTAGGACTGGATTTCTTCTATGTGCATTTTGGAATTATTTATTAGATATTCTGCAGATTCAGAATGAAGAAGTGCAAGACGTTCTGAAATCTTCTTATCGTTTAAAAGATCGATCCGGATTCTATCGTACATAGCATTGATGGCTGTACGGAGTGGCAACACAAAAAATCCTTTTCCATTTCCAAGCCAATGTAATGCTGCTTCGGTTTTTCCCATTCCCGTCGGTGCTGTTACCATAATGTTTTCCTTCTGATGCTGTTTACAGAACTGCTGCAATTCATTCCAGTCTGCATCTGGTTTATTCTCTTTCCATTTATGAAGCAGCTCTTCTAAGGAATTTTCCAGAAAATCGTTAGGAAATTCTGCTTTCACACCTCCACTGGCACAGTAGTCACATTTGTGAAGAAGTCCTTTGACTAAAATTGCTTTCGGGGTTTGTCTGATACGGTCTATATCTCTTATAAACCTGTCTGCACGAAAGCCTGGGTAAACAGGAAAGGATTCCAATAGATTTTTTATAAGATTCTGTTTTTTCCTCAAATATCCATATACGCTCCCATAATTATGATGATAACCAACTGCATATTGTATTATCGGAAATTCTTCCGTTTGGTATTTGCCCTCATCAAGAAAATACAGTGATAATACGTTATGTGGTACTTCTTTTGTGGGATCAAATCTGATTTTCTTATCTTTGCTATGTACTCTTTTTTGAAATTCTTCGTTTACTTTTCCACAGTCATGGTACAGACAGCTTTCTTTAACTAGCCTAATAATCTGCTCATCCTGTAAATAGCCTAGCTGGGTTATTTGGGATAGGCATTCCAGTAGTTCTTCATTGTGCTGTTGAATTGTTTTGTCTGGTTTAGCTAAATAATTTTCTAAGTTCATTATAACTCCCTTTCTGATTTCTTTACTATTTGTAATATTTTACACCTTTTTATCTGTTTTTGCAAATTAAATTTATGATAATTTGCGTTTCAGTATCTTACATTCCATTATGGTTCTTCTCAAACTTCAAC